>JAJCZL010000045.1 GCA_029262415.1 Deltaproteobacteria bacterium | reverse complement strand
GTGTCGGCTCCGAAGGAATGCCGTTTTAAGCAAGACCATGCCTCCGGCAGGTCTTCCAAAGGAATAAAATTGGTAGTGGATGGGGCAGTGCACTATTCGAATAATGTAGCGCCAGCTGAAACATCCAAGTTGCTCGGTATGAGGGTGCTAGAGGTTGATTTTAGAGAAATAAAATAAAAGTTTGCATACGGAGTAACAATTGTGATAATATCAACTTGTGCAAACAAACCGAACCACTTCTGCAGAGATTCGTATCTGTCGAGAAGGTGATAGTTTCGCACTTTTTGGAATGGGTTGGTGATGGCTAGTATTTCGGTGATCTTCACGAATGGGAGGTTAAACACTCCCAAGATCAAGCTGTTTTCTTAAACCCCATATTATCAAAAAATCGGATTATTATATCCCGAAAAATTGAAAATCACTGAGTTTTAAGAGGTTATGACCCCAAAAAGGCACGTACACAATAATAAAACCCACTTTATCCATATTTTTCTTTATTAATTCCCGAAAAATCTTTATACTGGGAGTGAGAGGAATTCTTAATGCCCGAATTATCCATCGACGCCCTGCCTGAAGTCTTTGTCTCTGATACGGCTATCACAAAATCCGTATCGGAAGCGGTGGCGCGCGGTGATCTGCGCAAGCTGGGCTCTCGGCTATATACCCGCAATCTTGAAGAGGACCCGGAGCGGCTAGTTAGGCGCAACTGGTATTATCTCATTACCTCATACTACCCTGATGCGCTCATTACCGATCGCACTGGTCTAGAAAACCAACCAGCAGCGGATGGTTCGGTTTGTCTGATTTCAAAAAAGAAACGCGACACCGAACTACCGGGGATAATCTTTCGCCCTCGAAAAGGCCCGAAACCGCTTGAAAGTGATCGGCCCTTTATTGGCGGCGCGCGCCTTGCCTCAACCGCGCGCGCTTATCTTGAAAATATGCGCCCCGCGCGCGCGCGCGGTGAACGCCTTGCGCGCACTCTTTCACGCAGAGAAATCGAAGAACGCCTGGATATGCTACTCCGTCAGCAGGGCGAAGACGCACTTAACCGGCTTCGTGATGAAGCGCGGGCTATCGCGCCAACGCTTGAACTCGAAGGGGAATTTAAAGGGCTCGACAAACTGATCGGTGCGCTCCTGGGCACTCGAAAAACCAAAGCTCAAAGTCCGGTCGCCAAGGCGCGCATCGCTGGCGCGCCGTTTGATCCTGATCGTATCACTCTTTTTGAAACGCTTTTCACAGCGCTCAGACAAACCGTTCCCGCTGATCGTTCGGCCCCTGATCGAACAGTCGCGGCGCGCTCTAACCTTTCATTTTTTGAAGCCTATTTCTCAAACTTCATAGAGGGCACGGAATTCACCGTCGAAGAAGCTGAGGAAATTGTCTTTCAAGGCGTCATACCGCAAGAACGTCCGGATGACGCCCATGACATATTAGGGACTTACCGTATTGTCTCCGATAGCGCGGAAATGACAAAACTTCCGAGCGATTTTGATGATTTTATTTCAATACTGCGCAGACGTCATGCCGTCTTCATGGGCGCGCGCCAAGATAAAAACCCAGGCATCTTCAAAACCAAGTCAAACCGCGCGGGCAATACAATTTTCGTTGCGCCAGATCTTGTGAATGGCACGCTTGAGAAGGGGCATGAGTTCTTGCTAGGCCTTGGAGAGCCATTTCAGCGGGCGGTCTTCATGATGTTCTTAGTTAGTGAAGTGCACCCCTTTGCTGACGGCAATGGCAGGGCTGCGCGCATCATGATGAATGCAGAACTTGTCGCTGAAAAACAGGAACGCATTATTATTCCAACCGCCTTTCGCGTCGACTATCTCGGTGCGCTTAAATCAATATCGCAATCTGGCAACACAACACCATTGATACGCATGATGGATTACGCACAGCGGTACACACATGCCATAAATTGGAACGAACTAAATGGAGCACACGCAATGCTCAATGAGACCGGCGCTTTTACGGAAGGAAATGATGCGAGACTACGATTACCGAAAACGGCAGTCAGTTAGGGCAGGACGCGCGGGCGGCCCTTACCGTCAATAAAACGTCATTAAATGGGGATTAAACCGCTATGAAACCAAAGAAAATCTAGCCTGTTTGCATCTTGGGAGCTTTGCCCCTGGTGCAGGCTATGGGGCTTCCCTGATCTTTCACGGTACTGCTTCTTCAAAGAGGTATTGTCTTGCGGTGTTTTTCAATGGCCGACGAGAGGGCGCTACTTATATTGAGGTCCTTTTTCGCCTTGGACCATAGATCGTTAAACGCCTCGACGGTTTCATCTGCAGCATCAAGCACGAATTTTTTGGGCAGTCCTGCTTTGACGGCAAAACGCGCGAGCTGAGTTTTGTTTATGTCCTTAAACAGCTTTGTACGATTGAACCTCAACGCCATCTTGTCATCATTTAGATACTGGATCGTCGCCACGAAATCATAGGCGGGTGCGATCCGGGCATTACGTTTGTCTGGGTATATGAGCGACCAGTTCTTGAGGTGCATGTCGGCGTTGCCAATCAGAGCATTGAAGACAAGACGCCTGACGAACTCGCGAACGCTCTCATCACCTGCTTCGGTAGCGATGACGTTCGCAATATTACGATAGTTTGCTCGTTCATATTTCCGGTCAGGGAAAATGCCAAAGATTTGTGCAAAATCCTCTATGTGAACCGCTTGACCGTCGTCTGTTCGATCAAATCGTTTGATGACAAATGCATTGCCGCCAACCTGGTTGATGCCTTCAGGCAGTCCCTCAATTTCATTTATCGGAACAAGGCGTGTTTCCGGCACATCAATACCGATCATCCGCGCCAATTCCATCATCGCATATTCGTTTTCCGGCACATCGGAATAAAAAGGGGAAGGGAGTTTGACAATCCACGAGCCTCCCTGGCCGCTTGCAGGAATAGTCAGTCCGCCCTGTGCTTTGGCAACGGCTGAGAATTTGAGCTGAACACCGGCGAGCGAGAACCGAAGCGCATTGCGACGCCGCGCTGCATCATCCAATTCATCGGCTTCAGTATTGTCCGGCCACGCTGTTTCATCAGCAGGTGCAATCCGCACTGCGCCTGGCAGGTCTTCGCCCAACACCCACAGCAGATGAAATTCGCGGCTGGATTTCACGCCGCCCCGTTTTGCCAGATAGTCGCGTAACGGTCCTTCCGGCAACAAGTTCGAGAAGAATGGCGGAACGCGCATATTCGTCTGCGGCTGATCGGTGATCAATTGTCCATAGGCATCTTTGTAACTCAGGCTTAATGTTGGGCGCTGTGCATCATTGATATAGTCCTCCTCGAAGACGAGGAGGGTGCTGTTTCCCGGAAGGAGCGTCAGGGATGCTATCTTGCGGCCAAGCAGCAGCACATTGAGAGAAGAAAGATCAGGCATCATCGTCCTCCTCATCTAACCGATAGGCTGGAATTTGTTTTGTTTGAGATTCGGAGACTTGGCGCTGCATCCCTTCGAGGGCGGATACGAGACGCCGCGATATAAGCGTAAGTTCCAGATCGAGAGCATGGGCTATTGTGACGAGGCTGGTGATGCGCAGATCAATCGCTGCATTTTCAATCTGAGAAATATGGCTTTGGGGTAGCCCCGTGCGCGTGCCAAGCGCTCGCTGGCTCAACCCCTTAGCCTCGCGAGCCGCCTTCAACTGCTCTCCAATAGCGACCAGCTTGGAGTGTGGAGCTTGATCTGTGTTATTAGATTGATTTTGCTTTGTCATATAGAATTATATATCAAATGCAGCCTTTCATGTCAAGAGGGTGATCTTGTATTACGTATAACTATAAGGATATGATATAGTATACACTATCACACGGCTGATGTGCCCCAGGTTTCCTAGACGCCTTGCTTGGTAAAAATGGAAGCAAGGAGAATCCTATGTCAGGCCGCATTCGCTATACAGATGAGTTCAAACGCGAGGCAGCAGCGCAGGTCGCGGATCGGGGTTATTCGGTCAAGGATGTGGCCGAGCGGCTGGGGGTTTGCACGAAGTCGATTTATGATTGGTGCAAGATTTATCGTCAGCCGGAACAAAAGCACTATGCGGTTGATGCTCAACTGGCCGAGAACCGCCGTCTTAAGTTGGAACTTGCCCGCGTCACCGAGGAGCGGGACATACTAAAAAAGGCCACGGCGTACTTCGCAAAAGATGTATCGTGAAGTACGCCTTCATCAAGGCACACAGGTCGCTGTTTTCTATCCGAGCGATGTGCCGTGTTCTAAAAGTCCATCCCAGCGGGTTTTACGTTTGGCTCAAGTCTGGCCTTAGCCGCATGGCCAAGCGGCAACGGCGCTTAACCGGCTTGATCAAGCAATCCTGGCTGGAAAGCGGCTGCGTTTATGGCTACCGCAAGATCCATCATGATTTGCTCAGTTTGGGTGAGACATGCGCCGCCAACACCGTTGCCAAACTCATGAACAAGGCTGGTTTGCGAGCACAGGTTGGATATAAACGCCGCCCCGGCAAGCACGGGAGCAAGCCATCGGTCATCGCCGCCAATCATCTGCAGCAAAACTTTGACACAGCCGGACCTGATTGCGTCTGG
>JAJCZL010000044.1 GCA_029262415.1 Deltaproteobacteria bacterium | reverse complement strand
GATGTTTTGCTGGCCGAGTTGGCTCCGCGAGCTGATGTGCCCTCACGCGTGCGCGCGCTGCCGAGACTGACCAGAGGCGTTGCGGCTGCGGAGACGCTGACAACCAGCGCGCGAGAGGCTCGCGGTCCCACCGAACAATGCGGTCCAAACGGGCAACGTGATCCCAACGAGCGAGGCGTGCCGAACGGCGTGCCGGCCGCGGCCGGTGCGGGCAAGCCCGCCGCCAAACATCGGCAGATCGCCGCGCTCGCCTCGCGACGTTTCAAGATCGAGATCACCGTCGACCAGCGCACTCACGATCAGCTGCGTTCGTTACAGGATTTGCTAAGCCACCGATTGCCGAGCGCAGACCCTGCGATGATCGTCAGCCGCGCGATCGAGTTGCTTCTCGACGATACGCTGAAGAAGAAGGCGGCGGTCACCAAGGGTTCCGTCACCAGGGCGGCGGTCACCGGAGGTGCGCTCACCAGAGCGGCCGTCACTAGGGCGGCGCAAGCCAGTGCGGCCGTCACCGGAGTGGCGCGGGCCGGCGGCCGGCCGAGCACCAAGCGAACACGCGCGATTCCCGCCGCGATCCGGCGCCAAGTATGGAAACGCGACGTCGGCCGTTGCACGTTTGTCGATCAACAGGGACGGCGCTGCCGGGCGACGAGCTGTATCGAGTACCATCACGAGATCCCCTACGGCAAAGGCGGCCGCCACGAGGCAGGCAATATCGCGCTACGTTGCCGCGCCCACAATCAGTACCAGGCAGACCTGGACTTCGGACTAAAGTTTATGCTGGGCAAACGCCACGGCGCGGGTCTAGATTAGTTCATGTTGAGCAAGCGTCACGGCGCGGGTCTACATTCCGCGCGGAATGTTCGACGGTCTCCTTGAGCGGCGTGGTTATGGGTGTCAAAGCCGGACATCGTCGAGGCGATTCTCGCCGCACGACATCCTGCCCACCTCAGCGTATTTCGCCTGAAGCGGCTCGGTAATTTACCGCCTTGGTGGGCTGATCATTCGTGGGCTGATCAGCGCCGCTTGCTCGGCTTTCCTTCTTAACACCGCGTTTAGAATCGCAGGGTAGCAACCAAGAGTGTGGAGAAAAACCCCGGCCCGAATAGCCACAAACGGGCGGGGCCACCCTTAGATACTTAGTGAACCGGCTAGATACTTAGCGAACCGGCCGGACGTGGCGAGCAATTCCATGCGCTATTGAAACGCAACGCGCGGCGGGCTGGCGGAGAGGGTGGGATTCGAACCCACGGACCCTTTCGGGTCACACGATTTCGAGTCGTGCTCTTTCAACCGGACTCAGACACCTCTCCGCACGCACTTCCGCGGCCGCCGCAGCGGCGGCCGGATCAGAGCGGGGATTTAATCTGCCACCGGCGTGGGACGCAAGCAGCCGAGGACGGATAAACGGTTCGCACTAGTGCGATCGACAATCGCGTCTTGCTTGGAAGAACCCGCTGAGAAGCGCCGAACACTCCTCGGCCGCCACCCCACCCCTGACCGCAAACCGGTGATTTAGCCGCACATCCTCTGCTATTCGGAAAAGGGATGCCGCCGCGCCCGCTTTCGGGTCGTCGGCTCCATAGACCAACAGTTCCACACGCGCTTGGACGAGAGCCCCCATACACATCAGACAGGGCTCGAGTGTCACGTACAGGACACCTCCGGTGCGGTGGTTGCCAAGGCGCACCGAGGCAAGTCTGAGGGTCTCGATTTCTGCGTGGGAACTAGGGTCTACGGCTGCGATGGTACGGTTGTGACCACGGGCTACCTCGGCCCCATCGCGTACCAGGACGGCACCTACGGGCACTTCTCCCTCGGCCGCAGCCGCGCGCGCCTCATCTAGGGCAATCTTCATCCACGCTTCGTCCACGCCGCTATCCTACTAGTCCACGCCTAGCCCACGGCCGGGAGAACGGGGTACGGCATAACCCACAACGAGGGCTCAGCGCGCCATGTTGCGCTGGACAACACTGTTCTGGCGTGGGAGCGGATGCGGAAGCGGCTTCGTGGAAGTACGCGCAGACGGCTTAGCCCTTGTAGTATCCGCCTTGCGGCGCTCCACCGAGCGCCGCAAAGGCTGTCCGCCCGTGGACGGCTCTTCTATCCGCGCCACTTCGACGGTCTCGGGCAAAGGTATGAGCAAGGAACCAAGGCCGATCAGAGCGGCAGCAAGAACAAGAATGTATCCCCAAGCGCGCGGCAACAGATTACACCGGAAGCGACGAGATTAACCCGTCCCTTCCGGGAAGTCATCATGCGCCGCCCGCGGGGGTGTCCTTACCCGACACGGCTAGGCTGCTCCGTTGCCGCCGCTAGGGCTGGCAGGGCGGACAGTTCAGCGTGATCGGCACACCGACCGAGAACCGCAGTGCGGCCGCCGCGTCGCTGGCCGTAATAGCGGCACCGCCGGACTGCAAAACATCACACAGGCATACGTCACAGCTGGCGGCACCAACTGCAGCCTGAAGAATAAACAATGCGTCCGAAGCCGTGACGATGGCGGTTCCATTGGGATCCCCGCAAGTGCTGAACGTGCAGTCGGTACCGCAATTGTCACCAGTCACGCCATTGTTGCCGTTGTGGTCACACAGTTCACCGTTATCCAGGACGCCGTCGCCGCAGATCATGCAATTCTGCGCATCCCCACTGCAAAAGCCGCCGGAACACTGGTCGTTGATCGTGCACGACTCACCGTCATCACAGGGACCCGGAACCGAAACGAACTGACAGCCGGTGGTGCCCGAACAGATATCGTCGGTGCAGACATTACCGTCGCTGCACAGCGAGTCGTCGGGCGTATTCTGGCACTGCTCCCCGACGCACAGGTCATTGGTACAGGCGATGCCGTCGTCGCAACTGAAAACGTGTTCGCAGCTATGCGTCGCGGCGTTACAGGTATCAAGCGTACAGCCTACGCCGTCATTACAAAGGGAGACTCCGGGAAATCCCGGGGTCTCGGCAACGCAGCCTTCATCTTGGCACTCCGCAGAGCACTGGTCACCGTTGACAAGGTTGCCATCGTCGCAGGATTCGGTTTGCTCTACCTCTCCGTTTCCACACACCGGGCAACCAATCAGTATCGCCAGGCTCAATGATGGCGCCGGAGAAATGGTGCCGAGCAGCGTCGGCGGCTTGTTGGGATCACGGTAGCGGATGGTGTTGACCGAGCCGATGCCGCCCAAAGCATTTAGCGTGGCTCCGGCCTCAACCGTGATTCGTTCCCTACCCGTAAGGATGTTCTCGCCGCGGCCGCCGTTGGCGACAAGACTCCCGCCCGTCGCTATGACGACCTGACACGCCGTTACAGCGATCTCTCCGTTCTTGGTAGACGTTGGAGTGCCGGAAACATCGATGGCCCCGCTAATACGCGCCTCGGCGGACGAATCTAAACTGACGAAGGCCCCGTCGCCCTGGTTGTTCGCGGTGCCGCTGATTGTGCCTTGAAAGTTCATCGGCCCACCACTGGTGAGATCGATAATCCCGGCGCCGCCCGAACCACCGCGCGCATCGAGAAGGCCGGACGGCGTGACCGAGATAGCTCCGCTCGCCGCGACGTCTATGTTTCCGCCGAAGCCGTCGCCCCCGACCGCCCTCGCGTCAAGACGGCCGCTGATGATCACATCGCGCGATGCGTCCAGCGTCAAACCGAACGACCCATCGCCATCAGGAGCGGCACCCCTCCCATCCAGTCGCGCGTTGGGTCCGATAACAATATCGTTCAACGCACTGAATTCAATGTCGCCCGCATCGCCGGCTTCGTTGAACGAGTTGCTGCCACCGTCGACCTCAATGCGCTGGGCGTTCGAACTGGTACCCCCTTGAATCAGGAGGTCGCGGCCGGCGCCCCCAAGGATACTGCCGCCGAAGTCGGCGCCACCATTGGCCAACAGGTCGTCGTTCACATGCAGATCGCGGCCGGCGTCGAACTCGATTACACCTCCTTCTGAATCACCGCCCGGGGAGCTCACGTCGATGACCGCGTTGGTGGTGATGTCGAGAGCCGCCGCGATGATGACCTCGCCGCCAGTACTTTGGGTGCCCGAAGTCGCGGTGATGGGATTGTTCAGCAGCACACTGCCCTGAGACGAGTCGAGCTCGACGATGCCGCCATCGGAGTCAGGGGTGTCTCCGGATATGTTGATGTTGCCGGCTATGGTAAGGGTACCGGTCGAAAATATCGTGATGGAACCCGGTTCGTTGGCGTTGCCGGCAAGCCGTCCGTTCAGGGTAAAGGTGCCGGCCGGACCTGCGCTACAGGCGCCGACACCCAGCGCCGCGCATTCGAAATCCGAGGTACATGGCCGCGCGGCGTCACCGGAACAGGCCCGTCGTGCGACGATGGCGACAAAACCGCCAACCGTGTCGCCGAAAAAACTGTCCTTCAGGTTGATCGCGGCGCCGTTAGACGGGCTAAGCGTGATGTTGCCGGCAAGCAGGTCAGCCTGCGCGAAACCAAAGTTCAACTGCCCGCCGCCGGTAAGCAGGATCTCGCGCGTACCAAAATCAAGCGTGGCGAAGTCCTGAACCTGCACCTCGTCCACGATCTGACACGGATCGGCAGTTGGCGCGCAAACGTCATCGGCGGTATTGGCGATGATTACTACGGCCGACGCGCGGCTCGAGAACGTCAAAAGCAAACAAAAGGATAGGATAAGAAGAGTTGGGATCTTTTTCACTTGGCCGGCCTCACAGTAACGTCGGCTTTCTGACCTTCACCAAGTTCGATACCTGAGAGATCGTGCCCGCGCCCACGGGCAAGAATTCCGCTACCTTTGTTGTCAGCAACCGAAGCCTGGACTCTTGCGTTTTCACCACTAACGTTGACACCGGCTTTGGCGTTGCCGCGCGCGTCGACGGAATGGATCTGTGCGCCGTGGCTTCGTACCCGCATACCGTCGCGGCCGTTACTGGTCGTGGTGATATCACTGATGATCGCACCAGGGCTTCCGTAGACGCGCAGTCCATCGCGTTTGTTGGCCTTAAGAACAACGCGGCTAACTTCCTTGATTCGTTCGGAGCCGTGAGCCTTGATTCCGGTAGTGAATCCGGCGATCTCGGCGACCTCGCCGGGCTTGCCCCCGACAATGACGGCGCCGCCTTTGCCGCCGTTGAGGACACGGATTCCAGTGCCGCGGCCCTCACCGACCAGCGAGAGTCCAGCCAAATCGAGCCGCAGCGATTCGCCTCCGGGCCGCGCGCGCAGGATCAAGCCGTCTCCTTTGCAGCGCCCGAGCACGACCGGATCCCCCGGCCTCAGGCGCACGTCGGAGACAACTGCGTCGCCGCACGAACAGGCTACGCGAGCGCCGTTAATGTCGTCGCCGCAGCCGCCGGCCGCACCCGCGCTGGAGGAAAAAGCCACGAAGGACGTGACAATCAGCACAGCCCACATGGAGCGGCCTAACGCAGAAAAACATACTTGGGTTGGAGTCATGGGTTCCTCATCGTGCCCCCCAGTGGGGTCGGCGAAGCTCAAAAGCACTGTTTTTGTAGGTTTCAACCGGACTAGCGTAGTAACGAGAACGGCTTCGGGTCAAGCCCTTGCGAGGGACAAAACTCCGGCGAAAAGCCCCGTGAACTGATAATCGATGGCTATTTGAGCGCTTGCCGCGTCACAGCGCAATCCGGAGTACACGAAAGTGTCGCCCGGATTCGAATTAGTATATCTAATATGTAAACGTAGTGATTTTCATGCGATATTCCGGCCTCAGCCCCGTCTGAATACAACAAGGTGAAACATGGCCACTGAAGCACACTCCCTATTCGAACCCGATTCCGTCCTGCCCGATCAGTTCTTTGGAGCATTCGCGCAAAACGAGGCGCTGGGCGCCGAGCGGCGGCTGATGCTTGCCGTACTCGAGGACGCGGTCGAGTGTTACCAGAAGTTCGCGCTTGCCAAAAACCCACGTGGGCGTTTTGAGTTTGACGAGGCCAGAAAATGGATCTTCTCAGACGAACGCGAGTGGGCGTACTCGTATGAGAACATATGTGACGTACTCAGTATCGACCCCACCTATGTAAGGCGCGGGTTGGCGCGTTTCTCGGCCAACCGGGTCAGACGCGAACATCGCAAGGCGCGTATCGTATCCGTACTGCCGCATGCCGAACTGCAAATCGACGGTGAGCAGGGCCTCGACGTTCAAGCGCCCTCGGACGCAGACGTCGATCGGCAGCAGGCCCTCCCTGCCGCCTGAGAACCCACACGCTCTCTCCTCCCAGAGGCCGCAAGAAGCCTGCCGCTCCTCCGAGCGGCAGGCTTTTCGTTAGTTGTGGGGCGAACAGGTTGCGCAGGACCCGCCAAACGAAAAAGGGCCGTACGGCGTGTTCGCCGTACGGCCCCCTCGGTCGACCCTAACCGCCGACGCTCATCTCACACGAGCGCTGGCACCGCTCAGTCATCGAACTCAACTTTGGGATTCACTTCGGATTCCCAGCAGGTCCCGACGCTGTTGATCATTTGAACGATCACGCTCGGGTCTTCAACGAAGAACTGCCCGGGCGCAACCTCGCTCGGCATCGGAAGGTTGAGGCCCTCAGCCTTCAGGTCGACGCGCGCTTTGCCGTCGGCCCCTGTGCGGACTTTTAGCTTGCGGACACCGTCGAAGGTGCCGTGGTCTTTGTAGTCCCAACCCTTCGAGCCCTTGTCTCTCCATGCCCCGTTGGCGGGCACCGTCAACTCCGTCGCTAGAGTCACCGTTCCGTTGTCTTGGTCGAAGATACAGAGCGTGTAGTCGGTGTCGGCGGTCGGATCGCCAAGATCCTGCAGTTCGACCAATGCACCCTTCTGCCACTTCCACTCGAGTTCGGTCTCATCGGGGTCAAGCGTCTCGATCTCGATCTTGAGCTTTCCTTTTTCCGAGACGCGGCACAGATTTCGCAGTGCGGGCTCGTTCAGACACCCGAGAGCGTCGTCGCAGGTGTCGAACGTGCACAGACTACCGTCATCGCAATTAAGCGGTGCCTGGCCGGCGCACACACCGTTAACGCACTGATCACCGGTGGTGCACAGATTGCTGTCACTACACGGAGCGGTATTCGCGGCGTTGATACACCCGCTAAGGGCGTCGCAACCGTCGTCTGTACAGAGGTTACTGTCGTTGCAGTTAAGCACCGGTCCGGCAAGGCAGGTGCCCGCGCCGTCGCAGACTTCGGTGCCGTTGCACAAGTCGTTATCGAGACAACGGGTGCCCGCTCCCTCGAAGCGGCAGACCGAACTGCAACAATCGGCATCTTCGGTGTTGCCGTCGTCGCAGTCTTCGGCGCCTTCGACGATGCCGTTGCCGCAAGTGCTGACTGCGCCATCCAGCAACAGGATCCAAGCCGCCCCCCTCGTCGAGCCTCCGTCATCGTTAAAGCGCGCGCCGACGCCGAGATCGTTCACGCCGTCGCCGTCGATGTCGCCGAGCGCGGCGACACCGGAACCAAAGTTATCACTGGTACCGAGAGGCCCGAGGAAACCACCGTCGAGGGCACTGATCTTGCGGTTCAGCGCCACGGTCCCATCGGTGTTCATGAACAGGATCCATACCGCGCCGGTGTCGGTACCCCCGTCGTCATCGTTTGCCGTCCCGACCGCCAGTTCAGTGACGGCATCGCCATCGATGTCTCCGATCGCCACCAGCGAGTAGCCGAGGGTATCGCCCCGATCGAGAATGCCGGTAAAGGCACCGTCGGTATTGCTGATCTTCTGATGCGTAGCGACGGTGCCGTCGCCGTTCAGGAACAGGATCCACACAGCACCAAAGTTCGCAAGCGCATCGCTACCGTCGTCGTCGTTGCGCGCGGCGACGGCGAGGTCAGGCGTACCGTTGCCGTCAAGATCGCCAATCCCGACTACGGCGGAACCGAAGCCGTCATTGTCGTCGAGAACACCTGTGAATCCACCGTCGAGGCCGCTGATCTTCTGCTCGGAAAGTACGATCCCATCGGTGTCGAGAAACAGTACCCAGGCCGCACCGCGGCCGGTGCCGCCGTCATCGTCCAATTCGGCACCGACAACGAGATCTACCCGGCCGTCACCGTCGATATCACCTGCGGCTCCTACCGCGCTTCCAAACCTATCGAGGGAGTCGAGCACACCCCCGAAGTCGCCCACCGAAGCACTGATCTTCACATGCGACGCGACCGCACCTGTAGGCGTAAGCGACAGAATGTAAACCGCCCCGCGGTCGCCGCCGGCGGTGTTCGGAGGCAGACTGTCATCATCGCGCGGAGATCCCACGGCTAGTTCGACCGTACCATCGCCGTTGATATCGCCAAGACCCGCTAGCGAGGAACCGAAGTTATCGTTCGCATCGAGCAGCCCGGTGAAACCGCCCGCCGTCGCGCTGATCTTCGATTCCGAAAGGACGCTGCCGCCGGCGTCCAAGAACAAGACCCAAACGGCGCCTGCAGACGCGGCTCCGTCGTCATCCAACGGTGCGCCAACGGCGACGGCAGTCGCGCTCGGGCCGGCACCATCGAGATCGCCGAGAGAAGTGATACTGCTCCCGAAGAAGTCGAAGTTATTAAGCGGACCGGTAAAACCGCCAGTGGTTTGGCTGATTTTCTGCTCGCCAAGCACCGTGCCCGGTTGTGCAAAAGCGTTGTTGGGCGCGCTGACCGCGAAACCCACAATGAGAGCAGCGACAAGTAGCCGCTGCTGACGCAACATAAACGCTAAACTCGAACTCATAAGAACTCCTCCATTTGTTTCCACCCAACTGACCTACCCACGCCTGATCCGCGCAGCATACCACAGCTTTGTGCGAGAGCGCACGTGCCGTGCTCATCAGCAAAGCTGCTCCGTGCGTGCACGAACCCACGCATCCACCCTTGCGCGGCTAAGGCGCTTTCGCTTTATATCTATCGTCCAGGTTCTTGGTCGCCACAGCCAACGTAGTCTCCCAACACTGCCCTTCAGGATCGTTAACAAGTTGAACCACGACGTCGGTGTCCTGGAAGAAGTACTGTGCGCCCACCGGACCCGGGAGGACCGCGCCGAGAATCGCACCCTTCGCGGATAGTTGCGCCTGCGTCTTGCCGGAATCACCAGGCTTCAACTTGATCTTGTCTACACCGTCAATCGCGCGGCTTTTGTCCTTGTAGAGCCAACCTCTCGGAGCCTTGTCGAGCCAGGCTCCGTTCGGAGCAGCGATCTCCAGCTTGCCCGCGAACTGCGCAACGCCGGCAACCTGGTCGAAGATACACAAGCGGTAACTCGTCGTAGCCGTCGGGTCGCCCAAGTCGAACTGCGCGAAGGCGTCACCCTTCACCCACTTCCACTTTAGCTTGTCCTTCGAGTCGTCGGCCTTGTCGCTGATTTGGAACGAAGCCTTGGCGGCAACTAAGCAGCCTGCCGCGGGGCCGTTCGTGCAACCGCCGACCGGATCACAGGTATCGGCCGTGCATATCTCGCTGTCGTCGCAGTCAAGCGGCGTACCCCCGTCGCAGGTGCCGGCGCCGTCGCACAACTCACCGCCGTTGCACACGTCGCCGTCGCTACACGAGCTGCCCACCGTCTCGAATACACAGCCGTCATCGCAGCAATCGCCGGACGAGATGTTACCGTCGTCGCAGTCTTCGCCAAACCCGATCAGCGAGTCGCCGCAGACGATCGGTACGCCGTCCAGATTGAGTCGGTGGAGCGCACCGGTACCCGCACCGGCGGTGTTATCGAAGTCGGCGCCGACGAGTAAATCGAAGATCCCATCGCCGTCAAAGTCGCCGAATGCACCTACTCCGGCCCCGAACCCGCTGGCGCTCTTGGGTTCGCCTGCCGGCATGTTTCCGTCGAGCAGACTAATTTTCTGGTGTGCAAGGACGGTTCCGTCCGTGTCTAAGAAGAGAACCCACACCGCGCCGGTCTCGGCGGCGCCGTCGTCGTCACCCCGTGCGCCGACCGCCAGGTCGTTGATGAGGTCTCCGTCTAGATCACCTACAGCCGCAACACCGGCTCCAAAAAAGTCGTTTACATCAAGCGTTCCGGCGAAGCCGCCGGCGCTAGCACTGATCTTTTGTTCGCCCACGACCGTGCCCGCAGAGTTCAGGAACAACACGTGCACAGCGCCCTGGTTGCCGGTGCCACCGCCGTCGTTGTCGCCGACGGCTCCAACCGCGATATCGCCGAAACCGTCGCCATTGAGATCGCCGAGCGCGGTCACCGAGCTGCCGAACCCATCGCCGTCAGCCAGCGAAGCCGTCAGGCCACCAGTCACATCTGAAATCTTTTGATCGGCAAGGACGCTGCCATCGGCAGCGAGCGAGATGATCCAAACCGCTCCACGATCAGCGCCGGCACCGACACCGCCGTCATCGTCCTTGCTCGCACCAACAGCGATATCTCCGATGCCGTCACCGTCCTGGTCACCCAAAAACGCAAGCCCTTCGCCGAATCCACCGGTCGACGTAAGGGGGCCGGTGAGAGTTGGATCGGCTGCCGAGATTTTACGCTCTGTGGCCACCGTACCGTCGGTGTTGAGTTCGAGTATGTAAACCGCACCGTGGTTACCGCCGCTTCCGTAGTTGTCGTCATCTCCGCTTGCACCGACGGCGATCGACAAAAGGCCGTCGCTGTCCGGGTCGCCGAGTCCTGCTATCCCGGAGCCAAAGAAATCGTCGGTGTCCAAGGGGCCCGTGAGGCCGCCGTTGACCGCGTTGATCTGTTGTTCGTCAATCACCGCCCCACCGGCATCTAGGAACAGAATCCAGACTGCCCCCTGGTCGTTGCCCGGTGCTTCATCATTGCCCCTCGCCCCTACAGCAATTGCACCGACGCTGGGTCCGACACCGTCGATGTCGCCGATAAACGCCACGTCGGCTCCAAAGAAGTCGAAGTCTCCCAGTGCACCAACCATGCCGTTGAGCCCCTCGGTGGTCTTTTGAGCGGAAAGCACGGTGCCGGCACTCGGCGCGCCGATTGCGCTATCGACGCCCGCCGGGAAGATCCAGACCAGGACCGCGAACGCTGTCAGAACTCCTGCGCGTGAGCGAATGTCGCTTAGAGATCTCATCGCCATCGGTTCTCCCTCTGCGTTAGCGCCCACCACGGTTGCCCCCGAATGGTGCCGCGCGAACCCGACGAATTTATATGGCTGGGCTTAGTCTGTCCATGTTCGCGGCAACAGAACCCCATAGGGGGGACCTGTCGCCGGGCGCGGCGCAGCGGCACCGCACGCAAAAAGGCCCGGATACGCAACGCGCACCCGGGCCTCCATTTTGCGAATCTCACTGCCGCTTATTGGGTCAGGCGCAGGAGAATCCGGTCAGCGAGCTTCACAAAAGTCTGTTCGAGAGCCGCCGCGTTCGGGGCAAACAGCATTTCACCGCGTGGTTGTAAGGGATCAGAAATGCCGCCGGCGTTGGCGAGTCGCTGCAAGAACGGTAGATCCGGTTGCGCGAGCGGGTCCGATGCCATGGGATTGCCCAAGGCGATAGCGTAGACCGTGTATCCGGCCGCACGCAGCTGATCGGCCCAGGCCTCTGACTGCGCGATACCGAGTGCGCGAATGTTGGCACCGTTCACAGCCGCCGGGCCGGGAAGCACCTGCGGCTCGGGTGAACGGCCACTACCCAGAACCGGGAGACCGCCGAGGAACGACCCGACCCGGCGGCCGTCTTGCCATTGATACAGACCGCCGAAATCTGAAACGCCTGCCACGACACCGTCAAACTGGGCAGGCTCCTCACTCGGAGGACCCGCCATCTCGAAGCTGTCACGGAAAGCGGTCGGGCGCCCATCGGTAAACAGGACAACGATCTTTGTCGCATCCGGGCGTTGTGGTGCAGTGTCGAGTTGCACCTTGGCCAGGCGTAACGCCTCTTCGGTATTGGTCCAGCTAAGCGGCCTCAATGCCGCGATCTCGGACTTTCCTTGGAACTTGAAGTTCTTGCGGATGCTCATTTTCTCCTCGGCCGACGTCGAGTAGATCACAAGGCCGAGTTGGTCGGTGTCGTCGTCGAAGTAATCAAGGAAATTCGACGACGCGTCCTGCATATCACCGAATACGCCTTGTTGCTGAAGCGAGCCGGAAACATCGAGCGCGAAGCTCAAGTCGAGCGGATACCGAGTCGCAGCTGCCACCGCCGCCACGTTCACATTCGATTGACCAATCAGCTTGGCAAAAAATGTCGGAGCCTTGGTAGTGGCGGCGACGGTCACGCGGGTCGCGTCGGCCGACGGCCTGGTGATCTGCACGTCAAAGGTCGCAGGAACGCGACCTCGGTAGTTCGCATTCACCATCTTGAGAACGTTTTGGTGCACCTGGGCATCAGTCAGCTGGATGTGGCGAACACCCGCCAAAGCACCGGCATCTACGGCCTTGGACAACCGCGCATGGGTGACGTAGGCACCACCAAGGTCGACGGTCAGCCCTACCATCAACAACATCACCACGACCGAGAATGCAGCCAGCAGCAACGCGCTCCCGTTTTCATGTGCCGAAGCCGAGTTATTGCGTTTCATTTTTTTTGTCCTGTTCTCGTCCCAGCGCTCGGTTCGGCCGACTCCGCGTCGGCAAGACGCACCCGTGCGCCCTTGGCAGAACCGCCTTTTTTTGCGCTGTCCGCAGATGGGACGGCGTGTGGCAGCCCGCCGAAACCAGACCGGTTTGAATCGAAGCAGTTCGGACCGGCTTGGTGTGCGTTACACTTGTCGATCGCCGATGATTATTGACTCGCGCCCAGACTGCCAACAAGAAGATGTAATATTTTTCGTTATAATTAGGACGTTTACGTTATTTTTGTAACGTTACACATGAAACCATCAGGGCATCGGCCGGAGCGCCGCCGTCTACTCGACCTCCGCTCACCAATCCACAACGTGGCGCGCGTCGCGAAGAACAAAGCCGCATTGCATAGTCGAGACTTTGCCGGTACTTCCCTGCAAGCGCCGGAATGAAACGCCTCTGGATCATCCTGATTGCGGCCCTGGTTTTGGGCCTGCTCTTCGTCTACTGCGTCAGCCACCACACAACCGAGATCCAGAACGATGTTGCCTTGCGAACGGCTGAAGCGTTAAGAGGCCACGGGCTCGGCTTCGTATCGCTCAGCGCCGACGGCCGCGATTTGACACTCACCGGCGTCGCCCCTGACCAAGCAGCGCGCGCACGGGCGGCTTCGGTCGCGCGCGAAACCACCGGGGTGCGTAGCATCGACAACCAACTCACCGTCAACGCCGATGCGGTCGACAACGCTGCGCGTGCAGCCCGGCGCCGTATGATGACGACAGTCGGGGCCCTCGACACCGCGCTGACGATGAACGAAGACGGCGTGTTCTTAAGCGGCCGGGTGCCCGACCAGGCCGCGCGCGAGGCATTCCTCGAAAAGCTCGGCACCGTGGTACGGGCGGACGGCATTTCCGACTCCCTCGAAGTTGCAAACCTAGCCGGCGAGGAGTGGTCATCGGTGTGGATGTCTGTGGCCGCAGCGTTGGCAGGTCTGTCCGAAGCAAACGTCGAGACGGTGAACAAGAAGGTTTACTTCAACGGTATCGCCCGCTCGCCGGAAGCCGCGCAGCAGGCACGCTCGGTTGTCTTGCGGGCAATGCCGGCCGGTTACAACGCTGCGTTCGACTTTAAGGTGTCGGGTGCGTCGTGTCAGCAGCAACTCAATCAAGCGCTTGTCGCCCAGAAAGTCCGCTTCGAGAGCGGCAGCGCCGCAATCAGCGTGTCCAGCTACCCCATGCTCGATGGGATCGCGGCGATCGCAAAGCGTTGCGGCGGTGCCAAGATCGAGGTCGGCGGACACACTGATGCAACCGGCGACGAGGAGATGAACCGACAACTCAGCCAAAACCGCGCGGCCGCAGTTGCCGAATATTTGCGCAGCAAGGGCGTAGACGGCGACCGACTTTCCGCGGTAGGTTACGGAGAGGATCGTCCGCTGGTGAGCAACATTACGCCGGAAGGGCGCGCAAAGAACCGCCGCATTGAAGTCACCGTTCGAGGGGATCGTTAGTGGGGTATCTGATCGGACAGATCCTCGGCTGCTTGTCTCTCGCCGCTGTCACCGGGTTCATCGCAGGTTGGGTCGCACGCGGCGCGGCATCGCGCGGAAACGAGTTGCGGGCGGCTTCCGGGCCACACACGCCCCCGTCAGCCTCGGGCGCGCCCGACCCATCTGAAACCGCGGCCAAAGCCACACGACCACGCAGAACCACCAGGCTAAGGGGTCGGCGAACGCGTAAGACCACGGAAGCTCACAAACCCGCGGCCGAGTCAGAGGAGCTCGACGGCGAGGGCGGTAGCCTCCCCTCCTCCGATACAGAGTGAAGCCACTCCCCGCGTCCCGCCGTGTCGACGGAGCGCTGCAAGCAAGGTTACCAAGATCCGCGCGCCGGACGCCCCAATCGGATGGCCGAGGGCGCACGCACCGCCGTGGACGTTCACTTTCTCATGCGCAAGTTCGAGATCACGCATCGCGGCCAGCGTCACCACGGCAAACGCCTCGTTGATCTCGAACAGATCAACCTGCGACACCGACCATCCAACCGAATCCAGGAGTTTACCAATGGCCGCGACCGGTGCGGTGGTAAACCACGCGGGCTCTTGCGCGTGAACCGAGTGCCCGCGAATGACGGCAAGCGGGCGCAAGCTAAGGCGCGCAGCATCGGACGCACGCATCAGCACGAGAGCAGCCGCGCCGTCGGATATCGAACTGGCGTTGGCTGCAGTGACAGTTCCGTCTTTGGCAAACGCGGGCTTGAGTGTAGGGATCTTCTCCGGTTTCGCTTTTGCCGGCTGTTCGTCACGCGACACCCTGGTCACTCCATGCCGGCCTGGCACATCGACCGCAACGATCTCATCGTCGAACGCACCGTCTTGCGCCGCTTTGCGTGCTCGCTCAAGCGATGCAATCGCAAACGTGTCTTGCTGTTCACGCGAGAATCCGTAGGCTTTCGCGGTTTCCTCTGCAAAGCTGCCCATTAGCCGCCCCGGCTCGTAGGCGTCTTCGAGTCCGTCGAGGAACATGTGGTCTTTGGTCACTCCGTGCCCGAGCCGTTGGCCGCCACGACCGGCCGGAAGCAAATGCGGCGCATTGGTCATGCTCTCCATACCTCCGGCGACGATCACACGTGCGCTCCCCGCCTTAATGGTATCGTTGGCCAAGATAGCGGCCTGCATCCCCGAACCGCAAACCTTGCTCACCGTGGTGCATGGCACCCGGTGACCGAGCCCGGCGCCAATCGCCGCCTGGCGCGCGGGTGCCTGTCCGAGTCCGGCCGACAACACGCAACCCATCAGCACTTGATCCACATCGGATGCGTCGAGTCCGGCGCACGCGAGTGCCGAGCGGATCGCGGCCGACCCGAGTTGCGTAGCCGACATAGCAGACAGTTCGCCCTGGAAACCGCCGATCGGCGTCCGCACCGCACCGACGATTACGACCGGGTCAAGGTTGGATGATTCAGCATTTCCCATGGTGACTTCAATGCTACCCCGGCGGCGCATCCGTGTCAGCGGCGGCGCAACCCCGCAGGCTTCTTCGGTTTCGAGCGGCCCGATCCCGCCGCCGGACGCCCATTGCGTACCGGACCGCGCCAGATCAAGCGGTAGCCGTCCAAACGCAGCCTCGCCTTGCGCAAGTACTTGGTAAGCCCTTCGAGTTCGTCGCGGACCGCGGCGACCTCTTCGTCACGCACGGAGGCATTGACGGCCGCCAACGCCTCGATGCGTTCCAGTTCGGCCGTCAGTGTATCCCGACCGCTTGCCGTGGCCTGCTCGCGTAACACCAGGGCGCGCTGCTCGGCCAGCTCGTCCAAACGCGCTGCCATCTTTTCGAACAGCGGACGCAGCACACCCAAGTTATCGTGAATCCATTCGGCCTCGCCTGGCTCGAAATCGTCCAGGTCGGAAGACGTGACATCCACGAGCGCTTGATCCGTGACAACACGGATGGGCGTCGGCGCCAAAAACCGAGCGGCGTGCATACTCGGCGGTGATACGGTTTCGAGGACGTAGATAGCCTCGAGTTCTAAACGCGGCGCCGACACTTCGGCCGGACAAAGCACAAACGAGGCGTTGCCGGCCTCCGACGCCATGAGATACTCCATGGCATCGCCAAGCAACGGATAGTCCCAAGTAACGAACTCGAGGTCTTCACGTACCAACGCAGTGTGACGATCAAGCGTCGCAACGCGCTCACCGGATGTCAGTCCCGGGAGTACGCCGGCACCCGATGCGTGCGGGTTGAGCAACAAGCAATCGGTACCTGCGTCTTCCACATAGACCTGAAAGTGCTCGAGCAGCCGCACGAAGTAGTCTTCGAGCCCCGGATCATCGTCGCGCAAGGCTACCGCCTCGATCAGACCGGCGGCGATATGTGGACGCAGGGACGACATCTCCAGCAGTCGGTCGCGGCCCTCCTCGACCTGGCTGACGAGATACTGCGCGGTCTCCTTAGTCTCCGCGATCAAGCGTTCGAGGACGGCTGCGTCGAAAGGCGCTTCGCCGACCGACACCACAGTTTCACCGTGCCGCTCGAGCAACCCTGCCGAGATCAGCGTCGGTGCGCTCAGTGAACCGACACCCTCGTGGTGCCAACGCGCGAAAACCTCTTGTCCGGTACCGCGTACGTAAGGAACGTGAACGTGAACCGTCCCACGTTGACCGATCCTATCCAGACGCCCTATGCGCTGTTCGACCAGATCGGGTGAGAGTGGGAGGCCGAACATCACCAGATGCTGAGCGTGCTGAAAGTTGCGCCCCTCGCTGCCGATCTCGGAGCAAATCAGCACGCGAGCACCCGAACGATCGGCAAACCACGCGGCGTTACGGTCGCGCTGCACCAGGCTGAGGCCCTCGTGAAACAACGCGATGTCGATATTCATGTGCGATTGCAGCGCAGCCCGCAACCCAATGGCTTCGTCTTCGGATGCGCAGATCACCAGGTGCTTGTCGTCGCGTACCGTACGCAATCGCTCAGCGAGCCAGACCACGCGCGGGTCATTGGGAGATACCGCCTCAGCGCCCCTGCGGCCTTTCTTAGCGGCGGCCCGCGATTCGGCGGTAGCTGAAGCTTCGCCCGGTCCTAACTCGACGAGATGCACCGCGCGTTCGGGAAATCCACTGACTACCGCGCGCGTGTTGCGAAACATCACGCGGCCCGGCCCGTGGCGGTCGAGCAGGGCGTCCGTCGAGACGGCGATCCCCTCAGCCGTCGCCAGGCGTCGTTTCAGTTCGTTGGGCTCGAGACCCAAAGCCTCTGAGAGAGCGCTAAGGTCGGCTTCGTCGGGCAGCGAACCGGGTGTAAGCGCAGCGAGCCGTGTACCGACGACTGCAACCTCGCGGTAGCCGTTCGCTTCGTCTCGCCAATCCTCGAAGTCGCCGTAGCGGACCGAATCGAGCAGACGAAGGCGCGCGAAATGGCTCTCCTCGCCCAGCTGCTCGGGGGTGGCACTCAGCAACAACAAGCCCCGCGAGCACTCGGCTATATCTTCGATCGTCGAATACGCGACGCTCGGCCCTGTCGGATGCCAAACCAGGTGATGTGCTTCGTCGACCACCAGTATGTCCCAACCGGCGTCAGCAGCTTGTGCGGCACGAATCTCGTCGCGCGTCAGCGTGCCGAGAGCGCAGAGAACCAGTTGTTCGGCTAGAAACGGATTGTCGGAACCACCTTCTTGGAGAGCCACGCAACGCGCTTCGTCGAGCAACGCAAAACGCAACTGGAAGCGGCGCATCAGCTCCGAAAGCCACTGATGCACGAGTGAGTCGGGCACCACAATAAGAACGCGCTCGGCGCGTCCGGTCGCGAGCAAACGATTGACCGCTAAACACGCCTCGATGGTCTTGCCCAGCCCGGTCTCGTCGGCGAGCAACACCCGCGGCGGCCGCCGCGACGCAACCTCGCCTGCGATGTAGAACTGATGAGGGAGCAACTCGACGCGCGCACCGCAAAAACCCTGTACCGGAGAGCTGCGAACCCCGTGCAGCTGCGCTAGCGTCTCGGCGCGCAGTGCGAACTTCTCCGGAGCATCGATGCGCCCGGCAAACATACGCTCACGAGCGCCACTCAGCGCAATCCGGTCGGAGATGTCTTGCTCGGCGACTTCGCCGTCCTCGCATGCGTAGACGAGCAGGCCGTCTTCGTCACGTACGGCAAGCACCGCGGAGCGCTTGCCGTCTTTATTCTCAACAACATCGCCGGCCTGGAACCGAATACGCCGCAGCGGTGCCGAACCGACCGCGTATTGCCGTGTTTGGCGCGAAGTCCGGAACTGCACCACGACACTGCGCCCGTCTGCGGTGACGACGGTGCCCAAACCGAGCTCGGGCTCGGCCTCACTCATCCAGCGCTGCCCGGGCAGCGCCGCCTTTGCTCTTGATGCTCTAGCTGACAAGCCGAGCATCTTAGCCCGGCTTGTCGCTGAAGTCTCCCGGCGACAGCGCTGCTCAACTGGGCTGCGGTCAGGTTCTCGACCCGATCAGCATCGGCGCCCGCCGACGACCAAGCCTTCACACCCGAAGAAGTCGCCGGCGCGAGGAGCAGTCCGCTTCAGGATCCGGTCGCCGCGCGTATGCGGCTCACGAGGGATTCCACCGGTAAAGACGACACTCAACGTCTCCATTAAAGAGCGTGTGTTCGCTATCCGCGCGGCACGAAAGTACCCGCGGTAACCACAGGTCGGCGCTGAGCACCGCGACTGTGTAACCTGCGGCACGATCAAGAAAACGCGCGAGATCGGCGTACGCGCGCTGGTCTTGTGCGATCCGTTTACCGTAGGGCGGATTCAACACAAAAAGGGTCTCTGGTTCCGGCCTATCCAGATCCGCCAGAGCCCGCGCCGTAAACTCCGGCGCGACGCCTGCCCGTTCTGCGTTCGCGCGCGCAATGCGGATCATCTCACCGTCGCGATCGCTGCCGCGCACACTGGTTGGCACCGGGTTCGCGAACTGCTGCGCCCGCTCGCATTCGGTCTGCCAAAGCGCACGCGCGTGGCTATCGAACCCCTGCCAGCGCTGGAAGCCAAAACTTTTGCGGCCACCCGCCGGTACCCCCTCAGCCCACATAGCAGCTTCGATCGGGAACGTGCCGGAGCCGCACATGGGATCGACGACCGGTCTCCCCGGCGTAAAGCCGCTGAGGCGAAGAATCGCCGCAGCCAGTGTTTCACGCACCGGTGCCTCGCCGGCTTCAGTGCGATATCCACGACGTGAGAGCGGCTCGCCCGCAAAATCAACGAACAACTCGACGCTGTCGTTGACGATACGCGCGACGATGTGAAGGTCGGGATCAGTACGATCCACGTCGGGTCTGTCGCCGGTCTCGCGGCGCAATCGATCGACGACTGCGTCTTTGATTCGTTGGGCGATGAATCCCGTATGTCCGAACACCGAGTCCTTCTCTGTGGCGCTCACAGCTACGGTACCCGTATGGTCAATCCATCGGCGCCAATCCACCGCTGCGGTCCCTTCATATAACGAATCGGAACTAGCGGCTCGAAACGACGCAACGCTCTCAAGCACCCGCAGCGCGATGCGGCTGCGCAGACACGCACGCATGGCGTGTTCAGGACCTCCGGCAAAGCCTACCCCTCCGCGTGCCGCACGCACCTTGGGCATGCGCAACTCACGCAGCTCGTCGCGCAACGCACCCTCGGTGCCCTTGGCCGCCGTTGCGAAGTACTGCCGGTCTTCTTTGCGAGGGGGCCCGGACGGCGGCCTTTCTTGTGTCGACATTCCCATCCGTCCTAACCCATACCACCGCAGGTGGCGATGTCAGCCATCTTTGCGTAGCCTCCGCTGGTGGTTGCGGAGGAGAGAGCTGTGTCGGACAAAGAGATCTCGGCGGCGCTCGCACAGCTCGGGCACCAAAGTTTCCGCCCGGGACAACAACAGGCCATCGAAACACTGCTCGAGCAGCGTAAGATGCTGCTGGTCGCGCCGACCGGCGGTGGCAAGAGCCTCACCTACCAACTTCCGGCCCTGTTGCTACCAGGGACCACACTGGTGGTATCCCCCCTTGTTTCTCTGATGCTCGATCAGGTCGCGGCCTTGCACGCGCGCGGCATAGAGGCGACCTACCTGGCAGCGACCCTCGCGGCCGACCAGTTGCGAGAACGCATGCGAGCGATCGCACAGGGACGTTTCAAGCTTGTTTACGTCGCCCCCGAACGTCTCACCTACGACGGGTTTCGCGGCTTGCTGCGCGACCTCGAGTGCCCGCTGATCGCGATCGACGAAGCCCACTGTATCAGCGAATGGGGTCACGACTTCCGTCCGGAGTACATGCAGATCGGCTCAGTGATCGCTCTGCTGGACAATCCACGCATCCTCGCCTGCACGGCCACCGCAACTCCGGTGGTGCGCGACGAGATCGTCGAGAGACTCGGTCTCGACCCGTCTACCCCACAGCTCGTACACGGATTCGCGCGACCGAACCTCGCGTTGCGCGCGACCGAAGTTCGTACGCGGCGGGAGCGAGAGAACCTTGTCGACAGCACGCTCGCCGAGTGCCTGAGCAAGCCCGGTGCGGGGGCCGGCACCGCGATCATTTACTCACCCACCAGACGTCTTGCCGAAGAAGAAGCCCAGCGTTTAGCCGAATCCGGTTGGCGTGCGGTCGCTTATCATGCAGGCCTGGGCGGTGCCGAACGCGACCGCGAACAGCGTCTTTTTATAGACGGAAAGACAGAAGTGGTCGTCGCAACCAACGCCTTCGGCATGGGCATAGATCGACACGATGTCCGGCTCGTCGCCCACCTTGCGCCGCCCGGATCGATCGAAGCCTACTATCAAGAAGTCGGACGTGCCGGTCGCGACGGAGCTGACGCGGTCGGGTTGCTCGCGATATCCCCGGGCGACATGGCTACCCGTAGGTATCTGATCGAGTCCGATTCGGGCAACGGCCCACCTGACCCCGAAGCCGTGACCCACCGCTGGAATCTTTTCCTCGAACTCATGCGCTGGGCCGAAGGAGGGAGCTGCCGCCACGATGCGATTCTCCGCTATTTCAGCGACGAAAAGGAAACGCTCGCCGGTTGCGGTCGTTGCGACAACTGCGTGCGACTTGACGACGGAGAAGAGGAAGACGCCGAAGAAGTCGCGCTGCTCGTGCGCAAGGCGCTCAGCGGCGTCGCGCGGGTGCACGGACGCTTTGGTCTGACCGCCGCAGCGAAACTACTACGTGGCGCGCCCGACCCGCGACTCGATTTGGCGGGACTCAACCAGACCAGTACCTACGGGATTTTGTCAGACCGTAGCGACGAGTGGCTTACCCGTTTGTTGCGCCGATGCGTAACCGCAGGCTGGGTCGATTTTCACGGTGGCGATCGGCCTGTCGCGGTGCTGACCGAGGTCGGAGCGGCGGTGATGAAAGCCGAACGCCCCGCGCGCCTGCTGCTGCCCCGAGTCCACACCACGCGTAGCAAAGGATCGATAACAGACAGCGGATCCCGTCGTAGGCGCTCACGCGCAGAGTCGGCGATTGAAGAACTCGACGATGCCGGGCGCGCTCTGTTCGAGGCGCTTCGGCGTCATCGCCTCGCGCTGGCGAGCGCCAACCACATTCCGCCCTACGTGGTCGCCAGCGACCGTGCATTGCGCGATATCGCGATGCTCAAGCCGCGCACCCGCGGAGAATTGGAACTGGCACACGGGATCGGACCCGCGAAAGCCGCGAAGTACGGAGACGGTTTCCTTAAAATCGTCGCAGATACCGGCTGAGCGCGCGCCTGGCCCAGCCCATCAGCACAACAACGCGATCAGGATGAGACCGGGAATGACCCCGAGAACGAGTCCTAGAACAATCGCAATCGTCTCTCCGGTCGAGTACGTGCATCCCACCGACTTGGTCCCGACGTGAACCGCGACGTCGTCATCGACCTTCGCCAACTGAACAAAGTCGGCGAACGCGTCGGCAACCTCTTGCGGGCTGCCGGCGTCGTTAACAGCTTGCTCGTAGAGATTCACCCGCGCTCGCGCCGTGCGCAGTCCGGGACTGAACGGTGCAGCGGGCCATGAAGCGTTCAAGGCGCTGCGTACCATCGCCGTATCGCTGAGGGCTGCGCCGCGCGCGGCATCGAGCGATGCGAATTCCGCGATCGAAGTGCGCCTCTCTTGCAGCGTCTCAGTCACAAATGCACTGCTACAACCGCCGATCAGAGCCGGCAATCCTTCGTCACTGCTCAGCAATCTGCCGAGCGCCTCCAGCGGCGCGACGGTCTCCGTCACCGACGCGAGCGGCGCTGCCGGCATCGCGACCGACAACGCCAAGGCGGCCAACGCGATCATCCTCTTTCTACCTAACATCTTCGTTACCAACCCCCCTCCAATCACTACAACGGCCGGCGTACCAACCAAACGGTGCGGCACGGCGGCCACACCGAGAACGACCGTCCGGTCACTTAGCATGGCAGGTAGCGGGTACCCCGTGCCGTGAAACTTGAATGTAGCGTCAAGGGCGAAATAGGGAAACATTGAACCCCCTCTTTACATAGGCCGATTGATCGGATTCGGCGGTGTCGGCCTGGGCGGTGTCGGGCGCTAGGGAAGCTCGGCACAAGTCTTTCAAAATGAGATCAGTACGTAAGCCGGGGACGATCGTAGAGGCGACGATCATCGCGGCGCCGAGTTCGACAAAGAACGCGGCCAAAGCGCGCGATCCCGAGATGAAGCAGGCGATGAAGGGCAAAGCCTGGTATTTCGGCATGAAGCTGCACGTGGGGACGGACTGCAAAGGCCGGGTAGCGCCGGCCGGCTAGCTTCCGCGAGCTGAAACCGCCCGCGCTACATTCCGCGCGGAATGTGCATAACTCGGCGCAAAGTACACCGGCGGCACGATGATCGGTCCGCTCAGTCACTTGTGCAGAGATTCCCTAGGGCAACTCGGCGAGTGTCTTCGAGGGCTTGCCTGCAACTCCCTGCGTAGCCTCGCGCAATGCCGCCAGATTGATGTACCGAGCGCCCTGCTCAAGGCGCGCGACCACGTCGTCGATGGTCTTGGCTTCCTCGCTAGCCGCGCGAATCTCTTTGTCGAGTTGAGCGAAAATAGCGACCGAACGAGCGGTCGTCGCACCGGTGGACCGGCGGGCATCAAGCGACTCCGCCTCTTTCCCCCACTTCTGCAAGCGCTCCACAACAGTGACGGATCGCTGGTTGCTCAGCGTCCCACTGCGGCGCATCAGTTCGACGGAGTAGTATTCGGCGAGTCCTTCGACGATCCAATCGTCACCGTGCAGACTCGAAGCTGTGTGAATAACCTCGTGCAGCAGCGTGCTGGTCCCGTTCTCGCTGATCAGCGGAAGCCTCGCGTGAATGAACAGTGAGCCCGGCCCTGAGAGTCCGCCACGCCACATCCGGTCTCCAGCCGTCACCACCAAGAGAGTGCGCGGCATCGCCCGGAACACCTTGCGAACCTCAGGAAGGTTCCAGCGTAGAAACGCGAGTAAATCCATGCGCCGCACGCCCTGATCGATCGGACCTGCAACCAGCACATCGACACCGTCGATCATCTCTCGACGCGCACCGAGCTCGCCGGCGACAAACCAACCGGTGGGCCGATCGAAGCTCCGGCCCTGGTGTTCAATCCGAAAAACACCGGGCTCGACCTCCACATAAGGGGCACGGAACGACCAGCCTTTCGGTACCTTGACCTCGAGCGATGCCGTCGCCTCGGCCCCCGCCGCGATCTTGACCCGCGCGGGCGGTACCAAGTCGTCGCCGCGAAAGACCGCCCAACGCTCAGTCATGCGCGCGTCGAAGCTTCCCGATTTTTTCTGGTGATTGATCGGCGTTGAGAATGCGAGACTGCCACCCTCGGCCGGCGGCACCCAGGTGAGGTAGCCTCCTTCGGCTTCAATCTTGCCGTCGCCCTTGAAGCCGGTGTGACGCTCGGGATCGATGGAGAACCTTGCCTCGTGTAGACGTTCGGCTCCTTTCCCGAGCGTGATCGTCACATCGACACGGTCGTCGGCGGGTACGAAGTTCCACTGGTATCGGATCTGATAGGCCTTCGCGTCGCTTTGCCCGGCCGCAGCGGTGGTGGGCGCCGAAACAGCGATCAAGAGACCTGCGAGCAGCGCCGCGGCTACGAACTCCTTCACCAATTTTCGCGGCGCATCTCGTCGCCGGGCAGCCGATAGTCAGCGCCGACGTTGTCGGCTCCGGCTTGTAAAACGATGTCGAACTTGCGCTCTAGAATCTGCTCACCGAGTTTGTATAGCCGTACGCTCCACTTGCCGGGCGTACGCGCACCAGGCCCGCCGCGGATCTGTAGTGCCGTACGGATCATGTCGGTGCCGGCGACCTGCTCGATCGGTTGGCCGGGGTGCAGATGGCCGTCAGGGCCGATCCACTCGACGTGTAAGCTGGCAGGACTCTCTTCGGCGTGGAATCCGTAACGGACCGAAAGCGTCACCTGCGCGTCGTCGACCGAATAGACGCTCTTCTCGGCCTCGGTGTTAAACATGCTCAGTATCGAGAAGTTGCGGCCGAGATGACTCCTTTGGAGTCCCGGCTGGGTTGCGCAACCAGCGGCGAGTACGCATGCCAGCGCCAACACGAGCGTTCCGACGACTGGGTTTACTTGATTCGCGCGTGCCATCCTAAGCGAGTCATAGCACAGTCCTTGCGCCGCGAAACCCCGTACTGCCGAAGTTCACACCGCCGCCCGCACGGCAGCCCCTGCGGACACGAAATCTCAGGGCCGATTAGCCGCTGGTTCCCAGTGTGCGCCGGATCATCAGTCGTTGGTATAGCCGCGGCGCAAGGCGCGAGACCAAAAAGGAAAGCCTCGCCTGCCGCGGCACCAGCAACAGCCGCCTATCGGCTTGCGCAGCACGTACAACAGCTTCGGCCACGTCTTTCGGATCGGCAGCCGCCCCTACCCCGGTTCTGGCTCCCTGCGGGGCCCGGCGACCGTCGCCGCCGAGAGCGTGTTCGCCGATGGCCGTGTCCACGAAAGACGGACAGACCAGCAGAATCCGCAATCCGTCGCGCGTGTGTTCAGCACGCAGAGAATCGAAAAAGCCGTGCAGCGCGTGTTTGCTGGCAGCGTACCCGCTCCGCGACGCCAACGGCGCGAAACCCGCAACGCTCGAGATCACCACGATCTGTCCCTTGCGTTCAAGCAGCGAGGGCAGCGCAGCCTTGGTACAGTTAACGGCACCAAAGAAGTTCACTTCCATCACGCTGCGGATGACCTCGATGCGGGTATCGCGAAAAAGGCCGAGTTGAGTAATGCCGGCGTTGTTGACGAGCACGTCCACGCCTCCCCATCGATCGCTTACTGCGTCGATCGCACTCTGACACTCGGCCGGCGCAGTCACATCGCAGCCCAGCGCAAGAGAATTTCCGCCCGTCTTTCCCCGTGCATCGGCCAGGGCAGCGGCCACCGCCTGCGCGCCGGCGGCGTCACGGTCGAGCAACGCTACTCGAGCACCCCGGCGTGCGAAGCTATGGGCAAGGGCTCGGCCGATACCGCCGGCGGCGCCGGTGATAACTACGGTTTTGTTTTTCATGTACCGGCTTGCTCAGGAAAACGAAGTGCCTGGTAGTATTCGAAGCATTCGCGACTGCTGTAGGAGGGAACAAAGCCAAACTCGGATTTCAGCCGTGCGTTGTCGAGCACCGGCCGGTAACGCAAGAAGTTGACCTGCTCGGGACCGGTGGTCGTGAGCCCTGACGCCTTCAATACACGCAGAATTGTTCGCAGCACCCAAACCGGTAAGGGCAAGTATGGCTTGCCGACCGCACGGGCAATTTCGAGCAAAGAAACGCTACCATCGCCGGCCAGGTTGTAGATCCCGCTGCGACGTTCGCGCACACCTTTGACAATGCAGCGGGCGACGTCTTCGTCCCAAATAAACACGAAAGGCGACTCGCTGCCGCGTACGCCGACAACCAGCGGACGCTCGAAAATGGCGGTAATCTGATTGGCAACATCGCGGCCGAGGATCGTCCCTGGACGAAAGATCAACTGTGTCAGTTCGGGATGGTTGTGCCGGTATGCGGCGAGCATCTCCTCGACCAGCCGTTTGTGGTCGGAATAGGCGAACTCTTGGTTTCCACGCAACGTGTCGGTTTCGCGCAGCAACGCGGGGTTGTCGGCATGGTAACCGTAGGCGGCGCCGCTGCTGGTATAGACGAACTGCCGAACACCCGCGCGGATCGAACAGTCGAGCATGTTCTCGGTGCCGAGCACGTCGATCGAATACTCAAGTTCACGCGAGCTGTCCTTGCCGGGAGTGACGACGGCTGCGAGATGGACCACGGTGTCAACCTGGTGACGACGAAGGAGTTCCTCTATCGTTTTGTCACGTATGTCTGCGGTGGCGTACTCGATTCCCGTCAGTGTTCGACCAGGAGACGGCGCACGCAGATCGAGGGCGACGACGCGCTGGATCTCACCCGGATCGGCCGCAAGGCGCTCAAGCACCCTGCCGCCGATCAGACCGCCGGCACCGGTGATGAGCACCGAACGGGCCGGCGGCAAAGGGCGGGGCTCCACGATGTGGTCTACTCCTGCGGCTCCATGTGCATGGCTTTGAATACGTCGAGGCCCGGCGCCCACATGTGTTCGACGGGATCGACATCGACATGAATCACCGAACAGCGTCCGCTCTGCAGGCAGCGCTCGATGGCGGGCGAAAGCTCGGCAACGGCGGCGACACGCTCGCCATGGGCGCCCATCGCGCGCGCGACTTCGTCGAAACGGATCTCGCAGAAGTCGGCGTTGAGGGTTTCTTCGGCCGGCAGCGAGCGGTTGGCCGTCATCGCTTGTGGATTCAGGGCCATGCTCTGACCGAACTTGACCATCCCCCATTGGCGGTCGCACAACACCAGAAAAACCACCGGCAGATCGGCACGCACCGCGGTTTCGATTTCCTGGGGATGGAACCCCATCGCGCCGTCGCCGATGATGCAGTAGACCTGGCATTCAGGACGAGCCGCTTTGGCACCAAGAGCTTGGCCGAGACCGGCACCGAGCATGCCGAACTTAAAAGTGCTCAGCGTCGATCCCGGTACCCGGTTCTCATGAAACAGGTTACTCCATACCGCAGTGTTGCCGCCGTCGATCACCAGGACGGCGTTGTCGTCGAACACCTCGCGGCAGACCATCGGTACGTAAGCCGAATGCATGGGCTGGTGATCACGCGCAGACGGCATGGTCTGCAAAAACCCGCGCAGGGCATCCTTGGTATCGGCGAACTCTTCGAGTCGCGCCTCCCTATGGGCAAGGTTAGCCGGCGGCGCTTGGCCTTTGAGTTCGCGCAGCAGAGCTTCCAGATACAGTTTCGCATCGGCAAGAACGGCGAGTTCTACCGACTTGTTGACACCGAAAATCTCTTCGTCGATGTCGACTTGGATCATGCGCTGCTCGGCTGCTCTGCGCCAATAGGGCGGCTTGCCCCACCAATCGGTTTCGCCGAAGCGGGTTCCCAGCGCGAGCACCACGTCGGCTTCGGTGCGAACCTGGTTGACCAGCGGCGGCAGCAGCGGAACGGTATTGCGGAAGCGGTCGTCCAGGGCAGTACGTCCGCCCCAACTCGTGGTCACCGGAGCACAAAGGATGCGCGCAAGCTCTTCGACCAAAGCCGATGCGCCCGCGTGAATGACTCCGCTTCCGACTTGGATGAGAGGGAGTTCGGCGTTGAGGAGAATTTCCGCCGAACTGCGCACCTGTTCGGGCTCCGGTGCGAGCGGCTCGGTACGCCGATACTGGCGCGGTTCCAGCACGGGGGCGGAACCTTCGCAGCTGCCGTTTAGAAGGTCTTCGGGAACGGTGAGGTGCACAACCCCGGGACGGCCGTGGAAAGACACCCGGAACGCACGCCTGAGAGCGAGTGGGATGCGTTCGAAAGAACTCGCAGCACCCGACCACTTGGTCATCGGCCGGGTCACTCCGACTTGGTCGAAGTACTGGTAGGTACCGCCGCGGTCGGGGCCGACGATTCCGGTTCGACGCCAACTCGAGATCAGCAACACGCGGTTGCCCTCTCCATTCTCGACGGCAATTCCGGGCAGAGCGTTGGCTACTCCGGGGCCGTTGCTCGCGATACATACGCCGATCTTGCCGGTCATCCGCGCGTAGGCGCCGGCCATGTGGACGGCAGTGGTCTCGTGCCGCGGAGTAATCAGACGGATACCGTGCTTGCCGAGACTCGAGTACAAACCGAAGTACGAGCCGTCGATGATCCCGAAGACGATCTCTACGCCTTCCGCAGCGAGCATGCGGGCGATGAGATCGCCACCGGTGATGGTGGAAGCTTCCATGAAGCGGATTGTCGACGGATGCCGCTTTCTGTCAACCCATCCGGCCAAATTAAACGTGCCTCAGAAGTTCCAGCCGAGATGAGCGAAGATCAGATGCGCGGGGTTGGCCCCGAACAGGCTGTCGTTACTGCCGTTGAAGTGTTGCCAGACAAGCAACAGATCCCAATCGTCGGAGAGTGAGATGCGATTGCTGCCGGTGACGAACCAGGAGCCGTCGTCGTAGAAGCCGGCCCCGAATGTCTGCCGGCTCAACGGCGTGATGTCGAAGGACAGGTCGGCATAACTTGTGTACTCGGCAAAGCTGATGGTCTTCGCGGTGAGTTGGCCGCGAACAAACTGAGCAGCGCCAGCCGGGGCTTGCGGTGAGCTGACATACAGCAATGCGATTCTCCAGGTGGGGTTCCTCCGTCCGCTCAGAGAGTAGTCGGTCTCGACCGTGGCAACCGTCGTGCTCTTCTGTTCGACCTCTCCCAGCTTGTCCTGCATCGGTTCGAAGTGTGTTATCTCCGAGCGTAGCCCGGCGCCCGCAAAGCTACCCGCCAAACCGCCACCGGCCACTGCATCGACACGGTTCTTGCCTCCGATGAGCTGCCAATCGAACCCCGCCTCGTTCCCCTGATAGCGCACGGTAAGAGTGGTTTCGTCCCAGTTGTCGCCGAGCCCCCATACGGTCTCGACTCTGGACGCGAAGCCAAGGTCACGGCCAAGCAGAACAGCATCGGTTCCGGGCCTCTCATCATACTCGACATCGAAGCTCGTATAGACGTTGAACAGATCGTTGGGGTTCCAAAGCGTCGTCATTCCCCAGCCGATCCGCTGGCGTCCGGCACGCAGTTGCCAGGCGTCGGGCTTCCAATCCACGAAGAGACGATCGAAAGTGCTGTTTGCAAGCGTGTTGTCATCGTCGACCCAGTTCCAACTCAGATTGAGAAAACCGGGGTCGGTGGTGAGCGAATTCTCGTAGCCGGGAGTACCGACGCTATCGCCGACGAATAGGCGCGTCCTGAGCCCGGCGTTGAAAGCCAACTCGTCGCCGGCGCGATACTCGAAGTCGAACCGCTGATGGATGAGATGATCGACGAGCGTATCGCCGTGATCGGAGAAGTTCACGATGGTAAGGTAGCGAACGTAGCCACCGAAGCTCAGTGGACTCTCAGGACGCAGGCCGGGCACTTGCGCGTACGCTTCTGCTGCGAAACAAAGACCGAGCCCTAAGGTAAGCATCGTCACGCTCACAGCCGAGGCCAAGCCCGCGCATCGGCTCACTGCCTACGATCCTCCGTTACATGCCCATCCTCGAAGACGATGACACGCCTTGCACGCGCGATCACACGCGGATCGTGCGTCGAGAAGATGAAGGTGATCCCCTTGTTCTCGTTCATGCGTTGCATCAGATCGAGAAGCCCGTGTGTGGTTTCGGCATCGAGGTTCGCCGTCGGTTCATCGGCCAAGACGAACTTCGGTCGCGGGGCCAGAGCACGGGCGACGGCCACGCGCTGCTGCTGGCCGCCGGAAAGTTTTGCGGGAACGGTGTCCATACGATCTTCGAGACCTACTTCGCGCAAAAGCTCTTGCGCTCGCCTGGCGCACTCCGACGCACTGTGACCTTGCAGCTGCATCACGAACTCGACGTTCTCTTCGGCGGTCAGCACCGGTAGCAAACTGAAATCCTGAAAGATGAAGCCGATATTGTCGCGACGAAACGCAACCAGGTCTTTGTCGGCGAGCCCGGTGATGTCGACTTCGTCGATCGAGACGGAACCGGAGGTGGGTCGATCGATTCCGCCCATCATGTTGAGCAATGTGGTCTTTCCGGAACCCGACGGCCCCATTACCGCGACGAAGTCGCCCGCGCCGATCGTCAGCGAGACGGCGTCTACAGCCGTGATCGGGAAATCCGTGTCCTGGTTGTAGATCTTGGTGAGGTCGTGCAGAACGATAGCCACTTAGTGTCTCTCCGCAAGCATCTCGCTTGTGCGCTTCTTCAGGGTGTGACGGGCGGGATACAGCGCGGCGAAAACGCTGATCACGCCTACCAAGGCGAGCACCATCGCATACGTCGCCGCGGGCACCGAAGGGTAAAGGACCGCATCGGCGCCGAACGAACCGAGCCCTTCGGCCATGGCACCGAGCGGTAGACCGAGCCGGCCCACAACGGCGACCGCCGCCGCGGAGACGAGTACGCCGAGACCTCCACCGATGCCGCCCAAAAACGTCGACTCGAGGACGATAAGTGCGAGCACGCGCGGTCGTGTCATGCCGACCGCGCGCAAGACACCGAACTCGCGGGTCCGTTCGAAGACCGACATCAGCATCGCGTTGACGATACCGAAGCCTAGAGCGAGAACGAAAATCGAGATGAGGATACGGTTCGACGTAGCCATGCTCCCGAGCATGGCTTTGAGCACCGGTTGGATCTCTCCCCAGTCGCGCAACACGGCTCCTCCACCGATCAACTCGCGAACTCGCGGGCTGATAGCGTCGAGCTGCGACCCGTCGCGAAGACGAATTACGATCTCGTTCGCTTGCGTGAGTTGCGTCAGGTCGGCGAGATCGTTGCGTCTGACGAAAAGATTGGTTTCGTCGAAACCGCTCGCCGGTGTTTCGAAAAGTCCGCTGATGCGAAAGGCCGCCCCGGTGACCTCGCCGTGCAGGTCGCTGAAAGTCGCGACGAGTTTGGAGCCGACGCGAAGGTTGAGCCTGCGCGCACTGCGCCGGCTTATAAGGATGGGCCGCCGCGCATCGTCGGTCAGGCCGCCGCCTTCGACGATACGATCAGCAACACCGGTGACAAGCGCCTCATGCTCCGCATCGACACCGTTGATACGAACTCCGCGCGAGCTTGCCGCAGAAGCCATCATCCCGTCTACAACTTGGCGAACGGCCACCCCCTGCACGCCGTCGGTGCGCCGGATCTTTTCGGCCAGTTCTTCAGCGTCAGGGATCCATGCGGCAAGGTCTTCGTTGAGAAGAAAGTCGGGGTGATGGATCTGTAGATGTGCCGTCTGATCGCGAATCGCGTTCTCGAGCATGCTCGCCGTGAATCCTTCGACGAAGCCGACCATGAAAAGACAACCGAGCAATCCGAAGACCATCGAGGCGATCATGATTCCGCTACGAAGCGGGTTACGCCAAACGTTGCGCCATGCGAGCCGAACGATCACAACCTCAGCCCTTGAGTGCGGCTGCTGCCTTGAGCCGCCAAATACGAAACATCGGGTAGGTGGAGCAGGCCGCAAAGATGACGACAAGGATCTGCACCTGCTCAAGAAAAATTTCAGGTGCCAACGAAAAAGGAATGATCGGCTCAAAGCCCATGGCTTCGGTGGCAGCCGCGATCTCTCCACTCAGCGGGATGGGATGACGGTAAAACCACAACAGCACCGGCATCGTGATCACCAAGCCGAGTGCGATTCCCGTGGCCGCGAGACAGACCGACTCGAACAGCACCAGCTGTATGAGTCGGAGCCGCGGCATTCCCGTTGCAAGCATGACACCGAACTCGCGCCGACGTTCCAGCGTCATCATCGCGATCGTCGCAAAAACGCCGAATCCAACGATGCCGTACAGAATCAGGACGAGAAACTGTCCGCTTACACGGTCGAGCGTGATCTGCTGCTCTAGTTCGGGCGAGATCTCCGCCCAGTTGCGCACGCGGATTCTAGTGTTTGTCGTACCGGCGGTCTCGAGCGGGGACTCGATATCGGTCGGGCTGCCTGCGTTCGTTGGGCCGATGCCGTCCATGGTCGCACGGGCTGCAGCTTCGAGGGCCGGGATGCCGCGTACGTTCTCGCCGTGCAGCACCCACGCGCTGACTCGTTCGCCGGTTGCATACAGTCGCTGAGCGGCCGCCAAAGGTAGATAGACGATCCGGGAATCGAGGGCTTGATTCGGGTAGTCGATAATACCGGCGACCTGAAAGAGACCGGCAGCCGTCGCCCCGTGGTAGCCCTGGCCATACAGAACCAGCTCATCGCCGGGCTCGATCTCCAGGTATTTTGCGAGCCGTCCTCCCACGAGTGCCGCGTTCTCATCTCCTTGCGCAAAGTAGCGCCCGTGCCTCACTCTGGCCGCGAGCCCGGAGTAGGCGTCCTCGGCTTCGGGCGCAACCCCCATCACAATCACACCTTTCGATTTGGAGCCTGCGGCGCCGAGTCCGAAAGATTCGAGGCGCGGAACGGCTGTGGTCAAGCCGTCGATTGACTGCACCCGTCGGAGAAACGCATCGTCGGACGGCAGTAGTTTGTCGATCGAGCCGCTTTCGGAAAACTCCGGATGTTGGAGTTGCAGGTATCCCGAATAGAAACGCGTCGCGTTGTCGAGGTTGTTGGCGTAGGAGCCTTCCTGCATCGAGCGCATGAAGAGGCTCAAGAGCATGGCGGTGGCAACGCTGCCAGCAGTGATGAACGTACGCCGTTTCTGCCGCCACACGTTGCGCCAGGCCAATGAAACGGCGAAGCGCGCTCTCATTCGCGCAGCTCTTTCATGCTGGCCTGAGAAAAGAACTCAGCCGCGACGTCGAAATCAAACTCAGCTTTGCGGTAGATGAGTTCGGTCTTTCGACCCTCTTCGTCCGCAGGCCGCATCTCCAGGCGGCGCGGCAGGATGCGGTCTCCGAGTTCGCCGACATCGAAGGTGGTGAGTTCACTGATAAGATCACCGAAGTCGTCATAGAACTGGACGCGCCGCTGGTTGTAGTGAGCCTTTCCGATCCACAAAACGACCTTGCTCCACACAACGGGCGCATCCGCTTTCGGCGTCGCCTCGATGACCCATGCCGGGGCGTCGTCCACCTCATCTTCACGCACAAGCCGGTGGGTATAGTCGACGACGATAGACGACTGGTTGATGAGATCGTCGTTCGTGAAATCCGACCCCATCCACGATTGCCCGAGCATCGACGGAGCTATTTTGATCACTCTCTCGATGCTCGGGATCCAGTTCCACATCTCCCGCTTTCGCTTGAGCGAACTCGAACCCTTGTCGCGGGCCGGCGCGGTTATGAGAACCAGAGCGTAGTCGTCGCCTTTGGTCCACGACTTCATGCTCATCGTGCGCGTCCAAGCGGGTCGCGTGATGGTCATGGTCATCTCGACGTAGCTCGAGTCTCCCCGCTGTTGCCGGTCGGATTTACGAACGATGTCCGTCGCGGATTCGGCGGCGGTCGTGATCACGCGCGGCGGTGTCGGTTTCGCGTCGCCAAATGCGAAACTGCTGATCGGGACCGAGGTAGACAGCAGCAGCAATGCCGCAGTGAAAGCGCGAACCGGGTGAGGATTACGGTTGCTGCAGATAGGGCTTTTCAGCGGGCCCCCACTAGTATCACGATCCACCATTTGCGTCGGAGTATGGGCGATATGTTCACTAGAATCGAATCGGTGGGGCGGCTGCCGACGGTAATAGGATTCGGCCTGACACAACAACAGTGGGATGGTATGGCCAAAGAATAGCGAGTAGACAACAGTCAATGGAAGAATTCGATTACGTAGTTATCGGAGGCGGTTCAGCCGGCTGCGTTGTGGCTAGCCGCCTAACTGAGGACCCGTCGACCAGCGTTTGTCTGCTGGAAGCAGGTGGCGACGGCAAGGGTGTGCTGATTCGCGCGCCGCTGGGCTTTACCGCCGCGGTGCCGCGCGGGATCAACAGTTGGCACTATCAGACGGTGCCCCAGAGCGGATTCAACGGGCGTCGCGGCTTCCAGCCGCGCGGCAAAGCGCTGGGCGGCTCGAGCACAATCAACGCGATGATTTATGCGCGCGGCCACCGTTCGGATTACGATAATTGGGCCGCGCTGGGCAATCCCGGCTGGAGTTATCGAGAGGTACTCCCCTATTTCAAGAAGTCGGAGAACAACGAGGTCCATCGTGATTCTCCATTCCACGGTGTCGACGGACCGCTCAACGTCGCCGGCTTGCGCAGCCCCAGCCCGCTCAACGAGGTTTTTCTAGAAGCCTGTCAGTCGCTCGGCATTCCGTTCAATCCAGACTTCAACGGCGCGGAGCATTACGGCTGCTACAACGTGCAGGTGACGCAAAAGAATGGCGAGCGGCACAGCACGGCGGCGGCGTTCATCCACCCTAATCTCGGCCGTTCGAATCTCAAGGTGTTGACCGGCGCCCATACGGCCAGGCTACTCTTCGAGCGGCGCCGTGCGAGCGGCGCCGAGTATTACCAGGACGGACAGACCAGGCGCGTACGCGCGCGACGCGAGGTTGTGCTGTCGGGCGGTGCCTTCGGCTCGCCGCAGATCCTGATGGCCTCCGGCATCGGTCCGGGCGCCCATCTGCAGACACTGGGCATTTCGCCGTTGCTCGATGCGCCGGGCGTCGGTCAGAACTTGCAGGACCACATCTCGGCACTGCTGATCTACCGCTCACCGCGCAACTACGACACCTTCGGCATCTCGCCGGTCGGCGTCGCGCGCATGGCCAAAGCAATGTGGGATTGGCAACGCCGCCGCACCGGGATGATCACCAGCTGCGCCGCCGAATCCGGCGTCTACTATCGCACGCGTCCCGATGTCGAGGTCTCCGACATGGAGATGGAACTGATCATCGGCATTGCCGATGATCACGCGCGTAAGAATCACCTCGGTCACGGCTATTCCGCGCATCTATTGTTGGCCAGACCACAGAGCACCGGCGAGGTTCGCCTTGCCAGTCCCGACACGCGGGTCATGCCGTTGATCGATCCCCGCTACTTCAGTCACCCATACGACATGGAAACCCTGATAAAGGGCACACAGATCGCACTCGACATCATGAACGCCGAGGCGTTCGATCCGTATCGCGGCGAGATGCTGATCGCATACGACCGCGACGATCCCCGGCAAATCGAAGAAGCCTTGCGCGAGCATGCCGACACCGAGTACCACGTGTGTGGCACCTGCAAAATGGGTTCCGACAGCGATCCGCTGGCAGTCGTCGATGCACAGCTTCGCGTCAAGGGTATCGACGGATTGAGGATCGCCGATGCTTCAGTGATGCCACGGGTTACCAGCAACAACATCCATGCTCCCGTGATCATGATCGGCGAGAAATGCGCGGATCTGATGCGGCTCGGTGCTTGAAGCAAACCAAGCGAAAAACCCCGATATCGTCCCCTCCCATGCGTGTCCGGGGTTGCGATAGGCCGCTCAACGCGCACGTTTTTGCGGTGCCACCCACACTCGCTATGGCACTATATACCCAAACCAACGACTCTGACTCGCCGGTCCGGCGACCCGCGATGAATGAATCCGGGGCACACAGAAGGGAAATCGTTGGTGAAGGCGCACGGCAAACATGGAGCTTCAAAACCGCATCGTCGTCGTCGACGATGAGCCCAACCTTCGAGAAGCGGTTGCGTTCATCCTCGAAGATGAGGGTTTCGATGTCGCAACGGCGATTGACGGTGTCGACGGGCTCGAGAAAGTCTGTGCGGTCAAGCCCAAAGTCGTACTTCTCGATCTCATGATGCCCCGAATGGACGGTTACGAGGTCTGCGAGAGGATTCGCGGCCACGAAGAACTCGCCGGCATTTTCATCATCATCGCCACGGCCATGGGCAATGAATCCGCCGAACACAAGGCTTTGGAAGTCGGCGCCGACCTGTTCATGTCAAAACCCTTCGAGACGGAAGCGGTCGTCCACGTCATCCGCGAGGTGCTGGAAGGACGGCTGGTTTCCCAGGTGGGAGCGAAATGTCGATCATCTACCGATCGGCAGCTCGCCGGCTTTTGAGTGCGAACAACGGGCGCGGGCCGCTAATACCCTTGAGGTTGTGTTCTCCCCTCGGGTCGAACGCGAGGCCTGCGCCGTCCAGCAAGCCGCAAGTCGTTCCCGACACCAGCACCTCGCCTTCATCGGCAAGGGCACAAATCCGTGAAGCCGTGTGTACGGCCAGACCGCGCGCTTGGCCGCCGCTGAACTCGATCTCTCCGGTGTGGATACCAACGCGAACGCGCAGCCCGAGGTCGGCAACTACCGCGTCGAGTTCTCCCGCGGCAAGTACCGCCCGCGCAGCTCCGTCAAAGACAGCAAGAAATCCATCGCCGAGAGTGGTCATTTCGCGTCCACGGTAACGATCGATGACCACTCGGCAGCGCTGGTTGTGCCGCTGGAGCAGCTCGCTCCAAGCCGCGTCGCCAAGCCGTTCGAGCATTGCCGTGGAATCAACGATGTCGGAGAAGAAGATCGTAGCGAGCACGCGCTCGCCGAGTTCCTCGTGGGTCTTCGCAAACGCGTGTGCGCTGGTGAATTCGACGGAATCCCAGGGCTCATCTCCGATCACCCAGGCGTCGTGACCCGGCGGGATTTCGTAGGCGTCGCCGGCGCCGATGACCATCTCGGTGCCGTCGTCCATTCGAACCTCAAGGGTTCCCGAGATCGTGTAACCGACGTGGCGATGATGGCAAGAATGGGTCCCGACGATCGGCGCTACATCTTTCGACCAGCACCATCCGGGTTGAAACACGAATCGGCCGATCTGGGTCTCATCGAGCGAAACGATGTCCATGCGTCCGTTGGGAAAGCGGCGCACCTGATCCGGGGTCTGGAACCCCTTTCTTTGTAGCCGCGGCATCCACGGATGTTGCTCGTGTACGGCAGTCCTAGCAAACGCCGGATCGCGCACGATACGACCCTCATCTAGGTGAGCGGTTCTTCCGCGGCTTCTTTGAACTCGCGTATCGAGCCGAGCAGCTATAGATTGCCCGGGTGGATATGACACCACCGAGCGAAAGCAAAACGCTTTTTTGCACCGGCGCCGGAGGTTTCATCGGCCGCTACATCCTCGCGCACTACCTCGAGAAGCAGGACTGCAAGATTTACCTGCTTGAGAACGGTCGCTTCAAAGAACGCCTGGAATCCTACCTTGACGCGACGATTGACGATCCGGCAACGCGCGCGCGCATCACCGTGCTGTCGGGCGACATTTCCGTGCCCGGGCTCGGCATCGATCCGAAGTTGCGTGAAGAAATACGCGACCGCGTCACTCACGCCATCCATCTCGCCGCGCTTTACAGTCTGGGGGCGCCGCGAGACGTTTCGATGCGGGTTAACGTCGATGGCACACGCAACCTTCTCGATTTTATCGACGGGCTACCCGCGCTCCGGCGCCTTGCGTATATCAGCACAGTCGCCGTCGTGGGAACTCATACGGGACTTTTTCGCGAGGACGACCTCGACGTCGGCCAACGGTTCAAAAACTACTACGAAGAGACCAAGTACCTGGCCGAGCGGCTGGTGCGCGAGCGGCGCGAGCGAATTCCGACCGTCATCTTCAGACCGGCCACGGTCGTTGGGCACTCGCGAACCGGCGCGATCGAGAAGATCGACGGACCTTACTACGCCCTGACAATGATCGCGCGCAACATGCACGCCGTGATACCGGATACCGGCGACACTGAGTTCCAATTCGCGCCCGTCGACTTCATTACCGACGCCGTCTACCATCTCTTCGAGGACGAAGCTTCGGTCGGACGCGTCTACCACCTGGTCGACCCTGCCCCGCTCAGTTACCTCGAGTTCTTCGATCTCGCGTGCTCTGCGATGGGTAGGCGCAAACCTTCGCTCAAGCTACCGCCGTGGATGATGCGCCGGGCGGGCCGCCTGCCGATGTTCGAGAAGATCACCGGCGTGCCGCCGCAAGCCTTCGAGCACTCGTTTTACCGAGTCGAATACGACAGAACCCACGTCGAACCCGCGCTTGCCAAGCACGGCATCGCCTGCCCGCCGGTGACGTCTTATCTAGACGTCATGGTCAGGTACTTCATCGAGCACGCCTCCGACCCGCGCGTTCGCAGGGGCGACTGGAAACAGGTTACGAGTTAATCCTTGGGGAGCGAAATCAAAGAACAGAGCTTGAGCGTTGGCATGGTACTCCTATCGTCTTGGATTTAGCGAAACTTCACCGGCCGCTTCTCGATAAACGCATTGACGGCCTCGGCGTGCTCCGGAGATTTCCAACACTCGCGCAGCAGTTCAGTCTCGGATTGCTGAACGTCGCGAAGATCGACCGGTGCGCCGTTGCGGGTAAGCAACGCTTTGGTCATGCGCAGTTGCCGGTCCGGGTTCGCGGCAAACGACTCGGCTATCTCCATCGCTTTGCCGATCAGAGCGTCGGGCTCGGTAACGTGGTCGGCCAAGCCTGTCTCCCCGGCTTCGCGTCCGCTGTAGAGGCGACCGCTGAGCGCCATCTCGGAGGCGCGGCCGAAACCCATTCGCTGCACGAGCAGGTGCGTGCTTGCCAACTCCGGTACCAAGCCCATCTTGATGAAACCCATGCCGAACTTCGCCTTCTCCGACGCAACGATGACGTCGAAGGGTAGGATCTGCGTGAGGCCGATGCCCACCGCGGCGCCGTTGACCGCAGCCACCAGCGGTTTGGAACGACGGCAAAGATCTACCCAATCCAGGCCCGCGGGCATACCACCCTGCCCGTCCGCGGTGTTCTCGCCGGGATCCCCGCCGTCGATACGCGTCTTAAACGTGGCCTCCATGTCCGCGCCGGCACAGAAGCCCCGCCCTGCTCCGGTCATGACCACAGCGCCCACCGCGGCGTTCTCGTTGGCCGACTCCATCGCGTGCGCCAGCTCTTCACTCATCTTCGGTGTCCAAGCGTTGAGCTTTTCCGGACGGTTGAGCGTGAACAGCGCTACAGGGCCTTGCGTTTCAACTGTGATGGTTTCATACGGCATCTAGTTCTCCTGTTCGTCGTGGGTGCTGGGTTGCGCCGCGAGCCTAGCCGTGGCCGTTAGCTAAGTGAACAATGCGCCGGGCAAATGCGCCGTGCATGCGGCGCGCCGGTCTCATGAGCGCACTGTAGTGAAAATCCGAGAATCAACCGCCGAAGATCCAGAAACGATCGCAATGCTTGTCAGCGAATCGAACAAAGACGTCGCAGTGAGGTTTGGTCTGAATGCTGAGAACTGCCCGAAGCACCCGTCGTTCTGTACAGAAGGTTGGGTCGAGGCCGACCTTGCCCGCGGCGAGAAGTATTTCGTCATTGAAGAAAACGCCGTCCCGATCGGCTGCGTCGCCTACGAAAACCCGAGTGCCGAGCGCGCGTACTTGAACCGTCTTTCAGTTCTTCCGAGACATCGAAACCGCGGTGCCGGTGCCCGCCTCGTACAGCACGTCATTCAGCACGCCCGGTCTACCTCAATACAAACCATCAGCATCGGGGTCATCGGCGAACACACCGAACTCCAGCGTTGGTACCGCAAGCTTGGCTTCACAGACGGTGAGACCAAACGGTTTCCACATCTGCCGTTCTCCGTAAAGTACATGTCCTATGCGCTACAAGACGGCTGATGACCCTACGGTCGACCTGACCGCCCAACAGCTGCGCCGTGACGATCTGATCGCACTGAGGACCGCCTCAGAAGGAAGTGACAACGTTGTGTTGGCCAAGGCCTGGGTGCTAGGGAAGCTCTGCACAAGTGACTGAGCGGACCGATCATCGTGCCGCCGGTGTACTTTGCGCCGAGTTATCCACATTCCGCACGGAATGTAGCGCGGTCGGTTTCATCTCGGGATCGTTCGTCGCCCGGACCCCGAACGGTCCGTTTCGGTCCACGAGGCCGCGTACGACCGTCACTTTGCTCGGCTTGAAATTTCCTAAGTCTTCGATTCCGCCGCCGAGATTTTCCGTAATCTCGGAGCGAGTCACGAGCATCCCGGTTCTCGCCAAAGCTCCTCGACCGGCGTGGTCGGCGATCACCGTGTCCGAGATCACCAGCGGCGATTGGATGAAACACTGGTCGACTTCGACGCCGATTCCCGAACTCCCACGAACCTCAGAATTCTTGAGCTTTAACGAGTTTACGGAAAAGATCCCGCACTCCCCTCCAAGAACCGTCGTGTTCTTTACGTGCATACGTCCGGCCTTGCACTGGTAGTTGGCGATCGCGCACCCGCTGAAGGCCGTCCCTCCGCTTAGGCCG
>JAJCZL010000043.1 GCA_029262415.1 Deltaproteobacteria bacterium | reverse complement strand
GCTCTTGAGCAGCGCCCATGATATGACCGTATCGGGCCAGCGCCAAATCACGGGACCGAGAGACTAAGGATTGCCGCCAATGAGCGCGATCGAAACCATTATCAAACCACGCACACGCGATCTCGGCGGGTTTACGGTCGGACGGGTGCTGCCCTACGCCAAGCGCCGCATGGTCGGCCCGTTCGTCTTCTTCGACGAAATGGGCCCGGCGAATTTTGCCCCCGGGACCGGCATCAATGTTCGCCCGCACCCGCATATCGGCCTTGCAACCGTCACCTATCTGTTCAACGGCGAGATCCGTCATCGAGACAGCCTGGGATTTGATCAGGTGATCAAACCCGGCGATGTCAACTGGATGACCGCCGGTCGCGGGATTGTCCATTCCGAACGCACCGATAATGCGCGCCGGGCTGCAGGGCAGAAAATCCATGGCATTCAGAGCTGGCTGGCTTTGCCCGAGGACGCGGCAGAGGCGGCGCCCGCATTCCACCATCACCCCAAGGCGACATTGCCGGTGATTAAACCGGGCGGCGCGGTCATGCGGCTGATTGCAGGTTTCGCTTTCGGCGAGGCCTCCCCGGTCGAGACATTTTCCGAGATGTTTTACCTTGGTGTCGAAGCCGCGCCCGGCGCCGGCATTCCCCTCCCGGACGATCACATTGAACGCGCTCTATATATCACCGAAGGCGGCGTAGAAGTTGATGGCGAGGCGTTTGGCGCTGCGACCATGCTGGTGTTTAAACCGGGCTCTGCTCCCCGCATCACCGCAACCGCAGCCTCAAAACTGATGCTGCTTGGCGGCGCGCCGCTTGGCAAGCGCCTGATCTGGTGGAACCTCGTCGCCGTGACGCGCGAACGGATTGATCAGGCGAAAGCCGACTGGAAAGCCTCGGCGGAAAACGGTTTCACGGATACTGTATTTACGCTGCCGCCGAGCGAGAGCGAATATATTCCGTTGCCGGAGGATTAAGCCCTGGCCTCAAATCTTAAACAGCTTATCCGCCGCCGATTTGGTCGAGCCCCGGTCCTTCATAGCCGCCTCGCAACGGCTGATTTCCGCCTTAAGCGCGTCGATGCGTTCTTCCAGATCGCCGACGGACAGTGCATAAAGGTCCTGCTTGACGAGATAGGCCAAGGTCAGATCCGGCTTTTCATTTAGCGGTACGTCATCCATCGGCGCGTTCCTCTTTATCGTGCGTGCAGTTTGCGAAATTCCGTCCGCTGGTTCAACATTGACGAAGACAAATCGAGGCTTTGCCCATGACCATAGCGCCTGACGCCTTGCCGGAAACCATGACAGTCATTGAAATCACCGCGCCCGGCGGACCTGAGATGCTGAAGCTGGCGACACGGCCCTTGCCGCAACCGGGCCCAAACGAAGTGCTCATCCGCATCGCCTATGCCGGCGTCAACAGGCCCGATGTCCTGCAACGCCAAGGGCTTTATCCGCCGCCGCCGGGCGCCAGTGATGTGCCCGGGCTTGAGGCGGCGGGCGAGATCGTTGCGCTTGGCGGCAAGGTCAAAGGCTGGGCCATGGGCGATCAAGTTTGCGCGCTGCTGACCGGTGGCGGTTATGGCGACTACGCAACCGTCGATGTGGGGTCCTGTTTGCCCGTCCCGGCGGGTTTGTCGCTATGCGAGGCCGCGTCGTTGCCCGAAACCGCGTTTACCGTCTGGGCGAATGTATTTGACGACGCGGCGCTCAAACCCGGCGAGACACTCCTCGTTCATGGCGGCACAAGCGGTATCGGCGTGATGGCGATTGCCATGGCGAAGGCCATCGGCGCCAAGGTCATCGCCACGGCCGGAACCCGAGAGAAATGCGACACGGCGCAGAGGCTCGGCGCCGACGCCGCCTATAACTATAAAGAAGACCCGTGGGACGTGGACATTGCCGCCAGCGGCGGCGCGGATGTCGTCCTCGACATCGCCGGCGGCGACTTCGTTGAGCGCAACCTGGCGTGCCTTAACGATGGCGGGCGTCATGTCTCTATCGCATTCCTGCGCGGGGCGACGGCAAGCATCAATATCTTCGCGATAATGCGCAAGCGCCTCCGGCTTTCCGGATCGACCATGAAGGCCCGCGGGCCCAGTGAGAAAGCCCGCCTCGCCAGTGGATTGCGCGAGACGATCTGGCCGCTGATTGAGGCCGGCAAGATCAAGCCGGTGATCGACGAGATTTTCGCGCTCAAAGACGCACCAAAGGCTCATGCCCGCATGGAATCAGGCGCGCATATTGGGAAAATTGTCCTGAAAATCGGCTGATGCGGCTTGGCGCGGGGGCCCAATCGTTCTATATGCCCCCTCATTCGCGTTCCTCACGCGAGCGCTTTCCCCGACATTGCGGGCGTTAGCGCGGCGTCCCGAAAGGGTCGCCGGCCGATTTTCTTTGGCCGTTGGGGACCGCCGCTCGAACGATGACAAATTTTGGAGACCTATGATGGCCGACCATCCGCTTATGCCAATCGCCACCGCCGTGTGGCTGATCGACAATACATCGCTGACCTTTGACCAGGTTGCAGAATTTTGCGGTCTGCACCCGCTGCAAGTGCGCGGCGTGGCCGATGGCGATGTTGGCGGGGGCGTGCGCGGCATTGACCCGATTACGACGCATCAGTTGACGCGCGATGAAATTGAAAAAGGCCAACAAGACCCTGACTACAAGCTGAAGATTTCCCAACCAAAAACCATCATCGCCGAGCGCACGCGCAAAGGCCCGCGCTACACGCCGGTCTCCAAACGCCAGAACCGCCCGGACGCCATCGCCTGGATGGTGCGCAATCACCCGGAAATCGCCGATCCGCAAATCGCGAAACTTCTCGGCACCACCAAAACCACAATCCAGTCGGTGCGCGACCGCTCGCACTGGAATTCAGCAAACCTTCAGCCGCAG
>JAJCZL010000042.1 GCA_029262415.1 Deltaproteobacteria bacterium | reverse complement strand
ATCACCGGTTGAAATAAACGCCACGAACTCGGCATGAGATGTCGCCGTGTTGTCGGTCGCGCGGGCCTGGTCGTAACTTTCCCCCGAACCACTGTTCGTCACCTGGGACATCACACGAGTCCGTGTGTCCCATATGTAGAGCTCCCGATGACCAGGAGATGGCCCCATCACGTCACCGTCGGAACTGAATACGATCGTCTCCCGTCTCTCGGAACGCAATTTGGGCCCCGAAACGTCACCAAGCGTATTATAGGTAACCTGAAGTAGGACAGGAATCTTGCCGCGGTCCGCTCTGGCTATTTGGCCGACGAGCATGCCCACGACGACTGTAGCCGCAGAGATTAGTGTGGTGGAGATTCGAATTCTCATGGCTATTACTTTCGACCTAGGCCGACCTCTCACGACCGCCGCCTTGATCATGTCCCAGGAGAGGGTCAGCAAAACGACTAGACACCATGGGCCGCTAGAAAAAATCAACGCGGTTTTCGAAGCGCGCACAAGCTAGCTTATGCAGGCCGGCGCGGTCTGTCGAGGGGAAATCCTCCCGCAAACACGGCTTTCTAGCGGTAATCCCCGACTGGGGGATGTCCCGCTCGCGGAGCACGGAGGATCTCCCAGGTTACTGGGTTGTCCTGTTCAGACGCGCCGTGGCGCAACACCCCGCCAGCCATTTCGCCCACTCGCTCATTTTTGCGCGGGAGAAATCATGGCCTTCAGGGTGCATGACCCCTTGGGCAACTGGAATGACGTTGTTTCGAGGCTAATATCCACGGCTCACCTGTTCGCGTACTTACGCATCAACGCTGGAGTTACCTCCAGAACTGCAAAGCTCGCTACCGGCTGGCTGAGCTGGTGCCTTGGCCGGGCGGGATTCGCACCCGCTGGACAACTATTCAGGTTTCATCAACTTCCCCCTGATCCAGCATTGCCTGGCCGCAACCATGCACCAACGCCGCTTGGGTATCGACAGGGGCGTTCATGAGCAGAGCGATACCCAGCGACGCCATAGTCGCGATCGTCCTCAACGCACGCATAGATCCCCCCTCTCCGGCACGCCGCCCGGGATCACCACCAACATATGATCGTTGGCAAGCGACGTACGCGCGCGATCGTCGCAGATCCGAGGACGCCTGACAATGGGAATCTGTTGGTGTAGCCACCCGTCGGGGTGGGAAAGCTCAGGTTTCGGCTAGTTCGTAGCCGACGTTTTCGAGGAAGACCGGCTTTTCGGCTCCGGTCATGATGTAGATGCCTTCCCAGCCGCAGACTTCTTCACAGAGTTTGCAGCCGACACACTTCTTCTCTTCAACCGCGACGAGGCCGAGGAACTCCGGACCGGTATTCGTCGGTGAAGGGAATAAGGCGTCGAAGGGACAAACGTCGATGCAAACACCGCAACCATTGCAGTTGTCCGGGTGGACGACCGCGATCGGACGCTCGGCTTTCTTGAGCACGCCGGTCATGTTGCCGAAGGTGTCGAGGATCGCGTCGTCGGGGCAGATCACACCGCAGGCGCCGCAGTCGATGCAGAACGACGCCTCAATGTAGAACGCCAGCCCCTTACTGCCGCTGATCGCGCGGGTCGGGCAACGCTGTTCGCACGCAGTACACCCCGTGCAATTCTCCGCGATGATGTGAAACGGCATCGGTCGGGGCTATTCCTGCATGTCGGAAAGGATGTCGTCCTTGCGATCCTCAGCGATCAAACGATCGTTGTGGAAGGCCTGCCTCAGCGACACCCAAGTAAAAAACACGACGAGAACGAGCGCGCCGGCAACCGGCATATTGTCGGGTTTGCTGATAATGTCGACGAATTGGCCCCAAGCGGTCGTCGGATGGGCACCAGAAGCCAGAGACAAGGCGAACTCCACTCGTTTCTCCTTAGCGTCGCATTTACCCTTAGCACCCCTCACTCGGGGCAGTGGCGCGATGCGTGATCGTCAAGGCTAAGGACCGATCCCTGCGAAGTCAATACTGCGCGGTCTGCCCGTCCGGTTGGCCGATAGGCACCGGACGGCACCTACCGCAAGGTGCACGCCGGCGCGAATCCGGCTTGATTCCGCACGGCTCCGCGATTCAGGATGCGTGTGGGAACCCTGAATGCAAACACCGACTGATTTGATACGCCTGACCCAGCTTCTCGAGATCGAGAGAACCTGGCTCCAGGTCAGAGACCCGCAGGAGCTCGCACACAGGATCGCAGCTGTGGTTGCCGCGCTCACCGGTGCTCGCTGCGTTCACCTGCAGCTCGACCCCACCAAGCACGCCGCAGAGTCGGCAAGGGTCGAAGCTCTTCCAAGTGGCTCAGCGGCGTCGTTTCCATTGAGCATCGACGGCAGCCTTAGGGGTTCTATCAGGATCGAACACGAGCAACCCTCCACGTCGGCGCGCGACGTAGAGTTCTTACGTTTGGTCGCAACCATCGCGGGACTGGCTTTGGAGCGGGCAGGCGTGCTTGCGCCGGTCATTGCCGAGCAACGCGGCCCCGGTACGACAACGATGGCAGTCGTTGCGCCGCAGCCGCCCACGGTAGCTGCCGATCCTGAGACACCAGCCCCCCCGGCCCTCGCACCCATTGCCACTTTGGCGCTGCCCGATGGGTCGGGCGGGCTAGCCGCTATCGCGGCACACGATCTTCGCAAACCACTTTCGGTCGCCGCCGCCTACACCGAGACTATCGCAGCGGGGGGATTCGGCGAGATCTCCGAGCGGGTAGGTGCTGCCGTCGGGGTGTTGCGCCGTCGCTTGGCAGGGCTTCAGGCGACCGTCGATGCGTTGCTCGACGTTCACGCCGACAGCGAACACGCGTTGCGTGCCGTCGCAGTCGAGGCGGAGATCGGGTCGTTATTCGAGCATCTCGCACGCGACGTGTTTTCCGCCGAAGCTGAGAGGATTGAGTGGCCGGGGCCCGAGTCGCGCTTTCTCTTCCCGGTAGATCCCGTTTTGCTCGCGCGGCTTCTGCAGAACCTGATCGACAACGCACTCGAGCACAGCGACGGCACGCTGGTCCGTGTGGACTGCACGCGAGACCAACGCAACATCCGCGTAAGCGTTGAGGCTGCGGGCGGATCTTTCCCCCTCGACCAACGCGCACGCATCTCGACCAGCAACGGCTCCGCAACCAAGAACGCGGCTTCAGCGCAGCCTCTACCTTCGCAGTACGGATCGATCGGATTGAGGGCTGTAGCGGTCTACGCGCGTGCGCTACGCGCGCGTATAAAAGTATCGAGCTCTGAAGGTGAAAGCGGCAGCGTAGTCGAGCTTTCGATCCCGAAGACGCGGCTACCAGTCCAGGGTCAGCCGGCCCAAGTCTCTAAGTAAGCCTCCCACGTACGCGCCAGACCGTCTTCGAACGAGACTTTGACATCGAACTGCAGCGCTTCGCGCGCGGCAGTAATGTCGGCCATGCTGTGGGGAATGTCGCCGGCGCGAGGTGGTTCATGCTTGCGCTCGAGTTCCCTACCCGAAGCTTTCTCCAGCGCACCGATGATCTCTAGCAACGAGTGCCGTCCGCCGCAGGCGATGTTGAACACCCGGCCTGCAACCCCCTCGGTCCGCGCTGCAAGCAGATTCGCATCAACGACATTGGAAACGTATGTGAAGTCGCGCGACTGCTCACCGGTACCGAACACGGTTATCGGCGTTCCCTCATTCGCGCCTTTCATAAACAGCGGAATCACTGCGGCGTATTGCGAGTCCGGCCGCTGACGTGGCCCAAACACGTTGAAGTAGCGCAGACAGACATTCTCCATTGCGTACACGCGGGCGAACACGCGCGTATAGTTCTCGGCCGCAAGCTTGCTTACCGCGTAAGGAGAAATAGGGCTGGTCGGCAGGTCTTCACCCTTGGGCAACGCGGGGTTGTCGCCGTACACCGACGAGGAAGACGAGTACACGACGCGCTTGACGCCCGCACGTCTGGCCGCATCGAGAATGTTGAGGGTGCCGGTAACATTTACCTCATTGCTGCGCACGGGGTTTTCGATCGAGCGCGGCACCGAACCGAGCGCAGCCAGGTGGAACACCGTGTGTACCCCTTTCATCGCGCGCCCACAGTCCGCCGGGCTGCAGATATCGCCTTGCTGAAACTCGGCGCGGGCGCCGACCGTCGCGACGTTGGTCTCGGTACCGTTGGAAAGGTCGTCCAGGATCCGGACCGGTTCGCCCTCGTTGACCAAGGCCGACGCAATGTGCGAACCGATAAAACCTGCCCCACCGGTAACTAAATACATATCAGTCCTGCTCTCCTTCAGCGCGCCTGCGCGGCGCCGGCATCCTGTCGAGCACGTTGAACTTAAATATGTGCCAAAATGCCGCAATACCGTCCTTCCAGGTGATCTTCTTGCCCTCGCCGTAGTCGCGGCCCCAGTATGAGATCGGGACCTCGTAAACTCGTAGATGCATCTGTGCCACACGAGCGGTCACCTCGGGCTCGAAACCAAAGCGATCGCTGGTCAGCCTCATCGCCTTGAGCAACGGCGTACGGAAGATCTTATAGCCTGTCTCCATGTCCGAAAGGTTGAGGTTGGTCATCAGGTTGGACAGCAGCGTCAATAGTTGGTTGCCGACCTGATGCCAGAAGAACAGCACGCGGTGCGGCCCGCCCAGAAAGCGCGATCCGTACACGACGTCGGCCACACCGTCTTCGATCGGCCCGAGAAGCTTGGGGTATTCTGAGGGATCGTACTCGAGGTCCGCGTCTTGGACGATGACCAGGTCGCCGGTGGCTTCGGCCAGCGCGGTGCGGATACCCGCGCCCTTGCCGCGGTTGACCTGATGAAAGCGGATCACCAGATCGGGTTGTTCGACCGCGAGCTTTCTCAACACTTCAGTGGTGCCGTCAGTCGAACAGTCGTCAACCAAGATGATCTCGGTCTCAACCGGTACCGCACGAACACGCTCAATCACATGCTCAATCGTGCTCGCCTCGTTGAACACCGGAATCAAAACAGAAAGTTTGTAAGACTGTTCGGACATCTCTCCTCCTCAAAAATACCGGCCGGGAAGCCCGGTTAAGGTGACACAATCCCACGCGGCGCTAGTTTGGCAGGCCGGTCTTCTGCACGCAGCCAGTTAGCGGCAAAACGGCCAAGACCGAGCAAAAACCCGGTTCCCCACGCGTGGTGGATGATTAACATCGCCACGAAGCGCCTTGCGACCGCCGCCGGAGCGCCGCCCGCGTAAACCGCGACAGCAACCAGCCCGACGAGGTATGCCATGTAGGCCCCCAAAATCAGCGCAGAGATCCAGGGAAACCACAGGCTGAGCCCCAGGCCGACCACCAGTCCAGAGACCAATATAGGCGGCACGAAGTGCCGCACGCTCATCTGCGCCGGGTGCTTCTGCAGAACGCGAACCTTCCAGAAACCATACTGGAAAAACTGCTTGAGGAGTGGCTTCCACGACTGGCGGTTCTGGTAGCGCGAGCGCATCGCCGGAGTCACTATAACGCGGCCGCCCGCCTTGCGAATGCGGTAGCTATGCTCATCGTCTTGGTTACGCACCAGTTGCTCGTCGAAGAGACCAACAGTCTCGAAAACCCGTCGCGGCCACATTCCCATGTACACGGTGTCGCACTCTTGCTCCTCTGTCGCGAAGTGAAAGGCCGCACCGATGCCGAATCGAGAGGCCATAGCTTCAGCTATCGCGTCGCCGACCGGCCCTCCTCCCAAACTCACCATAGGACCGCCCACATTGTCGGCTCCGGTACGGCTGAGCAACTCTACGCCGACGCTCAGGAAGTCGGGGTCAAGAACAGTGTGGGCATCGATCCGCGCGATGATATCACCACATGCCTCGGCGAGCGCCAGGTTCAGGCTACTCGGCACAATGCGGGCCGGATTGCTGAGCACCCGTAAGCGGGTATCCCGCTCGGCAATCCCTGTAAGGATTTCTGGGGAGCGGTCGTCGGAAATCCCGTCTACTACGATCAGCTCCATACGCCCGTGGGGGTAGTCCTGGGCGAGGATCGAACCGACACAACGCCCAATCCAATCCTCTTCGTTGCGCATCGGGACGATGACGCTGACAAACGGCTTTTCAGCCACGGTGGCGGACCCTGCTATGACGCTACTTCTACTCACACCCGGAAAATTCCAGCGCAAGAGCGTACACGTGACGGGTAGCCTCCACCATTCGCGCTATCGAGAAGTCACGCCGCACACATTGCGCCGCAGCCACGGCCATCCGCGTGGCCAAATCCGGATCGTTGAGCAAGCGAAGGCTGCGCTCAGCAAAAACCCGCGCATCACCGCACGCCACCACGAACCCGGTCTCGCCGTCTTTCACCAGCTCGGCGGTCGCGCCGGCGTCGGTTGCGATCACCGGTACCCCCGCTGCCATGGCCTCGAGAACTACATTGGGGGTACCCTCCCAGTCAGAGGTCAGCCAGAACTGCCGCAGCCCGGCAAGAAACCCGGGCATGTCCGCTGTAACGCCGCGAAACTCGATCGCCTCACCAACTCCTGCAGCCTGGGCTCGGTTCTCCATCTCGGAGCGTAGACTCCCCTCTCCGACGACGGCGAAACGCGATTGCGGACGTACAGCACAAACCTTGATCGCCACCTCAATAAACATCGACAGGTTCTTCTGTGCTTCGATGCGGCCGACAGTCCCCGCCGTAAAGGGTAGCTCAGCCTGGCGTTCAGCGTTGCCGACAACGCCGGCGCGATCCACAATCCGACCGTCAGTGCAAGCAGCGGCAAACCGCTCGCTGTCGACTCCGTTATAAACGACGTGGCTGCGCGCGGCGGGCGCGTGGTAGTGAGACACCGCATAGTCGCGCATCACGCGCGAGTTACAGATCACCGCATGTGAAGCGCGGAAGGCCCTGCGCATCAGCGTGCGCTTTAGCGGGTTCGCCTCTGCCTTACAGTTGCGAGCCGAGGTCACCAGCGCACACCCTGTGGCCCCGCGGGTCGCGAGATAAGCGTAGGCACTGGCGATGAACAGAAACGCATGGACGATCTCGATACGGTCCGTACGCAGCATCGCGGCGAGCCTACGTGCACGACTGAAGTCGAAACTACCACGTGACGGGATACTGCGAACCGGCACACCGGCGGCCGCAAGGCGGTCGCCGTAGGGCTCAACGCGATCGGAAAGACAGTAGACGACAACGTCGTCGGTCTTGCGCAGATTTTTTGCGAGTTCGTAAAGCTGAGACTCCGCACCACCGAAACTCAGCTGGCCGATCACCAGCCCGATGCGGCGGCGTCCTAAAGACGGCATCTCTCAGGCTCTCTTGCTAAGCCGGACCATTACCCGGTCCTACCTATATGCGGACGATCTTCTCGGACTTGAATGCGCGGAATGCATTGCGGGTGTCGATCACGACGCGCGCGTGTTTTTCGACCATCGCCAAGTCGAAGCCGGCATGATCGGTGAGCAGCAACACTGCGTCCGCCTCCGCGATCTTTTCGGGTGTCAGCGCAACCGAGTCAAGGGCTCCAGCACCGAAACGGATCGAGCCCACTAGCGGATCGGAGTACTCGATCACCGCTCCCTTGACGGTCAGCAAGGTCATCACGTCAAGCGCCGGTGACTCGCGCACGTCATTGGTATCGCGCTTGTAAGCAACACCAAGCGCGAGAATCTTCGCACCCTTGAGGGGCAGACCACGATCGTTCAAGACGTCGGAAATACGGCCAAGGCAGAACTGCGGCTTTTGCGCATTGATCTGGCCGGCGAGTTCGATGAACCGCGGCTCGAACCCCTCGGCGCGTGCCTTCCACGTCAGGTAGTGCGGATCGACGGGAATACAGTGGCCACCGAGACCGGGGCCCGGATAAAAAGGCATGAATCCGAACGGCTTGGTCGCAGCGGCATCGATGACTTCCCACACGTCAACCTTGAAGCTCGCACACAACATCGCCATCTCGTTGGCGAGCGCGATGTTTACAGCACGGAAGGTGTTTTCCAGGAGCTTGACCATCTCGGCGACTTTAGGAGAGCTGACCGGCACGACGGTGTCGATACAACGCCCGTACAGCGCGCAGGCCGCCTCGTTGGCTTTCTCAGTCATCCCACCGACGACCTTGGGAATCGTCTTGGTCGAATACGACTTGTTGCCCGGGTCAGTACGCTCGGGCGAGAACGCGAGTTCGACGTCAACACCGGGCATGAGGCCGACCTCGACTAACATCGGCGCGACGAGTTCCTCGGTGGTACCCGGATAGGTGGTGCTTTCCAGGACCAACAGCTGGCCGGAGTGCATGTGCTCAGCAATCGCCTTGATCGAATCCACAACGAACGAAAGGTCGGGTTCACGCGTCTTGCGCAGCGGAGTAGGCACACAAATATTGATGGTGTCCAGATCGGCAACCGCGCTGAAATCGGTCGTCGCACTTAGACGACCGCTATCCACCAGCGGGGCAACCCGCTCCGAAGGGACGTCCAAAATGTATGAGTGCCCTGCATTCAGCTGATCGACCTTCTGCTGGTTGACGTCGATACCGACGACAGTGAGACCTGACTCCGCCAACTCCACCGCCAACGGCAGGCCGACATAGCCTAGGCCCACTACACCAGCACGGGCTTGGCCGGCCTTAATCTTTGCTACGAGATCCATGGGACTCCTCAGAGGAAGGTTCAAAAACTCCCCTTATTCTAACGCGGCCCGTCTCTTGGTGGCGCACTTTCGCAAGGTCTTGCGCACTCAGCACAGGGGACGGTGTGAACCAGTAAATTATATTGTAAACCGAGGCCTTAGCGGTATTGTAGCGGATTCCTCGGAGCTCCAGCAGGGACATGAACGCCTGGTGCTGACGCTTGCGCTGCTGGTCCTCGCGGAAGATATAACAAATCCGATTGGCGGCCTCGACCTCCGTACTATAGGCGGGATATCGATCCTTTTGGAGCGCCGAGACGATCACCCGCTCATTCGCCGCAAAGACCACATGGTAGAGCGGCGCAGCAGAGAAACACCGGGTAAGCCCCAGCTCATCGAGTTTTTCCAGCAGTACGTCCACACGGGCGCTGTCACCTATGTCGCGACGCATGACCGCGTCGGCCCAGCTCGCCAGGTTGAAGATCAAAACCAGACCAACCCCGGCGATGATGGCACGGCGCCGGCCGCCGGACTGGCGCGCGCAAAGCACACCGGCGAGCACTGCTGCCAGCGGATAAGCGGGTAACATGTAACGCGGACTGACATAGCCGACCACGAAGGTCACCAGAATGAACAACCCGAGAACCTGATCGGAACCGACCGGTCCCCAACCTGAGCGCCCGCGGCGCGGCCGAGCGGCGCCAAGCGCCACTCCGAACACCAACGCCGGGAGCGGCCACAAGAGTCGTCGCGTGGCGGTCAGCGGCCCATCTTCGCGCGCTTCACTACTTAACCCCAAACGCTCGACCCCGGCACGAGGCGGCACGCCGAAGACAATGCCAAGCTTGTCGACGCCCTGCCCCAAAGCTTCGAAGCGCTTCGACGCCCCCTTGAGCGCCCAGTCCTCCCCTCGTTCGCTTTCATCAACGCGATTGACCAGGAGCGCCTTTCGCGCGAGCGTACGAAACGTCGCAAACGGATGGACGATGTTGTAGCCGAGCAGCAGTGAGGAACCGAGGAAAAACCCCACGGCCAAGGTTGCCAAGCCCCGCTTGTCGTCACGGTTGAAAAACAGCAGCACCCCCATCAGCCCGACATACGCGAGTGCCAATTGGTTGACCCAGACGGCTATGCCGGCTGCCACTCCAAGCGCAAAAGCGAGCCCTGGACGTCGATCGTGGTGAAGGTAGAACCGCCAGAACAACAGCATGAAGACCAGCACCAACGCTATATGCTCGACAAAACCACCTCGCGCCTTGAGGTTCCACTGCAGGTAGTAGACAGGCGCGAGCAACGCAATGGTCGTCGCCCAGCGCGCCGCCGCAACCGAATAGTGGAGGTAGGTAAAACGGTAGACCAAGCCGGGGATCAATAGCGAGAAAAGGAACGGCACGAGACGCAGCTGGAAAAACCCGGGACCGAGAAACGCGAACACCGCCGCCGCCAAATACGCCTCGAGCGCGCCGAGATAGTGCTGTCCGTAGAAGAAGATGGGAAGTTCGCGTCCACTGAGGATGTGTTTACCCATTAGCCCGACGATTCCTTCGTCGGCGAGATACACATCCACCTCGCCTCCGTTAACGAGGCCATAGTTAGTGAGCATCACCAACCTCATGGCGATGGCGGCGGTGAGCAGCGCGAAGAACAGGATCCGGTTCAAGGCGCCACGCCGCTGCGGTTCGACCGCACCTCCACCCCGAGCGCCTCGCGCACCACATATTGCGGCCGTTGCTTGACCTCATCGAAAATCCGGCCGATGTACTCGCCGATGATGCCGAGCGACAACAGCTGAATTCCTCCGAGGAACAACACGATCGCTACCGTCGATACCCAACCCTCGATGGTGGTATCACCCATCAGACGCGCTACCACGAGGTAGAGCATGTAGACGAGCGAGAACAGCGAAACCAGCATACCGACATTGCTTACCAGGCGTAGCGGCACGAAAGAGTACGACACCAATCCGTCGAAGGCCAAACGTATCAGTTTCGGCAGCGTGAACTTGGACTCGCCGGCATAGCGCGAACTGCGCTCGTACTCGTGTCCGATCTGACGGTAGCCGACCCAAGTGCGCAGACCGCGAACGAAACGGTTTCGTTCCGGCATCGCACGCAATTGATCGATAACGCGGCGATCCATCAACGAGAAGTCACCGGTGTCGAGCGGGATGTCGAGATAGCTGACTTTGCTCATCAACCAGTAAAACGATTTGTACGCGGCCCGCTTAAAAATATTTTCTTTGCGTTCGCGCCGCACGGCGTAAACGACCTCATAACCCTCGCGCCACCTCTGGGTGAGCTCGGGCAGAATTTCGGGTGGATCTTGCAGATCGCCATCCATGGCGATGACCGCGTCTCCGGTCGCACAATCCAAACCGCATGAGATCGCTGTCTGGTGCCCGAAGTTACGAGAAAGAGCTATGACTTTAATGCGCTCATTGTTCGCACGGAATTCGCGGAGCATCGACAACGAACGGTCCCGGCTACCGTCATCGACGAAGATCACCTCATAGTCGCCCGCTAGCGACTCGAGCACCTCGATCAAACGTTTGACCAGCGCCTCGAGGGTTTCCTCCTCGTTGAAGATGGGTATCACGACCGAGACTTTCGCCGAGGCAAGATCCGGCCGCGGCAACAACCCGTCATCCTGCCTAGCGGCCGTTTGGTTATGTTCGATCGTCAACCCACTGTCCTCCTCGCACGTCGCCCGTGCCCCGCAACAACCCATCGTAGATCGATTCGACGCGCGGGAGAACCGTTTCCCACGTCAACTCGCGCAAAAACCTCTGGCGGGCGGCCGCCCCGAGGGTGTCCCGCCTGGCCGGGTCGGCGAGCAGGGCAGCCAGCGCTTCGGCCATCGCCTTCGGGTTGTCGTCGGCGACGACGACCCCGTCGATGCCATCCCGCAAGACCTTCGCCCCACAGCCGGCGGTCACCACTGCACGCGCCGCACTCATGAAATTTAGCAGTTTGATCGGGTATCCGGACCCCAGGCGACGCGGGAGTGCCAACACGTCGGCAGCCTCGATCGCTGTCTTCGCATGGCTGAATTCCGCGGCTTCGACGAGCACGAGGCGTCCGCCGAGGGCACGCTTTGAAACCGCAAAGCGGAAACTCTCGTCGATCCGATGGCTGGCCACGAGCAGTTGGATACGTGAGTCGGCGCTCCGTGACTCGAGGTCGGCAACGGCGTCGAGCAGCACGTCGAGGTTCTGGTATCCGTCGAGGTTTCCCACATAGGCCGCAACCAGTGCATCCTGCGAAAGCCCTAACAGTCGCCGCGCCGAGTCCCGGCTGCTCCACTCAATGTCGTCGGCTGCTGCAGCCGGGATCACCGAAAGCCGCGCGCCTTCGACGCCGGCGTCACTGAGAACCTGCGCGCTATGGTCGCACAATGCGATGGTATGATCGGCGCGACGGGGGATGTTGCGATCAAGCATGCGTCCGGCCGCGTCCGCGAGCCGTTTGGCCGTAGGCCGCTCGAAGTAGGTGGAGAGTTCGTCACGCATGACGTTGTGGCTGTGGTAGACGACCGGTGCCCCTGCGACCGCACGTGCGGCAATCGCTACAATCGCTGCTTCGTAGTTGTGCGCATGGACAACCTCGATCGATTCACGGCGCACCAGCGCGGTCAATGCGCCTATCATCAGAGAATCGAGCAACGGTTTGAGGGCGGTCGGCCCCGACCGCGTAGCATCGTCTCCGGGCAGCCTCGCAATACGGTGGTGAACAAATCCAGATCCCGTCACCTCTTGTCCCTGCCCGTAGGTCAGCAGGTGAACCTCGTGACCGCGCGCAGCAAGCGCGGCGGCCATCTGCCCCGTAAAGACCTGAGAACCCTGCGGTGAAGGGAACGGGCCGGCATTGACCATCGCGATACGGGTCATCGTTGCAGCTACTCCACGTAGCCCAAAGCCCGCAAGCGTTCCTCGACTTCGCGCTGTTGGTCTACGTCGTACGCAACCTGACTGTCGGTAACGGCCGAGGTCTGCTCGGCTGTAACGGCGTCGCTCGGTGCAGCGGTTACCGGCAAGACAATGTCTTTCCATACCCGGCCATCGGCGCGCGGATCGACCGCAAGCCCAGCTAAGGCCAGCAAAGTCGCGCCCGCGTCCGCGATCCCTCCCGCGTCGCGCGCTCCGGGACGGACTCCCGCCCCGCGTATCACGCAAATGCCGTCGCGGCGGTGCGAGCCCGACATCGTGGTACCGCGAACCCCGCTCATCTCGGCAGATGTCATCCGTCGCAGAGGACGGCGCTCAAAACCTCCTGCGCTAGACATGGAACAGTAAGTGTAGCCGTCGGGCCGCCGCAAGTGCACAACGAGGTCGGGACTCGCCGCGGCGAAAGGTCCTTCGAAAAGCTCGGCCCGGCGCGAGACACCCTCGACAACCGGCTTGCCGTCGAACGGATCCCGCCACGCAAGCAGACGCTCGGTGACGGTATCAAGCAGGGTCTCGGCTCGCAACGGCGGTACCACACCACGAGGCTCGCGCCCCTGAATGTTCAGCCATAGCGACGGGTAATAGTTGAGTTCTTCGCTAAATATCTCGGTCCGCTCCCAGTCGATCCCGGAGAATCGCGAAGCGGACTCGAGCGCTCCGGCGAGGCTGCGCATACGCGCGAACAAACTCGCCTGCTGTGACTGGGGCAACAGGCGCAACGCAGCCTGCTTGGCCATCGACGCGATGGCCGAGCCAAACAAGCCCACCGGACCGTTCGCATTCCTGAAAGCGAGAAAGCCTTGATCGGCCAGCCATCGGTTCCAAAACAACACGCGGTCACCCGCACCACCACTGCCGTGATCCGAGACCAGCATGACCGTCGCGTCCGTATCCGCCGCGTCCAGCAGGCGACCGAGCGCATCGTCGAGTCGTCGGTACACCTGCGCGATTGCCGCAGCCGGGCCCCCGGGCCGGAACCGCGGCGAACCGGCATCGCAAAACTGCGCGAAGTGATGTGAGACGGTATCAGACTCGCCGTAGTGGACCGCAAAGCAGTCGAAGCGCTCCGCAGTCATGAGGTCGGACACAATGCGGGTACGCAGGTCGATGGTCTCGAGCATTTCCCCAAGCGCTCGCGTGTGCCAACCTTCGTCGATAAGCGATTGTGAGGGTCCGTCGACCGCCAATCCTCCGTAGCGCGACTCGAGCCTCCGCGCCAGAGACCCGGGATGACAGAAACCGTGTCCGCCCGCTGTCCCGAACGGACTATCGAAGCCGCAAACCTGAATACCGTTGATAGGCTCGGCAGGATACGTCGCCGGAAACGCGTATGCGCCGACGCGCATACCGGCATCGCTCATGCGCGCAAGAAAGGTAGGGAGACGCCGGTAGCTGGCGTTTACGAAGCGTACTTTGTAGCCGTCGCGGACGGTGAAGTCGGTCACCCCGTGGCGCGCCGGCGACGCCGCGGTAAAGAACGACGTCCACGCCGGGAAGGTTACCTCCGGAACTGTCGAGTGCAGGTCGCAATGCGCGCCGGCCTGCAGCAATGACGCGAGAACCGGCAGTTCGCCGCCGTGAAGCAGCGGGTCGAGGACGTCAAAGTCCGCCCCGTCCCACGCAACGACCAGGAGCATCTAATCGCCGGAATAGCCCAGAGACTTGAGCTTTTCCGCAACCGCCGGATCGATCTCGCCGGAACTGCCGCTCACCGCGTTCGATCCCGCGAGCAAACGAAGGGCCGCGAGGCTTTCCGTCATCTTGGCGACACGATCCTTCTTGAACGCCGCAAGGTTGTAAGTCTCGCCGGGATCCTCATTCAGATCATAGAGTTCGATGGCCTCCAGCCGCCGCGGGTTCCCGGGGTTTGCAAGCACCAGTTTCCATGCGAGCGAACGCACCGATTCGAGGTCGTTGCCCTCGTGGTCCTCCTCGGCATAGATCATCTCCGGCACCTTGGTATTGCCGAACAGGTCGCGGCCTTGCATCCCCGTCGGCACGCCGAGTCCCGCCGTTGCCGCAAGCGTGGGGGCAATGTCGACCTGTGCCGCGAGGTCGGGGACGCGCGTCCCCGCATGCTGCGACTTCTCGAGCTTGAAAAAGAGCGGTACGTGAATCTGCTCATCGTACAGTGTAGTGCCGTGCCACCAACCTTTGTGCTCGTAGAACTCTTCACCGTGGTCCGAAACAAATGCGATCACCGTGTCCTCGTAAACACCCGAGGACTTCAGTACGCCGACCAGATCGCCGACGAATCGATCCAGGTAAGCGACGTTGGAGTCATAGAGCTTGGCGAGTTCCTCGGCACGCTCCGGCGCGGGGTTCGGGGTATCCACTCGCGCAACCGCCCTACCATCGTAAGGGATGTCGAAATATGGATCGTGCGGATCCATATAGTGCACAAGGGCAAAGAACGGATCGCGCGCACTGTCGTCAACCCATGGAAGAACCAGGCCGTTGACGGTTTCTGCGTCTTGGTAGTAATTCTGCACGTACTTCTTGTTCGACAGAAAGCGCTCGCGCACCAGCCGCATACCGCTATAAAGCGAGAGCTTGGCCCCCGAATCGGTGGCACCGAAAAAGAATGCCGGACTCAAGTAGGAGAAGCTGTCAAAGCCCTGCTGAAAGTTAAAAGACGGCGCAACGTTGATGTTCGTCACGAACCCGGCGGTTCTATAGCCGCCTTCGCCCATCACCTCGGCGATCGTCGAGACGGCGTCGGGCAACAGATCGGTCTTGTGCATCACCTTGTGCGACGCGGGGTAGAGTCCGGTGAGGATCGTCGCAATCGCAGGACGCGTCCACGATGAATTGGCAAAGGCGTTGTCGAAAACCACGCTGTCTTTCGCCAACGCATCGATGTTCGGCGTGGCGACCCGTGTGCCCCCATAGGCGCCGAGGCGGTCGGCGCGCAGCGTATCCACGATCACCAGGACCACGTTCGGGCCGCTTGCGGTCGCAGCGGTCGGTACAACAGCAGGGGCACCACCAACCGCGAAGGTAAGCAAGGTTCCGAGCAACACTCCCAGTGCCACCAGACCACCAAACCAGCGCATCCCCGTCGAAGCGGCCCCGCGCCGTTCGGCGGCTCCTCCCAGCGCCCGCCGCAACACCAAGAACAATATCGCCGCAACAGCCAACAACCCGAGGTGCACGACCAAGCCCGTTGGTGTCGCCAGTATCAGCGATTCGGCAAAGACATCACGAATCACACGAAAGCGAGCGACGACGAAGCCCAGACCGGCACCGACAAAACCTGCAGCAGTGCCCATCGTCATGCCGCTTGTTTTATCAAAGGGAAAAATTGTCGAGACGAATCCCCACCCCGCACCGGCCGCAGCGCCGATCAATCCATAGGCAACCGAGCCGAAGACGAAAGCCCAGTACTCTTCGCCTCCTGCGGACGCGATCACACCCGCCTCAGCCAGCCCGACCAGGGCTCCGCCGGTAGCACCTCCGAACGCACCCGCAACGATTCTCCGAATTAGTTCCATGCTCAAGACCCTTTTGCTGCCGATGCCAACCCCTCGATCTGCAACGCCTTGCCTATGTAGTGTTCAGGCACGTCAAGACCGAGCAGCCGGAGGATCGTCGGCGGCAAGTCGAAAATTGATACTTCGCGATCGGCAACCTTCTTATTGCTGAGGAAAACGCCCTCGGTGTCGGCCGTATTACTTGTCGCGTGGTCACCGCTCCACTTCTTCTGGTTGTCCTCGAACAGGCCCTCCGGCGCTCCTCCAAGCGGCGTCGCCGAAGAAACCCTGTAACCGGCCGCAAGACCGACCTGCAGGTCTTGCGCCTCGGCCATGCGCTCCCCGGACCAGGTCTCAGAAGCCAGATAGACCGTCTCGACGACAGGCTTCCCGGTTTTCGGATCTACGACCTTCTTGAGCTTTTCCGCGATCTCCTCGGCAAGCGTCTGCGCAGCAGCCCCCGGAGAGACGATGCCCTTTCCTTCACGGCCGCGGACATTCAAATAGATCGCCCCTACGCCCAGCGCGTAGGCCTGGGTCTTAGACCAATCGACGTCGAGCAAGAATTTCTTGTCGGTGTGCTTCGCGCCGCGCTTAAGCGTCATATACCCCTGTGAAATCAGCCACGTATTGACGTTGAAACCTCGGCGCCAGCTGTGGAAACCGTGGTCACTCAGGATCAGCAACGTATCGTCTTTGCCAAGACGCCCCATGGTTTTGCCGATGATCTCGTCCATGCGACGGTAGGTTCTGAGGATCGCGTCGCCGTGCTTGGCCGCAAGTTCAGCGTCGTAACGCGGGTGATCGGGGTCGATCAAGCGGTACATCATGTGCGAGGTACGGTCGGTCTCCGTAAACACCGAAACGAAGAGTTCGGCGGGCTTGGAATCCAACTCGCGGAACGTGATCTCTTCGGTCTTGCGCATTGTCTCGAAGATGTCTTCCATGAAGGCGTCTTCGTCGATGCGTTCCTCGTTCAAGCCCCAGGTCTCATGGTTCCAGCCGACGGTCTTGTAGTCACCAACAGCGGCGTGGAGTTCGCGGGCATACTCCTTCGGCTCGGTCACGGCGATCGCCGGATCGGCCGGGTCATGTGAGACCGGAGACAGGTACAGATGAATTTCGGGCTCGACCGAAATCACACGGAACCTACCGATACCCGCGATGCTGGAGAACGCAGTGACGGGGAATTCCATGCCGACCCAGTCACTCCATTGGCCGACTTTCGCGGCGGTCTCGACACCATCGACAGTCAGTCCAAGCGTATCACTGCCTTTTTTTCGGATCTGCAACGGTACGGTCAAGCGTTCGTGCTTCTCAGCCAACGGGTTGACCGGGCCTTCGATCAGCGTCTCGATCACATCGCTGCGCTTGAGCGAGACCACCTTGCCGCCCAAAGAGGGCTCGTTGGCTTCGCGCGGACTCAATCCTGTGGTGAAAAAATGGAACGTGCCTTCGGTGCCGCGTACGTCCGGGGCGCCGAGACCAGCTTGTAACCGACCATGCTCGAGTTCAGCCAGCGGGTAGATGCAGGGCACGCGCAGAACCAGGGAGCGCATTCCGCCAGCGTCGATCACCTTCCAAAACGGGTCGCCGGTCATCGTCGAAGAAAACGTCTCCGGCTTGGTCGGAAACAGCCCAAAAAGGTACTCGGCTTTTTCGCTGACCGCGCCGGTACGGTCAGGGAGATACGTTTTCGGATCGCGGAAGATGAAATCAAAGATCCCGTGCCCGCCGGCATTCATCCCGGTCGCGAACGACGCCCACGCAGTACAGGAGGCCGGCGGGGTCGTAGTCGCGAGCCTACGGAACGACCCATCCGCCATAAGCTTCTTGATATGCGGCAACTCATCGACCCAGCGTTCAATGAAGTCAGGATCGACACCGTCGAAGCCAAGCACAACCACCCTCTGGGCTGGCTTGTCACCCTGGTTGCGTGCGGGCCCACTGCATCCGAGAGGCGCCGCAATCGAAACCATGATCGCGACCAGTAGCAACCTACGACCTGCACTGTGCAACACTGCTGTTAGGGAACCGCCGATCGCAGAAACCATCATCCTCTCCAACCCCATTTGCGCGTTACTCTGTGGTGACTCATCAACCGATCTAACTGCTTGCGGGGGCGCATTCAGACCCCCAACAAACCATGTACTGTACACACTTCAGTCGATGTATCCCAACCCGGCGAGGTGCTCGATATCAATTCCTTCGGGTTCGAGCTCCTCCGCCGCCCCTTCTCCGAGCGAAACAGCCCAATCTTCGAGCACGTTTTCGAGACGCGCCACCGATTCGGGCATCTCGCTCGCTAGGTTAACGGCCTCGGCGGGATCGGCTACAAGATCGAAAAGCTCATGGGCACCGTCTTCGCGCCAGATCAGCTTCAGCCTACCGTCGCTGACCGATCGTCGTCGGACATCGACTACACCGGTGTCAAAATCCGGATACTTTCCGACGATCGCGCTCAAGTTGGGGCGCCGCCGTTCGGCGAATACGAAATCGCGTCCACTACGTAACCGTGTGTCATCGATCAGTGCCCTGCCGTCGACAGGCGCGAACAGCTCGGGTTCAATCCCGGCGAGGCCGGCGAGCGTAGGAAACACGTCGACGGTCTGCGCAAGGCCGTCGGAACGCCCCCCGTGCGGGACACCGGGGCCGCGCAACACCAGAGGTACGCGCAGTACGGTCTCGTGCAAGCTGAACTTGTGACTCATCAACCCATGGTCTCCGAGGTTCTCACCGTGATCACCCATTACGACGAAAACGGTATTGCGCCAGCGACCAAAGCGTGTGAGTTCTTCAACCAGCATTTCGATGCGACTATCCGCGTAGCGAAGCGCAGCATCGTAAAGTGCGCCAAGGATGCGAAACTCCTCTTCGCCCATAGCGACGCCTCCGGCCAAGTACGCGATCGGGTCCTGATTGACCGCTGCAACACGGGCCGGCGTATCGGAGATTTCCAAGAAAAGCTGACGGAAACCGTCCGGTGGTCGGTAGCGCAACTGGGTCTCGCTCAGATGGATGTAGGCGAACATCGGCGTGCTACGGTCGAGACCGCTAATCCATCGGGCCATCGCCCGGTTGGTACGCAGCGCCCCTGAGTCGCGGCGCCCACGCAGAACGTCGAACGCCTTTCGCACCGCCAACACCGGTAACGCGGTGGCGGAATCGGAGCCGGCGGTGAAGAACGCGTCCACCGAGCGGCCGAACCCCGTTGCCGGGCTCAGCCAATGGTTGGAGGAGAACGCCGCGGTCGCATACCCACGCTGCGAAAACAGCTCAAACAGCGTGCCGTGCTCCTCGGCCAGACTCGGGTTCTCGTCGGTAGCGCCATGAACCGACGGGTAAAGGCCGGTCAAGATCGAGGCGTTTGCCGGTAGCGCCCACGGCGCAGGCGAAAAGGTGTTCTGGAAAAGCGTCCCCTCGGCCACAATGGTGTCGAGGAACGGAGTGGTGTCGCGGCCGTAGCCGTAGCATGAAAGATGATCGGCGCGCGCAGAGCTGAGCACGACGACGACGACGTCGGGACGGCTCACGTTCTCATTCCTGATGCGGCGAGAATCCTATCGTACAGGGCCGCGATGCTGCGCACCATCGCGGCAGCCGAGTATGATTCGACGACGCGGTGCCGACCGATCCGCCCCATCTGCGCACGCAGAGACGGGTCACGCAGGATACTTCCGATACGCTCGGCCATGGCCGCATGGTCTTTATAATCAACAATGTAACCCGCGATCCCATCTCCGATGACCAGACGGTTGCCACCGGTGTCAGTCGCTACAACCGGCACCTGCAGAGCCAACGCTTCGAGGATCGCATTGGACATTCCCTCGCTCTCTGAGGGTAGGACGAAAACATCGAGGCTCGCCATAACGTCAGGCATGTCCGAACGCTTGCCGATTAGGTAAAGACCGTCTGTGATCTTGAGCTCCTCGGCCAAACGGCGAGTTTCGTCGTTGTGTTCCTCGACACCGGCGACGACCAGCGCCAGATCCGGAAATTCCTTGCGCAACTCTGCGTAGGTGCGGAATAACATCGCGTAGCCCTTGCGCGGCCGCAGCGTTATGGCGGTCCCCAAAACAGGCCGACCCTCGATACCGAGCTCGGCACGGATCGAGCGCGTACGCCGAGGTTCAAACCGATCGACATCTATGCCGCTCGGTATCATCTCCATCGGATGTCGCTGCGTCCGCTCCACCTCGCGTGTGAACTCGATCACTGCGGGCGAATTTCCGGTAATCACCGAAGACAGCCGGTTGGACACCGCAACCGAGAACTTTTCAGCCGCACCTGCAGGAACGTGTAAGCCCCGCTTGCTGGTCACCACAGCGCGGATGCCGACCAGCCGAGCAGCGACCGCGCCGTAAAAGTTGCCGCGCAGCAAGTAGCCGTGTACGAGCGCCGGCTGGATCTTACGTAACACCCGGACCATACGCCAGAAACCGGCTAAGTCGCGCGGGCTCCTCAAACTGCCGCTCATGCCGAAGGTGTACACCTCAACACCCAAAGCGCGCGCTTCGTCGAGGAGATTCCCGTCATCGCGCAAACAGAACAAAACCGGGCGGTACTCGGTTCGGTCGAGAAAACGAAGGACCTGGAGAAGGTGTGTCTGCGTTCCGCCGGTGATCATCGACGCTACGACGTAGACGACCCCACGAGGCTCTATTGAATGCTGCGTCTCGGTAACTGGATCCATTGACCGTGGCATCTGAGTAATTGTGACCTTCGCGCAACCCGGAGGCTACCCCGGCACTCATGGTTCAGCGCCGAAGAAAGCGGTCGGTTCCAAGGAGCCAACCAGCGACGCCCGAAGAGATGTCGACCGAGTCGCCCTTGCTGATGCCGTCCGCAAGGGCTCAGGGCGAGACGGTTGCGAAACCTGGAGTAGCAACGCGGCAATGAGCGAGGCTTATTTCATTGCCTCATGCCCTCCCGTTTTTCGGTAACTTAGAGCACAGAGCGCATACGCCGCTTCAGGTGCGTTCCGGCGCGCGCCCCGGCCGCATGTCCGACCAGAAGTCCAGCGCTAGCCGCCGCCACATCGCCAGATCAGTACGCCGCAGGATAAGCGCCGAGTGCCAAGGGAGGCCCGAGTGCCGGAGAAAGAAGAAGAACAGGAGTAGCGCCGATACACTGTAGGAGGCTGCTGTGGCCATCGCCGCGCCCTCGATCCCCCGGCGCGGGATCAGGTAGAGGTTCAAGGCGATGTTTCCGCCCAGTGCTATGTAGGCCGCAGTAATGTTGACGCTTTGGTGATTTCGGCTGGTGAAGTTACGCGACAGCAGCACATAAAGCGACATCATCACGATGCCGATGCAGACGTACGGCAACGGCGCCGCAGCCGGCGCATACCGACTCCCATACCAAGCCGAGATCGCGTAGGGGCCGAGAAACGCGAGCCCAATTGCGACCGAGATCGTCAACGCCAGAGTCTGGCGGCAGGCCCGCGCGGTCATATCGTGGACCTGCGCTTCGCTCGCGCTCGCAAGACGCGGGAATAGTGCCAGCCCGAGTGACTGCGGAAGATACATGATGTGCTCGGCCAAGCGTGCCGCGATCGTATAAAACGCGACTTGCGTAGGTCCGAGAAAGTACGCGACCATGTAGGTGTCTGCCTTGAAGTGAAAATGTGAAGCGATGATCTGCACGTGAGACTTGAGCCCGTAACGGAACATCCGCGGGAACAACTCTCCGTGAAACCTAAACTGGATCGGAGTCTCTTTGCCGACCGAGTAAACGATCCACAGTGCCATCAAGAAGCGCACACCGACGGCAACCCCGAGCGCTCCGGCCAGTCCCAGTTCTAAGACCAGCAACGCGATCGCCATGCACAGCATGGTCAGGATCGATTCGGCGAGCACCCGAGTATTGAAAACCCTGAAACGGTCGGTCGCCTGCAGAATGCCGTACAGATAGCTTTCCAGCAGCAGGATCGGGATCAGTGGAAGTACGACGAGCAGCGCCCACATGGGTACTCCATTTAGAATAGTTCCGATCAACTGGTTGCGAAACACCAGCACGACTGCGATCAACACGGCTCCGACACCCAAACCAAACAGCAGCACGTTGGCCGCGACCTGTGCCGGGTCGAACTTCTCGCGTTTGATGTGGTAGATGGCCGCCTGCGCTTGGCCGAACTTCGAAAGCGTCACCAGACTTGCCGGGAAAAGACAGACCAGCGAGAAAATACCGCGGTTCTCCGGCCCGAGGACACGCGCCGTGATGACACCCGTAATCAAGCCGAACACCATCGTGATCAGGCGCGTCCCAACCGTACCACTAACGTCGTTCGCTAGGCGTCTGAGCGATGGACTCGAACGCTTGCGTTCTTGCTTCCCAACGGCCATCTCAGCCGCGACGTCCGTTGCCGGACAGCGCAGGTACTACGTACTCTCGCGCAACGGCGGCAAAATCGGCACCCTCGCCAATTCCGAGCTGGTAGGCCGGAGTGATGGTTAGCAGTGATGCAAGATCAGCGCCTGCGTCAGGGACGGGCATGTCGGAGATGAGATCGAGGACTTCCGACATGATCGTCAAGCGGCGGACCTCTTTGGCCATGATATTGCCGGCCAGGAGACGACGCGCGGCCTGCCGCGCGTCGAGTTGTGCACACTGTGTGCGCGCAGCTCGCTCGATGCTAAATACCGCCCCGGCGCGAACCGGCGCGAGTACCACGTCATCGGGCCGGTAGGCTTCGCGTTCAAAAATCCTGGATTCTCCCGTCCCGTGTAAGCGTGCAGCCGCAGCCTCCCCAACCATTTCAAGACTCGATTGGTCGAGCAGTAACAGCTCCGGACAGGCTCGCACTTCGCTCGCACGAAACAACACGAGGTTATCGGATAGCATGGAACACGCCGGGTCCGCGAGCATCGACACCGCCAACGTAGACTTGCCGCAGCCGGGCATTCCGGCGAACACCGCCGCCTCTGTGCCTAAGCGCACAGCCCCGCCGTGCAGAAGGTGCCACCCCTTGTACCGCGAGAGCCACCACAGCACCGGGTAGTAGACCAGGTAGTATAGCAACGTCGAGAATCGGCGCGCGCGCAGCCGCGTCATATCTCCGGCCCAGCGCATTCGCCTCACTCTCTCCATGGCACCGCTACCGGCCCCCAGGTTGAAGTGATAGCGACCCCTAAGCGACAAAGTACCGTCGAAAGAAGCCGCAAGCTGGAGATCGGTAAAATCGTCAATCCGCAGCCAGTACGCGGACCGGCCGTCCAGATACAAGTCACGGTCCGGACGGCGCTCCCACGACTGCACACCGAATGCTTCGGCGAGAGATTGGCCCGGTGCGCCGTCGACCCAGTCGAGGTGTGAACGAACTGCGGCGTCTTGGTCGTCGTCGGTCAGGAACGGGGCCATCGCTGTCCGCAGGTACTCAAGAAAGGCGGGCTGCCCGGAGGTCACAAGCACCCCAACGCCGTGCAACGAAAGAGACACCGACTCTACGCTACTGGGCCTCGGCTGTTTGCTCTGGCTCAAGCGCCGACGGCCTCGGGGAGCCGACGGGGGGCACCGCCGACGCCATACCTGTCGGCCACACGGTCGTAGATCTTCGTCATCTCAGACACGTGGTTCTCGACACTGAAGCGCCGCACCGCCCGCAGGGCCCCGGCACTGAGTGAGGCGCGAAGTCCCGAATCGGTGAACAGATTTCTCAACGTTTCTGCCAACGCATCGTCATCCCCCGCCTCAACCAGCAGCCCGTTATCACCGTCGTCGACGAACTCCGGCACCCCACCGGCGCGGGTGGCGACAACCGGCTTTCCCACGGCCATCCCTTCGATGATCACACGGCCGAACGGCTCACCACGAACCGAAGTGTGGGCGACAACATCCATACAGTTCATGAGGTCGCTGACGTCGTCACGGGCCCCGGTCATCACCACATTAGCCGACAAGCCCCTCTCTTCAATAAATTTCTGCAACCGCTCGGCATAAGCCATGCCGCTGCGATGCACACCGCCGACAATTAGCGCGACGACATTGGGAAACTCGGCTCGCAACTTCGCGACCGCGTGGAGCAGGATGAGCTGCCCTTTCCACTCCTGGATATTTCCGACCACGCCGACGACCGGTGCGTCAGGGTCTATGCCCAACTCTTCACGCACATCGCTACTGCCGCGGGTGGGAAGGAACTCGGCCAGATCCAAACCGTCGTAGACGACGTTGTACTCAGGAGGCCGGACCCCTTGGGCACGACAGTGCTCCTCGATCGCCATCGTCATACACACCGAGGCAGCCACGCCGGGTGCGAACAGACGCTCGACAAAACTATGCTTGTCGAAGCCTTTCGAGTGAACAATGCACGGGATGCCGCAGATACGAGCCGCGAGGATCGCGTCCATGTTACCGCGAAATCCGTTGCACACATGGACGATATCGGGGTTCTCGTCGCGGAAAACACGCGATAAGCGTAATGCGGCGGGCAGCGTCTCAAAGACCAGCGTACCCAGAGCCCGCGCTCCTCGCAGCGCTGAGGTGACCAGCCCGACCCGCTTTGCGCGCAGGAAGCGCGGATCGTCTTGAAGAGAGTGCTCCTTGGGAAGCCGTCGCTTGGAAAACACGCGCACACGTACGCCCTGCGCAACGAGCGCTTTCGCCACCGACTTTTCTTCGTAGAGAACCACCGCCGGCTGATACCGCGCGCGGTCCAGTCCACCGATGAGATGAAGCATCCCGGTGAGCGAACCGCCCACCACCTGACCTGAGGAAGCTTCTAGATAAAGTATCTTCACCGCACGCCGGCGAGGGTCAGCTCCACGGCGTCTTCGAGGCCGACCTGAGGCTCCCAACCCAGCTCGGAGCGAACCGCGTCGGTGCTGTAAAACGCGTTACGCCCGGAACGACGCAGCTGATGCGCCACCGCCCACTTGCGGCGCTTGAGGATGCGGAACGCCCACGCAGCGGCGATCACCGCCGGGATGAACAAACCGACCGGAAGGTAGAGTATGCGTAGACCGCGGCCGTGACGTTTCTCAACACGATCAAGCGCCGCGAAGTATTCCTTCTGGGTCAGGTCAGAATCATCGATAACGTTGAAGATCTTTCCGTCGGCCCCTTCCTTGATTCCGGCGCGGACCACCGCGTCGGCGGCGTTTTCGACGAAGGCAATCGGCACGAAATAGCCGGGCCTGCTGACGACGACCCAGGTGTTGCCGAACAACTTCTTCTTCACGCGACCCATGAACAACGGAAGCGAAGGGTGATCGTGGCCGTAGATTCGACCCGGCCGAACGACGACAACCGGTTTACCGGAGCGGGCAGCCTCACATGCGATGCGGTCGGCATGAATCTTCGAGCGCGTGTAGTGGCCGCGTAGTGTCGGTTGGTGATCGTAGTCGGAGTTCTCGGTAATCGTGACTCCGGCTTCGGGAATGTCGAAGATTCCGAGCGAGCTGACGTAGACGAAACGTCGCACCCCCACTTTCAGTGCCATATCGATCAGCTTTTGTGTGGCAGCCACGTTCGCATCGTGGAACTCCTGCCAGTCGCCATAAGACACGACGCGAGCACCCGCATGATACACGACGTCCTGGCCGTCGAGGAAGTCACCGAGCGAATCGAGCGACGCGAGATCTCCGCGCACGATCTTGACGCCCGCAGCCTCGAGCGCCGCCGTATCGCTCGACTGACGAGCTAGAACCGTAACGTCATCGCCGCGATCTAAAAGCCGCTTGACAATGTAGCGCCCGAGGAAACCTGAACCACCGGTTACAAATGCACGCAAAGCTTACCCCACTGCACGAACCGGACGCTTGCCGTTGGCAGCCCCGATACGTTCCCATATTGCCGTAGTAACCCGGACGACCTCTGCGGCATCGACAACCGACACCGGAGCCTCGCCTTCGCCACGTATAGCGGCGTAGAACCGGCGGATCAGCTCACCCATGCCAGGGTAGTAACGGACCTTGCCGGTAAGAAAGTTAAGCGTCGACGTGACGGTCTGCGAAATCAGCTGCCTGGATTCATCGAGGTTCGGCATCGGCTTAGCAACGACCTTCGGCAAGTTGAACTCACGACGCTTGACGATCGTCATGTTATTGAGATTGACCTCCACCGTCATTTTGGTGCCGTAAAGCTTAAGAGTGTTGAGCGGTGGGGAGGCGTTCATCGAAATAGTCAATGAACCGGTACAGTGCTCGCCGCGCATCATCACCCGCAGTTCTTCGGGTTCATTGGAGCCCCGCCGTTCCAGGGCGTAGGCTTCAAGTGCACCTACCGGGCCAGTGAACGCGAGTTGGAGATAAAGCGGGTGCGGGATCAAGTCACCAAGCCCTCCGCCGGGTAAACGCGATAGCCAAGCGCGGCGGCTCGCCTCGCCCGCCTGGAAGCTTTCCACCGCAACGATGTCGCCAAGCTCTCCCTCGGCGAACACGCGACGCGCTTCGAGCATCGGCGGGTCGAACAGGCGATTGTGATCGACAGTCAGGATCGCCCCGCCGGCCGCGGCGGCCTTACGCATCCGCTCAACATCGACCATTTCTGTCGCCAGCGGCTTCTCGACCAAGGTATGCACCCCGCGCTCGAGAGCCGCGACTGCCGCATCGGCGTGTGTATGCGGCGGGGTCAAAATATGGACGGCATCCGGTCGCTCGACCTCGAGCAGACTTTCAACCGAAGTATAAGCCCGCTGAATCCCGTACTTGTCTGCAAACTCGTTGGCCCGCGCTGCCGACAGGTCCACCACCCCGACCAACTGGGCACCCGCTTTGCGGATATACCCCAGGTGGGTTTCGGCAATGACACCACACCCGACGATACCGACCTTAAGCGGCTTTTCTTGATTTGCCATGGCCAATGTAGATACCCAGGTTAGTACACGTTGGCGAACGGCACAGAAAGTTGTCGGACCAGGCCGGGTGCAGCGCCGCGAACCATCCGTGCCGCATTGAGCACACTGGCAACCGTGGCAACGTCACCGTTCAGGCCCCCCGGGATCTGGATAAGTAAAGGTGGATCGGCATCAATCTCGATCTCGTCGATACCTTGAGGTGCGTCGATCCGCATTACCAATTCGAGCGAAAGCCGTCGCCCCTTGCGATCCGAGACCCGTGCGGTGTGCTCCAAGCCAAGCACCTCGCCGACCTCGACCACCTCGCCTGCACCTTCAAAACGGGTTTCCGCGACGATGGGTCCAAGCTGCTCGTCGATCTCGCCAATCTCCCACTCAAGGACGTCTGCCAGATAGGCAACGGACTCTTTCAACCCGGCATGCCCCATCGCTCGCTTGTCGGTGCGCGCGCGAACCGAAGCCGCGGACTCTGCGACCCCCATCTTACGACGCAGCGCGTTGCGGCGGATTTTCAGATCCACCGTTCGTCGAACGGTAACCGCGCGCGGGGCAAGACACATCGAGGTAACATACGCTGGAAGCCGGTCCATCAAAAAACCTGGATTAACGCCGGCCGGGAACAAGGAAACTCCGGCGTTTTTGGCAATCGCGTCGAGCCTCGCCGCTGCCGGCCCGGATTCTCCGCGCGGTCGGATGAGTTCTTCGGAGGTCGTCACTACGTTGAGCCCCGCATTCATCAGATCGGCGAGTTGGCCCTCTATATCGCGCAAGTAGGAACCGGCCGCGTGAAACGCGACCTGCGGCTTGCCGCCCCGAATGAGAGATTCGGCAAGCGATCCGTCGATCAGTACTTGGCCGCCGGTATCAAAGACGTCTTGAAGCGTACGGCCGTGGAGTTCGGGCTTGATATCCACGGCCCCGGCACTGCGCAGCCCGGCGGCAGAGGCAGTCGCGCGCACCAGCGCGACGCCGATCTCTCCTAAGCCGAAGTGTAGAATTCCAACGCCGTCATCCGGCAGTCCTTGAACCAAAGTTGTTCCTCCAGATATTCGTCCACCGAGCGCGTAGCCCGCCACCCGATGGGGGAGCTAGGCCTGCGGCCGCACTCCAAGCGGCGCTCGCGCGATCTCGGTCTTCTTGATCCCACCGAAGCCGTGTTGTTCAAGGTATCCGAGGTTGTAATAGCGCAAGTCTTTCGGATCAACACTGCCGTCTTCGAGCAACTGCCTCACCTGGGCCACCCCGTCAGTGACCGCATGGCGCGCGCGAAAGCCGAGCACGTGGCGAATCTTGTCGAATGAAACACGGTAACTCCGTGGATCGTCGGTAGTGGCTTTGTTCTCGATCTCAACACCAGGGATGGATTCGGCAACGATCTTGGCCGTGTCCGCGATCGTGTAGTTGTTTTCGTTGGAACCGACGTTGAATACCTCGCCTGAGACCTTCCCAGCAGGAGCTTCGGCCGCCATCATAAATGCACGTGCTACGTCTTCGACGTGCACGTGTGGACGCCACGCCGAGCCACCCATCACCGTGATCCTACCTGCGGTCACCGCGCGGCAGGTCATCGTGTTGACCATCAGGTCCAGGCGCATCCGCGTCGAGGGGCCGAACACAGTGCCAAGACGCAGGTTGACGACAGAGCGGTCTTCGAGTTCACGCGTAAGTATCGTTTCGGAAACGATCCTGCTGCGCGCGTAGTACGAAACCGGATTCAACGACGAGCCCTCGTTGATCAGAAGATCGTCGGCAGCACCGTACACGCTGCACGAAGAGGCAAACACCAGACGTTCGATCTCCGTCTCCAGCTTGACTACCTGGGCAAGAATCTTGCTCGACTCGATGTTAATCGCAACCGTCTCGTCGTGATTCAGTTCACACGCGCCATCGCCGACTAGAGCAGCCAACGCGATGACGGCTTTCGCGCCCTTGGCGCAACGGAACATGTCGCGGATATTACAAATGTCACCGTGTTCGAATTCGAGGCCCGGCGTACCGCACAGGCTCTTGACGCCGGCGTCACCGTACAAGAGGGCATCAAGTACTCGTACGCGGTAGCCTCGGCCGAGAAGCATGCGCACCAAGTGCGAGCCCACGTAGCCCGCACCTCCGGTCACGAAGACTAAATCTCCGGGTGTCAGGATAGGATCTTTCATGGGGAGCCCTCCGTGGTCAGTTCCGTTCGGGTCACGACTTTCGCTTCCTGGCGCGAAAGCATGTCTGAGAGTGCCGGAACCAGTCGGTAGTCAAGATTCAACTTCTTGCACGCCTCGGTAATGTCGCGGACGATGGCCGGATCGAGATCAGCGAGTGCGACAAGTACCATCTTTACACCATGCGTAGAGGCGGCCATCGCGATATCCGTCGCGCCTCCCATCACTTTCACTCCATGAATCAAGGCACCCCAGCGGTGGGGCTCGTGGTCGATGATACCGATCGGCATGAAACGCGAATTGGGGTCTTCGAGAAGCGAACGCAGGATCGACTCGCCACCATGACCGGAACCGGCTACTAGGACTTTCTCGTAGGAAGGCCCCTCCTCGCTGCGCGTCGCGCCGGACAGGATGTTGCGTACAACGTAGCGGAAGCCGGCCATCAGGAAATTCAACAACGCCCAATCGACGATGAAGATCGCGCGTGAGTGAGTACGAAGCCCCGTGAAGTAAGTGGCCGCAACGACCACGGCCGACGCGACAAACGAGGCCTTGACCATTGCAGCGAGATCCCGGCGCCCCACCCACCGCGCCGAACGCTGATAGATCCCGTAGTACAAGAATACTATCGGCTTCAGCAAGACGATAAGCAGCAGCGTTGACGTCATGAACGGCCACGCCTTATCCGGTATGTTCGAGTCGAACTGGATAAGGCAGGCCAGGAGATACGACACGACCATGAATGCAAGGTCGGCTCCAAGTAGCGCCATCCTTGACTTCGAGCGTATGAAAAAGTCGGACTTGAACTGGCTCAGCAGCACGTAGAAGAAACCGACGAAGACGAACTTCAAATCACTCCACGCGGTCGCCGAACGCACATACGCAAGGTCGCGGTCGAGCTTCTCCGGCAAAATGTGTTCGATATAATACGCTTCGGTGTCCTCGGTACCTTCCGGATACTTATCGACCTCGTCGCGACCGTCGACCTGACTCGGGCCAATCAGTCCCGGCTTGACCGAGACAACTGCTAGGTGGTCTTCACTGTAGAAGTTTACGAAGTACGGATCCTCGGGGCGCGGGCCGACCAGCGACATATCGCCAAGGATAACATTAAGAATCTGCGGCAACTCATCGAGCTTGGTCCAACGCAGTAGCTGCCCCATCCGTGTGATGCGTGGATCGCGCTTAACGGTCAGGCGCGCGCCACTGCGATAAGCGCCGACGATCATCGTGCGGAACTTATAGATCTGAAACAGCTTACGGCCCTCGCCTACCCGCTCTTGACGGTAAAACACCGGCCCGCTGGTATCGAGCTTGATCAACACCGCGATCAACACGAACACCGGCAGCAACACCGCAAACCCGATAACACCGAGCACCAGGTCAGTGGCGCGCTTGGCGATGACATCGCCGGTCGTCACCGGCGGTTCTCCGCCATTATGCGGCCGAGGCTGGCTACTACAGCTCGAACATCGTCGTTCGACATCGTCGGGAACAGTGGCAAGGAAATCGCCGCCTCGTACAGACTGCGGGAGTTCGGGAAGTCGTTCTCGGTTACCCCGAGCCGCTCCTGATAAAACGAATGCAGGTGGAGGGGGATGAAGTGGACGCTGGTGCCGATGTTGTCCTGTTTCATCATCTCGATCACGGAGTTCCGGTCTACGGATACCGCTCCACCATCTATACGCACAACATATAGGTGCCAGGAAGACTCCCCATAAGACGAAGGTCGTGGGCACAAAACACCCGGAGTATCGGCAAGCAAAGCATCATACAAAGCAACAATTTCGACGCGACGCGTATGAAAGGCTTCGAGACGATCGAGCTGATGGAGACCTATAGCGGCGTTGATATCAGTCATGTTGTACTTGAACCCGCGTTCAGACACCTCGTAATACCAGCTTCCTTCGGCCGTATAGCGCTTCCATGCGTCGCGCGAGATCCCGTGTAGCCGACGAATCCGTAGCTGATCGGCTAGCTCGGCCGAATCGGTGGCGATCATCCCCCCTTCGCCTGTAGTGATATTCTTGCCCGCATAAAGGCTGAAACATGTGGCCGGCCCGATGGTACCGATTCGACGCCCCTTATATCTGGACGGCAACGCATGTGCCGCGTCTTCAATGACGGCTGCGCCGCAGCTAGCGCCGAGTTCCATAAGAGCGTCCATGTCACAGGGGCCTCCGGCAAAATGAACCGGAATGATCGCCTTTGTGCGCTCCGTAATCGCCCGCTGGACAGCCGCGGGGTCGATATTGGGATAGTCGGCCTCGGTGTCGGCAAACACCGGCTTCGCGCCGCAGTACATGATAGCGGCCGCCGTCGCCGAGAATGTATAGGGGCTGGTGATGACCTCATCACCCGGCCCGACCCCGAGGCACTCGAGCGCAAGATGTAGCGCCGCAGTACACGAGTTAACCGCGACGGCATGTCCGGCACCGAGTGAGGCCGCGAACTTCTCTTCGAGTCGAGCCGTCTTCGGTCCCATCGTCAACCAACCCGAACGCAGGGTATCGATGACCTCGTTGATTTCTTCCTCACCCATGTAGGGTCGGTGAAAAGGCAGGAATTCTCGTAATCGGGTATCGCTCATCGTGGTGGTACGCGCCGCTCGACGCGCCTCAGGCTGACGTGGGCAGAACCGCCTCCACAGGAACGTAGAGGTCGATGAATCCCGCTAGGTCGTCGAGGTTCTTGTCTCGGTCCCAGATCGTCTGAATCTTCTCGCGCCCGGCCTGCGCCATCCGCGCAGCCGCGTCACGGTCAGCGTATAGTCCGGACAGAGCGTCGGCCAGGGCCTGCGCGTCTCGTTGTGGTACCAACAACCCCGTCCGCTGGTGTTGGATCAACTCTGGGATTCCGGCGATATTGGTTCCGATGACCGGAAGCCCACAGGCCATGGCTTCAGCCAAGACGTTAGGAATCACGTCTTGCTTCCCGTACTTGCCCAGAAGAATGCTCGGCATCGCAAAGACGTGTGCACTGCCGTATATGCCGGCCAGAACCTGCTGGTCAACGAAGCCGTGGAACTCGACGCGACCCTCGATGCCAAGCTCGCGGGCTTTGCTTTCTAGAACACGGCGTTGTGGACCGTCACCTACCAAATGGCAAACGGCGTCGATGTCATTCGCAGCCAGAAGCGCGACCGCGTCGAGCAGGTAGTGAAAACCTTTGTACTCCTCGAGGCTTCCGCAGCTAACGATATGAAAGCGCCCGTCATCGGCTTTTGCCGGCGAAGGCGCAAAACGCTCGAGGTCGGTGCCGTGGTAGTTAACGTAGACGCGGTCTGAGGCCGGTGTCGGGCAAAGCCTGGCGAGAAACGAACGGTTCGCCTGTGCGCATGTAACCACAAAAGTGGCTTCTTCGATCTTGGTCGGCAGCATCTTCTGGATCATATGAATGTCGTATGCATGTGCCGTAAAACTATAGGGGATGCCCGACCAGCGCTTTACCAACCAAGCAACCGTCGCCGGATACGTCGCCCAGTGCGCATGAACGTGACCGATCCGGTCGCGCTGAAAACTTTCGGCTAGCACCAACGCGTAAGGGATCATACTCAACGACTTGGCGAGATACACCCAAGGGTTGCAGTGGTAAACGGCTCGGAGTTTCTCATAGACTCCCATCGTGGTTTCGTCACCCGTCTCCGACGCAGGCTTCTCGGGCACGTACACCCGCCACGCTTTCCAGACGTCGATGACCAAAGCCGCGGTATCGCCCGGGCGGTTTCGCAGAGCACGCCAAACCGAGCCTGCCGTTTCAGCTGAAAACAGTGGCGGGCAGTATTCGGTCTCGGCCACCAGCCGCTCCGCCTCCGGTTGTTGACGGCCCTGACCGGTTCGCTTGAGCGACACCAGCTTGAGGTCGTAGCCCTTGCGCTGCAGCCCAAGAACCTCGCCCACCGTGAAGGTCTGGTGCAGCACCGGGAAGGTCGGGAATAAATAGGCGAGCCGTCTCATCGCAGCCTCACGGCAGAACCGTAACCGTCTGCCTGCCCGGCAGGCGACCGGTTTCCTCGTACCTGCGGTGCATCTCGATCAAACATATGCATTTCCCGATCAATACGAAGAAAAAAACGTGCAGCCACATATCCGCGAACATCGAGAAGAACATGAAGCCGATCAGCGATGTTCGCATCGCGTTGACCATCCATTGCATATCAAGCTCGCTGAAACGGGCATCGTAGTTTCGTTCGATACGACCGAGCGCACGATAAACCCAATAAAACATCGAAAGGAAGATGATGAGAGTCACCAGGCCGCCTTCGCAAGCCGCCCAGAGGTAGGAATTGTGTGGAGGACCGATAGTTCCCGTGGTATCCACAACCGCACGCTCGTAACTGAAATTGCCGACACCGACACCGAAGATCGGATGATGCGGTATCATCAACAGGCTCGCCTTGAATGTCTGCTGACGGGCCTGCGCGGAACCGTGCGCCTCAACGCCCTCTTCGAAGACCTCAGCTTTGACATCGAAACGAGTAAGCCTTGCTGAAATATCCTCCGGCAGCGCATACTCGAGGATGTTCACCTCGTAGCCGAACTGGACGACGAAGATCACGGTCACCATCGCAAGACCGGCGATTTTGCGGAAGCTGAAGCGGCCTTCCAGTAAGACAATGCCGACGAACAGCAGCAAGTTCAGCATCCCACTGCGTGAACCGGTCAGCGGGATCATAGCAAAGGTCGATGCCGTCAGCACCATCCACGGTGGATACATGATCAGATTGCGGATCTGCCGGCGCGAGTACCAAAGCACGTTCAGGCAGAACAACAGGAAGAATGCGAGCTTGTTCGGATTACGCGCGGCATAAACCCCGGTGCCGGCCTCGCCCAACACCCGCAAACGCCCTTCGCCCCAACCGTGCGCCCCCTCGCCGGAGGACGCTGTCAGGTAGCTGGCCAGTAGACATCCCACTACCGTTGCGGCGACGATCTTCAGGTCGCGCGGTGTTCGTACGAAGTACACAAAGAAGCACAGGAACACGAAGCGGGTAATCGCCTTTTGTTGCGCCCCGCGCGTTTGAATGAGTACCGGCCCCTGTGAACGTTTACTTCTTTCGATCTTTTGCTCTAGGCGCTGCGCGAGCGGGTCTTCGGTTGGGTGATAGAAAGACGCGGCCATCACCACGACTGCTACACCGGCCCCGATCATCATCAACGGACGGACCGAGATCAGTCGGAGGCTCCCCTCGCGGAGCATCGATATCAGCATCAACGGCACCAACAGCATACCGAGCAGGTTGTTGATGGTGAAGTTTCCGACACCACGTAACGCAGCCGGGTATGTGAACAAGAACGTCGTGACGTAGATCGCGATCCCGATGACCGGGTTGCGCCAAATCAGTACCGCCATAATAGCGCCGACAGCGCCGAGGAGAATCACTCCGCCTGCGCCGGTCAGCCCGAGCCAAACGACGGTCAACACCATCAAGCCGAGCGTGGCTAGTACCCATGGGGAGACACCCCGTCCACTGCCCGGCGGCGCTATTACGACCTGCGACATGTTGTAGCGAGTGGTTTAACCGACCAGGCGGTTCACCACTTCGGGGATGTAGTCTTTACGCTTGTTGAGAACCACACCCAGAATATTCGCGCCTGCATCGCGCAAAATTTGGCAAGAACGCGTAGCGACGCTCACCGGCGTGGTGTCGGCCTCGACGACCAGAACCACACCGTCGAACAGTGGGGCCAGAGCTCGCGCGTCCGGATAAAGCGTAACCGGCGGCGCATCCGCGAAAACCAGGTCAGCAGCCTCGGCAAGTCCGTTGACCACAGAGGGCGCCTTGTCGGTATCGAGAATCTCGATCGCACCGTAGCGGCCCGAGCCTGCCGTGATCACGCTGACGCCTTCGACGTTCGAGGCTTGAATCACGTTATCAAGCGGCTCGTCGTCGGCGACGACGTTCATGAACCCTTTTTGCCCTAGCACGCGCATCAGGCGGCGTAGCGACGGCGTCCGCATATTCAGGTCGGAGAGCAGCACATGGCAGCGACCTCCGTCCGCCATCGCCCGCGCAAATTGGCACACAACCGTCGAGGCGCCTTCTCCGTGGAGCGAGGAAACAACCAGAATAGTCTTCAGTTCAACACCGATGGCCGCGCTGCGCAGCGAACGGCGCACTTCGAAGTATTCATCGGCACCGGTAAGCAGTCCGAACTCGCTGCCGATGTCGAATCCTTGTTGCCCGAGATTGCCGGGATCTCCGATCGGCGCCGATGCCTCTGGAGCAACGCGAGCGCCCCTCTCGAGAATCGCTTCCGCGGAAGCAGCGGGCGCTGCGCCGGCCTCGACGGCCGCAGCCAGGCGCGTCGTATCTTGCCGTACCGCCTCGGACCGCGCGGCTTCGGCACGCTTCAATGCTTCGTAGGTTTTACTCATTCGTCACCAACACCCTAATTGTTTCCGTTCTTGCCATTCGGCCCGCTCCCGTTACCGCCGTTGCGGTGGCCGTTACCGCCGCCATTTCGGAGACTGCTTCCGTTGCCCAACCCGCCGTTCAGGCCGTTCAGAGGCAACTCGGCCAAAACCGGCAATCCGAGCTGGTGCCTAACATCGAGTTCGCTATTCAACACTGGGTTGAGCAACTCCATGACCACAGCCGAGCCGGTACTCAGAAGCAGCGCCGCAAATAACGTGAGCACCAAAGTGATGCCCTTGAAATCGGGATCGGCTTTGAGCGGCCCTGCCGCCGCCTCTACCAGGCGGATGTTCGAAATACCGACTCCGTCCATTTCTTCGGACAGTCGGAGTTGCTCGAGCTTGTTCTGCAGCGAATCGTACTTCTGGCGCGCCTCGGTTCGATCGCGACGCATGCGCATCACTTCGTAGTGCTTGGTGTGCATCAGGCCGATCCTTTCGTCGTATTCGTTGAGGCGTTGACCGAGCAGCGCACGCCGTGCTTCGAGCGAGCCGAGTTCGGCTTGCGCGGCGAGCAACTCTTGCTCCAATCGCCGCCGGACCGGCGAAGTCACCGTGCGCTTACGGCCTACAATAGTTGCGTCTTCGCCTGCGATTTGGCGCTTGAGCGACGCCGCTTCGTTCTCAATATCAATCACCAGGCGGTGCTGGGGCGTGTACAGACCAAGCAGACGCTCGCGTTCGAGTTCGAGGCGCGACAGGTTCTGGCGCATATACTCGGTAACCGGATTGGGAACGTAGTCGAGTTCAACTGTCTCGGTCGCTGGGATGTACTCGAGCTCCGCTTCAAGCGCTGCGACTTTGGTCGTCAACTCTACGACCGAGGCCTCGGTGCGCCGTTGGTCGGCCTCTATCTGGCCTTTCTGTCGAATCGCGGCATCTTTCTCGACCGCAATCGAGGTCAAGCCGTGCGTAGCGTCAAACCGCTCGAGCATGAGATCGGCTTCCACGTAGTGTGTCTTTGCCTCTTCAGCTCGAACTTCGAAGAACCGGAGAGCGTCACCCTCTTGGTTAAACTCGATGTGGTGCTGCTTGTGGAGTTTGATGAGCGTATTGACGACGTCGATCGCGAATTGCTGGTCGGCACTACTGTAGGAGACCTCGAGTACGTTCGATGCAGGTTTGCGCGAAACGCGCACGTTCTGCATCAGCGCGGTTACGCCCGGGGTGTAGCGCTCGACGTCTTGCTCCTCGGCCTGCCGGTCAAGATCTTCGGCCAGGCGGGTCAACAACCTGCGACTACGTAGCACCTGGATCTCGGAGTTGATCATCGATTCGTTGGGCAACGAACCCGCCTCTTCTTTACGGTCGATGGGCGAAACCTCAGGGTAGACTCGGTCTTTGCCGATGTAGATCTTCGAACTCGCCCGGAACACCGGCTTCTTCAGAAGAGTGCCGATCGTGACCGGCACCAGGATGACCAGGAACAGGCCCACGACCATGCGCCAACGCTTGAAGATCGCGTTGATCGCCTGCCTTACGAGATATAGAGACCGCTGATCCATGACCAAATGCCTGTCGGCTTACCTCCCCACATCCGGGCCGCGCAGCGTCGGCGCGCGCACGGGAAGAAGGTCGGTGATGTACTGTTGGACCCAACTCGTGGCGTTGGCGATCCCGGTGGGCGGTACGTAGACCATGTCGTTCGGTTCCAGAGCCAAGTCCTGAGTCGAGTCGCCGGTTTCGAGGACCTCGCGCAGATCGAGCTGGGTCGCGGCATACGTGCCATCCTCGGCCCACTTGATCACAACTACTTTGCGTTTCTCCGAACTGAGGATGAACCCGCCACGCTCCGTGATCGCGCGAAGCGTGGTTAACCCGGAACGTAGAGCAACATAACCCGGACGCCCGACCTCGCCTCCGACGTACGCACGCCTCTCAAGCGAATGGGTCACAGTGACTGAGACCGTCGGATCGCGGTGCGTGATCGACGCGCGGCCGTAGATATCGGCCTCTAGCTGGTCAGTAGTAAGGCCGAGTGCGTAAAAGTCGCCGAGGCCGGGCACGGTAACGCGGCCGTCGGGACGAACGACGGTGGTAGTGTTCAAAGTTTCGTGGAAAGCGAACCTCACCTCCACCTCATCGCCGTCTTGAACCTGGTAGTAGGGCATCGGGGTGCCGGGCGAGACTACCCGTGGGGGCGGCGCGGCGCTCGGCTGGTAAGGCGGAACGGTCGATCGCGACGCGCAGCCCGCCAACATCGCCAACGCACAAACTGCGCACAATAAGGTGATCTGCTCGCGCATCTTTTGTCCGGTTTGGAACTGCCTACTCATAAGTCGGTTGCCATGTAACACCCCGCAACTCGGGGGGAGCCCTCACCCGCAACTGGCCTGCGGACCACGCCACCGAGACCGCCTTTCCGGTCCCCGGGCGGGGAAGACATCAGCATGAGAATATGGCCTTGTAGCCTGAACAAAAAGCCTTCACGCACGAACAAGTGCAAATTCCCGTATTCTTGCCATGCGCCGCATCATTGCAGGCCTCTCTATTTACGCACAGGTTATACATATTCAGCTGAAAACTCGCACCCTTGCGGCCTCTGGACTGCACAATTCCGGGTCGCCCCGCACGGGGGGTTCGGGAATGGTCAAGTCCAGGAATTCCGCCCCTAATGGGTGGTTGACTGAGGGGTTGTCACATAACGGGCCCTCGGCTCGGAACCAGCCCGCCTACTCTTTACCCCTGCTTGAAGTTCGGCGAGCTTGAAGAGAACGTAGTCAGCCGCGGCCAGAGCGTCGTTGCGGCTGATGAAACCGACCGCATAGAGTTCGTAGGGGTCGCCAAGCCTGCGCGGCTGCATCGACTGCACACTCATCTTCGGCATCGTTGACCCGACCCATCCCATCGCGGCGTCGGTATGCGAGCTGCTCGGCGCTTTCGACAGCAGAACTCGGTAGGAGCCGTCAGAGCCTGCGACGACCATTTCCTGCGCCGTAAGGAACGGTAACAGCAAGAGTTGATCTTCGTACAAAGGCCCGGCGTTCTTCAGCGCAGGGTTGCGCGCCAACAAAGCTTCCACCGTCGCCGCACCAGCATCGGGGTAGTACCGCGATGCGATCTTCCAGATTGTGTCGTTCTTGCGAACACGGACCAGACGACCCATCGGTGGCTGGCCAGCTGAGAGCCCGACGATTCCGCTACGTGCCGGAGCCGACTCACGCTTAATCGAAGCGGTCTCCTTCAGTGTGCGCTTCGCTGGTGCAGGCTTCGCGACAGGTGACGGCCGCGGCGCCGGCTTTGCGATCGCCTTCGCAACTTGGACGGGCTCGGGTGCACGCGGAGCAACAGGCGTCGTCACCCGCCGGGCCGCAGGCTCGGTTACCCGCGGCGTCGGCTTTGCGATCGCTTTCACAACTTGGACGGGCTCGGGCGCAGGTGGAGCAACAGGCGTCGTCACCCGCCGGGCCGCAGGCTCGCTTACCCGCGGCGTCGGCTTTGCGATCGCTTTCGCAACTTGGACGGGCTCGGGCGCAGGTGGAGCAACAGGCGTCGTCACCCGCCGGGCCGCAGGCTCGGTTGCCCGCGGCACCACCGATTGCGCAACCTCGATCTTGGCCGCCGCAACCGGCTTCACCACAGCCGCAGGTGCAGATGCAGCTTGCGGCACAGCCCTGGTCACAGTTGGGCCGACTCGCCGCTCGGGAGCGGGTACACCGTCACCTGACAACACGCGGTTTCCGTTCTCGTAAAGCCTTGCGGCAGCAGAACGCGCCAATACTTCGGCCCTTCTAATGCTGTCGGCAACCACGGTATTGTGCGGGGCGAGCTTGGGAAGCATCTCCGAAGCGGGCGCCGCAATCGCGCCGGTAGACTCCAAGGGGATCACCGCCGCCACGGGTATTGCTTCGGACCCACGCGGCGTACCCTCGTCTGCGGCAACCGCTGCGATCGTTTTGACACTACCGAACCCGCCAGTGCTGCTGAGATCCTCTGCTTCCATCACCGCAACAGTTGCCGGCGAAACGCCTTCGTCGCGAGTTGCATCGATGACGGACGGAACAATGACCGGAGCGATTCCTGGATCAGACACCTCAACCCGTGCGCCGTATCCGGCGCGGCCGCTAAAGGTGTCCGGTGCGCTCCGCGGCGGCTGGGCGCCGTTAAACATCAACGAGAGGGCAAACGGCACACCTACGGCGAGCGCCGCAGTTGCCGCACCCAAATAGCGCACGGTGGGCCGCCCGAGCCACAGCCGGACAAGGTCGAGTTCGCCACCGCCCGGATCCGCGCCCGCTAGATCACCGATCGCCTCTTTGACCGTCGCTGTCGAGACGCGCCGCTCGCTCTTTGCGAAACCGATGACCAACGCGTTGTCACAAATCACATTGACGATGCGTGGAATCCCCTTGGATGCCAACCAAATCTTACGAAGAGCAGGCGCGGTAAACAGCTGACCTTCTTCAGACCCGGCGCTTCGCAGACGCGTTTCGATGTACGGGCCGATCTCGTTTTGCTTCATCGGCTGCAGCGACGCGCGCGCGCCGATCCGCTGCCGGAGCTGGCGCATGCTCGGCTTGCGCAACTTATCTTCGAGCTCGGGTTGGCCCGAAAGGATGATCTGGAGAATCTTCTCCTTCGAGGTCTCAAGATTCGACAAGAGCCGCAACTCTTCGAGAACCTTGTCCTCGAGAGTTTGGGCCTCGTCGATCATGACGACGACGTTGTAGCCTGCGGTCAATTGTTCGAGCAGATACTGATTGAGTCGGTCGAGGAGGTGCAGACGTCGGAAACTGTCTGTGCGTATTCCGAGTTCGATACAGATGAACTCTAGTAGCTCATCGAAGGTTACGCCTGGGTTAAAGACGAAAACTACGCGGGTGTCGTTCTCGATAGTCTCGAACACGCGTCTGAGGAGCGTCGTCTTGCCCGTGCCCGCGTCACCTACGAGGGTAAGAAAACCCTTGCGCGACTCGATTCCGTACAGCAAAGAGGCGAGCGCCTCCCGCGTGGAGTCATTCACGAAGTGGTAATTCGGGTCGGGTGTCAGATTGAAGGGGTTTTCGGTGAGATTATAAAAACTCGCGTACATGCAGTGTTCCCAAGCGGGCCTCATATACCTGCGTTTGCAGGCACGGGCGGTCTCCCTATCGGTGACCTTAAGCTCCGACCTGCACATCAGCAACGCCTGTGCCAGTCGAACTCCAACCGTATACGCCGACCCGCCTCATGGGGGGTCGGCGAAAGCGACACAAATCCAGCAGCTTGGCCCCCTCGATTGGGTGGTACCCGGTACGCTCACGGTGCCCTTAAGAACAACGAAAGACCAACAAAAATGAAGGCTTATTGCATGTTTGCGAGACACGGGGCGAGCCCTGGGTGTTGTGCTGGGCAGAACCAGTCGTAGGGTGGCCGAGGCTACTTTGTGCGCGAGGCTGTGGTGCCTGAGGAGGCCGTCGACGTGCGCAGCAGCTAGCGAAAATCTTCCCGTTTGAGCCCGTGGCTTTTCATCTTTCGATGGAGGGTCGCAGCATCGATCATGGCGTGGCCGGCCGAGGCAGAGATCCCCCCCTGGTGACGTTTGAGCAGCGCAGCCAGATAGTCGCGCTCTGCGCGCTTGACGTACTCCTTGAGCGGGAGTTCCAGGTCGCGCTTCGCCGCGGGCCCCACTGCGGTGGGACCAACCCCGCCGCTGGGGTTGGGTAAATCGACGTCCCTAACCACGGTTCCGGTGGTTTTCAACACTGCGCGCTCGATCACGTTGCCGAGCTCGCGGATGTTTCCGGGCCACGGGTAACCCATCAATTGCTGAAGGGCTTTGTTCGATACCCGCGTAACGTTGTTCTCACGCGCCATGGTATTGTTGCGCAACATTTCGCCCGCGAGCAGAGGAATATCCTCGACTCTGTCGCGAAGCGGTGGCAGTTTGATCGGCACGACATTGATTCGGTAGAAGAAATCCTCACGCATCTCGCCGCTGGCAACCATACTTTCGAGATCACGGTTGGTTGCAGTGATGATCCGCATGTTGACCGAGATCACCTTGTTGCCACCGAGCTTCTCGATCTCACGTTGTTCGAGCACACGTAGGAGTTTCAGCTGCATTGGCAGTGAGATCGACTCGACTTCGTCGAGAAACAGCGTGCCACCGCTTGAGGCTTCGATCTTCCCGACGCGGTCGTGGACAGCACCTGTAAACGCACCACGTTCGAAACCGAACAGCTCACTCTCAAGCAAAGAGTCGGGGAAAGCCGCGCAGTTGATTGCGACAAACCGCCCCCCCCTGCGACGCCCTTGAAAATGAACAGCACGCGCAACCAACTCCTTGCCGGTCCCTGACTCTCCTGAGATCAACACCGTCGCATCGTTCTGTGCCAACGACTGAATTGTTTCGAAGATGTCATGCATGACACGATTGCGGCTAACCATGTTCGCAAACGAATAGCGGTCGGAGAGTTGGTCGCGTAGGTAGCTGATCTCGTCGAGCAGCCGCCGCTTCTCGAGAACCTTCTCGGTCGCCAAGAGGATCTCTTCACGCTCGAAAGGCTTAGTAATGTAGTCGCTGGCGCCGTGACGAATCGCCTCTACGGCACCCTTGATCGACGCATACCCGGTAACGATGATGACGTCGAGATCGAGCCAACGCTCGCGGATCTCTTTGGTCAAGCTGATGCCGTCGGTTCCCGGCATCTTGAGATCGACTACAGCAAGCGCGTACTCGAACTCCTCGAGCAAAGCCATCGCGGCGTCTGCGCCGCCACAGGTATCGACTTCGTAGTTACGGTCTCTGTAGAGATCCTCGAGCTGCTTGCAGATCAGCAGGTCGTCATCCACGACCAATATTCTATGTATCAAAGTTTGCCTCGTGCATTACCGCATCAACCGTACAGAGGAAGGAACATCGTCAGCGCTCGGCTCTCGTTATCATTCCGCTCGCAGAACTCTCCGCCGTGCACTTTTAAGAATTTCTCCGCGACAGACATCGCGATTCCACCGACAAGAGACCCGGGTCCTTCGTAGGCGTGGCCGGCCACGAACTCGATCTCTACCCCGTCGAATTCATCGCGAGACGACGGTCGAAGCCGGATCACCAATTCATCGTCTCCCGACAGCGACTCTGCGACGCGCTCGAATATCGTCCGCATGACGTGGTGAAATCGCGCCGGATCCGCCATCACATCAGTGCCGCGCCAGTGCTCTAACCCCTCGATGTGAACCCGCCTCCCAGGGACGTAGCTCTCGGCCCCGTCCAAAAGATCCCCAAGCGGGATTCGGGTGAAACTCAGGCGGGCAGGCGCAAAGTACTCGAGCGTCATCTTAAGGAACGCCTCAAGCCCTTCGACGTTGTCGTCAAGCATCCGCCACGATGCCATCTCATCGGATTCGGGCTCGCAGCGGCTCTTCAGGAAATCTGTCCAGTAATAGAGCTTATGGAAATAGTTGCCGAGTTCGTGAGAGATCTCGGCGAGAACTTCCTGGTCGGGCAGGCCGAAACCTGGTTCGTAGTCGCCCGAGCCCGGTGGCGGGCGTTGGCCCGGTCGGGGCGGCGTGAGAGCGCTCACTGGCCCTTGCCGCCCTCGCCCCGGCCTGAACTGGGATCGGTTTGTTCGAATAACAACTTGAGGTTCTGGACCTTGCGCAGCTCGTAATCGACTTTTAGTAGGGACTCGACAACTGTCTTGATCTCGGCAGAGATCCGCTCGAGCTCCTCCGAAGAAACGGCTTTGAGATCGCGCTTAACGCCTTCGAAGAAGCCCAGTAACTGGCCGATTCCGCCCAGGGATTCCAACTTAGAATCAAGCGCTTGGTAGCGCGCCAAAATTTGCTCGAAGTGCTCGCGGACGTTGTCGGTCACAGTTTGCCTCGGTCTTGCCGGGCCGGAACCACGACCGCTTTGTCTCGCGCTAATGCAAGAGTCGGGAACGGATGCAGTGCCGGACAAGTAGGAAATTGCATTCCTGCACTACCCTACCGCTCCGAGGTGCGAATTATCAACCTCATTTTTTCACTTCCGCGTCGGGAGGTCGCTCCAGCTTGGGAAATCACACCTAACCTATCGAAATCAATCGTTTTGCATGATCCGTTCGCGCGTCGCGACCGGCTCCAGATTTAGTGCCTCACAGATGTTGTTGAACGAGAAAGGAGAATCCCAGTCATCCAGCGTGAACCAGAACTCGGCCTGGCGAGCCAAGATCTCGGGGTTTTGGCGCGGCCGTTTCAGTGCGCGACGGTAACAAGCAATCGCGTCTTCTAGGATCGCGAGCATCAGCGTGAGTTCAGGCGTCCACTGGATGGCCTCATCATCCAACCCCGGGTCGCCGGCACCGAGCGACTTGAGATTGTCATCGGTCTTCCTACGTTTCTCAGTGACCACTTCCTCGTGGGGCTGGTAGTAATCGTAGATGGTTGCTTCGCTCGACTGACTCATCTGCATCCTCCCTCATCCATTCATCGTCGACGCTGTGCGCGCCACAATGCCCAGCAACAGAGCAAACAGTTTGCCAGCCTCGGGGGTCTATATAAGTACCTGAAACAACTGGGTTTGGATGAGGAGCGTCAAGATTTTGACGTCCATGTGCGCACACCCGGGGCCAAACTTGTGCAACAATTCGCCTGCGGTTGTGAGTCGGTGCTCACGATGCGGCACGAAGCAACCGGGACCGAGACCTACTCGGTAGGCTCAGCCACGAGACAGCAAACCTCTGTCGCGGTCTTGGCGTCGGACCTGGATACTCAGGCTGCCAGCAGTTGGCGCGCGATGACCTTAAGTTCAAGGATCGGTTTGACCCCCTCGAAGATCGGGAGGACCTGCGCGTCCACTACATAGCGCGAAATCGGGTACTCTTCGGCATAGCCCCAGCCGCCGTGAAGCAGCTGGCCCTCTTGAGCAACTTCGACGGCTATATCGCAGGCCACGAGCTTGGCCATCGCCGGCCCGAGCGAAGCACCCTCGTCGGCATCCATCTCAAGGGCAGCCTTATAGGTCAGGCGCCGACTCGCGTTGAGGGCGCTTGCCATGCGGCCGAGCTTGTATTGCGTGAGCTGAAAGTCCGCCAGTGGCTGTCCGAACTGTTTGCGGTCGGTAACGTAGGCTGCGCTTACCTCAAGCGCTGCCTGCGCAAGCCCGCAGGCGCGCCCTCCGGTTTGCAAGCGTCCTGCCGCGAAGCCGCTCATCTGCAGCTTGAAGCCCTTGTTCTTGGCCGCCTCTCCGCCGATCAGATTCTCAGCAGGTACAAAGTAGTTCTCGAAGGAAAGCGTAAACGAGTGCATGCCCCGGTATCCGGGCGTCGCATCGGCCTTGCCCGCGAGCACACCGCCGCCGGCCTGGCGCATCGTGAACTCGTGACCGTCAAAGGCGTCCTTCTCGACGATAAACAGAGACAGCCCACGCGCCCCGCAGCCTGGAGTGAAATCCGTACGCGCCAGGAGCGCGAGGACGTTGGCGCGGCCCGCAAACGTACACCACGCCTTGGCACCGTTGATTAGATAGCCCTGCTTACCGTCAACCTCGGCTGGCTCCGCCTTGCACGCGACCGAGGCAACATCGGAACCCGCGTCGGGCTCGGTAACCGCTATGCCCACCATCAATTCACCCGCGCTGACCGCGCCGAGCCACTTATTCTTTTGCTCCTCGGTGCCGCCGTTGAGCAACGCCTTGGTCAGGATTTCCGGCCGCGTGATGAGCGAGCCTGCGGCGGCGAGCGAAACCCGTGAAAGCTCTTCGGTTGTGGCGATCATTGCGAGGTTACCCATCCCGAGCCCGCCGTACTCCTCGGGAGCCGACATTCCGAAGTAGCCCATCTCGGCCATCTTCGAGATCAACGAGTCAGGGACTAGGTCGTCGGCGCGATGGATGTGCTCGGCAAGCTCAGCGACCTCCTGTTCGGCAAACGCTCGGACCGAATCGCGAACCATGACGACGTCTTCGTCAGCCAGCCACGAGTTATTCGCGCCCTTGGTCTCGGCAACGTGACGCCCGATGCGTCGTACACGCGCCTCCGAGCAAAACGACGCGATGAAACCACGGGTCGAGCTGTCGGATACGAGCTTTGCGAAAACCTCTTCGGGCAGATTAAAGTCGCCCGGTGCGCTGATAACCTGGGCGATCAGCGATGCGGCGAACTCCCCCGCATAAACCGCCGCCATGTCGAGCGCGGTAAGCTCCGAGGCACCCGCTCCTGCCGCCGCCGCCGCGTACTCGGTGGCGGCAACGACTGCGCGTAGCTGCGAAGCAGCGTACGCTATCCGTTCAGAGTGAACCTGGAATTCGTCGATTCGCTTACCCCGCTCGGTCAAGAGCGAGGCGGCCTGTGTCGCCGCTTCAACGGCTTTGGTGAGGGTTCCTGCGAGGGTCTCGATTTGCTCGAGGGTCACCTCGGAAATGGCTTCGCTGCTCATGTCGGTCGTCTCCTTAACTGAGTCGGAAACGCTACGATCCGCCATGGTCGGAGTCAAGAAAGCCCCCTCTCAGCAAACGCCAAAGTGTTCAAGGGCTCCCGTAACAGAAAAGATGCACGCTACGGCATTGCATCCCCCCCCCCAACATGGGAAAACTTTGTACGGCCGGACATCAATCGGCACCCAAGTTTTTCGTGTTGAGGTACCCATTCCCATGCCCCGCCTGAACGTAGGCTACCAGGACGGCGGCGTTTATCCGCTGTGGCTCGCAAACATGGGCTTTCGCGTAGCCCGGCTGTTCGGTGCAGAGTCGCTGTGGCTTCCCGACCACTACATGGGGTTCATCTCGCCTCTGGTGTGGAAACCCGAGTACTCTTCGGCCGCAAAGATCGTTCACTCGCCCGATGGGTTTTTCGACCCGATGCAATTGCTTGCGGTCGCCTCGACGCGTTACCGCGGTATCGACCTGGGTACCGCAGTAACCGAAGCGTTCCGCAAGCATCCGATGACGCTTGCTCAGTCGTTCGTAACCCTCGATCACCTCTCCCGAGGCCACGCCATCCTCGGAATCGGCAACGGAGAGCGTGAGAACGTCGAGCCTTACGGGCTGCCCTGGGAAAAGCAGGTGGCGCGCCTCGAAGAAGCTCTGGCGATCATCCGCAAACTTTGGCACAGCAAGGGTAATCCGGTCGATTACGACGGCAAGATCTGGAAACTCAAGGACGCGGTCTTCAACTTGCCGCTCTACAAGGACACACCACCGCGGATTTGGGTTGCGGCACACGCGCCGCGCATGTTGGCCCTCACCGGTCGCTTCGCAGATGGTTGGTTGCCGACGATGAAGGTCGAACCTTCGGAGTATGCGCGGCGGTTGGCTGTCATTAAGTCCGCCGGCGAAGAGCACGGCCGCGACATGTCCTCGTTTGTGCCTTCACTGCTGGTCATCGTTGCTCTAGGAGAGAATCGCGACAAGGTCTCCGAACTTTCGATGAAATCACGTGTGGCTGCTGCGATGTCTCTTCTGGCACCTTCAGAGGTGTGGAAAAGTTTCGGTAAGACCCACCCGTTGGGTGAAAACCATCGCGGCTGGCTCGACATCGTCCCCCCGCGGGTCACTGAAGAACAGATACAAGCCGCGGCGGGTGCGCTGACTCCCGAGTTGCTCTCGTCGCAGATATACATGGGTAGCCCGGAGCAGATCCGTGATGAGCTCGCGCCGATGGTCAGCGCAGGTTGCCGCAACGTCATAATCTCTAACGTAGGCGGCGCGATCACAGGCGCCGGAGCATCCGATTTGTGGAGACTCGGCAGCTTAATTCGAAAGCTGCGCCGCATTCCGTTGAACTAGGAGGCACACACTTGAACCCGCAACGAATTTCTACCGCCACTTTTTGCGCTCTTTCCGCCTCGGCCTTGTGCTTCGCTCTCACCGCGTGCAATAGCGCCCCGAACGCAGGCACCACCGGCAAGGATGTTGCCGCTAAAGCCGCGGCGCCTACCAAGGGCCAGACGGGCGCCGCCACGACTGGCTCCGCCGCTGCCACCGGCAGCAACGTCGTCATAATCAAAACCAACAAAGGTGAGATCACCGTCGAACTCGACGCCGAAAAAGCCCCGGGAACCGTCAAGAACTTTCTCAACTACGTCGATGAAGGGTTCTACGACGGTACGATCTTCCACCGGGTGATTGCGGGCTTCATGGTACAGGGCGGCGGCTTCGACGCGTCCTACAAGCAGAAACCAGCCAAAGCCCCGATCAAGAACGAGGCAACCAACGGCCTCAGAAACAGTACAGGTACCGTCGCGATGGCGAGGACCAGCGTGGTCGACTCAGCAACGGCGCAGTTTTTTATCAACGTCGTCGACAACACCTTCCTCAATCATAAATCCACCACCCCCCGTGAGTACGGCTATGCTGTGTTCGGCAAAGTCTCAGACGGCATGGACGTCGTCAAAGCCATCGAAACCACTCCGACAAAGAACCGCGGAGGGGCCTTCACGGACGCACCGGCCGAACAAGTCGTGATCGAATCGATCCGACGCAAGTAGCACGCCCGACAATCGACGCGTAACGTCTGGTCTTTACTCGCGAAAAATACCACTTGACGGCACCAAACCGTCGGCGTACCCGATCGGGTATGCCCCTCGATCGGGTGGGCACGTGTTCAGCCCTACGCGGGCCATGGCTGCCGCAGGAGATTTGGTCGATGAGGAAGGCGGTTATTTCAAGACCCGTTACTACGATTCCCCAGAGTCAATTCGCACTCGACTATCGCGCCGAACTCCGCTTCAGCGACACCTCCGGGCGGGCCCTTTGCTACTACGACAGCGGCGCGCTTACACCTTACTGCCTAGAAGGGTTGGTCGAGACGGTCACCGAAGAGGCGCGCGCCGGCAACGGAGTGCCGGTCATGACCTTAGAGATCGTCGGCCCGTCTGACGTCGAATGGCTCAATCGCCTCGCCCGCGGTTTTGCCGGCGTGGCGGCGCTTGGCGCTCGGATCGAGATCCGCTGCGGACCCGAGACGCGCACCCTGCTGCCACCCGTGGGTTGACATCCGGTCTCTCGATAAGCACGATTTCCGACAGTGCGGATCTCCGAACTGTTCCAGGCCGATAAAGCGGTTTTCTCTTTCGAGTTCTTTCCTCCCAAGACCGATAAAGGACACGGCGACCTCCTCGCTACGATCGATGAGCTCCGCGCACTATCGCCGGATTTCGTCTCGGTCACCTACGGCGCCGGTGGCTCTACACGCGACCGGACGATCGAGTTGGTATCGCACATCAAGAACAAACTCGGCTTGGAAGCGATGGCCCACCTGACCTGTGTTGGCGCCGGGCGAGACGAGTTGCGCGCCGTGCTTGACCGCCTGACCACATCGGGTATCGAAAACGTCATCGCCTTGCGTGGCGACCCGCCCTCTGGTGAAACAGGCTTCGTTCCGCACCGCGACGGTCTTCGCTACGCAAGCGACCTAGTCACGCTCATCCGCAGCGAGAACCGGCCGTTTTGTATCGCTGCGGCGTGTTACCCCGAAGGCCACACTGAGGCTGCCAGCGCCGAAAGCGACTTCGAGCACTTCATCGACAAAATGCAGGCAGGTGCCTCCGTCGCGATGACACAACTGTTCTTCGACAACGACTGCTACTTCCGATTCGCGGAAAAGGCGCGCAATGCAGGCCTGACCTCGCCGATCGTCGCCGGGATCATGCCGGTGACGAACGTCGCGCAGATCGAGCGCTTTACCAAGATGTGCGGGGCAACGATCCCGAGTAAACTATGGCAGGATTTAGACCGTCACCGCGACGACCCAGAAGCGGTGGTGAAGATCGGCATTGAACATTCGGTGGCACAATGCCGCGACCTACTCGCAAAGGGCGCCCCGGGCGTGCACTTCTACACGCTCAACCGCTCGCGCTCAACGCGCGAGATTCTGCGCGAGCTGCGCGCCGACTAACGAATGCCGGGCGCGTAGAGCACGCCGCCCAGGTGGCGAAGACCCTGCGCGTCAGCAAACTCGCCACCGACGTCGGCGAGGAATCCTGTGCAGTCACGCAAGGCCCACTCGGCGTGCGCAACCGCGTCGAATATCATCGTCGGATCCAACTCGAACTGTTCACACAGCCGTGCATAGTCCATCCGACCGATCTCACGGCGGCCTGGGTGTAGGTACACCGTTACAGGGGCGTTACGCGGGATTCGCAGTCCAGTCACCCGCAGGCCGGAAACTGAGGGGCATACAAGCAGCATCCACATTAGGAACGCCGGGGGATTACGCCCGCGCGGCGATGGCATCAGCCATCGCAACGACGCGCTTGGCTTGCTCGACATGCAGATTTTCGATCATCCGGCCATCGACAGTCGCAACATACTTGCCGGCCTCCATCGCCTCACGGAAGGCATCAATAATCTTTTCGGCGTTGCCCAATTCTTCATCGCTGGGCGAGAAAATCCGGTTGCAGATCTCGAGCTGACTTGGATGAATCAAGGTCTTGCCGTCGAATCCCATCTGGGCGCCCTGAACGCACTCGGTCTCGAAGCCATCGGTGTTCTTGATGTCGTTGTAGACACCGTCGAGAATCACCAACCCGTGGGCACGCGCAGCAAGCAGGCACAGCCCCAGACTCGTCAACAGAGGACCGCGCCCAGAGCGGTGGGCGGCCTTGAGTTCTTTGGCGATGTCGTTGGTGCCCATAACCAACACCTCCAGACGTTCGCTTGCACCTGCAATCTCTTCGGCGTGAAGCAGGCCGCGAGGGGTCTCGAGCATCGCCCACAGGCGGATAGAAGCCGCCCCGTCGATCGACTCAAGTACCGAGGCCACCTGACGGAGCATGTTGGGACCGTCTATCTTCGGCACCAGAATCGCGTGCGGCTTCGCGGCCGCCGCGGCACGTAGATCCTTGTGACCCCAGACCGTATCCAAGCCGTTGATGCGAATGGCAATCTCGCGGTAGCCGTATTCACCTGAACTCGCCGTCGTACACACCTGACCGCGCGCAACTTCCTTTCTGTCGGGCGCTACCGCATCCTCGAGGTCGAGGATGAGCGCATCAGCAGGGAGGGTCTTCGCTTTCTCGAGCGCGCGGGCGTTGGAGCCCGGCATGTAGAGAACGCTGCGTCGGGGACGAATCTGATCTGCCATGGTCGTGGCGCCGCGATGGGGCACGCAGCTACTTAGACCACCGCCGCAGTTTTGCAAGCGACCGCCGCGGTCGGGATACCGCGCGCGGACACGGCCGACCTTCGCGGGAAGCAATCCCCCGCGTCTGTACTCGGTGCCAATTTCGCCTCGATTCCGCTCCCACGTAAGCCCCTACTCGTGGGGTCGAAACCGTGCGACTTTTAGTGTAGAGAAAAGCCCATGCGAAGTGCCAAACATTTCTTCCAGCCGCGCGCCATCGGTGCGCCGACACCACTACGTGAGATTCCGGTTCGTCCGTCGCGGATGATTCACTTCTTTGACCCATCGAACGCCAAGATGGCGGCGAAAGTTCCTGACATCGCCAAGCAGGTTGACGTCCTGCTCGGGAATCTTGAGGACGCAATCCAGGCTGACAACAAAGTAGCCGCGCGGCGTGGCCTGATTGAGATTGCCAAGGCCAACGACTTCGGAGACACGCAGTTGTGGACGCGCGTCAACAGTCTCGACTCTCCGTGGGGCCTCGATGATCTACTCGAGCTGGTCACCGAAATCGGCGACAAACTCGAGGTCGTGATGATACCGAAGGTCGAGGGAGCGTGGGACATCCATTACGTCGATCAGTTGCTCGCGCAACTCGAAGCCAAGGTACGGCTCGAGCGGCCGATCCTTATCCACGCGATCTTGGAGACGGCGGGCGGAGTCGCCAATGTCGAGGAGATCTGCGCGGCGAGCCCGCGCATGCAGGGGCTTTCGCTGGGGCCGGCCGATCTGGCCGCCTCGCGCAAGATGAAGACCACGCGTGTAGGCGGCGGGCACCCCGGATATCTGGTGCGCACCGACCCCGACCCCGATAACCCAGAGTCTCCACGCGCTACTGCGCAGCAGGACCTCTGGCACTATACGATCGCGCGTATGGTCGATGCCTGCGTTGCGCACGGTTGTCTGCCCTACTACGGACCGTTCGGTGACATCAAGGATACCGTGGCCTGCGAAGATCAGTTCCGCAATGCGTTCTTGATGGGCTGCGTTGGAACCTGGTCGCTGCATCCGGCGCAGATCGCGATCGCAAAAAAGGTGTTCAGCCCTCCCGTAGACGAGGTGCTGTGGGCCAAACGTGTAATCGAAGCGATGGGCGACGGAACCGGCGCGGTCATGATCGACGGCAAGATGCAGGACGACGCCACCTACAAACAGTGCAAGGTTGTCGTTGAACTCGCACGCATGCTCGCCACGAAGGACGAAGAGCTACGCGTGGCCTACCAGTTCTGATCCGTACATTCTAGCCGGTCGGCGCACTCCGGCTGGGCCGACGGCTAGGCGTTTGCGGCCTCCGCCACCGATTTGCGCCGCTTCGCGTTCTTTGCGATACATGCAGGGATCGCGGTCCAATGGAGTCCCGCGTTTTCGTTCAGGAGGTAACCCGTCGCTATGCATTTCTACGAGTTTGAGGCGAAGCGAATTCTCGCCAAGCACGGCGTAGCGGTGCCCAAGGGCAAGCTCGTCGGCTCAGCCGCCGAGGCCGCAAGCGCCGCTCAGGAACTGGGTGGCGACGTGTATGTAAAGGCGCAAGTTTTCGGCCGCAACCGCGGCAAGGCCGGAGGAATTAAAGAAGCCTCTGGCGCTGCCGACGCGGGAAAGGCCGCGGCTGCGATTATTGGAACCGAGATATGCGGTGCCAAAGTAGATCGAGTGCTGGTAGAGGAAAAGATCGCGGCTGAGACGCTGTTCGCGATCAACGCCACTTATGACGCGGCCGCGAAGCGCCCCGTCTTAGTCGCCACCGATGCGGGCGGCAAAGATCTCGACGACGTAAATGATGAGACGCCTGAGCGCGTCAAACGACGCCACCTCTCGCTCCTCGGGCCCGTGCTCCCCTACCGTTCGAAAGAACTTGCGCACGATCTCGGTCTCTCGGGTAGCGGCCTCAACCGAATGACCGGCGTGGTCACGCGCCTTGCGGAGATTTGCCGCCAATACGACCTTACGCACGCCGAGGTGAACGCGCTCGCGCTCACATCCGACGGCCGTCTCGTTGCGCTCGACGCGCACATGGAACTCGAGGCCGAGGGTCGCTACCGCCAGAAAGGCATCGTCGAAGAACTCGGCATCACCGATGCCGACACCCGCGGCGCACGCGCGCCCACCGAGTGGGAACTCGAGGCCATACGGATCGACGAAGAGGACCCTCGCGGACTGATCGGCCCGGCTGTCGATTTCGACGGAGACATGGGGCTCGTTATCGGCGCCGGTGGCGGATCGATCACTACGTTCGACGCCGTAAAGCGCCTTGGCGGAAACCCAGCCAACTACGCCGCCCTCGGTGGCAACCCGAGCGTGGATAAGGCACGCCGACTCACCAAGCTCGTGTTATCAAAACCGAAGGTCAACAAGATCTGCGTGATCTCCAACGTCGTCTCCAACACACGCGCCGATCTCGTAGCACGCGGGGTGATCAAGGGCGTGCTCGAACTGGGACTCGACCCGGCAGAGACAATCACGATCTTTCGCGTTCCAGGCGCTTGGGAAGCCGACGCGGCCAAGATCCTCAAGAAGTACAACATCGACTACTGCGATCGGACCGTCTCGATCAGCGAGGCCGCGCGCCGCGCGGTTGCCAAGGTCTACGGCGAGTAAGGAGCGAGCACCCAATCATGGCCATTCTCCTCAACGAGGACTTTCAGTTCATCGTCCAGGGCATCACCGGGCGCGAGGCGGTAAACTTCACGCGCGAGTGCCTGGAATACGGGTCGAAGATCGTCGGCGGCGTCACCCCCGGCAAGGGCGGTCGCGACGTCTACGGCGTCCCGGTATTCGACACCGTTCGTGAGATCACCGAGTCACGCCGCGTGGACGGTTCGGTGATCACCGTACCGTTGGCATTCGCTGCCGACGCGGCAATCGAGGCGATCGACGCCGGTGTTAAACTTATTGTCATCATTACCGAGGGCATCACACGCCTGGACGCGGCGATGATCGTCGAGTACGCCGACTACCACGGTGCACGCGTGATCGGGCCAAACTGTCTCGGCGTGATGGTTCCAAACGTTTGCCGCTTTGGCAGTCTGGGCGGACCGGCCGTCGATGTCCGCAAAGCCTTCACCCCCGGTAACGTCGGCGTGATGTCGCGCTCCGGCGGAATGACGACCGAAATCTGCAGCACTCTAACCACCAACGGGCTCGGCCAGTCAACGGCGCTCTCGATCGGCGGTGACCCGGTTATCGGCTCCACCTATGCGGATCTGATGCCGCTGTTCGAAGCCGACCCCGACACCGAGGCGGTGGTGATCTATTCAGAGCCGGGGGGATCTGCAGAGGCCGAACTCGCCAAGTGGGTGGAAGACAACAACAGCCGTCTTCCCATAATCGCTTTTGTATCGGGGCGCTTCATGGACGATATGCCCGGCATGAGCTTCGGCCATGCCGGCACCGTCGTGAACCGAAAGGAAGACTCGCCCGCCGAGAAGATCCGTCGCATGGGCGCGGCGGGCATCCGCGTTGCCGACCAAGTCGGCGACATTCCGGATCTCGTAAAAGAAGCGCTCAAAGGCTGAGGGCGAGGGAAACGCAATGGGAATGTTCATCTCTGTAGAGACCGACGACACGGTCATTCGCAAAGGCAACGGGCTCGCTAAGCGACTCATTGAGGTCTGTCCCGTGAACATCTTCGCCGCGGGTACCGATGCAAACTCGGTCGCAGTGGTCGAGGACAACGTAGACGAGTGCACGTTGTGTGACCTGTGTACCCAGGCCTCCCCCGACGGTGTACGTGTAGTCAAACTTTACGACTGACCGGGCCGCGCATTGCTGGCATCGGCTTGCGGCGTTATATTCTTCATGGATTGGAGTGGCAGCGTCGCGAAGAAATACCTCGGGCGCGGGCCAGCCCGGCAAGCCGCTCTGAGCACTCGAGGCCTGCCACGTCATGCCTATCGCTGTGGTCGCCTCGTCCTCGTCATTCGCCGCCGGGCAGGCAGACGGATGGATCTCCGCCCAGGTCAGCGAGACGGGCAAAGTCATGAAATACACTAGAAACAAGAGCGCACGAGTGATGCCTACTAAGAAAGGCGACGACGCGGACACTGGTTTCGACCGACCCGTTCCGAAGGCACGGTAAAGTGGCGGGAGCACTCCAACGCCATCTCAGTGCTGCGTTGGCATCGCTGCTGACGCTTGCCGTTGTCCAGACTGCGCTCGAGACCCTCGCGATCGCCTGGGTCTATGCCGGTCAGATTGTCCCGCCTTACGGATTCTTTCCGACGCAGCTCTACGACTTCCTCGCGAAAATCCGCCATGCCGGCGGACCGGTGCTTGGCTTTCTACCGACGCTGCCCGATAGCTTCCTGCCGCCGTCGTTTTCAGGGCACCTGAGCCTCTTTATGCCGCTCTTGACGGCGAACCTCGCGACAGCCTTGGTTTTGGCACTGCTCGCCGGAACACTCGGCGGTCTCGCAGTGCCCGGGCGTCGGCCCAGCGTGCGAGCGTACTTGTGGAGCTGGCTGGTGATCGCCGCTGTGGTGCACGGCGCGGTGTTCTTCGAGGGACTCTCACTCGACCAATCGCCGAGCATGAAACACATCATCTACCGGTCGCGTAGTTTCATCCTCGACGGGACGATCATCGCCGCCCTGGTGCTGATATCATCGGCCGCGATCGTCTATGCGCTCGCGAAAAGCTTCGAGCGCGCGTCGCGTACAGCTCCTGCAGCGGCTACGGCCGCCGGTGCCGCCGTGATAATCGCGCTGGCCGGGGCGGCCTCGCTCTCGCCTTTAGCAGCTTCGACCGGGCCCGCCTCCGCATCGGCAGACTCGGCGGGAATGCGCCCCGAAACCGCCGATCGCCCGGTTAACGTCATTCTGATCTCGCTTGACAGTCTGCGCGCCGACCACGTCGGCTGTTACGGCTACGAGCGCGACACCACACCGACGCTCGACCGACTGGCGAAGCAGGGCATCCGCTTCGCCGATGCGCATTCGACATCGTCGTGGACTCTCCCCACCCACCTGACGATGTTCACGTCGTTGTACCAGCTCGCCCACGGAGTGACCGTCGATACCATGACGTTAGACCCATTGATCCCTACCCTCGGCACGGTCTTCGAGAAAGAGGGGTACGCAACGGCCGGTTTTGTTTCGGCGCCGTACACCGCCGCGACCTACGGTTACAACCGGGGCATGGACGTATACGAAGACTTGAGCGAGGCGTACGGACACCGAGACGAAGCCCGCTCAGCCGTCGTTGCACCCGAGATTACCAAACGTGGGATCGAGTGGATGGAGAAGCACGCCGGTGAGCCCTTCTTCATGTTCCTTCATTACTTCGACATCCACTACGACTACACCTCGCCTCCCCCTTTCGACACCATGTTCGACCCTCACTACGACGGGCCGATGGACGGCCGCTACTTCATCGAGAGCAAGGCCATCCATCCGGGGATGCCCGAGCGTGACCTAGAGCATATCTTGGCCCTGTACGACGGCGAGATCAGGTTCACCGACGGTTACGTGGCCAAGGTTCTTGATGCGCTCGATCGGCTCGAGCTTGTCGATAACACGCTGGTGATGGTGGTCAGCGATCACGGAGACGAGTTCTTTGAACACCGGAACAAAGGACACCACCGGTCGTTGTACGACGAGGTCCTCGCGGTCCCGTTCATCGTGCGAATGCCCGGCGGCAAGCACGCGGGGACGGTGGTCGATGAACCAGTTACCCTTATCGACATCGCGCCGACGCTTATTGACGCCGCCGGCCTCGAACGCCCAGCCGGTATGGCCGGGGTAAGCCTGTTGCCTGCCATAGCAGGAGATTCATCGGTACTCGAGGGACGACCCATTTACAGCGAGTTTTTCGACAAGCGCGGCTTCAATCTACAGGTAGCGCGTAGACTCTCCGACCGAAAGCTCATCCAGCACTTTAACCGATTGCTTCACCCACGAAGCCCGTCCGTCGAACTGTTCGACCTGGCCTCTGATCCGGGTGAGCGGAATAATGTCGCTGAGCAAGATTCGGACGCCGTCCGTGCGGGGCTGACCGAGATGGCCGGCTGGCTGGAAGAGGAATGGCGCGCTTACCGCGCGATCCAGGCCGCGTCGGTCGGCGGCGCAACCCTGCACCACGACCAGGCCATGACCGAACGGCTCCGCTCGCTCGGATACGCAGATAGCGAGTAAGCGAAGCTTCGCCAAAAGTAGATAGGAGACCGGCCATCGGCGCTTACATTTTAAAGAGCTTCCTGCGTAACTTTGCAGCGGCGACAACTACGACCTTCACGGTAGCCATCCTCCAGATTATCATTCAGGCGCTGGTCATCGCTTACCTGTACTCGGACCTCATCCTTCCCCCTGCCGAGTTCGCCGCGTCAAACATGTATGACGGTTTTATTCAACTGTACTTCTTGCTGCAGCAACGAATGGACTGGCCGCTCCGCCTCAATAGCTTCATCGGACAAGGCATCGTAAGCAAACTCTTCATCCTTCCCGACATCGTCGCCTCATACCTGTACGTTACGCCCTTGATTGTGCTGGGAGTCACGCTTCTGGCGACGATAACCAACGTGTTCAAAGAACGCAGCGTCGGTGCACGCCTGCTGCCGATGCTGGCGGTGATCCTTCTCGCCGAGGCGGCGCTCCACGTCACATTGTGGCTGGGCGATGTTCACGTCAGCGCAGGAACGACCGGCAGTGCGGTGCTCACGAACTACTTGCGCGACTTCGTCTACGGTGGCTCGCTGCTTGCCTCCGGGGTGCTGCTGTTGACGACGGCCGTTAGCGTGGGAGCACTGCATGTTTTGCGTGGAGAGTCCGAGCGCGCCACCGCAGTTGCGGGCTTCGCGGCCATAGCTGTGTTGATCGCCGCATCGGCGCCGGTCTGGGTCGAGGCGCGCCTCGGCGCCGACAAGGCGCCCGGCCTTCCCGGTCGTAACACTCTGGTCGAAGACTACAACGTTGTGTTCATATCCATCGATTCTCTGCGTGCCGACCACCTCAGCGCCTACGGCTACCAGCGCGATACCACGCCGACTCTCAAAACCTTAGCCGCTGCCGGTGTCAGGTTCGACAATTGCAGCAGCACGACGTCGTGGACTCTCCCCGCTCACATGTCGATGCTCACCGGTCGCTCGCTGCTCGGGCACGGCGTGGTCGCCGACGACCGAGCACTGACCGACGACGTCCCAACCCTGGCCGAGCAGTTCCAGGCTGCCGGCTATTTGACCAAAGCGATCACATCGGCACCTTACCTCGAAGAACACTTCGGATTCAGCCGGGGATTCGACGACTACGACGATAAGACCGTTCGCTTCGAATCCAATGAGGAATCCTACAAGTCGGTGACCGCCCCCGATGTACAAAAAGCCGCGGCAAAGTTCCTCGAAGCCAACAGCGACAAGAAATTTTTTCTCTTTCTACATTACTGGGACGTCCATTATGACTACACGCCCGGAGAGCCGTACGCGTCGATGTTCGACCCCGACTACGACGGCGAGATTAACGGCGAGAACTTCTACTTCAACTCGGCTGTCAACAAGAACATTTCTGACCGGGACCTCGAACACCTCAAAGCCCTTTACGACGGCGAGATCCGCCTGGTCGATGATCACATCGGCAAACTCATCCGCACAATCGGCCTCCTCGGTATTGCGGGCAAGACCATCTTTGTCGTCACCTCAGACCACGGCGATGAGTTCTTCGAGCACGGCCGCAAGGGACATCACCGCACGCTGTACGAAGAGGTGTTGAAAGTACCGTTCATCCTGTATGTACCGGGCATCAGGCCGACCAGCCGTACGGTGTCGATGGAGACGAGTATTATCGACATCATGCCTACACTGCTCTCGATCACCGGCATCGAAATCCCGCGCGGAACCGAAGGGTTCGATATGTCGAGCGTTGCATATCGGGGTGAGGCTGAGTTCGAGCGTAGCACCCATGGCGAGTTGTACCGGACGGCCAGTCGCAATGTACAAGTCTCGCTGCAAGCCGCCCGTAACAAAATAATCCAGGAGTTTTTCCGACTGCGCATCCACAGCTACAACCTCGCTTTGGACCCGGCAGAGCTGGAACCGCGAACCACCCACACCGGCGTAGCGACAGCACTGGCAAGCGAGATGACCGGTTGGCTGAACAACAGTTGGACGATCTACAGCGAACGCCTCGCCCACAGCGGCGTCAATGAACTCAAGTTAGACGAAGAAACCCGTGAGCGCCTTGAGTCACTCGGCTATACCGGCGACTAGCCCGTCGTGCTCTCGCACCGGGCGATTTACCGCCAGGCTACAGCGATATTCGGCGTCGGACGCGCCTAACCGCTTCGAGTGCTCGGTCTCGGGTAACCTCAGTCGCAACCGCTCGATTTGAGTGTGCAGTTCTTCCTACTCGACTTCGGCATGAGACCCTCAATCCGTTTGAAGCAGTTGTTGGCCTCGTTGCAGCAGCCGGCTGCCTGCGAACATCCCGCCGCCGTAAACAGCTGAGCAAAAGCATGGCCCTCAGGCTGGAATCGCTCAGCGATATGCCAGTAGACCTGCTCTTTTAACGGCAACAGAAGTACCACGAGTTCCGCGTCCATTTCCTGGGTCCTGGGCTTTCAGATCGCGCAGAGCTTCGGTCATTTGCTTGAAACCCGGCGTGCCGCCCGGCTCCTTCACCACCGCCCGACACCAGGCATCGGCGCGGAACACGAAGCGCAGCCCGTCCTCGTCGTACTCGTAGATGTCGCGCCCACTGTAACGCCTTGAGGCATCTATCAAACGGCACAAAACCGAATACCGTGCAAGAAAGTCTGAGGCCTCGCGGCGGCGCTTACGGCGCATCCACGTCCAATAATCGTCGGTCTCGCTGCGCGTCCAGTTGTCAAAGTGCAGGTTGTCCTTGAAATCGTTCGGGAAGAAACCGACCAAGACGAGCTTCGGCTTAAAAGTATCGCTCATCTTGCGCAGCATACGCGCAGCGGCGAGATTGGAGTAGCCGTTGACACCGAGAGTCACAAAGGACAATCCGGTGCGCTCCGACAGCAACCGTACCCAGCACTCTTCGGCCGATGAGTCATCGCAAAAAGTAAACGAGTCACCGACGGCCACGGCATCGAAGGGAGCCGTGGTCCCGATGTCGCGCATGCCGATGTCCCCGACGCCCGACGAAACCGTTCGCACATGGACCTTGCGGCCCTCTGAAGGGAAGTCAAGATCGAGTCGCGGTCGCAGCGCGTAAAGCCGAGCTCTTCGTCGGCGCGCATCATGTCTTCCCACGTGCCCCTGGCCTCGTAGAGACGAACGACCGAACGGACTTTCGCCGGCATAAGATCAGGGGCAAGACACGGCACGACCTCAATGGCCGCGACAGCCACAACCGGGCCGAACGTGCGGCCGAGGACCTTCGCGGCCAAGCCGCGAGCGGGCCGCGGTGCTCGGATACCCGCCAGTATCAACAGATGAAGGCGGCGCTGTGCGCGTCTTCCCGATATAAAAAGAGGACGATACAGGCAGTCCAGGCCAGCTAACCCAACCCCGACGGGGTACGTCAAGGCATCAAGGCGTTCAGTGTTCCGCCGACGGGCTAAGTACGGCTATTATTTGGCTTTGCAAACAAGACCATATGGGTACACTGCGTTCACGGTGCCCCCCAGTGAGTGGCTATTAGCCACAAAACGGGGGATCAGAACCCGGCAAGCCTCGCGAAGCGGTCACGATGGTAGGCCGCATCGCCGAATGTGAGCTCGGACGCCTTTGCTCTCTTTGCGTAGAAGCCGATCTCGTGCTCGTCGGTCATCCCGATGCCACCGTGCATCTGGATGCCTTCGTAACCGGCCAATACCGCCGTATCCGAGCACCGCGCCTTGGCTACCGAAACCAACGAGCGCGCCTCGGGCAAACCGTGGTCCAAAGCGTGGCAAGCTCCGAGAACGGCCGACCTGGACAGCTCAATTTCGGTGAACAACTCGGCCGCACGGTGCTTGAGCGCTTGGAACGTACCGATGAGAACTCCGAACTGCTTTCGGGTCTTGAGATACTCGAGTGTCATCTCGAACGCTCCTTCGGCGTTGCCGAGCATCTCTGCACTCAGTCCGACGCTCGCGCGGTCAAGAACATCTTCGAGAATCTCCCCGCCGCACCCCTCGCTGCCGAGCACAGCCGCGCCGTTCACCTCCACACCCGCCAGCAAAACCAACGCGTGGTCGCGAAGGTGCATCGTGGATTGCTTAGTCACCGTCAAGCCCGCTGCACCGGCATCAATGACGAACAAGGTGATACCGTCACGATCGGCAACACCGCCGTCGGTACGTGCCGAAACGATGAACTTGTCGGCAACGTAGCCATCGAAAACCAAGCTTTTCTCGCCATCGATTATCCAGCCCAAACCATGCTTGCGGGCGCGCGTCGTCGTGCGGAGAAAGTCATAGCGCGACCCGCGTTCGTGATAGGCCAAAGTCACCAGGCTCGAACCCGTGGCAATCTCAGGAAGGAGCGCCGCACAGTGGGGTTCGTCGGCGGCGGCGAGCAGCGTCCCGGCTCCGAGCAAGGCACTGGTAAACAACGGCTCCGGGACCAAGTTCTTGCCGAACTCTTCGAGGACGCAGCACAACTCGGTCATTCCCATCTCCAAGCCGCCGTGGCGCTCAGGGACGAGAATCGCCGGCCAGCCCAGTTCCGCCATTCGCGACCACATCGCACGGTCGAAGCCGCCTGCGTTGCCGCTGTCGCGCAACGAACGTAAGCGCGAAACAGGACACTCTTTTTTGATGAAATCGGCCGCGGTCGTTTTCAGCAGTTGTTGGTCTTCGTTGAGTACGTATGCCACGGCATCAATCCGGAAGGCCGAGCACACGCTTGGCAATGATATTAAGTTGAATTTCGCTGGTACCGCCCTCGATCGAGTTACCACGGGCGCGCAGCCAATTCTTAACTGCCTGGGTCTCGGATGGTTCGAACCCCTCCCCTTCCCAGCCAAGCCCCTGCGGCCCCATGATGGACACCATCGTCGCCGTACGACGCTTGTTCAGCTCAGTTGCATAATACTTGAAGATCGAGGACTCCGGCCCGGGTTGATGGCCGATCTTGGCCGCTTCTTTGGTACGCGCGATAGTCAGGTCGAGGCAGACCTTGTCCATCGTCAGTTGCGCGATCCCGTCACGTAACGATGCGTCCGCGATGCGCTCTTCGCTACCCGGGATGTACTTACGTGCAGCCTCGACCGCGAGGTTGCGCTCACGCTCTTCGTTGAAAATCTCCGAGATCATCGAACGCTCATGACCGAGCAGTGCTTTGGCCATCGTCCAGCCGTTGTTGACATCACCGACGACCTGATCCTTCGGCACGCGGACATCCTCGAGGAACGTCTCACAAAAAGGCGATGCCCCACTGATCAGCGGAATCGGCCGTACGGTTACACCCGGCGTCTCCATGTCGAAGAGCATAAAGGTGATGCCGGTATGTTTGGGTGCGTCCGGATCCGTGCGCGTTAAGATGAACATCCAATCGGACTTGTCCGCGTAGGAGGTCCAAACCTTCTGGCCGTTGAGTACGTATTCGTCACCGACAAGTTCAGCCTTGGTTTGCAGCCCTGCGAGGTCCGACCCTGCACCCGGCTCGGAGTAGCCCTGGCACCAACGAATTTCGCCACGGCAGACTTCAGGTAGAAACCGCTTCTTTTGCGCTTCGCTGCCGTGCTCGAGCAGCAGCGGACCGATCATGGTCAGGCCGAATCCGACCAGCGCCGGTTTGCAACGCAATCGGCGCATCTCTTCGCCGAGGATCTTTGCTTCGGGCTTTGAGAGCCCGCCGCCGCCGTATTCTTTTGGCCACAGCGGCGCCGTCCAACCGCGCTCGGCCATAAGCGCGAGCCATGTCGCTACGTCGGGGTTGGTGTGGTGCTCGTTGCGGCCGCCCCATGCGACTTCGTCGCTCAGTTCGCCCGGGGCGCGCGTACCGGGCTGTACACGCATCGATTGCGGACAGTTCTGTTCGAGCCACGAACGCGTGCGTTCGCGAAACTGTTCTAGGTGGTCAGCCATCCGGGGACTATAGCCAACGCTTCCCGCTAAACGAAAAAGCCCGGGTGCGATTATCGCACCCGGGCTTCTCGTTGTGTCGTTAGCGGGCCGATCCCGCTGTTACGGGCAGCCCCCAACAGCCGGGGTGTAAGCAGCCCCGCCCGGGCACGTCAGGCTTGACGTAACCTGCAGTTTGGTACGCCCCGGACCGGGCAGGCCGGCAACCGAGTTGACCGACGCGTTGATCGTTGGCGGGATGCAGAAGGTGGCAACACCCACCGGTGCGTTCGGATCCGCAACACCGATGGCCTTGATCGGGTCGATGAAACAAGGGCGCTGTTGCGCGACCGTACAGTCGCCTGCCAGTGTCTTATCGAATGCAGGCGGCAGGCCGGTGCCGGCGAAGATGCAGTCTGTGTCCTGGCAGGTCACACCGGTGTCGTCACAGGTCTCGGCCCCGGGGCAATCGAGAGCGTCTGCGCAAGGATCGTCACTGATCGAACACCTCTTACAATCGGTGTCCACTAAGCAGTTAGTCTGCCCGCCCGGCCCTTGCCCGCCCTTTTCGTCGCTGCATTGAGTGATGGCGGGGTCGCAAGGAAGGAATCCGGAGCCGTCCGCGCGAACAACGCCGTCGCAATTGAACAAGACGTCACCCGGATCGGCGCACTCGCCGAACTCGTCAGTGCCGCCGGTGGACACACACAAGCCGACGGTTCCGTCGCCGCCGATCCCATTCGGGTCGCAGTCGTTAGGTTGCGCCTGTTGACCAGCGCCATTGCTGGAACAAGTCCCGGCTCCCACGTCTGAACACTCGGTGTCGGAGTTGCACGCAATCGACGTGTTTCCTGAGCATACCTTGCAGAAGCAATTGTATGCTCCGAAGAAAAACCCGCCGCAGCTCACGTTCGCCCCCATCGTCGCGGTTCCGGTCGTGGTGCTCAACTCGATCTTCAAGCCCGCGCCCGAGACGTTGGTTCCGTTCTCGGGGAAGCAGTCCAGCGCAGTGCCGCCACCGTTTGAGCCGGGGAAGGCCGGGAACGACGGGCTGCGCGCGTCTATGTCACAGGCCTGGCCGTCGAAGTCACCGCCGAAGCAAGTGCCGCCTTGCACACCGTCGGCGATAACCGGATCGAATCCGTCGCAGACGCCGTCGCCATCCTGGGGGATGATGTCGCAGTCGGTGTCCAAGAAGCAGCTGTCGCCCAATGTTGAGCGGCAGACGCCATTGCCCGGAGAGCTGTCGCAATCGCTATCCAACGTGCACGGATTGCCTTTGTTCACCGCCGGGAGGAAGCACTTCGATGCGGCCGGTGCGCTGCAAGTTCCACCGCATAGCGGGCACGGCTGGACCTTGTTCCCCGCTAGGAAAACGACCGAACGGAGTTTTGACGTCAGTTCGCTCTCACCTAGATCAACGTTCGCCGTTCCGACAACATCCTCACTGAACCTGTTCAGGACGCAGACCGGAACGTTGCCCGCCGAAAGCGGCAACGGTGGGCCAAGGTAACAGTCGCAGATGCCTTCACAGATGCCGCTGCCGGTATTGCAGGTCAGACGCGGCGTCCCACCAAAGCAGGTGCCCCCGACGCCGGAGCAATCGCCGTTCACATTACACTTAACACTCGGATCGCCGGTGCAGTACTTGCAGTCGCTGTCTGCCGCGCAGACTACGCCGGTACCGCAGCCTCGTGCGCCGGTCGCACCATCGAAATCAAACGGTACGTCGCAGCGCTGCGAAGTGTCGTGAGAACAACGACAGGTGTCGGTAGACGCATCGATCCCGGTGACGAGGCATTCACCGCAGGGCCCGGGCGCTCCGCCGCCGGAACAAAGCAGATTGCCGGCAATGACGTTACCGTCGATCACGTCGCCCCCGTGCGAAACACCTGTCCAACCGACGTCCAAAATGGACACGGCAACACAGACACCCAGCCCGGTATCACAGACACCGGGATGCCCGGCCGTCGTGCAATCCGCAGTCGACGCACACGGCACCTCCGAGGTTCCCGCGAAGAACTTCAACAAACCGCTGTCCGGACAAGCGGCGTTCTGTACCAGCTGACAGTCAGCACCACAGCCGTTGCCGTCGTCAATCGTGTTGCCGTCGTCGCACTGGTCGGTCCCATTGATGATACCGTCGCCGCAAACCGGGAGAGTGCAGGCGTTGGTGCAGCCGTCGTTATCGACCGCGTTGCCATCGTCGCACTCATCGGTGCCGTTGACGATGCTGTCGCCGCAAACCGGGAGCGTGCAGGCGTTGGTGCAGCCGTCGTTGTCGACCGCGTTGCCGTCGTCGCACTCATCGGTGCCGTTGACGATGCTGTCGCCGCAAA
>JAJCZL010000041.1 GCA_029262415.1 Deltaproteobacteria bacterium | reverse complement strand
TGAAAGAGCTGTGGGGCTAGGGAAGCTCTGCACAAGTGACTGAGCGGACCGATCATCGTGCCGCCGGTGTACTTTGCGCCGAGTTATCCACATTCCGCGCGGAATGTAGCGCGGTTTCAGCTCGCGAAAGGTAGCCCGCCGCTGCTCGGCCCGGCTTGATTGATTCCGGCACGCCACCACGCAATATTTCCGGGCGGTGGCAACGATCAGAAAGAAATCTGGGTACTTCTTAGAGGACTTCAAGCCTGGGCGGGTTTTCCGCCACAAGGGCGGGAAAACGCTCAACGAGGGTTTATTTAACGCGTTTACCGACTTCTCGATGACGACCAACCCGATAACCAAGAACGCCGAGTATGCGAAACTCTACGGTTACGAGGGATTGGTCGCACCGCCGGGGCTGGTGATGAACATCGTGTTCTCGCAGACCGTAGGTGACATTTCCGAGAACGCCCGCGCAAACCTCGAATACATCGACATGCGCTTTGGTGCGCCGGTCTATATAGGCGACACACTGGAAGCCGAAACCACCATCGTCGGCGTCAAGCCTTCGTCGAAAGACAACGACCGTGGGATCGTTCACGTTTCCAGCGTGGGCCGCAACCAGGATGGCAAGGTCGTGATCGCATTTGAGCGCAAAGTGCAAGTCTGGAAGGACAACGTCGATGCAAAGATCGAGGAAGCGAGTATCGAGATTCCGGAAGTGGAGTGTACGCCGGAGATCCCTGCCTACGACAAGAAACGCGACTACGCGGGCAAGGCCTACCTCTCCAACAACGACACCTACTTCGAAGACTTCACGCCGGGCGATATCTACGAGCACTCGCGCGGCCGCTTAGTCACCGACGAGCACATTGCGCTCACCGGCCAGCTCGACAACACCTCGCAGGTGCACTGCAACCAGCACCTGATCGACCAGAACCCGGACAAGTACATCGGCGGCAAACTGCTCGTCTACGGTGGTGTGCCGTTCAACCTGTGCCTGGGAGTCTCCAGCCCCGACATCGCCGATAACTCACCGGCCGATGTCATCTACACCTCGGGCAAACACGTAGGCCCGATTTTTGCGGGCGATACCGTGTTTGCCGGCACCGAGATCCGCGCTGCAAGCGACTACCCGGGGCGCGAAGACCTCGGTCTTCTCGCCACCACCTTGCGTGGGCACAAGTTCCGCGCGCCGAAAGCGGGCGAGGATGGTCCGCAAAAAGTCGAGGTGTTTTATCTGGAGCGCGAACTGGCGGTACGTAGGCGCAGTCATTACGCTTGCTGAGTGTCGCTCGAGGATAAACTGCGCGGACACGCGACCGAGATCGCCGACTACGATGGGGCGGCGTCGGCGGTTGCCTACGGTGAGGTTGGCCGGGAAGTTGCCGCGCTCGCTCAAGGCGCCGCAGTCTTCGATCTCTCGCGCCGCCGCTACCTGCGCGCCATCGGCGAGGAACGCGCGGCTTTTCTCCACGGGCAACTCTCTAACGACATCCGCGGCCTCGGGCCTGGCGACGGCTGCGCGTCGTTGCTGCTGACCAACCAAGGGCGAGTGCTCGCGATTCTCTCCGTGTACAACACCGGCGACGGCGATGACGCCGATGGTTGCGATGGCGCGCTAATGCTCGGCACCGACGCCGCCTCCCTTGCGGCAACCCGCGAGGGGTTAGCGCGTTATCTGGTTGCCGACGATTGCGAGTTCGAAGATGCCGCTTGCGGAGTGACGTTAGGGCTTGCCGGGCCGCGCGCAATCGAAACACTCGCCGGGCTCGTGACCGACCCCGATGCCTTGCGTCCGGGGTGGAGTTTTGTGCGCACTAAGCTTTCGTCTGCGGCTGGGGATGCGGCGGGTACAGACGTCGTAATACTGGGCAGGGATGATCTGCGCGTGCCGGCATTCGATCTGCTTGTTGCTGCGAATGCGACCGCGACGGTGGCGCAGGGAGTGGCCGAGGTGTTGTGGAACGCGCTCGAAGCGGCCGGTGCGGTCGCTGTCGGCACCGCGGCGCTCGAAACGCTGCGCGTACAGAGTGGCACAGCGCGCTATGGCACCGATGTCGATGAGGCGCGCATCGCGATCGAGGCACGACTCGAGTGGGCGATTCACTTCAATAAGGGCTGCTATGTCGGGCAAGAAGTTGTCGAGCGCGCGGTGAGTCGCGGTCGTCTGAACCGTAGGCTGTGCTTGCTTGCACTCGACGGTGAGACCGCGCCCGGCGATATGGTTGCCGGTGGCAAAATCGGCGAGACGCTGACCAGCGTCGTTGCCGCTTCATCGGATGGCGTCGGCACCGCGCTCGCGCTTGGCTACGTCGGGATCAAGCACGCCGCAGAGGGCACTCAGATCGCGATAGCGACAGCCACCGGCGAAGTAACCGCGCGCGTACTGGCATGGCCGCGCACCGAACCAGCCGCCGGGTTATGAGCGCGCCGCGCTGGTTTGTCCGCGGCGATGCCGACGGATTCTTCGCGCTTGCGCTCGACAATCTCGTACAACTCCTGGTCATTGTCGGGCTGTGCGGCGGCGTGCTTGGATTCGGCCCTGATCTTTTGTACGCGCGCGTGCTCCCGGGTGCTGCAGTCTCGATTCTGGTCGGTAACGCTTTCTACGCCTGGCAAGCGCACCGTCTAGCCGCGGCCGGCGGGCGCGACGACGTAACGGCTCTGCCCTACGGCATCAATACGGTGAGCCTATTCGCATTCGTCTTTCTGGTGATGCTGCCGGCCAAACTGGCAGCGGTCTCTGCGGGCGCGGCGCCGGCACAGGCGGCGACGATCGCTTGGCGTGCGGGGCTTGCCGCTTGTTTCGGTAGCGCGTTGATCGAGATCGTCGGGGCCTTCGGCGCTGAGCGCATTCGCCGGGCGACACCGCGTGCGGCGCTGTTGTCGTCGTTGGCGGGAATCGCGGTGTCGTTTATCGCTCTCGGATTCCTATTCAAGAGTTATGGAGCACCGCTTGTCGGCGTGGTGACGTTGGTGGTGGTGTTGGCCGCGTACTTCGGAAACGCGCGTATGCCGGGCGGCGTCCCCGGTGGATTGGCGGCGGTTATGCTCGGTACCGTGCTCGCCTGGGTAAGCGGCCTGGTGCAGAGTGATCCCGCAGCCTGGGAGGCCGCGCGCTCGAGCCTCGGCCTCAGGCTTCCGGTCCCGGTGGTTGGCGAACTGTTTGCGGCGCTCACTTCCGGCGAGTTACTCGCCTACGTGTCGGTGATCATTCCGATGGGCGTCGTCAACGTCATCGGCTCTCTACAAAATATCGAGAGCGCCGAAGCCGCCGGCGATGCTTTTGATACGCGCTCGAGTCTTCTTGCCAACGGCGTCGGCTCGCTTGTTGCCGCGCTCTTCGGAAGCTGCTTTCCGACGACGATCTATATCGGCCATCCCGGCTGGAAGTCGATGGGCGCGCGGCTCGGCTACTCGCTTGCCAACGGTGCGTTCATGACGCTGATTTGCACTACTGGATCGGTCGCACTGCTGGCGCTCGCAGTACCGATCGAGGCCGGTGCGGCGATCGTGTTGTGGATCGGCATCATAATCATTGCCCAAGCCTTCGAGGCGACGCCGTCGCGGCATGCGACCGCGGTTGCCGTCGGGCTGCTGCCGGGTGTTGCCGCCTGGGGGGCGTTGATGATCAAGACCGGTGCGCGGGCTGCGGCTGCGGCGGGCGGCACCGGTCTTACCAGCGGTGCTCCGCTCGAAGCCGCGCTGGCGGCGATGGATGTCTCGGCACGCGGCGCGTTCGCGCTCGAGCAGGGTTTTATTTTCACTGCGATGATCCTTGCGGCGGCCACCGCCGAAATCATCGATGGTCGCATGCGCCGTGCCGCGCTGTGGATGTCGGCGGGTGCCGGACTAGCGTGGTTCGGGCTGATCCACGGCTATCGTTGGGTGGGCCCTGACACGGTGGTCAACATGGGGTGGGGGACGGGCGCGCCGTGGGCGCTGGCCTACGGCGTCGCCGCGCTGGTGCTCGTGTCGCTGCCCGGCAAACGCGTCGACTAAAGCGTCGAAAGTCCGCGCCGCTTCATCCCGGCATGGTCGTAGATCGCGTCGATCACGCGCATGTTGGCGACCGCATCTTGGGCATCGCTCGACATCGGCGGCCCTCCACGCACCCAGTCGGCAAAAGCACGCAGCTGGTAGGTGTAGGTGGCGTCGCCGGGAATTTTCTCAACGCGGGTCCCGCCTCCGGTGTTGACCCGCAAACGGTGGTAGAAATGCGGAGCGATCGGATTGGTGACGGTCATTTCTCCACCGTCTCCAATCACTTTCGCCTGTGCTTTCAAGAGCGTTGTGCAAATCAACGAGCAGTTGATCGCACCGGTGCGCCCGTCGGCGAAGCGTAGGTCGGCGTGCATCCAGCGATCGACGTCAGGCGATGATTTGCGCGCATGCGCGCCGACCACGTCGGGCTCTGCGCCCGCGAGCCAACGCACGATGTTGATGGTGTAGCAGCCGGTGTCCATCGTGGCGCCGCCGCCGAGTTCGTAGCGGTAGCGTATATCGCCCTTTTTCAACAGGGGTATATAGAAAGTCGCTTCGATGTGTCGCACCTGTCCGAGTTCGCCGCTGTTGACGATCTCCTTGATGCGCGCGGCAAGAGGATGGTAGCGCCAGTGGAAAGCCTCGGCCAAGACGCGGCCGCTGCGGGTCGCCGCCTCGGCCATTCGCTTAGCCTCTTCTGCGTTCGCGGCGATCGGCTTTTCGCAAAGCACGTGCTTGCCGGCCTCGAGCGCACGCACCGTCCACTTGCAGTGAAGCGAGTTGGGCAACGGGTTGTAGACAGCGTCGATCTCGGGATCGGCCAACAACTCGTCGTAGCTCCCGTGGACGACCGCGATCGCGTGCTTCCCGGCGAATGCGCGGGCCTTGCCGCGATCGCGCGCAGCGATTGTGGTTACCATCACATTCGGGGTCTCGCGCGCGGGTTTGATCAGCGCCATCGGCGCGATTTGTGCGGCCCCGAGAATTCCCATCCGAATCGGGCTTCCTTCAACCATGTCGGTGTGGTCCTATCACCGGACGCTCTTATGTCTAGCGTCTATGTATTCGCATACGGATCCAACCTTTGTGTTGGGAGAATCCGTTTACGCGCGCCTTCGGCGACACCTGTCGCGGTTGCTTGTCTGGAAGCGCACAAACTGTTGTTTCACAAGCGCGGGCGCGATGGTTCAGGCAAGGCCGATGCATATCTTACCAGTGACCCGTGGGACGCGGTTTGGGGGATGGTCTTCAAAGTAAGCAAGGCCGACAAGGCTGCGCTCGACTACGCCGAAGGGGCCGGCTCTCACTACGACGCGACTACGGTCGAAGTCTACGACCGGATCGGCAACAAGATCCAAGCCTGGATCTACCGGGCGCGCACCGAAAGGATTGATACTTCGTTGGCGCCCTACGATTGGTACCAGCAGCTCGTGGTCGAAGGCGCGCGCATGTACGATCTTCCTGCTGAGTACGTTGCCGCAGTTGCGGCCGTCGATGCGATCGACGATCCAGACCGTGAGCGCGCCGGCGGCGCGCTGCGCTGTCTACAAGCGATCGCCTAACCGCGCGGCTTACTGCTTTCTCGCCAAATCTACGGCGTCTTTCGGGTTGGCTGCCGATCCTTTGCCGATCGCAAAAAATAGGTCGCGATCGGTTCCGTACTGCGACGGTATCTGCGTTGCTCGCGCCCAAACCACCACCCAGTTGCCTGCCGCGTCGCCCGCGACGCCGGCGCCGAGGTCGTGGCTTTGATCATCGGCCTGGTCGTTGTTCACGGCGACCGGTGGTGACCAGGTCAGCCCGTCCGCCGACACGCTCGCGCGCAAATCGTTGTCGCTGCCGCCCTCGCCGCTGCCGTCGCTTTGTTGGTGTGACCATACCACGATCCAACCGCCGCCTCCGGTGGCGACTGCCGGGAGCTCGTCGTTGGACGAGCGCGAGTCTGTTGCGGCGTCCTGATTAACTTCACGTGTCCTCGACCATGTTGCCCCTGCATCCGTCGAGTGCGCGAAGACAACGTCGCGGTCTTTGCCGAGGCGACCGCCCTCTGAGTAGCCCGAGACCCAAACCGTCGCCCAGTTCTTGCCGTCGGTTCTGATGATTGAGCCGTAATTACTGGAAGTCGCCCCGACCGCGGAGTTCACCGTACGTGGTTGCGACCAGGTCTCGCCGGTGTCGTTGCTACGAGCGGCGTAGAAGTCGGCTTTGACGCCGATGACCCGGCGCCAGACCACCAGCCAGTTGCCCTTTTCGTCGACACCGATCGACGCCGAGGTGTGGTCGTTGGCGGGCTCGGGCGGTAACACCGGATTGAGCTGAACCGGGTCGCTCCAGGCCGATTCGCCGTTCTTGCGAAAGGTCGTGAAGATGTTGCGTTGAACCGAGGCCCCCGGTTCTTGCTCGAGTGTCCTCGCCACGAACGCCGCACCCCAGTTGCCGTGGCCGTCGGTGGCCAGGGTAGGGCTGGATTCTGCGATTCGGTCCTGCGCCGCTGACGGGTAAAGCGCGGTGGGCGCGGTCCAGGTCGCGCCATTGTCGGTTGAGTAGGCTATGAGCGTATCGACGTCGTCACCGATCTTGTCGCCGAGCGAGTTGTTGCTGCTCCAGGCGACCGCCCAAATCCCCTTGCCGTCGGTGAGGATGGTCGGCGCGGAGTCGTGCGAGATGTCGGTTTTTGCATACGGTGCCAGCGACGCGGGCTCGCTCCAGGTGACTCCGGCGTCGCTTGAACGCGTAACCAAGATGTCGGAGTCGCCGTCGATGGTGCCACGCAATGAATCGGTGGATTCCCATACCACGACGTAGTTACCGGCACCGTCGCCCGCGATCGCCGGGTTGGAGTCGCTACCGGTATCGGCCTCGGCGTTGGTGTTGAGCGCTTTGGGGTCGCCGAAACTCAGTCCGGCGGCTGCCGCGCTCGACACCGAGGCGGTGATCATCAACAAAGTCGCGGCAACAGCGACGTCTACTCTGAACATCTGTCGTTTACTCCTGTAAGTTTCCACGAGCGTACCAACTCGGCGCTGCTACCCTCTGCGCGCGCGAGTAGGTGCAAGTCGGCAGGGGTATCGACGTCGATGGCGAACCCCTCGAGCCCGAGGATCAACATTTCCAATCGACGTTGGCCGCACAGTGCGCGATAAGCCGCGAGGCTTTCCCCTTCGAAGACCGGCTGGATCACGGTCGGGGGACTCGTGAGCAAACCGTTGGTGCCGGTCGCCGAAAGCGACGGCACCACGACGACCGGGTAGCGGCCCGGGTCAACCGAGAAAACGCCGTCGATCTCGAAAGGAGTAATCAAAGGTACATCCCCGGGGATGGTTAGCAACCGGCTGACGCCCGACTCCTCCAGGGTGCGTGCGGCCACGGCTACGGCGGCATTCAGGCCCTTAGGATCCCCTTCGTCGATGGTTTCGACGCCTAAGCGCCGTGCATGTTCAATCAGGTCGGCATCAGAGCTGACAACGGCTACCCGGGTCAGGCATTGAGCGGCCATAAGCGCCGCCGTCATGTCCTCGAGCATCGCCAACGCGAGACCGCGGCGGCGCTCTGCATCGAGGATTCCGGCCAGGCGGCTCTTCGACCCCCCGATCGAGCGTACAGGGATCAGTGCGGCGTTCACGCGAGCGAAACTAAGGCCTCCTCGGATCGCTGTAAAGCAGCGTCGGCGCGCCGTTTTGCCCGCCCACCGCCCCTGGGTTATAACCCGCTCGGTCGCCGCCGGCTGCAGACAACGCCGTTAATGAGAGTGATAGCCGGAACCTTGAGAGGCCGCCGCTTGAAAGCGGTTGCCGGGACGCTTGTCAGGCCGACGGCCGACCGCGTGCGCGAGGCGCTCTTTAGCCGTCTACAGGCCCGCTACGGGCTCGCAGGCAGCCACGTGTGCGACTTGTATGCGGGTACCGGAGCACTCGGCATCGAAGCGCTCAGTCGGGGGGCCGAATCGGCGGTGTTTGTCGAGAAGGCTCCTGCGGCGGTCGCTTGTCTACGCGAGAATCTCGCTGCATTGGGTATTGACGGTGCGGGGCGAATCGAGGCCGTCGGGGTTACCGCCGCGGTTGCGCGCTGGCGTCGGGATGAGAGACGCTTTTGCGGTGTCTTTGCCGATCCTCCCTATGGGCAACGCTTGGTGGCTGCGCTCATGCAGCAGGGTGGGGTAGCCGAGATCATTCGGCTGGGCGGCTGGTTTGTTGCCGAGACCGAGCGTGCCGCCGCGTTGCCGGAGCGCGCGGGCGCATTGGTCAAGGTGCGCGAAGACTGTTACGGAGACACCAAGCTTTGGCTTTATGAGGCCGAGGCGGACGAAAGCGTATGAATAAGCATCTGGCAATTTACCCGGGCTCGTTCGATCCGATCACGAACGGGCACTTCGATATCATCCGCCGCGGCCTGCGCAGCTTTGACCACGTTTGTGTAGCCGTAGCGTACAACGCGCAAAAGCCGAGCGGTCTGTTCACCCCTGACGAGCGCGTCGAAATGCTCCATGAGGTCACCGGGGAATTCGGCGATTCGGTGAGCGTGGATAAGTTTCACGGCCTACTGGTCGACTATGTGGCGCGTCGTGGGGCGGCAACGATCATCCGCGGTCTGCGCGCCGTCGCCGATTTCGATTACGAGTTCCAGCTTGCGTTGATGAACAGGCACCTCAACGCGAACGTCGAAACCGTGTTTCTCATGGCCGACGCGGAGTATCTGTATACAAGCGCAACCCTGGTCAAAGAGGTCGCAGCGCTCGGCGGGGACATCAGTAAACAGGTGCCCGAGTCGGTGGCGCGGCGCCTGAAGGAGAAGTTCGGAGCTTCACAATGAAGATCGCGCAGCGCATGTCGCTGATTAAACCGTCGGCGACCCTCGCCGTTACAGCCAAGGTCCTCGAAATGAAGGCCGCAGGCATCGAAGTCGTCGGCTTTGGAGCCGGTGAACCGGATTTCCACACCTGGAAGCACGTGCAGGAGGCCGCGCACGCGTCGATCCGCCGTGGCGACTTCTACTATACCAACGTCGCCGGTACCCCCGAGCTGCGCGAGGCGATCGTTGCCAAGTTGCGCCGCGACAACGGTCTCGACTACGAAACTGCCGAGGTGATGGCCAGCTGCGGCGGCAAGCACACGCTATACAACATCATGCAGGCGGTGGTCGATCCCGGTGATGAAGTGCTGATTCCGGCGCCGTACTGGGTCAGCTACCGTGATATGGCGGTGTTGGCCGGCGGCGAGCCGCGCGTTGTCATGGCGGCGGAATCCGCGGGCTTTGTACTCACGCCCGAGCAGCTACGCTCAGGGCTCAGCAAAAAGACCAAACTGGTCATGCTCAACAGTCCGTCCAACCCCACCGGAGCGACCTACAGCGAAGAGCAACTCGCCGCTCTGGCCGAAGTTCTCAAGGACTACACCGGTTGGATCATCACCGACGATGTCTATGAGTTCATCTGTTACGGCACCGGGCGGCCGCGTCATCTGTTGGCGCTGGCACCTGAGTTGCGCGACCGTACCCTTGTCGCCAACTCGGTCTCAAAAACCTACGCGATGACGGGTTGGCGAATCGGCTATGCGGCGGGGCCGTTGGAGGTCATCAAGGCGATGGCCAAATTACAAGGCCAGTCGACCACCAACCCGACCGCGATCGCACAGGCCGCAGCGGCCGCCGCACTATCGGGAGCCCAGGACGAACTCGCACCGATGGTTGCCGAGTTCCGTAGGCGCCGCGACTACGTTTGCGAGCGTCTTAACGCGATCGACGGGATCTCCGTCGTGGTTCCGGGCGGGGCCTTCTATGTGTTCCCGAACGTCACCGGCGTTTTTGAGCGTACCGGTACGCGTGACGGCGATGGCTTGGCGTTGGCTATCTTAGAGAACGCCAAGGTTGGCTTGGTCGGCGGTAACGACTTCGGCTCGCCCGATCACGTACGCATCTCGTACGCGACGTCGATGGAGCAGCTCGAGAAAGGACTCAACGCGATCGAGGGCTGGCTCTCCGGGCTTTGATGAAGCGCTGCGTGCTTCAGGAGCCGGGTCGCATCGATGTAGTCAATGTCCCCGAGCCGCATGCCGGACCCGGCGACGTGGTGATTCGCGTGCGCGCGGCGCTTACCTGCGGGACCGATCTGAAGGCCTACCGGCGCGGACATCCGAAGATGCCGTGTCCGACGCCGTTCGGTCATGAATTCTCCGGAGAGATCGTCGAAATAGGCAAGGGCGTAAGCGGTCTGTCGATCGGAGAGGCGGTGATGTCTACCAACTCCGGTCCCTGTGGTGCGTGTTACTTCTGCGACCGCGCCCAAGAAAACCTTTGCGAAACGATCATGGATGAGATGGTGCTCGGTGGATTCGGAGAATATCTGCGGATTCCGGCACGCGTTGTCAGGATCAACCTGTTCGCCAAGCCCGACCACCTGAGTTTCGCCGAGGCTGCACTGCTCGAGCCGCTCTCGTCGGTGATGCACGGCATCGATCTTTTGCCGGGGCGCATCGACAACGCGCTCATCCTCGGCGCAGGTCCGGTCGCGCTCCTGTGGCTTGTCGCGCTCAAAGACCGCGGCGTCGCGCGTGTCGGTGTGGCCGGCCGTCGTCCCGAGAAACTCGCGGTTGCGCACGCACTCGGCGCCGACGCGGTGGCTGTGCAGGGCGAGGACGTGCAAGCCTTCGCGCGTGAGCTGAGCGGCGGGCGCGGCCCCGATCTTGTCGTTGAATGTACCGGCATGCCCGAGGTGTGGCGGCAGGCCTACGAGTTGCCGCGCGTCGGCGGTACCGCGATGCTGTTTGGTGGTTGCGCGAAAGGGACCAGTGTATCGATCGATACCCATCGACTGCACTACGAAAGCGTCGCGCTGCTGAGTTCGTTCCACTTTACTCCGCGCAACGTGAGCGCCGCCTATTCCCTGCTGACGGCGCCGGGAGGTCCGTGGTCGCGTTTCATTACCTCACATGCCGCGCTCGAAGAAGTCCCGGCGTTGTTTGCGCGTATGGCCGACCCGGCCTCGAGTGCACCCGGCGAGATCAAAACCGCGGTTTTGCCTCGAGGGGTGCGCTGACAGTGAAGGTTGCGCGCCTTTACACCGTCGATGACATCCGCATCGAACAGGCCGATGTCCCTGCGCCTGGACCCGGCGAGGCGCTGGTCCGCACGCGCGTGTGCGGGGTTTGTACCGGCGACATCATGGGCTGGTATATGCAACGCAAGGCGCCGCTGGTCTTCGGCCACGAGCCCGCGGGCGAGATCGTTGCGCTCGGACCCGCGATGCAGGCCGCCGGTCCGGCCGTCGGCGACCGGGTGTTCGTTCATCACCACGCTCCGTGCGGTCGCTGTCGACGCTGTCGGCGCGGCCATCACGTTCACTGCGAGACCTGGCGCGCAACCAATCTACGTCCGGGCGGGATGGCCGAATACTTTGTCGTGCCTGCGCCGAACCTCATCGGTGACACTTTGGTGCTGCCCGACGGGGTCGACTTTGAAGCGGGTAGCCTGATCGAACCGACCGCTTGTGTGGTCAAGTCATTGCGGCGCGGGGGCCTCAGTTGCGACGACGTCGTGTGCGTGATCGGCCTTGGTATTATGGGGCAGCTTCACGTCGCGCTCGCGCGTGCAGCAGGTGCGCGCGTGATCGCTTCAGACATGGTGCCCTTCCGGCTTGGTCGTGCACGTGAGCTCGGCGCCGAACGCACAGTTGACATACGCAGTGAGTCTTTGCCCGCTGCGATCCGCGAGACGACCGGCGGGGAACTCGCCGATCTGGTGATCTGCGGGCCGGGTTCGCCGGCGGCGATGCACGCGGCCATCGATGCGGCGGCGCCGGGTGGACGAGTGGTGTTGTTTACCACATCCGAGCCTGATGACAGGCTGCCGGTCTCACCGTACAAGCTGTACTTCGAGGAAATCTCGCTGATACCGAGCTACTCGTGCGGGCCCGACGACACCCGCGAAGCGTTACGGCTGATCTGCGAGGGGAAGGTGCCGGTTGACGGCATCGTCACCCATCGCTTCGGCCTCGACCACGCGGCCGAGGCCGTGAAAACGGCGGGGCTTGCAGATCAGGCGCTCAAGACTCTGGTCGTCTTCGATAAGTAGCGCTCGACGCGTGCTACTTCTGCATACCTTTGTGGAAGATGACTTCGGACTTCTCGGCCTGAGTCTCGGCCTTTGCTGCGGCGGCCTCTGCGCGACGCGCGGCTTCTTCGGCACGCGCGGCGGCGCGGTCGGCGACACTGGTGTCAGGCGGTGTTTCTTTCTGTTGGGCGGCGCAGGCGCCGATCGCGAGCGCTGCGAAGGCCGCTATGGCCACGGTACGAAAACGCATATTCTATCTCCTCTCTTGCCGGTCCCGCACTTGGCGGATCATCGCGATTGTATCGCATAGAGGGGGTTAAGGGGCAACTCGACGGCCGGGCCGCATGCGAATCCATGCGTCGACCCCAAGGCGTTTGTGCACAAACCACGACAAAACTGCGTGTGAACCGGCGTTGGTCAAGGCCGTAGCGAGCGCTGCGCCGAGCGTCCCCAGCCAAGGAATCAACACCGCGTTGAGCGCGACGTTGGTGATCGCGGCAGCCGCGTAGACGCGCGCGCAATCGTCTTGGTGGCCGGTCATATTGAGGATGACAGGGGCCGGCCCGAAGCTGACCGCGATGAAGGCGCCGAGGACGAGCACAGTGAGCGCAACCGAGCCTGCCGAGAATCCTGCGCCGAATAAACCGAGTATGGGTTCGGCGAAGAACGCCAGGCCGAGCGTCAACGCGAGCGTCGGCAACACGATCCACGGTATCACCGAGGATACAAAGCTCTGCAACTCCGCACGCGACCCGTGCACGTGTAGACCGGCGATCTTCGGGCCCGCCAGGCTCATCATCGAATATGGAACAAACGTTGTCAGTGCTGCCGTACGCACGGCTGCCTGGTAGTGGCCGACGTCTGCGGCGTCCTTGAGAACGCCGAGCATGATCATGTCTGAATGCGTGATCACGCTCTGAAAGCCTTCGTACAACACCAGCGGGATGGCGACGCGCAACCAAAGCGAAGTTTCAAACATCGGAGACTTGCCGCGCAGCAGCGGGCGCAGTCGTGAGTGGTAAATCGAGGCTTGCAGCAGCGACGTCGCCGCGAATGCACCGATCGCCACCGCCACAATAAGCGGCGCGGTCAGTTGCACGCCGGAAGCGATCAGCCCGCCGACGACCGCGAGCGCGAGTCCGGCTTGGCCGATTTGCGGCGGTGCGAAAGCCGCGGCCATCCAACCGAAGCCGCGTCCGACTTGCACGCCAAGATTCATGAGTCCGACGACCGGTACGCCGGCGATACCGACCGCGACCGCCAGAGCGCGGCCGTGCAGCGGCAACTCGCCCAAGTAGGCTGTGTAGGCGCCCAGCGCGACGGTTGCGAGCAACGCACCCGATGTGAACACCGTCTGTACGCTGCGCGTTAGTAGTCCGCGCAAGCGTTCCATGTCGTCCGCAGCCATGTAGGAGGCTACGAAGCGGACCGCCATCGTCTGGATGCCGAGACTTGCGGGTACCGCAAGCAAAACCGCCCAGGACATCGCAAACGCGTATACGCCGAACTCGGAGGCGCCCATCCAACGGGCCAGAACGATGATCAGGGTGTAGTTGAGAACGGTCGCGGCGACGCGAATCGAGAACACCACCGATGCGGCGCGCAGCACTGCGGCCATGTCGCTGCTGCCGGTCAGCAGCTTAAGCGCGTCTTTCAGTCGTTGCTGCAAGGCGGTGATACTTCTCGAGTGAATCAGTCGCGCCGGTTGAGCCGGCCGAAACAGAACAGGTTGATCGCGATGATGGCCGCCCATGAGATCGCCATGAATACGAGTCCACCGGTAGTCATCGTGGTTGACCTCCGTCGTTGTCCCGGTCGCAGTCGCCGTTGCGGTCGCCGTCGGCGGCGACTGCGTGGATCGCATCGGTGTCCCAGCCGCGCGATGCTCTTGCGACCAGTGCAAAGACCGCGAGCAGCAATCCGACGATCATCACCCGTGCACCGATGATGTAGGGCCGCGCTTGCGGGCTTACCCCTTGCATCATCAGCTTGGCCGGAACTTCGGTTATCAGCCACCAGCCGAGAATCACCGCGAGGAAAGCGGGTGTCACGTACTTTATCACCAACTTGAAAAACGTCGGCGGGCGCATAGCGGCGCCGCGGTTAATCTCGGCCCAGCCGCGTTCGATGCCGAAAATCCAACCGAAAATCACGATCTCGAGCAGTGCAAATACCACCAGTGCAACCGCGCCCACCCAGTAGTCGAGCTCGTCGAGAAAACCGTAGGCGTGAAAAAAGATGATGGGCTGCACGAGCACGAACGACGCACCGGTAACCAGCGTAACCGCACGCTGACGAGTCATCTCCCAGCCTTCTTCGAGGAGTGCGACCATCGGTTGCGACATCGCTACCGCCGAGGTTATCCCTGCGAAGAACAACAGCAGGAACCAAATTGCGCCGATCATCTCGCCGAGCGGTACACGTTGAAAGATGACCGGCATTGCCTGAAAACCGAGATCAAAGCCGCCGCCGCGCGCGATCTCGCGGGTACCGTCAATGCCGAAGAATGTCACGGCGGCCGTGATCGCGATGGTTCCTCCGAGGATCACTTCGGCGAATTCGTTGACGCCGACCGTAGACATCCCGGTCAGCGCGATGTCGTCGTCTTCGCGCAGATAGCTGACGTAAGTGTGGATGATTCCCCACCCGATCGAGAGCGTGAAGAATATCTGGCCGGCGGCTGCCATCCACACCGATGCGTTGCTCAGTTCGGAGAAGTCTGGGTTCCAAACGAAGCCGAGGCCGCTCGATACGTTCCAATCGGGATGGGCAGGGTCGGGCGTGCCGAAGGTCAAGACACGGATGACGAGACCGATGCCGAGCAGGAAGAGCAGCGGTATCGCGGTTTTGGCGAGCCGCTCGATTCCTTTGGCCACGCCGCCGAGCAACACGAAGACTGTAAAGCCGAGCGTGAACAGATAGGCGAGGTAGGCAGTGGCTACAGACCCGAAGTGTTGGTTGCGCACAACTCCCTGATAGCCGCGCAGAAAGCCGCCCATGGCCTCGCGTGTGGCGAGACCGTCGTAGCTGCCGAGCAGCGAGAACAGACTGAAGCCGAGCGTCCACGAGGTGATGTAGACGTAGTACAGACCGATCGTGAACGGGATGAACAGCCCGAGCGCACCGACGTACTTGGCGGCCGGGTGGTGCCAAATCAGCCACAGCATTCCGGCCGCATGGCCGTGACCGTGTTTGCCGCCGAGACGCCCGATCGCACACTCGATCCACATCATCGGCAATCCGATCACCAACAGTGCAAAGAAGTAGGGGATCATGAACGCCCCACCGCCGTTTTGCGCCGCTTGGACCGGAAACCGTAAGAAGTTGCCGAGACCGATCGCGTTGCCCGCCAACGCGAGAATCAAACCGGTCTTGGTCGCCCACCGTTGCCGTTTACTCATTGTTTTTGGGAGAAAGGTGCCTGACCCCTTTGCCCGGGTATGGTATCAGACAGGATGGAGAGGCACGACCGAGCGGCCATCGCAGTCGCCGGCGCAGTGGCGATCGCGATATATGCGCGCACGCTCGGTTACGAGCCGGTCTTTGATGACCAGGGGTTGATCGATGAAAACGGGCCGCTCGCGCTCGGGGCGTGGATCCCCTACCGCCCGCTTCGCTACCTGAGCTACCGGCTCGATTCACTCATCGGTGGAGGGGCTGCGTGGGTGTACCACGCGACCAATCTCATCCTGCACGCGTTGGTTGTCGCCTTGACGGTAGCGATTGGGCGCAGGCTTGGGTTGGGCAGAGCGGCCGCTGCCTTCGCCGGTGTGTTTGTCGCAGTACATCCACTCGCCGTCGAATCGGTTGCCTACATTGCCGGACGCCGCGATCTCCTCGCCGCTGTCTGCGGCCTGATCGCGGTGCTGCTGTGGCAGGACAAGCGTCGCAGCCCGTCATGGGTGCTGTTGCTGCTTCCTCTCGCCGCCGCTGCGAAAGAGAGCGGTTTGGTCTTCGCCGCGGTGTGTTTGCTGGCGACATGGACCGGAATCGCCGCGCGCCCCGGGCGTGAGTCGCGAACGTTGTTGTGCGCGGTCGTGATCTGCGTTGCGCTGATACTTGCATACGGCGGTGGTGCTGCTTTGGTGCCGGCCGGCGCCGTTGCACTTGCGATCCGCGCGCCGGAGCTTGCCTGGCACTACGCAAGCGGGCTCACCGGCCTACGCCGGCTCAGCGCCGACTATCCCGAGTTCACAAGCGGCGCCACTGTCGCGGCCGTGTGGATTACCCTGCGGCTGGCCGCCTGTCTCGCGAGTTTTACGGCTGTTGCAGTGGCCGCCGGGCGTATGCGCCGCCCTCGCGACCGCGATCTGGGATTCGTACTCGCGTGGTTCGGCGTCGTAGCTGCATCGATCGTATTCGCCGGCGGCTTCCACGAGCCCGGCGCCGACCGCCACGCCTATCCGTTGCTGGTACCGTCGGCCTTAATGTGTGCGCTGGTGTTCCAACGCGTAGCGGCGGGTCGGCGTAGGGACTTGAAGGTACGCATCACCTACTTAGTTGCCGCAACAGCTTTGGGTTGCTTGCTTGCCGGTTTGGCGTTGCGCACGTGGACGCGCACTCCGGTTTGGGAGAGCGAGCAAGCCCTATGGACCGATACCGTTGCTGCGCGTCCCGGCTCTGCGCGTGCCCACCTGAACTTGGCGAGCATCTACGTTGATTTGGAGCAGCGGCGAAAAGCGCGTCTCCATCTGAAGGCCGCACTGGATGCGCAGCCCGACTACGCACCAGCCCATTTCGGTCACGCTCTCCTCTCGTGCATGCGCGGCAACATCCATGCTGCGCATCCCCACTTGAAACGTGCGGCAAGTCTTGGTGGCCGGCCGGCGCGGATCGACGAGATTCGCGCGCTTTGTACGTCCAACGCGCAGACGCATCGGCAACAAGACTAGGGTTTGAGTGGTACCACGCGTTCGACGCGTAGGTTGGTCAAAAAGTCTTGCCACCGCGAAGGTACCGATCCCCCGGTCTGCTCGGGCAACCGAGTCTGAATCGAGAACTCGTCGATGAGTTCGAGACGTGTGTAGGCCGCGCGTATTTGCGGGCCGCCGGGACCGATCGGCGAGACCAAGTACACCGGTGTGTCAGCTCTGCGCAGGGCGAAGCCGCGCAGGAACCAGCGATTTTCCGGTACTGACAGATCGAGGGTAAGACTGGTCCGTCCGAACAGCAGCCACAGCGGGGCACCCAGCACGTGGGTTGCGAGCGAGTGGTCGAAAACGATGATGCCGTCGTCGGGCAGGCGATGGGCTACTTCGGCAACTTGGTCGAGTCCGCGCGCGTAAAAGGCGCGCCCCCAAAGCGGGCGGGCCGGTGCCAGCGCGGTAACGAAAACGACAATCGCCAGAGCCGCCCCGGCGAGTCGCGAGCGATCGGAAATCCGCGACACAGCAACGGCGGTAAACAGTGCCATTGCCGGCACGATCACCGGGACGAAGCGCCGCGCAGCCCAAGGCATGGCCGGCAATACGTGTGGGTCGTACAAGACCAAGAGCGCATGAATACCGAGCAGCAACACCAGTACGGCATTGGCGCTGCGCAGCAGGCGCTCTCGATAAACGATCCATGCGCCGATCAGCGCGCTGAGCGGGAGCAGGTATCCGAAGTAAGAGTGCATCCACGCCCAAGAGCGCAGCAGGTGGCTGTGCGATGCGAACACCATGTAGAAGGGCACGGAGGCGACGGCGGCAAGCGCGGCAAGGCCGGCCTTGCCGCGGCGGCGCAGCACCACGGCGGTGATCGCTGCAGGGACTGCGGCCGCAGCGCTCCAGCGCAACGGCGCACGCGCGGCCGACAGTTTAAGGCGATAGCCAATGCCCGAGATCGTGTCGGTTAGCGGGGCCAGGTAGGCACCGGAAATGATCCAGATCTCGCAGGCAGTAGCGGCGGCGAGCGGCGCGAGTCCCAGGTAAAACGCCGGCGGTAATCGACGCACCGCCACGGCCGCTCCGGCGAGCGGGCGTGCAAAGAAAGCCAGTGCGATGAAGAGCCCGTACTCCGGCCTCGCGAGCACCGTCGCGCCGAATAGGACGCCCATCGCAAACCCGTCGGCGCCGAGGCCTTCGTCCTCCCAGGCGTCGTGAGCGGCAAGGCCTGCCCACAGGAAAAACCAGACCAGCGGTTCGGACAGCGGGAAACGCGCAGCCCAATACGTAGCTGCGTTCAGTGCGAGCACCACGATCGCGGCCAGGCAAGCTATCGGGCCGGCCCGCGTGCGCATGACTATCCAACAAGCCCAAAGCGCCAGCGCCGCAAATACCGGCGCGTATCCACCCGCCACGCTCGGCCCGAGCAGGTCTGCGAACACCGCCGCCCACAGCGCGGGTAGCGGGAAGAACGTAGAAGTGACGCGCTCGCCGGCGAGCGACTCCACGACCATACCGCCGGGCATCCGCGAGTAAGGCGGTTTCCAGCTGTACCCGAATATTGATGGGAATAGCTTGCGCTTCTCGACATCGGACAACTGTGCGAGCAGGGGGTCGACGGTTACTAAGCTGCCGCTGCGCGCCAGACGGATCCCGGCGGCCAGGTAGGAACTCGAGTCCGATGCCGCCATATGGGTTTGAAACGCCGGCCAGTAGACCACCAGCGCGAGCGCGGTGATCGCTGCGCCCAAACCTGCCGGGGTGTGTCTGCGCACGCCCTCTTCGCGGCGCCGGCCGACCAACAAGTATCCGAATAAGGTCGCTACGGCGTTGCACAGGAACAAGGCCGGTACCGAGAACGCGGAGGAGGCGGCGAGAACTATGCCGACCGCGCTGGTCCACGCGGCGCTCAGGGCGATGCGTGCAAAGGCGCGCGGCATAACCGACGTGTGCCCATGCCACCAGGTCTGGCCGGGCGCATACAGCAACACGTAGAAGCCGAGCAAGGCCGTAATCAGCCGCGGCAGGCTCTCGAGGGTCACCGGGAGAGACTGCCCGGCACCGCCGCAAAAAGAAAAAGGGCGGCCTCTTTCGAGACCGCCCTTCTCAGGCTAGCAGCCCAAAGAGTTGGTTAACTCAGTTGGTGCCGGCCGAGACACCCATGACCGCAAAGACTTGCGTGTCGGGGTCGACGATGGAGATGCTCAAGAGCTCCAGGCTCATGCAAGGCGGAAGCGCCGAGCCGAAGCCGAGGAGGTCGAACAGTGCCTTGTTCGAGTCGTCCTTCAGTTTGAGGCCGCCTTTGTTGGCAGGTCCGAACTTGAAGGTGACCGGGAAGTCGATGGCCGTGTGGGCTCCACCGTTAACGCGGTCGTCCAACGTGCCGCGCGTGAAGGTGTTAAGCTTCCACCCGCCCTCGGGCAGAGCCTGGTCCTCTTGGATCAGAGTCGCGCCGTCAGACTCACGAACGTCTTTGCACTTGGCCTTGACGTCGGCGGTGCCGCAAGACGTAACCGACGTATCGGGGAAGCACCTATTCTTCGCGTCACCAGGCGTTTGTAAGAGGTCGAGGCCGGCCTTGACGCCGAAGGAGCATGCGCCCTTCGGTCCGTACAGGCGATCCGACAACGGTGCCGACGGTGCGCAGGCATCGGTGTTGGTGGCACCCAACAGGCTGTTCGGCGACGGGTAGGTCGAGCTTCCGCCGCAAGCGGCGTAGGCGCGGACCATGGCGGTCTTCAGCGTCTTGGCCTTGGCTGCGGTATCATACGTGCAGGGCGGGTCACCGTTAGGACTCGTGTCCGCGATTGCCGATCCGGCGATCAGGCCGAGCGCGCCGACTGCTGCTGCTAAAATTGCTATCTTTTTCATTTTTTCTTAGCTCCTCCTCAGAGATTAACCAGTTCTTCAAGCCGCAGCCTTCGGCTGCAACGACTCGTTCGACGCCCCCCAACTTTCCGTGCCCCCACCAAAATCGGCGTTTAAAGCCTTTCCGGTACACGGCCGCTGCTGAGGCGAACTTGTCATAGGTTATAGGAACCCGGCCGGGTTGTTGTCAAGGTAAAAACCTATAAAGGCATAAGGAAGTTCGGGGCCCTTGCACTTTTACCCGTTAGGGTGGGCCTGGGCATCGTCGAGGTATAGGTCTAAATGGGTGTTTGGCCAATTCCTAGGCTACTAAGGGGTGAGACCCCTCGATTTAGGGTAGGATACTTAGCAAACGCTCAACCGGGGGTGTTTTGCCCCGCCCTGCGGAGACCCCTTTGAAACTCATCGTCCAAATCCCCTGTTTTCGCGAAGAAGAAACGTTGGCCGAAACCATTGCGGCGATCCCTCGACAGATCGCCGGCATCGATACCATCGAGATCCTAGTGATCGACGACGGCAGTCCGGATGCCACTTCTGAGGTCGCCCACCGCGCCGGCGCCGACCATATTGTGCGCAACCCGGTCAACCAGGGGTTGGCGCGGGCATTTTCCATCGGCCTTGACCATGCCCTCAAGAGGGGGGCGGACATCATCGTCAACACCGATGCCGACAACCAGTACAGAGCCGATTGTATAGAGGCCCTGATCGCGCCGATCCTGCATGGTGAGGCCGATATCGTTGTCGGCAACCGTAACCCTAGGCGTCTGGCCCACTTCGGCCCGGTAAAGCGGCTGCTGCAGGGGGTCGGTTCGTGGGTCGTCCGCCGCGTTTCGGGCACCACCGTCCCCGATGCGGCAAGCGGGTTTCGTGCGTTCAGTCGCGAGGCCGCGATGCGCATGAATGTAGTCTCTGATTTTACCTACACCCTCGAGACCATCATTCAGGCGGGCAAGAAGCAGCTGATGGTTGCTGACGTTGACGTCGACGTGAATCCTCAAAGCCGTCCCTCGCGGCTGTTCCGCTCGCCGTTCTCGTACGTGATGCACAGCGTCTCGACGATCCTGCGCATCTACGTGCTCTACGAGCCGCTGCGGGCGTTTACTCTGCTCGGCATGGCCCTGCTCGGTGCCGGTGGGGTCATTGGCGCCAGATTTTTGTTTTATTACCTGGTCGACGGCGGCGCCGGACACATCCAATCGTTGATCTTGGCAGCCGTGCTGATTCTCGCCGGCTTCCAAACCATTCTTGCGGGCATGCTCGCCGACCTGGTGGGTTCGAGCAGGCGGATGCTCGAAGATGCGCTGCTGCGGATCCGTCGTCTCGAACTCAAAGATTACGAGTGATGCGCGCGTGCCTGTTCGGCACCTACAATCGCGACCACAGCGCGAATAGGATTGTCGCCAATGTCCTGCGCGCGCGCGGCTACCGGATTCTCGAAGTCCATGAGCCCTTGTGGGAACACACCCGTGATAAAGACGCGCGCTACTTTTCTCCGTTAGGGCTCGCGCGGCTCGCGCCTGCGTGGCTGGGCGCGGCGTGGAGGCTCACGCGCAAGTGGATCCGCAGCGGTGGGGCCCCACTGGTGGTGGTCGGTTTTAACGGCCAACTTGATCTGCTGCTGCTGCGCATGATCGCCCGACGCGCAGGCCTGCACGTTGTCTTCGCGCCGTTGGTCTCGATCACCGAAACGCTCATCGACGACCGCGGCGTCTACAGCGAGGGCTCGTTGGCCGCGCGCCTGCTCGCCGCTTTGGATCGCTGCGCATGCCGACTTGCCGACACCGTGGTTGTCGACAGCGAGGAGCACGCACGTTACTTCGTCGAGCGCCTGGGCGTTGCGCGCACTAAGCTCCACGTCGCCCACCTGGGGGTCGATAGCGGCGGTTTCCCGGTCGCCGCGCCCGCTGCGCTGTCGGCGACGGTTTCGGACGGCGAGCCGACGCACGCGCACAGCGGAGCGGTCGAGGTCATATACTTCGGGCAGTACTTGCCGTTGCACGGTGTCGAGGTCATCGCCGACGCTGTTGAGCGTCTGGCTTCGCGCAAAGACATCCGCTTTGTTTTCATCGGCACCGGCGAGGCGCGCGCGGCGGCCGAAGCGCGCGTGCAAAGCAGCGACGCGAACGCCGAGTTCATCGACTGGGTCGCCTACCACGAACTTGCCGCGCGGATCGCGCGTGCCGACATCGCGCTCGGGATCTTCGGCAGCTCGGCTAAGGCGCGCATGGTGGTGCCCAACAAAGTCTACCAAGCGGCGGCGGCCGGATGCGCGATTGTGACCGCCGATACACCGGCGCTGCGCGAGGTATTCGCAGCGGGCACCCATATAGAGGTCTGCGCGGCCGACGGCGCCGCGCTGGCGGCCGCAATCGCAGCACTTGCCGGCGACCCTTTGCGTCGTGCTGCACTGGGCAACGCGGCGGCACGCTTGATGGCCGAGCGCTTCAACGATGACGCGCTTGCCGACGCCTGGCGGCCCGCGTTTGCCCCGGCAGAGCAGCTGCCCGCGCCGTGCGCCCTGGTGCGCGCGCTCGAAGCCGAGCGCGCTGGTCGCGGGCGCGAGGACAAACCGTGTGTAGGGATAGCGATTTTGAACTACGGCGATGCCGGGGCGACGCTGGCGTGTGTTGACAGCCTGCGCAGCGATCCTGAGCTTGACGCCGACATCCTGGTCGTAGACAACCCCTCGACCGACGCAGATCGCCAACGTCTGGAGCAAGGCCTGCTCGAACGTCCCGGTGTCCGCCTGCTCGAACTTGACAGCAACACCGGCTATGCGGGCGGTAACAACCGGGCGATGGATACACTGTTCGCAGACGGTGCCGACTATGTTTTGTTGTTGAATGACGACACCCTCGTCGAGCGCGGCGCAGTTGCCGCGCTGGTCAACGCCGCGCGTGCCGATGCCGGCGCCGGATTGGTCGGGCCGCGCGTTCTGCGCGACAGGTTGGACGGCCCGGTTGCCTCGGTCGGCGAACGCGTGATCGCTTCGCTTGCGTGGATGCCGCGTACGCTGATCCGCTATCGGATGCCGCGCCAGCGGCCTTATCGGGTGTCGGGAGTTATCGGCTGCGCCTTGCTGATCCGCCGCGACGCCTTCGAGAAAATCGGACCTCTCGACGAAAGCTTCTTCGCCTACTACGAAGAGATTGACTACTGCCTGCGTGCGCCCAGCGCTTCACTGACGCCGGTGGTTGCGCCGGCCGCGCGCGTCGCACACCGCGGCCGGCGCGGGTTTGCGGGTGGCATGACCACCACGGTCGCATACTTAAAAGCGCGCAACCTCGCGCTGCTCGGCGAGCGCAGGACGGTGGGTTTGGGGCGTTTGCTGTTCGCCGTCGGATACATCGCGCTTCTATCTATAGGTGCTCTGGGCTACCTGCTGCGCGGACGCGCCGATGTCGCCGCGGCGATGTTTGCGGGCGCAGCGGCCGCGGCCCGCAACCAAACCGGGCCGCCGCCGCACCCGGTTGTGCGCGCCGGCGCCGCGCGCGTGGGAAAAGCGCCGTGAGAATAGCAATCGGGGCCGTGGCCGGCACCATCGGTGGTCCCGCCACCTACGCGGTGGAACTTACCCGCGCGCTGGTCGAGCGCTTTCCCGCAGATGAGTTCGTAGTGCTGACCGACCGCGTCGATGCTTTCCGCGCGGTTGTCGATACTGTTGAGGTTCCGCTGCGATCGGCCTGGTGGCAGCCGGTTTGGGATCACTTCGGCGTCGCGCGCGCACTCGCGCGCGGCAATTTCGATCTTTACCACGGCACCAAAGGGGTGTTGCCGCGCCGCGGTCGTACCCCGGCTGTCGTCACCGTTCACGACCTTGCCGATCGTGTGCTGCCCGCGACGTTCAGCCCGGCGCAGCGTCTGCATCTGGCCTTTGAAACACCGGCCGCGCTCGGCCGAGCATCGGCGGTGATTACGGTTTCCGAGCATTCCGCTCGCGACATACGAAAATATTTTCCGAAAGCTACGCTACCCATTCACGTAGTTCCGCACGGTGTATCGACTTGGGCGCGGCGTGCGTCCAGCGACGAGATCCAAGCGTGGCGCAAGCGCTACCGCATCGAAGGTCCTTGCGTCGGATATCTTGGGACCATCCAGCCGCGCAAAAACCCGGAACTGCTTGTCGAAGCGTTTTTGCGTGCCGTCGAGGATCGCGATTGGACGCTGCTCATCGCCGGTCGCGAGCGTCCCGGTTATCAGCCCGCCTGCCTGCACGGCGACGACCGCCGCGTTCGCTATCTGGGCGCGCTTCCCGAAGAAGAACTCGCGGTGTTTCTCGGGGTGCTCGACTGTATGGTTTCGCCGAGTTCTTACGAAGGCTTCGGCCTTACCTATCTCGAATCGATGGCCTGCGGCACGCCGGTGGTGGGTGTCGATACCAGCTCGGTGGGCGAGGTGGTCGGCGACGCAGGCATACTCGTAGCTGAGGCGGACGCCGACTTGGTTGCCGAGCAAATTGCCAGGTTGATGGGCGATGAGGCGCTGCGCGAGCGGTTGGGCAAGGCGGGACTCGATCGCGCCGCCGGTTTCAGTTGGGCGCGGGCGGCAGAGTGCACGCGCGCGGTGTACGCAGAAGCCGTTTCAGGGGAAAAGCGTTGACAGCCGACAATCCTGAGAACTCCTGTACGCCCAAGGTCGCCGCCGTGGTTCTCAACTGGAACGGACTCGAAGACACGCTTGCGTGTCTGGACAGCCTGGCGCAAATCGACGTCGGCGGCGCGAGTCTCGAAATTGTCGCAGTAGACAACGGCTCACGGATCTCGCCGCGCGAGGAGATCTTGCGCAGACACCCACAGGTCAAAGTCATCGAGAACCCGGTAAACCTCGGTTACGCGGGCGGCAACAACGTCGGCATCGCGCACGGCTTAGAGACCGGTGCCGACTTCGTGTGGCTGCTGAACAACGACCTCGTTGTACGCGCAGACGCGCTCACCGAGCTGCTCGCCGTTGCCGCGCAGTATCCACGCGCGGCCGCGCTCGGCGGCAAGGTTTTGCGCGCCGACGACCCGTCGCGTGTTTGGGTCGCCTGGGGTGAGGTCAGCTGGAGGCAAAGCCTGATTCGTCTTGTCGGCGAGGATGCCGCCGACGACGGACGTTGGGACCTCGAGCGCGAGGTCGAGTGGATACCCGGCTGCGCGCTATTGCTGCGCGCTGACGCGCTGGCTGAGGTAGGGTTGTTAGAAGAAGACTACTTTGCCTATCACGAAGATGTTGAGTGGGCCGCACGCGCCCGGCAAGCCGGGTGGTCGTGTCGTTACGTCGGCGCCAGCACGGCGGTGCACAGCGTGCACGGCAGCTCGGGCGGCGCGGCGCACTACGGCGGGTTCCGAAAGTATCTGAGCGCACGCAACAGCGTCCTCTATGCGCGCAAATATGGCCGCCGCCATCAGCGTGCGCTGATGGCGGCGGCAATCGTCGCGACCCTGCCGTTTCAAGCGCTGCGGCGCAGCCTCAGCGGCGAAGCGGCGGGCGTCGTTATGAAGGTGCGTGGATGGCGCGATGCACTGGCAGGGCGTCCGATCCCTTATGAAAAGCTCGGCCTACGTTGAAAAACCTATAGGAACCGAGCGACGAATGGGGTAGCTTCGGTCGTTCACCTATCATGAAGAAAGTTGCCGTCATCCCGACTTACAACGAGAAAGAGAACGTTGAGGCGATCACCAGTGCTGTGCTTGCAGTCGATCCCGACACCGAGGTTCTTATCGTAGACGACAATTCGCCCGACGGTACCGGCGCGATCGCCGAGCGCATGGCCGATGCAAACAAGCGGGTACACGTCCTGCACCGTAAGATGAAGCAGGGCATCGGACCGGCCTACCGCGAAGGTTTTGCCCGCGCGCTCGATCTCGGGGCCGATCTCGTCGTGCAAATGGACGCCGACTTCTCGCACCCGGTTGACACGCTGCCGAAGTTCTACGAGATCGCCGCAGAGTACGACGTAGTGCTGGGCTCGCGCTACATCGACGGCATTACCGTGGTCAACTGGCCGATGGGTCGGCTGATGCTCAGCTATTTCGGCAACCGATACTCGCAACTGGTGCTCGGTGGTTTGCCGGTCAAAGACACCACCGGCGGGTTCAAGTGCTGGCGGCGCGAGGTGCTCGAACATATCGACCTCGGTGGTGTGCGCTCCAACGGTTACGCTTTTCAAATCGAAATGAACTACCGCGCCTGGCGAATGGGCTACCGAATGACCGAGGTCCCGATCATTTTTGCCGACCGCCGCCTCGGTACTTCTAAGATGAACAAGCGCATCGCGCTCGAAGCCCTGTTTGTTGTGTGGTGGCTGCGCGGCATGGACTTGCTGGGCAAGCTCGAGAAGCCCGCAAGGATTGCAGCCACCTGATCGGATGCCGCGCCGCATTCTGATTCTTAACGAACGCGATCTCGAAAACCCGCTCGCCGGGGGTGCCGAGGTTCATCTGTTCGAGACTTTCGGCAGACTCGCGCGGCGCGGACATCACGTCACGCTGTTGTGCGCGACCTTCGAAAACTGCGCGTCGCGGACGACCATCCAGGGCATCGACGTTCGTCGCTTGACCAACCGCTACGCGTTTTACGGTGCGGTGCCGTTTGCCGCACGTCGTGCGGCGCGCGCAGGGCAGGGCTACGACGTGGTTGTCGATATCCTCTGCAAGCTGCCGTTTTTGAGCCCTTGGTTTGTTCCGCTGCCGTGCGTGGCGGTGGTGCACCACTTGTTCGGGACCACCGCGTTTGCACAGGTGCCGTTTCCGATCGCGGCGGCGACGTGGGCTTCTGAGAAGCTGATCCCGCGGTGTTATCGCAAGAGCCTGTACATCGCGGTTTCACCGTCAACCAAACAAGACCTGGTCGGGCGCGGCGTCGATGCCGAACAAATCGTGGTCGTCCCCAACGGACTCGACCACGACCTTTACTCTGCGGGCGAGGGCGCCAAGTCGCCCACTCCGTTGATCGCCTGGCTGGGACGCGCCGAGCCCTACAAACGCGTCGATGTTTTGCTCGAAGCCGTCGCGCGCATCGCGCCCGGATTTCCCGGCCTGCGCTTGAGCGTGGTCGGCGAGGGTGGGGCGGTCGCCTCGTTGCGCGCGAAGGCGGCGGCGCTCGGAATATCGGATGCGGTCGATTTCGCAGGCTTTGTCTCCGGTGAGGTCAAGGTCGAGATTCTTCGTCGTGCCCACGTCATGGCCAACCCCTCGGAGAAAGAGGGTTGGGGGTTGACTGTGCTCGAGGGCAACGCCTGTGGAGTACCTACGGTGGCGACCAACGTGCCCGGGTTGCGCGATTCTGTACGCCACCAGGACACCGGTTTGCTGGTCCCCTACGGCGACGTCGGTGCGCTTGCCGACGCATTGTCGGCTATATTGAACGACGAGCAACTGCGCGAGCGGCTCACCCGCGGTGCGCTTGCCTGGGCCGGGCGGTTTACGTGGGATGCCGCTGCCGATGAGACCGAGTGGATGCTGGACGCGATCATAGAAGGTGCCGACCCGCGCACGCTTCGCCCGCGCCGTTCGCCGTTTGCGGCCTGAGTTTCGGAGCGGCTGTGGTGGTGAAAGTCTAAATGCGCAAACGACCGATCGTTTTCGCCGCGCTGGTGGCCCTGGCCGGGTTTGCCTACTTCGCGGCCTTCACCGGCTACGGCGTCAACTTCGAAGACGAAGGCACGCTTCTTTACCAAATCGAGCGCACCGCCGACGGCCAGGTTCCCTACCGCGAGTTTCACATCGGCTACACGCCGGCGATCTATTACCTACACGCCGCGATCATGAATACCTTCGGGCGCTCGGTGATGCCGGGGCGCTGGGTGCTCGCCGCCGTCAACGCGTTTTCGATGTTTTTGATCGTGCTGTTGTCGCTGCGTTTGATGGCGCCGCGTTTGGCATGGTTGCCGGCGGTCTTCTATATGCTCGCGATCCCGGTTCATCCGGGCGCGTTTGCGGCTTTTAATATCCCGTACCCGGTTTGGTACAACGTGCTGTTTTTCTGTGCCGGCGTGCTTTCGCTGCTCGCCTTTGCACGTTCGGGTAACGCCGTGTGGGCGGGGCTTGCCGGCCTACTCGCCGGTGCCGACTTCATGTTCAAGCCCAACGCCGGGCTCTTTCAACTCGCCGCTTCGTCGTTTGCGATTCTTTCTGTGGTGCCGATGGGGCCGGGATCGCTCATCGAGGTGCGCGAGAAGATCGCCGGCATTTGGTGGTGGGCGTTGTGGACCTGCACCCTGGTCGGCACCTGGGGCGTGTTCATGGGCAAGATCGGCCCACTCGAAGTTTACGTCTTATTACTCCCGGTGACCGTCGCCGCGCTGCTTTGCGCGTGGCGCTGTTCGGTCTCCGTCCCCACCGTCGAGTACCCGGGCATCATCAAGGCGAGCCTGTTGCTGATCGGCGGTTTTATCGTCGTCAACCTGCCGTGGATGTTCATTGTTCACGGCCAGCTCGGCACCCAGCAGTTCTTGATCAAAGTGTTCTTCTTGGGTGCGGATTTCGAGAAGTTCTACTACATCGCCTACCCGCTGGTCGGTACGGCGGTTCTCATCGGGCTGCTTGCGTCGGTCGCGGCGGCGGTCTTGCCCGCAATGTTGCGCGGCGGGCGCGTCGCGCCGGCCGCATTGGCCGCCGGCGGGCTGGTCGCGGGCACGCTCGGCATCGCGTTTCTTGCCCGCCACGCGCTGATGCCCGAAGGCTTCTCCAACGCGATCAACAGCGAGTTCGAAAGCGCGGTGTTCGTGCTGACCCTGGTTGCGCACTGGGTTTTCTTGTTGGTGGCCGCGCGCAGCATCGGGACATCGAAAGACACCGCCGAGGTCTCGGCGTGTAACGTCATCTTCGCGGTCTCGACGGTGTTCATGTACCTGCAGCTGTATCCGCGCACCGACTATATGCACTGGGTGACCGCCGCGCCGCTCTCGATCGTTCTCGGTATCGCGTTGGTCGACGCGGGTGTGCGGCGCTGGAGTGCCGGAGCAGGGCGTTTCGGTCGTGCGCTTGTCTACACGGCCTGGGTTGCGCCGCTGGTCTTCGTTCTCGCAGTGCGTGCCGCCCCACGTATCGCTGCGATAGCCGTGGATGAGAACCTCGGTTTCGGGCGCCCGCCGGCCGTCACACTGAACGCCGAGCGCGCCCCCGTTTGGATGAACGCCGGTCGCGCGCTTCGTTACAACGAACTGGCCGAGGTCGTCGGCTTTTTACACGACTACACCGAGCCCGGTGACGAAGTCTTTACGTTTCCGGCGCTCGACATCGTTTCGTTTCTTTCGGATCGTCACAACCCGACCCGCCACGGCTATTTTTACCCGCGCTGGCCCGGCCACGACGCCGAAGCCGAAGTTGTCGCGTCTCTAATGGAGCGTGCGCCGCTGTACGCGGTGGTGCTGCATGCCCATGCGCCGTTCTTCGTCTCCGCGCCGATGTATTACTACGACCTTGGCCAGTACCTGGACACGCACTACCGTCCGTTCGTAAAGATCGGGCGCTATCAGGTATTGCGGCACCGCGGTGCCGTTCCGGCAGCGCACCTGGCGGCCGAGGCGGCGGTCGAACCGGCGCCGATGGCGGTTCCCGTTTGGTTGCGCGACGGGCTGGCCTCGACAGATCCCGCGGTGCGCAAGCATACGCTCGCGCGTGCCGACGTCTTGATGATCGAAGATGCTGCTGCTCCGGTTATCGACGCACTTGCCGATCCCGACCCTGCCGTGCGTGATCGCGCGGTGTGGACGCTGCAACGCGCCTCCGACCCGCGCGTCGGCGACGCACTGGTCCGTGCGGTGGCCGATTGGCGCTTGTCTCCGCGCGAACAGGTCTTGGCAACCCGGCTTGCGGGTAGGGTGGTCGGTGACGCAGGCCTGCACGATCTGTTTCTTCTTGCACGCGACGCGGGCGGCAAGGTGCGTAGCGAAGCGATTGCCAGTGTTTTTTACGAAACCTTACGCCGAGTCGCGGCGTCGTTTTGGCCGGGTGCGCGTCCGGCTGTAGGTGCCGGCAACGCCATTGGCGACAATATGCTTGCCGACGACACGGAGCTTACCCGCACCATCCAGCGCTGGATCCAGAACCCTTACGAGGATCTACGTCTGCGCAGAGCGGCCATACGGGCGACCCGCGAACTTGATACCGAGACCGTGGTGTCGTTGCTGCGTGACCCGAATGTATTTGATGAGTACGGTGCGCAGCCCTATGCCGCCTATGAACTCGGACGTCGCAACCTGCCTTCGCTTTCGATCGCTCAGGCTTTCGGGTTCTTCGGTTATTACGGGGACGCTTACATGGAGTACCTGGTGCCGCGCCTGGTGCGCCGCGTTTTTGACGGAAGTGAGGAAAGCGACCGGCAGTTGGCTGAGGCTGCCCTGTACAGCGACAAGTCGATAGTGCGCCGCCAAGCCGGCTGGTTGGCCGCCACGATGGGCGCCGAGCATACCGTCAAGGCCGCGGCGCGCAATCTTTACTCGGGCGATGCCGATCTACGCAAATCCGCGTTGTGGACGCTGCACCGGCGCGGACGCAGCGAATACCTGGGTGAGGTTCGCCGCTTGCTCAGCGATCCAGACTTCGGCGTGCGCGAGTTCGCCGAGCGTGCGGTGCGCGCGCTCGAGCTGCGCGCGCTCGTGCAAGGAGAGGTCCCATCGCAAGGCTGATCGTCGCTGCCGCGGTTGCCTGTTACCTGCTCGTCTTTCGCAATTACGGGTTCCAAGTCGAAGACGAAGGGACCCTGCTTTTTCAGATTGCGCGGGTGCGCACCGGCGAGACGCCTTACGTAGATTTTCACACCGGTTACACTCCGCTGTTTTATTGGCTTAGTGCCGCCTGGTCTTACCTGTTCGGGCCGACCTCGTCGTCGTTGCGGTTGTTGCAGACCGCGCTGCTGTCGGCATCGGCGGCGATGATGTACGCGCTGGCCCGCCCGCTCGCCGGGCGTTGGTTCGCGGCGCTTGCGGTGATCGCTTGGTTTGCGTTTCTGCCGGTCTTTCAGGGCGAGTTCGCCTCGTTCAACGTTGCCTACCCGGCGTGGATGGCGACTGCGGCCTACCTCGGCTGTTTTACCGCACTAGCC
>JAJCZL010000040.1 GCA_029262415.1 Deltaproteobacteria bacterium | reverse complement strand
CGCGAGCAGCTTCACCGGCTTCATGCCGAGCGCCAACGCCGTCGCGCCCGGGGGTAGAAGGCGCGCGCCCCTTGCCTTAGATCCGCTCTCCCCCTATAGAACCCCCACTTTCGGGAAATCGAAGCTTTCCCGCGTTTGCCGGCACGATCCCCTATATGAAAGGGATGGGGCCGGGGATGCACCGCCGCCGGGGTAACGCCCTCGCGGCGGGTAATTGCGTTTTGCGGGTGTTGCGCTCCCATTGTTGGGTGTGACGGATTTGCCGCCGCGAGGTTTTTTGTTTGCGGGCGTTCGCCCGCGGGTGCGGCGGCAGTCGAATTATAGTTTGCGGGCGTTTGCCCGCGGGATGCGGCGGTAGGGAACTACGCATGTTTGATAGCCTTAGTGATCGGTTAGGCGCCATATTCGACGGCCTTCGCGGCAGGGGTGCGCTTGAAGAAAAGGACGTCGTCGCGGCTTTGCGCGAGGTGCGTGTCGCGCTGCTTGAGGCCGATGTTGCTTTGCCGGTGGCGAAAGATTTCATCGCCACGGTGAAAGAGCGCGCTGTCGGCTCGGAAGTTTTGCGCTCGGTGACGCCCGGCCAGCAGGTCGTCAAGATCGTTCATGATGCGCTCGCCGATATGCTCGGCGGCGGCTCTAATGCTGAAAATGGGGATGCATCGCTAAGTTTCCAGACTACGCCGCCGGCGGCGATCATGATGGTCGGGCTTCAGGGTTCGGGCAAAACCACCTCGACCGCGAAGATCGCGCTGCGACTGACAAAACGCGACAAGAAACGCGTCCTCATGGCCTCGCTCGACACCAACCGCCCGGCGGCGCAAGAGCAGTTAGAAATTCTGGGCGAACAGGCCGAGGTGAAAACCCTGCCGATTATCGCCGGCCAGACCCCGCGCGATATCGCCAGCCGGGCGATGGAGGCGGGCCGGCTCGGCGGCTTTGACGTCGTCATGCTCGACACCGCCGGACGGCTGTCCATCGACGAGCAGTTGATGGCCGAGATCGCCGACATTGCCCGTGAGACCAACCCGATTGAGACCTTGCTGGTGGTCGATGCGCTGACCGGACAGGACGCAGTGCAGACGGCTGAGAAGTTTAAGGCGCGCGTACCCGTCACCGGGGTCGTCATGACACGCATTGACGGCGATGCCCGCGGCGGCGCGGCGTTGTCCATGCGCGCGGTCACTGGTGCGCCGATCAAGTTTATCGGCGTCGGTGAAAAGCTCGACGAGCTCGACACGTTTGAACCGGACCGCATGGCCGGCCGCATCCTCGGCATGGGCGACATTGTTTCGCTGGTGGAAAAAGCCAGCGAGGAAATGGATGTCGAAAAAGCCAAGAAGGCCGCCAAGAAAATGGCCAAAGGCGAGTTCGACATGAACGATCTTGCCGACCAGTTCCGCCAGATGCGCAAAATGGGCGGCATGGGCGCCATTCTCGGCATGATGCCCGGCATGGGCAAAATGAAAAAGATGGTCGACCAGGCCGGCGGGCTTGATGACAAGGAAATTGTTCATCAGGAAGCGATCATCTCGTCGATGACCAAGGCCGAGCGCAAGACGCCGAAGCTGTTAAACGCAAGCCGCAAAAAACGCATCGCGAGAGGCTCCGGCACTTCCGTTCAAGCGATCAACAAGCTGATCAAAGCCCACCGCCAGATGGCCGATATGATGAAGAAGATGGGCAAAATGGGTGGAAGAGGGGGCGGCATGAAAGGCATGGCCAAGCAGCTTGCGGGTATGGGTGGCGGAATGCCAGGCGGCGCGCCCGACCCGGCGCTGCTGGAAGCGGCCAAGGGCGCAAAAGGTCCGGGTTCGGAAGAAGTTGACTTTGACGCCATTGAAAAAGCGCTCGCCGGCCAAGCGCCCCCTCTTCCAGGAATGGGGCCGCCGGGCATGGGCGGGTTGCCGGGTTTGGGGAAGAAGAAATGATTCCCCGCTTCCACAAGTCACCCACTACGTACATTCAGCGCCCAGGAGATGAATCTCAATACTCATCTCATTTTCTCGGGGCGGGCACTTACGCTCATTCGGAATCGAAAGGATGATTGTTAGAAACCACCGGCGTCATCCCGGATGCGCTGCAGCACCCGCGCGCGAAGGCGCGCAATTTATGATTCGACCGCCTTCGCGGTCGGATGATGCGGCGCTGGTCCGGGATCTAAAGACCCGAAACAAACCGATCCCGTGTCTGCATCGCGTCATTTCATGCCGCGCTGCGCACGGGATGACGAAGATTTAGATTTAGAAAAAAGAAGGAACACCACCATGTCACTAAAAATCAGACTCGCCCGGGGCGGCGCGAAGAAACGTCCTTACTATAATATCGTTGTTGCGGATTCGCGCATGCCGCGTGATGGTCGCTTCATTGAGAAGGTCGGACATTACAATCCGCTGCTCGCCAAGACCGATGAAAACCGCGTGGCGTATAATGAAGACCGCATCAAACATTGGCTCAGCGTCGGCGCCAAACCGACAAACCGCGTCGCGCGCTTCCTGGCGGCGAACGATATCGTCAAATGGGAACACGGCAACAACCCCAATAAGGGCAAGCCGGGCGAGAAAGCCCAAGAGCGTGAGCAGGAAAAGAAAGACAAGGCCGAAGCCGTAGCCGCAGCGCTTGAAGAAGCGAAAAATGCGCCCGCAGAAGAACCGCCCGTGGAACAGGCTGCCGCAGCTGAAGTGGAAGAAAAAACCGAATAATTCGGCGTTCTCGCCGCCGCCCTATGGCTGGCTCGCCGGGACGATGATGGAAAATCCGTCAAACTGATATTCAAAAGCGCCGTCTGTTTCCACATAGGCGGCGCTTTTTGTCGATATCGCTTCAAAGCCTGCACTGACCCGGCTGAGATAAGCCGGCTCGGCAAGCGGAACATTATGCGCCGTCAACAGATGATCGATCTCCGGCTCGAGCGCGACGAGCCGGTCAATCGACGCCTTATAATCGGCGACGTTAGAGCCTTCGAGATGGGCGTAGAGCGGCGCTAGATAAAATGTGTCGCCGGTATAAAGTCGCCGCCCCTCGCGGTCGAGCAGACAGATCGAATCCGGCGAGTGGCCCGGCGTCAATAAGACTTCAAGCCGCCGTCCGCCAAGATCAATAGTGTCGCCGTCCTCAAAATAGGTCGTCACCGCATAGGGTTTGATTTCATAACTTTGCGGATCGAAATCGTCCGGCGTTTTCTTCCACAGCCAGTCGCCGCTTACATAGTCAGCGACGTGTTCATGTGCGGCGCCTTTCGCCT
>JAJCZL010000039.1 GCA_029262415.1 Deltaproteobacteria bacterium | reverse complement strand
AGCGCCAGAGCTTGCGCCGTCTTGGGCCGTCGTGCCCACTGCGACAGCGTCGCGCGCTCGGAGGGAGAAATGATCAACCTCGCTTTGGGTCTGCCTGCTGCCATGACGGGTCCTCCACATAGCAGCGACGATTGCGAGAAGCTATTATTCAGTGTATTTAGGACTCAGGACACTAGTGACCGCCGCCGAATGCGCCGGCACTGCCGCGCACCGCTGTGGCGGCGCGACGATTGGCCGCTTCGAGACGGTCGCTGAGGATCCGCGCGATATTGAGGAAAAAACGCGAAGCGAAGCGTGGGTAGCGCTGACGGAGTCGGCGCAAGAACGCTTCATTGATGACGAGTACTTCTACGTCGGAGAGCGCGACCACGTCGGCGGTACGCATCGACGAGCGCAGCAGACCCATTTCGCCAAACACATCACCGCGCGCGAGCTCGGCAAGCGGCCGCGTCACGCCTGCAGCCGATACCTGCACCTCGGCTTCGCCGCCGAGCAGAAGGTACATCTCATTGCCCGGCTCGCCACGCTTCATGATGATGCTTCCGGTCTCAAAGGTGCGCAGATTGCCGAGCAGCACAATCAAACGCACCGCCAAACGGCCGAGCCCGTCGAAGAGAGGAATGGTCTTGTGCGGCGCTTGGCCGAGCCGCGAGCTGACCAGATCCCAAACGCTGATCACCGGGACGGTTGCGAGGATCGCCGGCAGCAGCACCAGGTTGGCAACCAACGCGATCATCATCGTTATCGCAGAAAGCGCACCGAACGCAGTGATCACCGAGAACCCCGACATCACCATCACGAGAAAACCGGCGGTAAGCGTAAGCGAGGTGGTCACGATCGGACGCCCGACCAAGGCCAACGTCATTATCAACGCCTCGCGCTGGGTGTCGGTTGTCTTCACCACGCGGTTGAGCTGCGCCATATAGTGAATCGTATCGTCAACGCCGATGCCGAGCGCGACTGCAGCGATGATACTGGTCGCAAGATTCAACTCGACGCGGAACCACCCCATGATCCCGAAGAACGCAACTACCGGCAGCAGGTTTGGGATCATTGCCGCAAGCCCGACCCGCAGCGACAGGAACATGATCGACAACGCGAGAAAGATAACGCTGAACGCTACACCGACACTTTCGACTTGCCCGCCGATCACTTGATCGGCGACGTGGCTCGCGACCACCAACGGGCCGGTCGCACGGGTAACCACGCCTGCAGGCAGCATCGCGTCGGCGTAAGCTTCGACCTGCTCGACCAACGCGGCGGTTTCACGCGAACCGCTGACCTCGGTGCGCACGGTAATGTTCAGGCGTTGGAAGTCACTATCGACAAGACCCGAGAAAGTCTTGGGGGTAAGCGCCACAAACTCCAGAACCGCCGGCAACTGTTCGCCGGGGGCGTCCCAAAAGCTCGGTGGAGAAGGCGCCTCCACCGGCCTACCGGCCTGGTCAAGGACGATGCCGCCGTCGCTTGCTTGCAGACCACTGTCGATCGCTTCCAGGTAATCCACCAGCGAGATACTCGCCGACACGTTCTCGAGCGTGGCGACGAAGTCTTGGAAGTCTTTCACACGGCGCAACGATGTCACATCTCTAAAATAGCCGGGCCGCAAGCCGGTGATCACCACCGAGACAACGTTGGGGCCGGCCAAGGACTCGGTCACCGCGCGGTGGGCAACGCGAACATCCGAAGACGGTCGAAACGCTTTCAAAAAATCGGTATCGACGCGGATACGCATCGCACCCACGACCGAGACCACCAGCAGTGCCGTCGCTATCGCGAAAACTGCGCGACGGTTGTCGATCGCCCACGTGCCGGCATGTACCACCAGCGCATCGAGCCTGCGCAACAGGCCCGAGTCGGTCTCGGTGAGGCCGGCGTCGATCCGTCGTGTCGGCAAGCTCAGAAAAGCCAGGGGGAGACCGAGCAAACACCCGCCCGCCGCGATCGCAATCCCGAGAACCGCAAACTCACCAAGCCCGGCGATCGCCGGGATCGGGTGTATCGCCAGCGAACCAAAGCCAACAGCGGTCGTGAAAGCCGAGACTACCACCGGCAGCCCCACGCGCTTGAGCACTCCTTCCATCAACGCACGACCACGTACGCCGGCGCGCTCTGCTTCGAGGTAGGCAGTGGTGACATGGATCGCGTAAGACGCACCGATAACCAGCAGCAGCGACGGCAAAACCAGCGTAGGAAGCGTGATCGAGGCGCCGAGTGTGCCCATCAGTCCAAGCAAGACTACGACCGCGAAAGCCTGTGAGACCAGCGGCAAGGCAACTGCACGGAGGGAGCGAAAGGTAAGCCACAACACCACCATCATCGCGGCCAGACTCAGCGGCAAAAAACGCAGGAGGTCTTCGCGCATCAAACGCACCGAACGCACGCGGATATGGGAGATCCCGGTGTAGTAGATCTTGCCGGGACCGTCGTAGCCGGCGAGAATCGCCGCGACCTCGTTATCGACGCGAGCCTCACCCTCGGCCCCGAGAGCGACCAGGCCGAAGATCACGTTGACCGCGGCAGCGCGCCCGTCGGCGGCTACCAAGTGCGGGACATACAAAGGGTTGGCGTGCACCCGCTCGCGCAGCCTCGCCATGTCTTTGGCGCGTACCGGACCGTCGGGCAACAGCGGCGGTGGGTCAAAGACATCGGCGACCGGATCTTTGACGTTAGTCAGGCTGACGGTGCGCGCAACCCCGTCGATTGCGGCCAGAGCGCCGGTGAGGGACCGCAGAGCGGTGAGAACCTCGGGTGTGTAGACATCGTCGGCGAGCAGCGCAAGCACGCCGATTTCTTCATCACCGAAGATTTCGACCGCCTTTTTGTGGAACGCGAGCGCTGAGTCGTTGGGATCGGTCAGTGCCGAGAGCGAGCTGTCAAAACGCAGCTTCGCGATGCCTCCCGCCGCTACGGCAGTGATCAGAACAAGCGCGGCCAAGGCGATACGCGGCCTGACCGCGGGCTTTGAGAAGAAGCGAATCAGAGCTTGGCCGCAACTTCCTCGAGCATTTCAACCTGCATACCACCGTCAAGCAACGGTTGGAGCTCGCCGACAAACGATTTGAACCTGTCTGAAGACGAGTGCGCACCAAGCGCCGCCTGATCCGGATAGCGCTCGAAGAACACGAACTCATCCCGATCCGTGTTCGAGCGATTGCAAGCGTAGGTAAGCGTCATAGCCTCGTTCTCGGTCACCCACGCGACCATCTCCGAGAACTTGGCGGCCAATGCATCGCCCTTACCGGGCTTTGCTTTCAGTTTTGCGATTACAACCAACATGCCGCACGGTTTACCCGTTTCGCCGCGGCGAGGCCAGAATGCACGGCCCGGGCCCGCGCTCAGCCGCTACGGGCTAGCCTTTCTTCTCGAACTCGAACGCCGCCGAGGTCTCGCCGCCGGGCGCGACGGTCACGCTCGCCTCGCGGCTGCCGAGCTTAGGATGCACCGCTGCGAATACGTACTCGCCCGGAGCCAATCCGTTGACCGCAAAGCTTCCGTCGGCGCCGGTTACCGCAAAGAAGGGATGTTCGGTGACGCCGACGAAAGTCTCCATCCATGGATGAACGTCGCACTTTATGCGTACCAACACTTCGGGCGAGGTGAACTTGCGCGTCGACTTCATCCCTGCCGTCGGCATACCCATGTTGAAGGGCCTCGATTTCGTCGGCAACGCGTGAACGTTGTGGAGTGTCGAATCAGAGTTGCGGATCTCGATCCCTTGCCCGACCATAGCGCCGACGATCGAGGGCGCGTAGTTACAGTTTCTTTGGTCGAGCACTATTTTCTCACCCGGCGTCGGATAGCGGCCGGTCACGCCGGACTTCACGTACACAAACACTCCGGCGAGACCGCCGCCCGCGCCGACTGCTACGTTGATACGAGTCGCGCCATCGGGGTTGACCTTCGCGCAGTAAGGGTCGGCGCTCATGTTGATCTGGCGCGGCCTAGGCGGTGTGCCTTTGAACGTAACGCGGCCGACGATGCTACCGGGATTACCGACTTTGGCTGCCGCGGCACCGCCGGCCGTCTCGGCCTTGGCCGCACCGGCGGCGGCGTTCGTAGCACTCGAGCTTGTTTCTTTGGCGGTGTCCCCCGAACAACCTATTGCGAACAGTCCCGCAGCTGCGGTAACGACGAGCGAATGCGCTATCTGACCAAAAAGGTTCACTGGAGGCCTCCTGTGCCGCCCACGCGGCCGATCACGCAGTGTAGCCGAGCGGGCGTGCGTTTCTAATCCGTCCACGGCGTGAGGAAGTCCGCTCGCGCCGGCACGTCGGGGTTCTTCGGCAAGACCCGGTTGATAGTCTGCATGAGGCTCATCGCACGGTACAGTTCAGGGTAAAATGCGGGCTTGCCGTTGGTCATAATCGCGCACGAAAGCTCACGCACCGGGTCGGCCCAGCTGAAGATGTTGGTAAATCCTAGATGTCCGAACGCGTGGCGGGTGTCGGTTCCGTACAGGCTCAGCCAATCACCGCCGAGCATGAAGCCCATGCCGTAGCGGACCGGGAGCCCCAAGATAAAGTCCATTTCCATGTAGGACTGTTCAGAGGTTGCGCGCCAAACGGTGAGCGGGTCGAAGACCCGGTGTCCGTGTAGTTCGCCGCCGCAACGAAGAAGTTCGTAGAACTCACAAAGCTCGTTGGCGGTGGCCATGAGATTGGCGGCGGGAAGCACTCCGGTAATAAAGCGGTGATCGTTTGACGCGTCGATCACATCACGGAAGTCGAAGCCCAACGCCTGTTTCAAGAACAGGTCGAGGGGCGGAAGGATCGGCATCCCGGTAAAGTAGTGGCGGGCGACTCGGTGCGCATCTGCGGCCGAGGTGCCGTAGTTCATCCAGCGCCAGCCCATCGGCTCGCGCAGTTCTTTGTCTACCAGTGTGCGAATCGACTCGCCGGTGACGCGTCTGACGATCTCTCCGAGCAAGAACCCACCGGTAACCGCGTGGTAGGCCAGGCGCCGGCCCGCGCGATGGGCAGACTCGGTGTCGCAAAGTATGCGTATCGGCTCTTTGTTGTCCGGATCTATGAGGAGGTCCAAGTCGAGCACCCCGTCGGGAGGTGTCGGCAGACCCGCGCGATGGGTCAGCACGTGACGGATTGTGATCCACTGTTTTCCCTTGCCGGCGAACTCGGGGATGTACGCACACACCGGATCGTCCAGATGCAGCAGATTGCGTTGGTCGAGCAGATGGATCGCCATCGCGACCATCGGCTTGGAGGCCGAGAATACGTTGAACGGAGTCGCCGGCGTTGCGCAGATCTTCTCGCCGCCGGGCGGGTCACGCGGGCCGCCGCCGTGCGAATAGCCGATCGCGCGGTCGAGCACCACCTGGCCGCGGCGCCGCACACAAATCTGAATCGCCGGGTGAATGCCGGTCTGGTACCAAGAGGTCAGCGCCTGCCAGATCTCATCGACGGCTGCGCGCGCCAATCCGACGCTACGGGGATCGACCTCGGCCTCGGCGTTCACAGAGGACACCGATTCGAGATCGGTGGGTATCTCGGCACGAGTGACGATTGTGGGCAGAACCCGGAGCAGCGTTGAGAATGGGAAAGGCACAGACATGCTATAATGCGGTGTTCAGTGCCGCCTGCGGATAGCCGACGCCTGCGGTGCTCGACCGGGGACGGCGGCTGCAACCAGCGGATCCTTACCGGCGAGAAAGCGTTCTAAGTAAGGGATGTCATCGTAGCCCCAGAACACCTCGCCGCCCGCAACCATACTGGGCACGCCGAACGCGCCGGCAGCGATAGCCCGGTCGGTTTGTCCGCGCAGAAGCGTCTTCGCAACCTCGCCATGAGCATCGGCAACGATGCGCGCGCCGTCGAGTCCGACCGAGTTCGCAGCCTGCACGACAACCGCAGATTCGCTGACGTGTTCGCCGTGTACCCAGACGGCGTCGAACAACGCGTCGACCAATCGCTCACGCGACTCCGTCTCCATCTGGACGCAAGAAGCGCGCAGTGCGAGCAGCGGGTTGAACGGGTGAAATGCCGGGATGTTCAAAGGAACACCCATGAGCGCGGCCTTGCGTAAGTTGTTCTTCCACATCCATAGCGCCTTGACGGGGACTTCGGCCGGACCGAGCGTTCCAGTCGTGCGCAGAAAGCCGGCGAACAGCGCCGGCACCGGCGCGAAACTGTAACCGTACTTACGGGCGAGAGCGGGAACCACCTTCCAGGCGAGATAGGCGTTCGAAGATATATAGTCAAAGTAGAAGTGTAGAACTTTTCCGGCGTCGGCCACGTTAACAACCTCAGCGAAGCTTACCGCCGACGCGACGTTTCGCATCGGCGATCTCGCTGCCACCGCTGCCGTACCACTTAATTTGGCGGGCGAGACCGCGCAGGATGCGTACCTCGCGTTCGTCGGGGGCGGCACGCCCAATCAAGTCGCGCAGAGTTGCCATCGGCACCCCGGGGTTCGCTTCGGACAAGAACCCGATTTCGAGGAAAGCTTCCTGCAATTGTACAAATGCAGCTTCGAGTTCACCGGCATCGGCGACGCGGGTCGGGGCCGGCCCTGCGGCGGCAAGGTGCCGAGCCGCGGCTGCATCCAAGCGCGCGCGACGAATCTCGTAAACGCAGACCATCACGGCTTGGGCGAGGTTGACCGAACGATAGTCGTCGGTCGAGGGAATCTCTGCGAGACGGTGACAGAACCCCGCCTCCCGGTTGGAGAGGCCACGGTCTTCGCGACCGAATACCAACGCGAAAGGCCGAAGCACAGGCTCGCCCGCGACCAGTTCACGCGCGACCTCACGAATGTCGGCGCAAACACGGCCATAGGGACCGCTGCGTGCCGTCGTCCCTACCACGACTCCGCATCCGGCCAACGCTTCTTCAATGGTATCGACGTGGAGCGCGCGATGAAGAAGATCGCCCGCGTGCACCGCCATCGTACGGGCCTGCGCACGGTCGTATGCGCCCGCGACGATTGTCAGGTCGCGCGCGCCCATGTTTTTCATCGCGCGACAAGCCGCGCCCACGTTGGCGCCGCCCTGCGGTTGAACGAGTATGATGCGCGGAGAGTGAAAACCTCCCGCGAAAATCGGCTTCGAGCCTCGGTCAGGCGTCGGAGACAAGAGCACGGACACGCTGCTTGAGTTCACCAAGGGCGTCCTGGAGTTCCTGCTTCTCTCGATTAATCTCGGAGATGTTTGCCTCGGACTGGGCTTTGACCTGTGCGAGTTCCAAACGGAGTTGCTCGACTTCCTCTTTCGCTTCCATGTAAAGGCGGAAGTGACGGTCGGCCTCGGAGAGACGTTCTTTAAGTTGAGAGAGGAGAGCGTCCTCGATGTTTCCGGCTTGTTGGTCTTGTGATTCTTGCATTGAGCCCTGTTCCCCTGACTTCTGGGATTTAGTTTCTGTCGCTGCTCCACCTGTCACCGCGGCGGCCTTGGCCGCCGGTTGAGCGGTTTTTTTGCGCTGTTGCGGTTGTTGCTCGGCCGCAGGTGCGGCCGCCTTCTGCTGCGCACCAGTTCCGTTGCCGGCGCCGGCCGCGGCATTTGCGGGCGCGGCGTCGCCGACGACATCTTTGATTGTTACCGGGTTAGCACCCTTGGGCGCGCTCTCGCCCTGCCACTCAACTTCGAACGTACAGTGATCGCTGCCGTTGAGGCGGCACTGATCCCCGTGACGGACGACGACGCTCTTGGCACCTGAGGCTTCCAAACGCTGCGCGAGTTCACCTTGAATCGCGATGCACACATTGTTGAAGCCGGGCATTCCGGCGTAGCTAACCGTCGCGCGACCGCGACCGTTGGCGGCCAGGTTGTAACCGCTGCCTCTGGTACCGCGGAACGCGGCCGGCAGGTCGGCTATGTAATCGAGCAACTCGGCGGTTGGTACGTAGCGGCCCTCGGGAATCGCTTTCTGGGCAACGTAGGCCAGGCCGCGCGCGAAACCTGTGTCGCGCGGCGAGCGTCGCATCAGCTCGGAGAACTCGTGGGAGATCTCCGACGTCCAGTCGTACCACTTGTCGGGGTCGAAACCGGCGTAACGTTTGCGTTCGGCTTTAGACAGCGCTGGATGCATCGCCGACAAAAACCGGAACACCTTTCCTGAAACTTGTGGACTATCCGCTTTCACTTCTCTTTTTTAACCCGGTCCCGATCGTTGAGAGCGCTGCTGCTGCTCGTGCCCCACTCGCGTAAGAGCCGCTGCCCTGGACCTTGTGGTCGCCTATACAAAGGGCAAAACGGGTCATCGCATTGAACACCCCCGCGACGAACGCCAAATCGAGTATGGCTCCGTCTGACAGACCGACAGCTCTCAACTCCTGAATCCGGTCCTTACCTATCTTGTGGGAATACAGTGTTAAATCACGCGCAAACCGTAAACAACACCCTTCTGCCTCCGGCAGCGAAGTTTGTACTCCTTCGCTGGCAGCTATCACGTCAGCCGCCTCGACCCTCCGCTCGGCAAGCCACGCAGCGCAGTTTGCGGCAAAATACTCACACCCGGCCAAACGCCCAACCACCAGGCCGATTCTCATCCAGCGGTCACGCGGAACCACAACGAAGCTTTTTTCGATCAGGCGCAGGTGGCCATTGGCAATATCCGGTGTCTCCTTGAGGAGGCGGAACTGGGGGGGAGTATCGGGAAAACCCAGTTGCGCCACGAACAGATGCTCGAGCGCACGGTGGTTCTCCTCGGGGGTGTCGGCCGAAACCGGTTTCTCGCCGAAATCCACGCTCATCAAGGTCAGGCGCGAAAGCAACGCAATCGCGCTGCGCCTGCCGAGCTCGAAGCCGCGCAGCCCAACGGGAATCTCGGGGTGCACGCCAAGCGCGTTGGCGACGCGGGCGATGCAATTGAAACTGCCGATAACGGCGCAGATCTGCGCAAGATCGCCGGGCTCGGGCCAGGCGCGGGCTAACTCGGCGCGATCTGCATTGGTGACGCTACGCGGGTTCTTGGTGATCTTCGAAGCAAAGCGCGCGGCAACACGCATAGCAGGGTCGAGCGAATCGCAGTCGCCGAGACGCTCTTCCAGCTCAAAAGCCCGGTTGCGGTCGACACCGGCAGCTTGCATGAACACCATGTGGGCGTCGGCGCAATACTCAGAACGTGCGGCCTTGGAAACCACCACCGCGAGTAGTTCCTTGTCCGCACGGCGGATGCTTCCGTTCCACATACACGAGATCCACGAGCGGTAGAGCCACTCCATGGTCTCCGGACGCAAGCTAAAGACCTGCATCAGATTGGGAACCCGCGGTACCTCCTTGCGGATCACCGAGTACACGTGTGCTAGACGCCCCCCCGCCTGGGAGGGCGGTATGTGTCGGATATAGGCCATGACCAGCTTCGCCTAAAAGTTCACGATAGAACCTACACAGTCAACAACAAATGTCTGGGCGTCCGGCCCAGAGTCTTGACTCACCGCAACATACATACTAACCGTTCAGTATGCTACCTGGGGAACGCGGGGCGGGACGCGGCGCAAAGTCGCGCACCGAACTGACATCGATCGCCATCGACTGTTTTGCCCGCTACGGGTTTCAGGGCACCTCGATTGATCGCATTGCGTCAATCGCGGGGGTTACCAAGGGGGCCATCTACTACCACTTCCGTGACAAGGACGACCTATTAGAAGCTGCCGTCCGTGACCGCATCGCGGAATTCGAAAACCGCGTGCAGAACGCTTGCGCCGGGCTCGGCCCCGCCGACGCCCTGCGCCGCATCGCCGAGGTCTGCATCGACCACGCCGAGGCCGGCGACCATTCGCGTTTTGTCATCAGCATGAGCGTCGAGGCTATCGACACCAACGCCGAGGTCTCCGATCTGCTGCGCGACATGATGCGGAGGTTCCGAAGCTTCTTGCGCAACGTGGTGCGCAACGCACAGGAGAACGGAGAGTTCTCGAAGGATGTCGATGCGGACACGATCGCGGCGGGCTACACCGGCGCGGTACTCGGAGCCGAGATTCAGTACTACCAAGACCCCGAAAGCTTCGACCTGCGCGTGGCACTTCTGCCAAGCGTCGATCGCATGATCGCCTCAATGGCCTGCAAACAAGTTGAGACCGAAGGAGCGTAGACAAGGATGATCGATTTTGAATTGGACGAGGAACAGCAGCTCATCAAGGAAACCGTGACGGCGTTTGCCGCCGACGTGGTTCGGCCGGCAGCTCATGATGCCGACGAAACCGGGGTAATCCCTGAAGGGTTGGTCGCACAGGCCTGGGAACTGGGAATCATTCAAAACTCCATCCCCGAAGAGTACGGTGGCTACGGTAGCACACCATCTACGGTTACCGGCACTATCGTCGCCGAGGGGCTCGCCGAAGGCGATCTCGGCATCGCACTACATCTGCTATCCGCTCGCCTTGTCGTCGATGCGGTGATGCACGCCGGCAGCGACGAACAGAAGAAGGAAGTCCTGCCACTGTACTGCACCGACAAGTTCGTGTCCGGATCCGCGGCAGTGCTCGAGCCGCAGTGGAACTTCAGTTTAAGCGAGCTGCAAACCAGCGCTAAACGCGACGGTAATGACTACGTCATCTCGGGCACCAAGTGCTACGTGCCGCTCGCGAAAACTTCGCCTTACATGGTCGTCTTCGCCCGCGGCGAAGAAGAGCCGATCGAGGCTTTCCTTCTCAAAGCCGGGACGCCCGGCGTAGAGATCGGAGAGCGCGAAGGCTTGATGGGCATCAAGGCCTGCGAGACCTACCCAGTCGCGATCAACGACGTACGGGTTCCCGCCTCGGCCAAGCTGCCGGGCAGCGCCCGCGGCCTATTGCGGCGCTCGCGGGTAGCGCAATCGGCGATGGCCGTCGGCGTTGCCAAGGCTTCGCTCGACTACGCGATCGAGTACGCCAAAGAACGTGAAGCCTTCGGCGTCAAGATTGCACAGAAACAGGCGATCGCCTTCATGCTCGCAGATATGGCAATCGACGTAGACGCGGCGCGGCTTTTGAACTGGGAAGCCGCCTGGAGCGTCGAGCACAACGAAGACCCCTCACGCGAGATTACACTGGCGCGAAGCTACACCGACAACGCAGTCATGACGGTCACCGACAACGGCGTTCAAGTGCTCGGCGGCCACGGTTTTATACGCGAGCATCCGGTCGAGATGTGGGCACGCAACGGCCGCGGATTTTCCGTCTTTGAAGGCATGGCATCGGTCTAAGAAGGAGAGAGCGACATGAATTTTGAACTTTCGAAATCAGCCAAGGCGCGCAAGGAAATGTTCCACGCGATTGCCGAGAACATGATGCGTCCGATCTCTCACCAGTACGACGAGTTCGAGCACACCGAGCCCGACGAGTTCTTCCAGATGATGTGGCAGGCATCCAAGGCCAACCGCGAGTCTTCGCGCGTCGCGTTCGAGGATGAAGAAGGCGACGGTGCGGCGCCTGATAGCCTAAAGGCCAAGAAGCCGTCGGAGAACATGCTCGTCACCGCGATCCAGATCGAAGAGTTGTCCTGGGGCGACTGCGGCCTGTACTTGTCGATCCCCAACCCTGGGCTGGGCGGCGCCGCGGTCGGCGGCCTCGGTACGCCCGAGCAAAAGAAGCGCTACCTAGCCGACTTCTACGATGGCGAACCGCGCTGGGGCGCAATGGCGATTACCGAGCCGCACTTCGGCTCGGACTCAAAGCAGGTCGCGACCACCGCGGTACGTGACGGCGACGAGTGGGTACTGACGGGCACCAAGATTTTTTGTACTGCAGGTGAGCGTGCGCTGGATAAATCGGACGGCTTCGTCGTCGTTTGGGCCACGCTCGACAAGAACAAAGGCCGCGCGGCGATCAAATCATTCATCGTTGCGGCCGGCACACCCGGCGTCACCGTCGACCGCGTCGAGGACAAGATGGGCATCCGCGCATCCGACACCGCGGTGATCACCCTGGATAACGCGCGCATCCCTTACGACAACATCCTCGGTACCGCCGAGATCATCGAAAAAGGCCGCGCCGGTTTCGGCGGTGTCATGGCAACGTTCGACGCTACCCGCCCGGTGGTCGCCGCGAGTGCGATCGGGGTCGGCCGCGCGGCACTCGACTTCGTGCATGAAACGCTGCGCGATTCGGGCATCGAGATCCACTACGAGGCCAGCCGCCGTCAGATGACGGTTCTCGAGCGCGAGGTCATCGAGATGGAAGCGCAGCTGCAAGCCGCGCGCCTGCTCACCTGGCGCGCCTGTTGGATGATGGACCGCGGTGAGCGCAACTCGCGCGAGGCTTCGATGGCAAAGTGCAAGGCCGGCGCGGCCGTCACCAAGGTGACGCAGAAAGCCGTCGAGTTGCTCGGCCCGATGGGGTATTCGCGTAAGTATCTAGTCGAAAAATGGATGCGCGATGCCAAGATCAACGACATCTTCGAGGGCACCCAGCAGATCAACCAGATGATCGTTGCGCGCAGCATCCTCGGCTACTCGAGCGCAGAACTGAACTGAAGCGTAAACAGCTGCTATAAGAAGTGACCGGCCGCCTCTCTCCGAGTGACAGGCGGCCGGTCTTTCTATGCGTACCAAACGAGAAGTCCGCGCCATCTACTTTCTCGTTTTCGCGCCGCTCGGCGTCTACGTCCCCTACCTTCCCGTTTATTTTAGAGAAGCGGGCCGCAGCGCAGCCGAGATCTCAGTGCTGTTCGCGATCGCGCCCGCATTGAAGCTGTTGACCTCCCCGCTGTGGGGCCACGTGATCGACGTCACCGGCGATCGCCGCCGCTTCTTCTTGATCGCGGCGTCGCTTGCAGCGCTCGGCTCGGCGGTCTGGGTCTCAACCGCGGCGCTGGTCCCGGCCATGCTCGGCATGGCCGTTTACGCATTCGCACGCGGGCCGCTGCCCGCGCTGGCCGATACTGCGGCCGTCGAACTTTCGCAGACTAAGGGCCACGACTACTCGCGAATGCGGATCTGGGGATCGATCGGTTTCGTGGCGGCTTCGATCACGGTCGGTTTTGCGGTCGAACGCGGCGGCCTCGGCTCGGTGCCCCTGTGGTTGTTCGCCGTTAACCTAGCGCTCGCCGTCGCGGCGTGGACGATCGGCCGCGACGAGGTACCTGTGCCGGCCAAGACCAGCGGCGGCCGCGCCGGCGTACTCAGCCGCGGTGTCGTGATCTTGCTTGCCGCCTCGACGCTTCACCAGATCGCGCTCAGCCCGTACAACACGTTTTACGGCATCCACCTGGCCGACCTCGGACTGCCGCCCTCGGCGATCGGCACCTCGTGGGCCGCAGCGGTCGGCGCCGAGATCGTGGTGTTGCTCGCCGCAGGCCGCGCCGTGACCCGCTTCGGAACCAAGAACCTATTGGTCTTCTCGATGGCGATCTCGGCGCTGCGTTGGTTCGCGGTCGCACGCCTCGACGGCGTGGTCGCGCTGGTAGCCGTGCAAACCCTGCACGCCTTCAGTTTCGGCACCTACCTGGTCGCCGCGGTTACCTACATCGGAACCGAGGTGCCCGAATCGCGGCGTACGATGGGACAAACACTGTTCGGCGCTGTCAGTTTCGGCCTCGGCCCGTTGATCGGCACACTGGTCGCGGGCCAGGCTTACCAGCACCTCGGCGGCGCCGGGATGTTTAACGCCGCAGGCTTCATAGAGGTAGCCGCCGCCGTATTGATTGCCCTAGCCCTGGCGGATCCCCGCCGGCGCTGACACCCAAGGATCGGCAAACACCGGCACCTTGCGTCGGGGCGCCTTCGCCTACATGAGTTGGCAATGCCATTTGCCGCAAGCGCCCCGGCCGCCCGAACAATCGAAATCGTCGAAGCGCCCACACTTACACCCGGCCCCGGCGAGGTCGTACTGGAGGTCGCGTACTGCGGGATCTGCGGCAGTGACCTACACTTTTTTAACGGCCACCAGCCGCTGCCACAGGCTCGCCCGGGGCACGAGATCAGCGCTCTGGTCGAAGCCGTCGGCGCCGGAGTAGACGGCCTGCGCGAGGGCGATGCGGTTACCGTCGAACCGCTCATCACCTGCCGACAGTGCGCGCGCTGCAAGCGCGGCGACTACCACCACTGCGGCAAACTCGAATTCTTCGGAGGCGGCCGCCCCGGCGGGATGGCGCAGCAAATGATCGCGCCCGCGGTGTGCCTGCACAAGCTGCCCGAGAACGTCGATCTGCGCCTCGGCGCACTCACCGAACCACTCGCCGTCGGCGTGCACGCCGCGCGACTGGCCGGCGTCGGCAAGGATACCGGGGTGCTTGTATTGGGGGCAGGTGCCATCGGTCTGCTGACGGTCGCAGCATGCAAACACCTCGGCGCAGGGTTCGTCGCCGTCACCGCCCGCCACCCGCAACAGGCCGCTGCGGCCGTGGCCCTCGGCGCCGATCAAGTGCTCGACCCCGTAGATATCAAGAGTTGCGATCCGCGGCCGCAAATCGCAATCGAAACCGTCGGCGGCACTGCGACGACGGTCGCTGACGGCGTGTCCGCCGTGCAGCGCGGCGGGCGCGTGATCGTCACGGGTATCTTCGACGGCCCCCCGGTCTTCGATCCGCTGCTATTGGTTCTCAAGGAGGTGTCGATCGTCGGCGCGATCGCTTACAACATTCGCGACCGCCGTAGCGACTTCTCGATTGCGCTGGATATCCTCGCCCGGCGCGGACCCGAGTTGGCCGCGCTCGTGACCCATACCTTCGCCCTTGATCAGGCGCAGCGGGCCTTCGAAACCGCCGCAGACAAGGGTTCGGGCGCGGTCAAGGTGATGATCACGCCGAATCGGGCCTGAATCTATCCGCAAAGCAGGCCTCGCTCAGGTCTAGCGAATCCTGATCAGATCGCTCGAGCGCATCTCACGATCTATAAAGGCGTAGCCGACGCGGTCGCCGAGCACCTCGATGACGAGGGCGAGATCGGGGTCTTTAAAGTCTACCCGCGGCGGATCGCCGAGCGCCGCCGCGCGCTCATACAAGAAGGCTCCCAGCGCGCGCTCGACAGCGGGGTGCTCGAGCCGTCCTTTCATGCCGCGCAGATGGGCGCGCACGTAGAAGCTGCGGCCCGAAAGACGTCCGGCCTCGCCCTCGAGCGCCTCGCACATCGCCTCGGTGACGTTATCGCCTTCGAGCGCCACGGCACCGTCAATTGGGATAATTCGCGCGAGGTTGCGCGAATCGATAGTCCCGGCGGCGATTGCGTCAAGTACCGCGCGGGCGACAGTTCGCTCACCACTCTCGACCCGACCGGCCAACAACATCGGATAGCCGCTGGTCCGAAAGCTGCCCAGCCCGGCCAGCGCGCGCATCGCAACGCCGGTGCGCCCGGCGTGGGCAACCGCCAGGGCGTTCCACGCAAAACCATGTGTTCGAACTCTTGCCATGGCTGTGTTAACAGATCCGGCACCTTGATATGATGCACGCGCACAGAAATCGACACTCCGCTCTCGCCCCGGCGACAGCTGCGGCCGCAGCCGCAGCGCTCTTATGCGTGTTACTGCTTGGCGCTCCTGGTTGCGGCGCGGGGGCAGGAACTTCGGTGTTCCTGCCCGCAGGCCCGCAATCAACCGCCGCGCCCGGCAACAGCTACCTGTATGTCACCGAAGCGCGCGGCAACCGCCTGGCCGCCTACCGTCTCGGCAGCGACGGACTGATGCCCGCGGCGCCCTTCGACACCATCAACTTGCAGAACCCGCGTAGGATCATCCTAGTCGGCGACATTTTGTACGTTGCCACCGACGACGAAGTGCTTTCGATCCGCATCAACGCCGACGGCAGCCTGCCGTCGGTGCCGACCGCGCGTTCGCTGCCCTCGAACAATGCCGACATCCTCGACCTTCTCGTCGTCGGCGACACCCTCTACGCCGCGTTCAGTGGGTTTCGCGCGATCGAGGTCTTTCGGTTAAGTGCCGGCGGGCACATCACCGACTCCCCTATCGGCGAAGGCGGCGAATTCTCCAGCGACTACCAGAGCATCGCGCTGTTCGGCGAGTTTCTGTATGCGGGCGCGCGCGCGACCGCCCGTATCGACACTTTCCTGGTCGCCGGCGACGGCAGCATCAGCGAGGAGCCACTCAAGCAGACCCCCGCAACCTTCCTCAGCCTCCCCGACAAGCTGCTCACGCGCGGCGGTATGCTCTACAGCGCTTCGAAAGGCCGCCGCCGAATCGTCGCCTACCAGATTCGCGCCGACGGCCTGTTGCCTGAGGAAGCGGATTCGGAAACCGCTCGCGCCGGCGCCTACCAAGACATCATCCTTGACGGCGACACTGTCTACGCCTCCGCTTTTAACGAGGGACGTATCGATACTTTCTTTCTGAACGCAGACGGCAGCCTGCAGGACCGCGGGCCTGAGCACTCAACCAAGGACGACCCGACCTCCTTCCCCGCTGGGATGGTATTACAAGGCGGCGTTCTCTACGTCGCCCAGGCCGGAGCCGGACGCATCGACGCCTACTTAACCGGGGCCTCGGGTTTTCCCGATTTCTTCCCGACCAGCAGCGCACTCGCGCTCGCAGACAGCTTTCCGACCGACCTGGTCGTCTACACGCGAAATTAGCCGGCTCCGGCCTGGTGCCCGGGCACGTTGAGAATCGGCGTGGCGCGCGTGCGCCAAGCCAGGTAGGAAGCGATGCACACCAGCGTGGCGACCAAGGCGCCGATCGCGAGAAACACCACCGCGAGATCGGTGCGCGCAAGCACCGCACGAACACCGCCGACCGACAGCGCACCAATCCCAAAAACCACCGCAAACTTCAGCCCATAGCCGGTTGCCCGCCAGCGGTCCGGGGTGAAGCGCGCGACAAGGCTGTTCTCGATCGGCTGCATGCCGAGACTGAAGAACACGAACAGGCTCGCACTCATGAGCAGCGGCAGTTCAGAGGTGACCGCCATCGCCAGCACAAAGGGTAGACTGAGCGCATGGAATCCCACGTACAAGAGCCGTAAGTCGTAACGGTCGGCCAGGCGGCCGCCGACGTACTGGCCAACCGTCCCCAGTGAATAGGCAATCGTGGTTGCCACACCGTGGCCGAAGAATCCTATGCGTTCGGCGTAGTAGGCCGGCTGCGCGACCGTATTGGCGCGATAGCTCAACCCCCCGAGCGTCATCGCAACCAGCAGGATGGCGAAGAGCGTGAGCCGTTCACGGCCCTCGTGGTGGTGGTCGTCGGCAGTCATGTCGCCGGGCGCAGGCTCGTCGATCGACAGCATCGACACCGCTGCCCCAATAACAAACAGAGCGATCCCCAACGCCGCGTAGGCTCCGCGCCACCCCAGCGCGGAAGTCGCAAGCTCGGCCGCCAGCGGTGCCCCGGCGATGCCGAGGTTGCCGAACACCCCGTTGATACCGAGCGCCGTCCCGCGTGCGCGCACCGTTCGCGAGAGCAGGCCGAGCCCCGCCGGGTGATAAAGACTCGCGAACACGCCGATAGCGGCCAGACCGGTCGCGAGCCTGGGCCCGGGGGCTGCAAACGAGGTCGCGACCATTGCCAGGCCGATCCCGAGCACACCGGTACGCACCACCCAACGCGAACGCATGTGGTCGGCGATCACGCCGACCGGTAATGCGCCGGCGCCAAACAGTAGGTAGCCGAGAAAGCTCCAGCCCAGCACCGTTTCTAGTGCGATGCCCTCTTCGCGGGCAATCACAACCGCCACCGTCGGGAACACCAGCATCGCGAAATGGGCTCCAAAGTGCCCGACAGCGGTCAACGCCAGGGCGTTGCGCTCGTTGGCGGTAAAGCGGCTCATTGCGCTACGCGTTCGATAGCGAACCACTCGGCCTTCGACTCGGTCGGACGCGGCGCCGCCTTATAGTTACGGTTGGGCGCCATGCGTAATACACGCACATGGCTCGGGTGTCCGTCGCGGTAGTGGAAGGTCGCATTGAGCAACGTGAACATCCGATCGAGCACTGTTTGCCAGGTAACTTGGTGAAGGGACAGCGTAATCGGCCGTGTCAGCGGCACCAGCGAGCTGTAGGTCGGTCCGCCGATCGCCTTTAGCTCGTCGAGGACGCTGTCGAGAGGAACCGCTTGGATGAACACCGACACCAGCCCGTTGGCGTGCTCATTGATGTAGAAGGCATCGGCACCAGTGCCCAGCGTGTGCAGGCGCGACGGCGCGGCGCAGGCGGCTCGGCCCCCGATTGCGCCGAGGTGAGGGCCGAGAACCATGGCGACGGCGAACACACAAAAGCCGAACGATCCCACGCCTGAACGCAGCGACCGGGTTATGCCGGGGCATCCTTTCATCGAATCAGCCGTCTAGCTTACCCGATGATCTTTTCCGACACACCATCCGGCTGCTACTATGACTAGCGCGCAGTTATGTCGGATACAAAACCCAAGCCGGAATCAAGGCTTTGTGGCCGCCGCCTCCTGGTGGTCGAAGACGACGGCGAGGTGCTCGAGTTTACCGCCAAGGTTCTCGAGCGTGCCGGTGCGTCAGTGTCGCGCTCGCGCACAGCGGCCGAGGGCATCAAGAGCCTCGGCCGCGAGAGCTTCGACGCCGCCGTGATCGACTGGAACCTCGGCACCTGCAGCGCGGACGCCCTGCTCGCTGCTGTGCGCGGCCGCGAGGGTGGCCTTGCCAACCGCACCGTGGTGATGACCGGCGACTTTCTCAACCAAGGCGACGAACGCAACGTCAGTCGTTACGGGTTCCGTGTGCTGTGCAAACCCTTTCGTCCGTCGACCTTGGTAAACACATTAGAAGAACTTCTCGGTTGATCCGCGTTGCCTCGTGCTTCGGAAGCCGCCGGGCTCGCCTACGGCACCTGCCCGGCTAGGTCCGGTGCCGTAGGAGCATGAATTCGCAGGGTTACTCGCCCGCCAAAGCCTTTGGGCCGGTTTGCCCGATGGTCACGTGCTCACGCAGCACCTCGAGCGTTTTCTCGCCGATCCCGCTAACACGTTCGAGATCGTCAACCGAACCAAACGGCAATCTTTCGCGTTCTTCGATGATCGCTCGCGCTTTTGACTGGCCAATGCCCGGCAACGCGGCCAACTCTTCAACGCCGGCCGAGTTCACGTTCACACGTGACGATGCACCCGCAACACCCGGCGCGAAAATCGCTGCGGCAAAAAGGGACACTGCTACCGCGATCGCGAAAAAGCGCCGTGCAAAAGATTCCTGTGTTGTGTACGAATGGGTTTCACTCATTGTTCGCCTCCTGTTGTGGACGCGCGTATTTTGGTTCGTAAAGAGAAAGAACCCGCCGCCCTAATGTGAAGCGCAGCCTGACAAGGACACGTGTATCGCGTCAACAACACGGATGTTATGAAGCAGCGCGGATCATAAAGTCAGCTTCTAAATTCGTTACGCGTGTCGAATAGGCTTGACAACAACAGTCACGCTTTCTAACTTCCCGTCGCGGTACCGACGCTTGCTTGCACGTTAGCCGCGTAGCAAAACAACCGCCGTGCCAACCCGGACGTGATCCGAGATATGTCCGACATACAATAGTTCGCTCAGAAAACTTCGCCATACCTGAATGAGCGGCGGGGGTGTTGATGGAACAACAGGGCACGATTAAGTGGTTCAGCTGCCAAAAAGGCTATGGATTTATCGAAACGACAGAGAGCGATGACGAAATCTTCGTCCATTACAGCGCAATCGACGGCGATGGGTACCGAAAACTCCGCCACGGCGACCTCGTAGTGTTTCAAATGAAAACGGCATCGAAAGGTCCGCAGGCAGTGGAAGTAAGGAGAATCCCAAAAGGATCCTGAACGCAGGCTTGCCGCAAGCGCCGCCTGTGCTAATCACAACGGATGGGCCGCCAATCCCCCGCCACGGAGATCGCGCGTCTGCGCGGCGAACTCGCGGAGCATAACCGACGCTACTACCTTCTCGACGCGCCGGTAGTCAGCGACGCCGACTACGACCGTCTGTTGCGGCGTCTTGAAGAACTCGAAGCAGAGCATCCCGACCTTGTAACCGCCGATTCTCCCACTCAGCGGCCGGGCGCTCCGGCATTGGAGGCATTCGGTCGGTCGACGCATCTGCTGCCGATGCTCTCGCTCGCGAACGCGTTTGACGGCGAAGAATTAGAAGAGTTTCTACAACGCACCGAAAAGGGCCTCGGCGCGCCTCCTAAAGCCTGGGTGGTTGAACCCAAGCTCGACGGTGTCGCGGTCAACTTGTTGTACGAAGACGGTGAACTAGTGCGTGCCGCTACCCGCGGCGACGGGACCAGCGGCGAAGACATCACCGCCAACGCGCGAACGATACGCAGCATTCCGCTCAAATTGCCTGGATCCGCCACCAAGACGCCTACGCGCTGCGAGATCCGCGGCGAGATCATCATCGGCAAACAGGATTTTTTCGCACTCAACGCCTCCCGCGAAGAAGAGGGCCTGCCGGTCTTTGCGAACCCGCGCAACTCGGCCGCCGGCTCGCTGCGCCAGCTCGACTCCGCGATCACCGCGGCCCGGCCGCTGGATTTCTTCGCGCACGGCTTGGGCGCATGCGAGCCTGCGGTGTTCAAGACCCACAGCGCTTTCCTTAAAGAAGTCGGGCGCTGGGGCTTCAAAGTCGCGCCTCTGGTCGGTGCCGTGAAAACAGCCGAGGATGTACACCGGGCTTATCAGGCCATGGCTGAGGCGCGCGATGGACTCGACCTCGATATCGACGGCATGGTCGTCAAGGTCGACGGCTTCGACGAGCGCGAACGTCTCGGTCAGGTCTCCCGGTCGCCGCGTTGGGCGGTGGCCTACAAGTTCAAACCGCGGCAAGCCGAGACCGTCATCAACAAGATCGTCGCCTCGGTCGGGCGGCTGGGAACGATTACTCCGGTTGCAGAACTCGAACCCGTCCGCGTCGGCGGAGTGACCGTCTCTAACGCTTCCCTCCACAACATGGATGAGATCAAGCGCAAGGACCTACGCGTCGGCGATACGGTTGTAATAGAGCGCGCCGGCGACGTGATTCCCTATGTCGTGGCTTCCATAGCGGAAAAGCGCAAGGGACGTCCGCCTAAGTTCAAAATGCCGACCAGCTGCCCGTCTTGCGGCGCCAATGTTGTAAGGTTGGAGGGTGAAGTCGCATACCGCTGCAGCGGACGCTCTTGCCCGGCCCAACTCAAAGAAACCGTGAGGCATTTCGCCTCCAAGACCGCCATGGACATCGACGGGCTCGGCGAGAAACTGGTCGCTGTGCTGGTCGACAACGGGCTGGTCCACAACTTTGCCGACCTGTACCGGCTCGACGCCGAAACCCTGATCGGCGTGGAACGGATGGGCGCGAAATCGGCCGCCAACCTAGTCGCGGCCATCGATGCGAGCCGCACGCGGCCGCTGTCGAGGCTGATAGGCGCACTCGGCATCCGTCACGTCGGTGAGACTGTCGCGCGCAGCCTTGCGCGCAGATTCAGGTCGTTGGCGGCGCTCGCCGAGGCCGAGGCCGAGGAGCTGACCGCGATGGACGGTATCGGTCCCGAGCTTGCCGCATCGATCCGTGCGTTCTTCGCAGACCGGGGCAACCGCACGTTGCTGGCCGATCTGGCAGCCGCGGGTGTCGCTCCGTCTGCCGACAGCGTCGCAAGCACAGGTGGCGCTGTAGACGGCAAGACCTTCGTGCTGACCGGGACATTGTCGATCCCACGCAACCGCGCCAAAGACCTGATCGCCGCTGCGGGCGGAACGGTGTCGTCAAGCATAAGTAAGAAAACCGATTATCTCGTCGCCGGCGAGGCCGCCGGCTCCAAGCTCAAGAAGGCCGCCGAACTCGCGGTCGAAGTTATCGACGAAGCCGCGCTCATGGCGTTGCTGCAAACCTCTGGGGCGTGAATGCGCAGGGCCGTGCACCTCTACGTCAGCGGACGCGTGCAGGGCGTTTGGTATCGTGGTGCGATGGCACGCGAGGCCGCAAGGCTCGGCATCGACGGATGGTGCCGCAACCTGGCTGACGGGCGCGTTGAGGCTGTCGTGCAAGGCCCCGCCGATGCCGTCGCGCTCATCGTCGCCTGGTGCGGGCAAGGCCCGAGCGGGGCGCGGGTGATGGATGTCCAATCGCAAGACGTTGCGGCCGCCGAGCGCAGCCGCTTCGAAATTCGTTGATCTCGGGCGTGCTTTCGCCGCTGCGCGCTGGTGTCAGCCGCTGCCATGGATAAAAACGAAACCGGAGCATTGCAGCGATGAGCACAACAGTTAACACCGTCACCGGACCCGTGAGTTCAGACGCGCTGGGGCGCACCATGATGCACGAACACGTGCTGATCGGCTGGCCCGGTTGGGAATCAGACACTTTCAGGCCCGGCCCCGCGCGCGACGAGATGATCGCGGTCGGGAGCGACAACGTCGCTTCTCTGCAAGACCACGGCATCACCACCATGCTCGACCCCTGTCCCAACGATCTTGGGCGCGACGTAACGCTGATGGCCGAGATCGCCCGGCGCACCGGCTTCCAAATCATCTGCGCGACCGGCCTTTACAAAGAAGACCAAGGCGGCGGCGCCTACTGGAAGTTCCGTGAGTCGATGGGCGGCAGCGCCGACATGATCGCCGAGATGTACATCCGCGAGCTCACCGAGGGCATCGGCGATACCGGGATTAAAGCGGGCATCATCAAACTCGCGACTGGAACCCCCGCCATCACACCCTACGAAAAGATGCTGATCGAAGCCGCCGGCAAGGCTTCAATCGAGACCGGCGCACCGATCATCACCCACACCGACGAAGGATCGCTCGGCGACCAGCAGCAAGAACTGCTCATCAAGCAGGGTGTTCCGGCCAAGCGCATCATCATCGGTCATTCGTGCGGGACCTCCGATCACGACTACCATATGAAGATCGTCAACGGCGGCTCTTATATTGGGTTCGACCGTTTCGGCTTGGAGATGCTTCAGCCCGATGACGTGCGGATTGCATCAACGCTCGCGCTGTTCGAGGCCGG
>JAJCZL010000038.1 GCA_029262415.1 Deltaproteobacteria bacterium | reverse complement strand
CCGCAGAGGACCCTACCAGACCGCCGAACCTGTACCAATATCCGCAAGTGAGGCATCCCCCAGAGATCCCGCTCAGCACCAAAACCCCCTAGCTACGTGCCTGTTTCCGCACGTAACTCAGCGGGCTGGCGCATTGCCTCGGGCAGGCCGCACGAGCCGCAGAAAGCCGAGGTAGCCCCCTAGTCACGAGACCGTCCCGGACCTACAATTCCGGGGCTCACAAGCCCGCCTATAGTGCGGCTTTTACGCGGACAGAACGGGGTAACTGGTAGGTCTGGGTCAGTACGGAGTTATACGGACAAAAGAGGGCTGCGTGTGCAGGGCAATCGCCATCGCGCAAAGACAAGAACGCCCCGGCACCGTGGGATGCCGAGGCGCTTGTCCGGAGCGGGGGATCAAATCACCAGATCAGCAATTACAAGCCGCCGCGCACGGCGCGAACGGCGTAGTCGGTGTCTTTCGAGTCGTGATCTTAATTACCGTAGCTAGCGCTTAGGCCCTGTCTAGCGAAAATACCATAATTTGCGTCGCTACGATTTCTGATAAGTACGTCTAGTATTTCGAACTGCGCGCAAGGCGAAGGTGCAGAGCCAAATCCGAGCAGCTTGAACAGCGCCTCGTGGGCGCTGAACTTACCTTTCAATTGGCCCTTTTTGGCAGGTGGAAAACGCCAGTTGAGTGGGAAGTCGATAAAGGTGAGGGCACGGTCGTTGGCACGCTCATTCCCTGTTGCGCGGAATTTGACTTCGAAGCCCCAATCGCCTTCGTCCAGGAGTGAATCCTCGTCGATGAGAGTTCCATCCTCGTTACGGATATCCCTGCATTTAACGCTTGCGGTTATAATGGCGCAGGAGGCAACACTGTCGTCGGGGAAACATGCATTTTTCTTGCCCCCATCTATCGGTTGATCGAACACTGATTTTAGTTGGCTTTTAAAAGAACAGTCGCCTTTCGGTCCGAACTGGAAGATCGACATCGGTGTCGGTGGCACACACGCATCCGTATTCAAGGAGTTCTCGGTGTTTGGGGAAGGGAAAGTAGTGCTGCCTCCGCACGCGGAAAACGCCCTCACCAAATGGACCTTGGCCGATTTAGCCTTGGGGGTTGTATCAAACTTGCATGGGGGTTCGCCGAACTGCGCTGAAGCAGGACTGCAGAAGAGCAAAATGAAACCTAACGCTCCGACGAGCGGCCTCGCGTACCTTGTCGTATGTCTCATGTGCCCCCAATACTCAGAGTGCTGGCGAGCATAATAACGCGATAGCGCGCGGTACGTCGAGCCCCCAGATGGGTATTTCTTTAACACTAGACTTTCCCCGTGTTAGCGGTGTCGCAAAAGCGCGGACTATGGAGTGCTCAACATAGTGCGCGGGTTTCGATCCCTATCGACACCCCGGTATCATCGACGGCCAGGGGCCGCTTCGAAGCCATGGGCCGCGCGATCTTGCGACACGTTACGCTCGTGACCTAGACGTAGCCCCCTGAGATTCCCGTGTCCCGTCTGCGAGGCATCCCGGCTAAGGGGTGCTGAGCCGCAGAAAGCCGAGCTAGCCCCCCAGTCATCGGCAAGAACCCTCGGTCGAGACCGAAGCTCCCGAACTTCTGACAAAGCCCCCGAATGCGCTGCTATCGACGATTTGGCAAACCAGCAAGCAGCCGGGCGAGGCGATTGCCGCCGTGCCGCATCCGAATTCTCGCTCGTGACGTTTACGTCGCGTTTGGACCCCGGACGGGTGTTCCGCTGAACATCGCACTCTGGTCGGCCCTTGCACGGGTCCACCGACGTCGGCATGATGCATCTCTACTGGGGGTTTCATGTCTGTGCGAAGCTTCTTACCGCAAGTTCATCCGTTCGTGCTGGTCGCTGTCCCGGTGCTTCTTCTCCAGGGCTTTGTTTTTGCCCCGTCGGCGTTTTCGTGGATCGCTCAGGAGAAGGATGGCAGATACTCCCGCACTTCACGCGATGTAGTTGTTGATTCGACTGGCCACGTGTTCATCTCCGGGCGGGGCTCACGTGGCGGCGAGTTTGTAAGAAAGCGTTCGCCCGACACTGGCGCGATCCTATGGGAGTACTCACCGCCGCTAGCTGATGAATCTACCGGCGCTCAGTTCGTTCGCATGACGCTTCTCCCCGACGAAAGCGTCGTAGCTGTTGGCACTAGATACAGTTCTTCCAACCCGACCGAAGAAGCCCTCATCGTCCGTCTATCCCCTGCCGATGGTGTGCCGATCTGGTCCTCGTCAGCTGGCCTCTTGCGAGCGGTCGATGTTGCAACGGATAGCTCGGGTAACGTCATCGTTGTTGGCGATGATACTGTGGGAGGTCGGGCTGCAAAACTATCTGGTGCAACCGGAACCGTACTTTGGGAGGTCTCGGCCGGGGCCAATCGCGTCCTTGTCGATAGCGATGACGACATCATAACTGCAGCTGGCGGGGACACCGTGGAGAAGATAGATGGGCAAACTGGCGCGGGAATTTGGAGCCGAGCCATCGCAGTCGCCTGGCTAGCAACCGACGATCCATTAGCGCTGGATGCCGTCGGGGATGTTCTCGTGTCCGCGGGCGCTTCGATTCACAAGCTCTCGGGATCCGACGGCACACCCTTGTGGGCGACCAGCGATAGCGCAGCTGGGGGTGCCGTCGCCATAGCTCCGACAGGGGAAATGTTCGCGGCTACTACTTCCGGCGGCGAGAGCTACAACGTTCGTCGCCTGGATCCAACGAGTGGAAATGTGCTTTGGACGGTCAATGAATTGGCGTTCCGTTTCCCCGCGTTTCTGATTCTCACTGTAGACCCGACTGGCAACCCTGTGCTCGCCGGTCGGCTTGGAGACGATTTTGGAATCTCTGTCTATCACGCAGGTTCAGGTGCAGTGATATTTGATCGTCGATTCGACGGCATCTCAGAGGCCGATTCCGGCTACGACAGGGACAGGGCGTTGGCGTTCGCTGTTGATTCTAGTGGCCGCTTCGTAGCGGTCGGTGCCCTAGATCAAACAAGAGGGAAGACTAGGAGGTCAGCCTCGTTGAGCGTTCGCCTCAAGCCGGATGGCGGTTTTGGTACCCAGGGGGTTCGTGGAGACAATCTCCGCATTACCAACCATGCTGATCCACTCCGCAGCAGAATTCTTGTCAAGAACAGCGGCCCTTCCCCTTTCATAGATGAGCAGCAGGGGACGGTTAATGATCCCCGCTGTACCGCGCCCGGTGGCGGCGGAGGGACATTGACACTCGTGGGTCTTGGCGGGTCCGGGCAAGCGATATCCATCGATCTCCCGTGCGAGAATTGGCGTGGCGTCGGCAAGCCGAACCCGTCTTTCACTCCGACCTTATACCATAATTTCAAGGGTTGGAGGTACGATGATCGTGATCGCGCCTTTGGACCATGTTTTTCGGTGAGGACGAAAGGCCTTGTGACTAAACGCAAAAAAGGAAAAGTACTCGTGAAGTGCGACGGTAGAAATCCGATCCACCCAATCCCGTATGTCCTAAGCACCGGTGGGGAGAGCGCTGTTGCATCAACCCTGACAATCGGAGCAACAACGGTTTGCGCAGAATATCCTGGTTCCGAAGGGTTCGTTGCCGAGGATTCATCTTCCGTGTTCAGTGCAAAGAAGAATTTAGAAGTCCCGTCCGAGTGCGTGTTCCCCTAAGAAAGCAGAGATAACTATCACCACTTTTTTGAAGAGGAGACGGTCGTCCAGGTTCGGGTGTTTTCACCTTCGCCCGTGTTGCAGCACGGGCTACCTATAGAACCCGGGAGCTTCCCTGTCAGGCACACACTTGACAACTAGTTTTTTCGATTTTGTTGTTTTTCGAAACGAGGGGCGCGGCTAGTACGACTCAAGCCCCGCGCCGGACCCCTCCCGGGGGCACCCATCGCCGAAACGCGCGAAGCGGGCTCGCGCCGGTCTCGATCACGCTGGCAGACAAGGAGATCCTCGACACGGCTGGTGCGGTTCTGCACCCTGCACCCATGCCGTTTCTATTCCCCGTCAGGACGAGGTTCGGCGGCGCGCACAATATGGGCGGAAGGCGATGAGCGATAAGACCGAGCAAGAACCCGGGACCGATCTACACAGGGCGCTCTTCGACGTGAATCGCGCCTTTGACCGGCTCCAGGCCGTAATGCGGCACGAATCATCCGAAAGCATCGCGGCTGTGGCGCGTCAGCTCGCCGAAGCCTGCGAGCGGTACGAGCGGTGTGCCCGAGAGATCGCCGAACTGCGATAGCCCCCCCAGATGCGCGCACCCACAACCTGCCGCCTACTACACGCCTACTAGCCGAATCGTCGCTTTAGGGAAAGTAGCCTAAGTCCCTGAAAAGATGGTGGAGCCGAACGGGATCGAACCGTCGACCTCCTGACTGCCAGTCAGGCGCTCTCCCAGCTGAGCTACGGCCCCTTGAAAAGACTCTGAATCCTAAAGCGTTTCGCCTAACGGAACAACCTTCGATAAATTCTCATACGGGGATGAGTCCGGGATTCTGGCGCCGGTTGAGGATGGCGTCGAACTCATCGAGCTGAATCGCGACACGGCCGTAGACGGTGTCGGCCGCATAGGCACCCGCGGGCCCGGGTTCTCCCGCCGGAGTGCCCGTAAACAGTTCGATCGCATCCTCAATGCTCTCCACGCTCCAGATGTGGAAACGTCCGGCCGCGACGGCCTCGCTAACCTCGTCGCGCAACACCAGGCTCGCTTCGTTTTGAAATGGGATCACCACCCCCTGGGTGCCCGTGAGTCCGCCCTTGTCTACACACGCACGATAGAATCCCTCGACCTTGTGGTGCACACCGCCGACCGGCTGGGCCTGGCCGCGTTGGTTGAGCGAGCCGGTGATCGCCAGGTCTTGCCTGAGCGGAACGCCGGCCAAATCGGAAACCATGGCGAGCAGTTCGGCAAGCGAAGCACTGTCACCCTCGAGACCACCGTAGTTTTGCTCGAAGGTAATCGAGCAGTTAAACGAGATCGGTACGCGACGCGCAAAACGCCCCGCAAGGATACCTTGCAGAACCATCGCCGCTTTTTGCTGAATCGGCCCGCCGAGTTCGACGTCACGTTCGATATTAATGACACCGCGCCGCCCTGCCGACGCGCGTGCGGTGACGCGTGCCGGGGCACCGAACGCGTGGTCGCCAAGATGACTGACCGTGAGTGCGTTAATCTGGCCGACACGCTCGCCGACAGTATCGAGCAAGATGAACCCCTTCTCGATACTCTCATGCACCCGGTCTTCGATGCGGGCATTGCGCCGTCTACGACTCTCCATCGTATGCGACACGTCCGCGCGTGAGATCGAGACCGGCTCTTTTCCGCCTTGCTTGCGTGCAGTGCGACGTGCCTCCGCAACAACCTCCTCGAGTTGCTCGAATTCGGCGGTAAGCTTGCTGCGGTCGCCGGCGCGCCGGGAGGCAAGTCCGAGAAGAACCTGCAAGGCAGCGTCATCGAGCCTCGCGCCGTCGGCCGTGCCGTTTTGGGCGGCCATACCACGCAACAGCGCCGCATACACCGCCACGTTGGCGGGATCTGCTTCCATATCGGCGTCGATGTCGGCTTTAACCTTGAAGTAGCTGCGGAATTCCGCATCGAGAGAGAAGAACGCGTAATACCATTGCGGGTCGCCGACGATGCAAACCTTGACGTCCATTGGAACCGGCCCCGGTTTCGGCGTCCCGGCCAAAGCAACCGCGTCGGAGCGACGTATCTCTTCGATACGAATCTGCCCGTCGCGCAACGCGGCTTTAATGAACCGCCAAACCGCGGGACTGCGCGCCATCGCGTCGGCGCGCAGTATCAAAAACCCGCCGTTGGCTTTGTGCAACGCACCTGCACGGATCATCGTCACGTCGGTTTCCAAGAACCCCTCGCGCTGGCCGTATTCGATACGACCAAAGATATTCTCATAGGTTGGATTGGGTTCTACGACGACGCGCGGACAGCTGCACCCGGCGTTGTCGACGAGCACGTTGACGGCGTAGCGGCGCTCGGGCACCTCTATCGCGGGCGCTTCGCCTTCGCTGTCGGGCCGGAAGCGATCGATGTTGTCGAGAACATCCGTGTGCACTTCTTCGAGCCAGCTGATTAGTACGGCGTGATCCGTGTACTCACCACGTACCGCGGCAAATAGCGCATCAACCGCTCTGCCGGCCACCGCGCGATTCAGCTCGCGTAGCCACTCAACATACTCGCTTTGCAGCCGTCCGGCCCTGCGGTTGAGTTCGTCGAGGCTCTCTTCGAGTTTCACCGGTGCATCGCCCAAGGCGTTGCGGGCTTCGTCGTCGAGTTCGTGAAGTGGATGCGGTTGCTTGTCCTCTCCAAGTGCTGCAACCACCGCTCCACCCGGCGTCTGAGCTATGGTCAGGCCCGACTTCTGGGCAGCGGTTTGCAGCTCCTTCATTCCCCGCGACACGTCTTCGCGAATTCGCTGGTTCTCGGCGCGTACCCGTGCGGCGTAGTCTTCCTCGCCGAATACCGCTACCAGCGCCTCGCGTATCGCCGGAACCAGTGCCGCCATACGGTCGCGAAAACGCCGACCGACGCCGGCGGGAACGCTCACCGGTCGTGGCTGGTGAGGTTCGGAGAAATCAGTGAGGTAGAGCCAGTCTGGGGGCGCGGGTCGCCCGGCCGAAGAACTCTCCAAGAACGCGTGGGTCGCGGTCATACGACCGCTGCCGACGTCACCAAGCACGAACACGTTGAACCCCGGCTCGTCCATATCGACGGCGAGCTCGAGTGCCTCTTTCGCGCGTGCGTGGCTGGACAGCGCGAACACATCTGCCTCCACCGAAGCTGGAACCTCGAAGCGCGGAAACCCGACTGCGGACGCATCCAACTTCTTTGCAGCCATGTAGCGGAGTCTAGCAGGGACAACGGACGTCGCGACTGACGAGAAAATACCGGCCGAGCCTTTTTTCTTCCGTCTGTCGGTTTTAGGATCCCGGATCGGCTGAGGCCCAGTCACGGAGGAAACGTACGTTGTCAACGCTAGTCTTGGTTCGCCACGGCCAATCGCAATGGAATCTGGAAAACCGCTTTACCGGATGGGTGGACGTCCCGCTCACGGTGCTCGGCCGTGAAGAGGCCCACCGCGCCGGGCGCGCGCTCGCCCGAACCGGGCTGAAATTCACCAACGCCTACACATCGGAATTGGTCCGCGCCCAAGATACGCTGGCCATCATACTCGAGGAACTCGGCCGGCCCGACATCCCGATCACGCGTGACGTCGCCCTCAACGAGCGCCACTACGGAGATTTGCAGGGACTCAACAAGGCTGAGACCGCTGAAAAATACGGCGCCGAGCAGGTGCACATCTGGCGTCGCAGTTACGACGTGCCGCCGCCTGGAGCCGACGGCGAGAGCCTGGAGATGACCGCCGCACGAACGCTCCCCTACTTTGACGAGCATATCCGCGCCGACCTTGCCGCCGGGAACACCGTACTCGTCGCCGCGCACGGCAACAGCCTGCGCTCGATTGTCATGGCTCTTGATGGACTCACCCACAAACAAGTGCTGGAACTGAACATCGCTACAGGTGTTCCTATCGTCTATGAGTTTGACGAGTCGGGGAAAGTCACATCCAAAAAAACCCTGGAGCCCTAGAACCGCGCACCGCCTCGGCGACGCCGCGCGCGCTGCTCGGCGTCGCGATCGGCGCGGCGTGCCTGTGGGTTGCGCTGCACGAGGTCGACCTCTCTGAGGTCGGCACCGCGCTCGCCGCACTCGACAAGCGCTATTTGGTTCCAGCCGTACTGATCAGTTTTGCCATTCAACTTCTGCGCGCGTTGCGTTGGAAGATCGAACTCTCGCCGCTTGCCTCGATTCCTTACTCACTGGCTTGGCTGGTGGTTTCGGCCGCCTACATGCTCATCAACGTCCTGCCGTTTCGACTCGGTGAGCCGGCGCGCCCGCTACTGATGTCGTGGAAGTCGGGGTTATCCGTGTCGGCGATCGTCGGTAACTGGGTGTTTGAAAAGATGATGGACGCGGCGGTGCTGGTTCTGTTCATCCACGTCACGCTGCTCTCGACCGACCTGCCGCACTGGGCGTGGAAGGCATCGGCCGCAAGTCTGACGATCTTCGCGGTTCTGTTGGTCTTGGTGGTCGGCTTTTGGCTGCGCGGCCGCGAGTTCTTTGACGCGACGGTCGGGTGCATTCTTCCCGAAGGCGGACGCAAGGCTATGCTCAAGACCTTGGAGCACGCGCGCGAAGGCCTCAGCATTCTCCCCAACCGCAGGCTCGTCGCGACGGTTTTCTTAGTAACCCTGGTTCTGTGGACGCTGCCGATACTTTCGAGCTACGTACTCATCCTCGGCTTTGGTTTCGACCTACCGTTCACTGCTGCGCTGGTAATTTTTGTAGCGATCGGCGTCGGCACCGCACTGCCTAACCCGCCCGGCATGATCGGGGTGTTTCAGGTTGCCTGCGTAGTCGCGCTCGGCCTGTACGGAGTACCCGAAGCCGATGCGGTGGCCTACGGGATCGTGCTGAATGCCATCCAGCTGCTCACCCTGATCGCGCAAGGTGTGGTCGCATTGCCGTGTTTGGGTATCGGCCTAGGCGAGTTGACGCGCGCATCGCTCGCCCACCAAGAGGGGAAGCACTGCAAAGACTAGTCGCCTGAGTTTTTCGCGCGATTGCTCCGCTTACTGGTGGCGCCGCGCACGCCGAAGTTGATCTTGCGGCGCAGGGCCTCGTAAAACCCCCCGCTTCCGGCGTTCACGATCGCAGCGTGGTTGGCGGAGCGGGTGACCACAACGGCATCTCCACCGCGGAGTTCAAAGGTTTCTTGGCCATCCAGTGTGAGGACGGCATCATCGCAACCGGGCGGTATCGAGATCGACACGCGTGCGCGGTCGTCAAGCACGATCGGGCGGCTGGTCAGAGTGTGAGGCGAAATCGGGGTGATGAGCAACGCCCGCATGGAGGGGTCGACAACCGGTCCACCTGCCGACAGCGAATACGCGGTCGAGCCGGTCGGCGTCGCAACGATCAATCCGTCGCCTTGGTAGGTGGTGAGATGCGCGCCGTTCACCGCCGCTTCGAGTGTAAGCATTCGCGAGACACTGCCGCGGGTGATTACCGCGTCGTTCAGCGCTTGCGCACGCACGATGCGCTTGTCGCCGCGGCGGATCTCGGCCGCAAGCATCAAGCGCTTTTCGATCGTGAAGTCGCCGGATAGAATCCGCTCCATCGTCGCGTAAAGATTTCCACGGTCCGACTCGGTCAGAAAGCCGAAGTCGCCGTGGTTGATGCCGACGACCGGAACCGGCGAGCGACCCGACAAGCGGGCGACGCCGAGCAGGCTGCCATCGCCGCCGAGAACCACGACGAGATCGGCCGACCGCATCATCTGCGCGCGGGCAACAACGCTGCGAGCGGCCCGGCTGCCCGCCCAGTCTCGGTGGGCAAGCACCCGGCACTTGCGCTCCTCCAGCCACGCGGCCAGCTTCTGCGCACGCAGCGCGACGTCGGGCGCGCCCGGGCGGACGACGATCCCGACGGTCTTCATGCGTGTCTTTTTGGCACGGGGCATCCCCGTTTTCCTATGCTAGTCTCGGCTCCGTGGCTACCCGCAGACAAGGCGGCCTGTTCGACGCGGGCGGCGGGCAGGCCGATAACCCCACAGGTCGGACAGGCGATGAACACAACACCACGCCTACCCAGATGATTGCCGGCGCACCGTTGTCCGAGCGTATGCGGCCCGGCTCGCCGGCCGCACTGGTCGGACAATCGGGGGTGTTGTCGGAGGCCTCCTATCTCGGACGCATGTTGAGAGGCGGAGCCCTCAGCTCGTGCATCCTCTGGGGACCGCCCGGTAGCGGCAAGACTACTATTGCCCGTTTGCTCGCAGGGCGTGAAGAACACGCATTCGAATCGATCTCCGCGGTCTTGTCGGGCGTCAAGGACGTTCGCGAGGTGATCGCGCGCGCGCAAGAACGCAGACGGGTCTCTGATCGCGGCACGTTGTTGTTCGTCGATGAGATACATAGGTTTAACAAGGCACAACAAGACGCGTTCCTTCCGCACGTGGAGAACGGCACCGTCGTGCTGGTCGGCGCAACGACGGAGAACCCGTCGTTCGAGATCATCGGCCCACTGCTGTCGCGTTGCCGGGTTGTGGTACTCGAGCCACTCGCCGCCACCGACCTCGCAGTTCTTGTTGACCGGGCCTTGAGTGACACCGGACGCGGTCTCGGCAGCTACCATCTCACGATCGACGAAGACGCGCGCGCGTTCCTATCCGAGCGCGCCCACGGCGACGCGCGCACACTGCTGGGAGCGTTGGATGCAGCCGCGGCGCTCGCACTCGCAAACATCGATGGCGACGGCACTAGCATCACTCTCGCGCATGCCGAAGAAGGCTTGCAGACCAAGGCCCTGCTTTACGACCGCGCAGGCGAAGAACACTACAATGTAATCTCCGCCTTTATCAAGAGCATGCGCGCGAGCGAGATCGATGCATCGCTGTACTGGCTGGCCCGTATGTTGGAGGCCGGCGAAGACCCGATGTTCATCGCGCGGCGAATGGTCGTGTTCGCGAGCGAAGACGTCGGGCTGGCCGACGTAAATGCTCTGTCACTCGCGATCGCGGTCAGGGACGCCGTACACTTCGTCGGCCTGCCCGAGGCCCGCATCAACCTCGCGCACGGCGTCGCTTATCTAGCGGCGACGCGCAAATCTAACGCTTCCTACGCGGCTCTAGGCGCGGCGGCTGCCGAAGTACGCGCAAGCGGTGCGCTGCCGGTGCCGATGCACCTGCGCAACGCACCAACCGGGCTCATGAAAGAACTCGGTTACGGCAAAGACTACGTCTACGCCCACGGCCGCGAAGACCAGGCCGCCATGCGCGATTACCTACCGGAACGGATCAAGGAAAAGCGGTTTTTCAGCGCAACCAGGCCGAAAGAAAAACCGACCAAGGACTAGGTCCTCGTCGACTCAGCCGGCCTTGAACTCGCCGCCTTGCTCGTCGCACTCGGCCTTGGTCGCCTTGACCCAACCTTTGCCCTTACACTGGTTCTGACCTGCGCAGGAGTGGCCCTTGCCTGCGCAGTCGCCGGTGCCCTTACAGGCGTTGATTCCCCAGCACTCCCCTTTGGCAGCGTCGTCGGCGTGCACGGTTGTCGGTGAACCGGCGCCGAGCAACAGCCCGGCGATAGCAGCGGACATAAGAATAACATTGGTCTTTTTCACTTCAGGTAGCCTCCTAAGGCATCACCGGCCACTAAGCCGGGTATATTAAGCACGGGGTTGTCCGGCCTACCTTGGGTGACGCCGCTGACCGCCGTTGGTTACACATCGATTTTCCACGCCCGCTGCCGCTGGGTCGTGGCGGTTTGTCGTGGCGTCTGATCGAGGCGATAACCGCCCATGCCCGAAGACCCGCACGGAGGACTCGCCGCTCTGACCGCTGATGGTGAGATCGACGCGCGAACGGGCGCAGTGTTTGAACTACCCCGGCCCGCCCGGCCTGAGCTGCCGTACAAGTCGTCGCTGAAGACGGCGCTGCTCGGCCAGGCACGCAACTGAAGGCCTTACCACGGAGAGGTGTGCAAGAGATATGACTATCTACGTCTTGATCACCGCCATCGCCGTCGCAGCAAAGCTATGGGCCGAGTACGTGGGTTCTCGCCGTGGGATATGGGTGTTCAAACCCTTGGCTTCGACAGGTTTCCTTTTGAGCGCTTGGAGCGCGGGGGCGATGGATACGCCCTACGGTCGCGCGCTGTTCGTGGGGCTCGTGCTTGCCTGGCTCGGCGATGTGTTGCTGATCCCGCGCGATCGGCCGCTGGTGTTCAAAGCGGGCGTCGTGAGTTTTCTGCTCGGCCATATCGCCTATGCTGCGGCGTTCTGGATGCGCGGGCTCGACACCACGGCAGCGCTGGTTGCGGCAATCGTAGTAGCCGCAGTAGGCTTCTTTATCTTTCGCGGGTTGGGACCGAGAATTCCGGCTCGAATGCGCGCGGTCGCGCGCGCCTACGTAGTAGTCATCTCCGCGATGGTCGTCGCCGCCGCGGGCAGCGTTGCGGCTGCCGGTAACCTATTGGTTCTGGTCGGTGCTTCGGCCTTCTACGCCTCAGATATTTCCGTCGCACGCGACCGCTTCGTCGAACCTGCATTCGTCAACAAACTGTGGGGAACGCCCCTTTACTACGCGGCCCAACTCGTACTGGCTTCGACGGTTTCGTAGGATTACTTAGATCAGTTTCGCGACCTCGAGGATCGGTTGCTTTGATTTGCCGACCCTCGACAGAATCAGAGCGCCCTCCATCGCCGCGATGACCAGCTGTGCCTTACTGCTAGACTCGCGCTGCGGTATCCCTGACCTCGAATACACCTCGGCAACAACTGCGATCCAACTGTCGATGGCTGCGCGGCCGGCTTTGGTAATGGCCGGGGATTGCGGTGCGTTCTCGAGCAGAGTTGTGGCAACAGGGCAGCCCGATCGATAACCGGATTCCGCCATCCACCCCGCCATCGTTGCGCAGTACCCTCTCAAGAAAGCCTTTGGGTCGGGATGACGCGCGGCCAACCCTTCGAGCGTGGTGCGCACGAGTTTTCCAGCCTCGATGACCGCGGCTTCGCCCAAGCCCTCCTTGCCGTTCGGGAAGTAGTGATAAAGTGAACCTTTCGGTGTTTCACTCTCCTCGAGGATCTGCTGCAAACCCGTGGATGCGTAGCCCTGCCGACGAAAGAGCCGCATCGCGGTGCGAACCAATTTTTCCTTATGTTTAGGGGCGTTGGCCAAGGCACGGTCTCCGTTTTTGACACTAGACCACTTGGTCTATAGGCTCCGCAGGTATTATAGTGACCGGTCTATATGGAGGCAAGCACGATGAAATCCGTGAATGTGCAGATCGAAATCAACGACGGGATCGCATGGATCACACTCGACGACGGCAAGGTCAACGCGATGTCCGTCGAGCTGATGGGCGAGATCGACCAAGCACTGGATAAGGCCGAGTCAGCAGGTGCCGTCACGGTGCTGGCGGGGCGCGAGGGGATTTTCTCAGCAGGGTTCGATATGAGTACCTTCAGCCGCTCGGGTGATGAGGTTCGCAGTATGCTGCTTGCGGGTGCACACCTTATCGAGCGGTTGCTGGCATTTTCCCGACCAGTGGTATGCGCGTGTACCGGCCACGCCTACCCCATGGGTGCATTCTTGATGATGGCGTCCGACATTCGTATCGGCATTGAAGGGCCGTGGCGAATCGGGATGAACGAGGTCGCAATCGGACTCACCGTGCCGGCTTTTGCGATCGAGATAGCCAGACACCGGCTGACACCAGACGGCTTCTCACGCATCACGACGGCAGCGATGTTCAGCCCGGAAGAAGCAGTAACGGTCGGATACCTCGACCAAGTTGTCGGAAGCGATCGCCTACACGACGTGGTCCGCGCCGAAGCAAAACGACTTTGCACTCTCGACATGACGAGCTACGTCGGGACCAAAGCCCTGATCAACGAACGCGCCCTGAACGCTTTCCGATCAGCAGTCAAAACGCAGTTCGGCAGCGATCTCTAGTCCACTTACTGCCGGGTCCGCCGCTCGCCTAAATTGCCGATTGAGCCACGTCGGGATAGTCGATACGGACCAAGACCAAGCCCTTTGCAGGAGCGGTCTGTCCCGCCTGGCTACGATCAGCGCCTTTGAGTAGTCTTTCCATACTTCCGACGCTCATACGACCGGTCGCGCAATCGACCATGGTCCCGACCAACGCACGGACCATATGCTTGAGAAAGGCGTTGGCCGTGACCTCATACACCAGCGTACTTGGGTCGGGAGCCGCCCACTGACTGACAGAAATTTCGCGCACGCTCGTCAGCGACTCACAGTCAGAAGCGCGAAACGCCCGGAAATCATGACGTCCGATGACGGCCTGCGCAGAGTGTTCGAGCACCGCCATATCTACACGTTGCGTGAGATGCCATGCACGATCGTCCAGAAGCGGTGAAGCCGGTCGGCCGTGGACAATCGTGTAGCGATACGTCCGCGCGTATGCGCCACGGCGTGGATCGAAATCCGCGGCGACCGCCTGCAACGACACGATCGAAATCTGTCTGGGCGTCAGCCCGTTAAGCGAGGCGGTCAGCCGGAAAAGATCGGTATCGTCGGGAACCTCGAACGCCGCGACTTGCGCGAGCGCGTGGACCCCTGCGTCAGTGCGGCCCGACCCGTATACACGGATAAACCGTCCGAGCTTAATCTCGAGTGCACGTTCGAGATCACCTTGGATGGTCGGCACATCGGGTTGGAACTGCCAGCCCGAATGCGCCGACCCCAAGTATTCAACAACAGCCTTGACTCGCACCTTGGCTCCGATTCATGGCCCGATCTCGCGGCCCCCACCGTCGCCGCCGCCCGCGGTCCGCGACTCGTGCCGGTTCAAAGCGTCAACGTAAGCGTAGGCGCTGGCCATGATGATATCGGTGTGCGCGCCGTGGCCGCGCACGACTTGATCGCCGAAGCGCAACACACAGGTCACGTTGCCGATCGCGTCGGTTCCGCCGGTTATCGCCGCCACTTGGTAACGCTCGAGGCGGGGATTTACGCCGGTAGCCTTTTTGATCGCGCTGTAGCAGGCATCAATCACTCCGTCACCCGAGAACTCAGCGTCAACCGGCTTACCGTCGATCCCTATCGTGACTTGCGCAACCGGCTTACCCCCCAGCGAAGAAGACACTCTCACATCGATCAGCCGGTAGCGGGTACCGACTTCGGCTTCGCCCCCCTCAGCGACGATCGCAAACAGATCCTCGTCGTAAACTTCTTTCTTCTTATCGGCAAGCGCCTTGAAGCGATCGAACGCCTCGGCAACGTTGACGCGCTGCAAATCTATACCGAGTGTTTTCAGACGCTCAGCAAAGGCGTGACGGCCAGAGTGTTTGCCGAGCACCAAGGTGTTGCTGACACGCCCGACCCTTTCAGGTCGCATGATCTCGTAGGTAAGCACGTTCTTGAGCACGCCGTCCTGGTGAATCCCGGCCTCATGCGCAAACGCGTTATCGCCGACGATCGGTTTGGTCGGTGCGATCGGGACGCCGATTACCTTGGCCAGCAACTGACTGGAGGGATAAATCTGCTCAGTGACGATATGGGTCGACACCCCAAAATAGTCACGGCGTGTTTCCAACGCCATGACGACCTCTTCCAGCGAGGTGTTTCCCGCACGCTCACCGATACCGTTAACCGTGCACTCGACTTGACGCGCGCCGCCTTCAACTGCCGCCAGCGAGTTGGCAACCGCCAAGCCGAGATCGTTGTGGCAATGCGCACTCCACACGACATCTTTGCCACCGGGTGTTTGTTCGCGTAGACGCGCGAACAACTCGCGTGTCTGCGCTGGGGCGGCATAGCCGGTGGTATCGGGCACGTTGCACACACACGCCCCGGCGCGAATGACCTCGCCAAAGACCTGCGACATGTAATCGATATCGCTACGCGATGCGTCCTCGGCCGAGAACTCGACGTGGTCGACGTGCCGGCGGGCGCGCTCGACCGCCCAAACCGCGGCGTCGATCACTTCTTGGCGCGACATGCCGAGTTTCTGCTCCATGTGCAGATCGGAGGTCGCAATAAAGACGTGAAGTCCTGGGTTCGCGGCCTTCTCGACCGCCTTGAGCGCACGGTCGATATCGGCCTCTCGGGTTCGCGAGAGACTCAGGACGACGGGCGCTTTGACCGCCTCTGCGACACGCCGCACCGACTCAAAATCGCCCGGGGATGCAGCGGCGAACCCGGCTTCGATCACATCCACACCGAGCGCTTCGAGCTGGCGTGCGATGGTGACCTTCTCTTCTACATTCATGGTGCAGCCCGGCGACTGTTCCCCGTCGCGCAGGGTGGTGTCGAATATCTGTACGTAGTCTTTATTTGCCGACATTACTTTTCCTCGATCTATGCGGTCCCGGCTGCGGCAGGTAGGCATGCGCCCAACAAAAAAACCGCGGACGGGGCCGCGGCTTTTTGTGTTACTTACCGCGGACGCCGGATAACCCGTCCGCGGTCTCAAACCAGGTGGATGTCTTTTAAACCACCTCGGAGACCCCGAACGGGTAGATAAGGAGCAGTCCGCCGCGAGCTCCGGCGTCTGCGCTCTGGGGCGCCGAGCAAAGGGCTTGTTGGTTCTGGTCCTTCATCGTTCCACGATCGTTCAGGGCTCGATCTATTCCGTCGAATCTAACGCCTCGCCCCCCGGCCTGTCAACCGCAACTTGCCCACCCGGGCCGGCCGCAGACTGACCGGCCGCCAGGCGGGTGTCGGCAGCACCGTCGCCGGCGTCGTCTGCCGGCGCAAGCCTGCGCCCCCGAACCCCGTTCCACGCCCACATCGCAGGACCTGAACCTACGTAGATCGAGATGCACGTGAAGATTACCAGTGGGTACGCAGCGATCATCAGCATGATGAACATCACGCCCGCGACAAGCGAGGACAGCGGCTGTCGCGTGTTGAGCTTGAGGTTCTTGCCGTTGTAGTACGGGATACTGCTGACCATCAGGACTGCGAGCAGATAGGTCACGAGTAGCAGCGCGACGTGCTTATCGGGTAGACCGGAACGGCCGACGAACTTATACATCAGCACAATCGAGGCGAGCATCGCCGAGGCTGCCGGTACCGGTAGTCCGAGGAAGTGCCCCTTGGGAAGCGTCCCGATCATCGTGTTGTAGCGTGCCAGTCGCAGCGCCGAGCAAGTGACGTACAGCGCACACGCGAGCCAGCCCCAAGCTCCCCATGGCATCAGTGCCCATCTGTAGATCAACAGCGCCGGGGCGACTCCGAAAGAGACTAAGTCGCACAGCGAATCGTACTCGACACCGAAGCGGCTGGTCGTATTGGTGAAGCGAGCGACGCGACCGTCCAGGACATCGAAAACCTGCGCTCCAATCAGCGCAAGTGCCGCACCGGCATAGCGGCCGTGCATGACCTCTACGATCGCGAACATCCCGCAGAACAACCCTGCGGAGGTAATCAGATTGGGCAGCAGGTAGACCCCACGCCGCGCACTGCTCACGTCGCGCAGACGGCCATCTACGTGATAGTCCGCCGCACGGCGGCGGTCGTCATTGCGGCGGCCTTTGCGGTTTTTCATGTCTGCACCCTTGCCCGTGCGATCATACTGCGCCCGGATACCACGCGCTGGCCGAGCTCGGCGGTAATCTCGACGCCGTCGGGGAAGAATACATCCACGCGTGAGCCGAACATAATGAGCCCGAAGCGCTCGCCGCGCCCGAGCCGGGCGCCGGTTTCGACGTGGCAAACGATGCGGCGCGCAAGCCAGCCGGCGATCTGCACAACCACCATTTTGTACCCGGAAGCACTTTCCAGCAGCAAAGAATTCGATTCGTTGACTTCTGAAGCTTCAGCGGCGTAAGCAGCACGGAATTGCCCGTTTTTGTGCTCGATCGCCTTGACGGTACCCGCTGTCGGACAACGGTTTATGTGCACGTCGAGCGGCGACATAAAGATCGATATCCGCCGCCGCGCAGACGGCGCCATCCGATGGCCGGCCGCAACTTCGTCAATCGCGATTACCTTACCATCGGCCGGCGAGATTATGGCATCATCACCGCCCTCGGGTGTACGCTGCGGGTCGCGGAAGAACGCCAAGACTGCGAGCGCAAACACGAGTACCGGGCCGGCAAAAAGCGGTCCCGCAAAAAACCAGACCAATCCGCCGCCAACCGCGGGGACGGCCGCTGCGAAGTAGCCTTCGCGTGCGAACTTCACGACATACCTGTCAGTTCTTCGATCGGTCGACCAGTTTGCTCTCGCCGAGCCACGGCATCAGAGCGCGAAGGCGCGCACCGACTTTCTCGATGTCGTGGTTCTCACCTTCGCGACGCAGCTCTTTGAAGTGCGGCAATCCGCACTTGTATTCGGTGATCCATTCTTCGGCGAATTTACCGGACTGAATCTCCGAAAGGATTTCCTTCATTTGTGCACGGGCCTCCTCGCCGATCACGCGCTTGCCGCGCGTCAGGTCGCCGTACTCAGCGGTGTTGGAGATCGAGTAACGCATGTTGGAGATGCCGCCTTCGTAGAGAAGATCGACGATGAGCTTTACCTCGTGCATGCACTCGAAGTACGCCATCTCCGGCGCGTAGCCGGCCTCGGTCAGCGTCTCGTAGCCCGCGCGGATGAGTTCGGTAAGCCCGCCGCACAGCACCGCCTGCTCGCCGAATAGATCGGTTTCGGTCTCTTCACGGAACGTCGTGCCGATAACGGCCGCGCGCGTACCGCCGACGCCGTCGGCATAGGCTAACCCGACCATCTCAGTATCACCGCGTGGATCTTGCGCTACGGCGAGAAGACACGGGACGCCTGCACCACGCACAAACTCACTGCGCACCAAGTGGCCCGGCCCCTTCGGCGCCACCATGAAGACACCGGCGTCCGCAGGCGGAACGATCTTGTTGAAGTGGAAGTTGAATCCATGCGCTACCGCGAGGTAGGTGCCCGGCTTGAGGTTGGGACGGATCGCGGATTCGTAGAGTTCACCCGCGAGCTCGTCAGGGACAAGCATCATTACGATGTCACCGGCCGCCGAAGCCTCAGTAACCGCAAGCACTTTGAGACCTTCGGCCTCGGCTTTCTTCCGCGAGCTACTCCCCTCGCGCAGGCCGATCACTACGTCGGCGCCGCTGTCCTTGAGGTTCAGTGCGTGCGCGTGTCCTTGGCTCCCGTACCCGATAATCGCCACGGTCTTGTTCTTTATGAGCGAAGGGTCGACCTGCGACTTCTCGTAAATCTTCATGATAGATGCTCCTTGGCGCGTTTTTCGCGGTCGGCTTCCGCAGGGCCGACGGTAAGCAGGCGGCTACCGCGAAACAGCGCCGCCTTACCGGTGCGCGCAATTTCTAAAATGCCGAACGGCCTCAGCAGTTCGACCATCGCGTAGACCTTCTCTTCGCCGCCGGTCACCTCGATGATGTAAGCAGTGGGGCCGACATCGACGATCTTGGCGCGAAAGATATCTGCGATGTTCATGATCTCGCCACGTGCCTCGGGGTTCGCCTTGACCTTAATCAATGCCAGCTCGCGGTCGACAGCCTCAGCGTCGCGGAAATCGACAACCTTGATGACCGAGACGACTTTGTTCAGCTGTTTGTTGATCTGCTCGAGTACAGCGTCATCCCCGGTCGTCGTCAGCGTAATGCGCGACACGGTGGGATCGATGGTTTCGGCGACCGAAAGGCTCTCAATATTGAAACCCCGACCGCTAAACAGGCCGGAGACGCGTGCGAGAACCCCGAACTCGTTTTGCACAAGGATCGAGATGGTGTGGCGGTGTTTCTTGCTCATAAGACGTTCATCCCCCTCGCCGGCGCTCCCGATGCCGGTGCCGGTGCGAGGGGGACGGAATCCGGGGCGGGCGGCCGCTCTAGGCCGACTGACTGGTTCGCTCGCCCTTACGGTGATCTTCAAGGAACTTGAGGATCTTGGTTTTCTGGGCGAGCTTCTCTTTCTGTAACTTCTTCTTCTCCAACTCTTCGGCCGGCGATAGGTGCTGGCGTCCGGCCAACTCTTTGACCTGCTTTTTCAGCCGCGCGTGTTCCACGTAGGCCTCGTGCAGTTCGGCATTGCCGGGTGCGAGGGCTTTTACCAGTTCCTCGTCATGTGCCTCCATATCTACCTCCTTGTTGAAAGCCCGCGCAACCTATACCCCCGGCGCGGGGTTGTCAATTTATGCACGGGGAAAACGCCATTGTTTTCAGTTACTTATAAACAAATCGGTGAGTTCACAGAGGGCCTACGAATTAACCCTCTTGAGCCCCGCCGCTGCACGCGCCACGCGGTTACGGTTAGGCCGTGCCCGCTCAGCCCCAACGTACATCGGAACGACCTCGTCGGCGAGACGGCCCATGCCGCAGGCAAGTCCCTGCGCGGCCACTAGTGCGAGTACGCCCGCCCGTTTAGCCGAAGACTCAGCGACCCTGACCCGGTCGCCATGCTGCACGCGAACCAGCGCCTCGGCCCCTTCACCAATCGCCGCGACCGGCCCAAGCCCACGCTCCAGAGACTCGATAAGAGTGAGTAACTCGGCCGGCTCGCCCAGCATCGGGGCCAGCAAGTAACTGTGTTTCGCCAATAGCGGCGAGATTTCCGGCCCGCCCCGACCGCTGCCGTCCTCGCCTGACGCGGGTCCGTACACTGCCGCATAGAAACGTCCGCCACCGGCCGGCAGCACCGAACACAGCACCCCCGTGTCCGCGTTACCGGCCGTAAGCTCGTGCGCGAGGATCACCAAATCGAGGCTACCGACGCCTAGCACCGGCGTAGCCTCCAGTAAGGTCAGGCCACGCAGCAGCGCCAAGCCGATCCGTAGGCCCGTGTAGGAACCCGGCCCGATCGCAACGCCGTAACCGCCGATCTCGGCCGCAGCGGTACCTGCATCTGACAGTAGGCCGGATAGAAGTTCCGCGATTCGTTCACCGCGTGGACGTTCTTCATCCAGGTAGCTCTCCCCAAGCCGACGAGTCCCGCGTACCAGCGCGACGCCGGGTGCAGACCCGCATGTATCGATCGCAACGGTGTAGGATTCGCTGACTGCGCCGTTCACCCGGTCACGATTCGGTTAATGTCATTGAAAACTACGAACACCATCAGCGCCAAAATCAAAAAGACGCCCACCTGTTGGGCCATTTCACGGTAGCGAATTGAGATCGGCTTGCCGCGCAACGCCTCTATTCCGAAGAACATCAAATGCCCACCATCGAGAACAGGTATCGGCAAAATGTTAATAACACCAAGATTCACGCTGATCAGCGCAACGAACAGCATCAACGGCTGCAGCCCGGTATCCGCTCGCCTCGCGGCCTCTTGGCCGATCATGATCGGTCCCCCCAGGTCGCTCGCCGATAGGCGACCCTGGAATAGCCTCAAGAGCGTTTCGAAAATCGCACTCGTCCAGCGCCAGGTTTGCTGGGCACCGATGGCAACTGCCGCAGCAAAGCCGACCGGCTGGTTGTCGAAGTCGCGGCCAATACCGATGACGAAACGGGTGCCGACGATCTCACCAATATGGTCGCGGTCTTCGCGGCTCTCGGGGGTTAGCGAGAGCGTGTTCTCGGAGTTATCCGCACGGCGTACGGTGACACTCAAAGTGCGTCCCTCACTTCCGCTGATGGCGGCGGAGAGTTGATCCCAATTCTCGATCGCGTTGCCGTCGATCGAGACAACGGTGTCGCCGATCTTAATACCGGCAGCCGCCGCCGGTGCGCCGTCCACGAGTTCACGGACACGCGGAGCCTCCGAAGGTGTCATCTGTCCGAACGCAAGCGCCGCCACTGCAAAGATAAAGAACGCAAATACGAAGTTCACGGCAGGACCTGCCGCGACGATGGCGGTCCGCTCACGAATCGACTGCGCGGAGAATCCGCGCGTGGGATCCTCGGCCTTGAGGTCTTCGGAATCGTCCTGGCCGGCCATACGTACGTAACCGCCGAGCGGAATCAGCGCGAGTCGGTATTCGGTTTCGCCAACGGTCTTGGAGAGGAGCGTCGGGCCGAAACCGATTGAGAAGGTCAACACTTCGACGTCACACCATTTTGCAACGAGAAAGTGACCGAGCTCGTGAACGAAGATGACGAGGGCCAGAACCCCGACGGCGGCGAGATAGTTCGCGATATCCATCTGCTGGTATTGTAGTCGATCGGGAACCAGTTGCCAGAGTGGAATCGTACCCGGGGGGCGAATTCCTATGGGAAACACGCGGAGAACGCTGAGTTATAGCGTCAGAACCGCATAGTAATAGACATAGACAGCCGGCAGGACGAGGCTGTCGGTGCGGTCGAGAACCCCGCCATGGCCTGGCAAGATCCAGCCGGAATCCTTAGCGTCAAACGCACGCTTGAGCATCGACTCGAGCAGGTCGCCGAGTTGGCCGAGCCCACCGGCCACCGCCGATACCGCCATGACCTCCCAGGCGCCCATGGCGCCGAGCAGTGTCGCGTTGACAATCAGGCCGCAGAGAATACTGGCGGCCAAACCTGCGGTCGCACCTTCAACGGTTTTCTTGGGGCTGACACTCGGCCAAAGCAGCGTGCGTCCGAACCTCCGCCCACCAAAGTACCCACCGACGTCACCGGCCATTACCACGGCAACGGTGAAGAAAACCCAATACGGTCCGTGTTCTGGAAGCGCACGCAGCCATATGAAGTGCGGCAGGAGAATCCCGGCATACAGAGCGCCGAGCATGATCCTTGCGGCGCCGTCCACACTGGCCTGCATCTCCTCGGCGAACGCGAGCGTCACTATCAATGTGCCACACAAGGCGACGACAACTCCGGCCGAGATTCCCACACCGCTTTGCAGCGTTCCCATCGCCAGAGCGATGATCATTCCGCCGCCTACCGTTAGGGTGCTGCCGTACTTGACCTTCTCGACAGCCATCTCGGCGAACTCACGCAACGCAATAAAGGTAGCTCCGAGAATCAGGATCGCGAACCAGAACGCGGATGCCTCCAGGATGAACCAGATCAGCAGCGGGATGGCGACAATCGCCGTCAGAATACGGTAACGCAGCATCAGACTTGCGAAGCGAGTTGCTCCCCGGTCTTCCCGTAACGACGCTGGCGCTGCGCGTAGTGATCGAGCGCCGCGATGAATTGCTGGCGCCGGAAGTCAGGCCACAGCGTGTCGGTAATATATAGTTCGGTGTAGGCTATCTGCCAGAGAAGGAAATTTGAGATCCGCATCTCGCCGGAGGTGCGAATGAGAAGATCGGGATCGGGGGTGCCCGCGGTCATGAGCGCATCTGCAAACATGGCTTCGTCGATCTCAGCCGGCTCGAGCGATCCGTCACGCACCCGCACAGCCAGACGCCGGACCGCACCGATGATCTCCTGGCGTCCCCCGTAGCTTACCGCCAGCTGAACTGTCATGCGCTTGTTGCGGCTCGTCGATTTTTCGACCGCACGTAGCTCGGCGAGGATTTCTTTGGGCAGTTTGCGCAGATCTCCAATCGCGCGCAGGCGGATCTCGTAGCGCATCATCTTCTTCAACTCGGTTTTTAGATAGCGGCCGAGCAGCCGCATCAAGGCATCGACCTCGCGGGGTGGACGCTCCCAGTTTTCACTCGAGAACGCGTAAAGGGTAAGAACCTCGATTCCGATCTCGCGCGCGGTCTCGACAATTTCACGAACAGAGTCTTTACCACGGCGATGCCCTTGGATCCGGGTAAGTCCGCGGCCGGTCGCCCAGCGTCCATTGCCGTCCATGATAACCGCTACATGGCGCGGAAGTGTCACATCGGGCTCGGCATTCATGTCTGCCCCCGGGCCGTGCTCAGACGGCCATGACGTCGGCTTCTTTGGCTTTGCAGATGTCGTCGATCCTTTTCGTGAAAGTTTCGGTTACTTCCTGGACCTTGTCGTGGGCCCGACGGTGGTCGTCTTCGCTCACCTCTTTATCTGTAACTAGCTGCTTGAGCATGTCGTTGGCATCGCGACGGTGACTGCGTAGCGAAACCTTGTGCTTCTCGGCCTCTTTACGCACGAGTTTCACCAGCTCCTTACGACGCTCTTCAGTAAGGTCAGGCAAAGGGGCCTTGAGGACCTTACCGTCGTTGATAGGCGACAGTCCAAGATTCGCAATACGAATCGCCCTGTCGATGTCGTTGATCGCTTGGGTATCAAATGGCGAGATCACGATCAGCTTGGCCTCGGGCGCGCTGATCGAAGCAAGTTTATTGAGCGGCGTCGGTGTACCGTAGTAGTCGACCATCACTCCATCGAGAATGTCAGCGCTCGCGCGCCCGGTTCTGACGCGCTTCAGATCGTGCCCGAACGAAACGACCGTCTCCTCCATTTCACTACTCAGGTTCGCAAGGATCTCGTCGATCATCCGCACCCCCCCACTAGTGTGCCGATGGCTTCGCCGCGGACGGCACGCAGGATGTTGCCCTTCTTGGTCACGTCAAACACCAGTATGGGCAAGCCGTTTTCCTTGCAAAGACTGATCGCGGTCCCATCCATAACACGTAAGTCTTCGCTCAAGACCTGCAGGTAGGACACCGTATCGTAGCGTACGGCGTTCGGATCCTTCTCTGGGTCGGCACTATAGACACCGTCCACCCGCGTCCCCTTCATGACAACGTCGGCGCCAACTTCGGCGGCGCGCAGGCAAGCGGCGGTATCGGTGGTAAAGAACGGGTTGCCGGTGCCGGCAGCGAAGATCACGATCCGGCCCTTCTCAAGGTGTCGCACCGCACGGCGGCGGATGTATGGTTCGGCGACTTCCTGGATATCCATCGCCGACTGAACACGCGTCGGCAGCCCGCGCTGTTCGAGCGCGTCTTGCAAGGCAAGGCTGTTGAGCACCGTGGCAAGCATCCCCATGTAGTCGCCGGTGGCGCGGTCCATACCGACCTCCGCAGCCTTGAGGCCACGGAAGATATTGCCTCCACCAACCACGATTGCGAGTTCGCAACCCGCCTTGACGACAGCTTCGATGTCTTCGGATAGTCCGCTGAGTACACCGGGATCAATCCCGGACCCCGCCTCGCCTGCCAGCGATTCACCGCTGAGCTTGAGTAAAACGCGTTGGTATTTGGGCTGTGCGGAAGTCATCAGGGCTGGGGGACCCCGGAGGCGGGTCTAGCCTTGTGCGAGCTGCGCGGCGACTTCTTCGGCCAGGTTGGACTCGCGCTTCTCAATGCCTTCGCCAAGTTGGAAGCGCTCGAAACCGACCAGCGTGAGCGACGCGCCTGTACTCTTGGAGGCTTGCGTGAGCAGTTTCTCGATCGTCACGTCGGGGTCGCGCACGTAGTCTTGCTCGAGAAGGCAGATCTCGCCGAAGAACTTGTCGATCTTACCGGCGATGATCTTGTCGATGACTTTCTCGGGCTTGCCCGACGCCAGGGCCTGCGCGCGGAAGATCTCTTTTTCTTTCTCCACCTCTTCTGCCGGCACCTCTTCGCGCTTCGCGTAGCGAGGAAAAGCTGCGGCCACCTGCATCGCCAAGGATTTCGCCAGATCGGCGTGTTCGGCTGCCCCACCCGCGATCTCAACGAGAACGCCGATCTTGCCACCCGCGTGGACGTAGCTGCCGACGATACCATCAGTCGAGGTACGCCGCACGAAACGACGAAGCGACATGTTCTCGCCGACCGTCGAAACTGCCTCGTTCAAGACCATGGAGATCGCCGTACCATCGATCGGTGTATCGGCGACGGCCTCGCCCGACCCGCGCTCAGGAATATCGGCGGAAATCAGTCCGTTACCGATCTTGTCGAGCAGCCCTTGAAACTGCTCGTTCTTGGCCACGAAGTCGGTCTCGCAGTTGAGCTCGATCATCAGCGCGGTTTTTCCTGCCTCGGATGGGTAAACCCCGACAAGGCCCTCAGCCGCAATACGACCAGCCTTTTTCGAGGCACCAGCCAGGCCCTTTTCGCGGAGAAAGGCAACGGCCTCTTCGACGTTACCGTCGGTCGCCGCAAGCGCACGCTTGCAGTCCATCATGCCGGCTCCGGTGGATTCACGGAGTTCTTTGACCTGCGCGGCAGTGATGCTCATTTGGTCTGTCCGGCAACCTCTAGTCCGGTCGCAACCGTAGAGGTAACAGTCTCGGGCTCTTCTGCCTCGGCGGCAGCCAACTCGGCTACAGGCTCATCCTCGGCTGCGGAGGCGGGATCGGCGGCGAGCGACTCAAGCGGAGCTGCCGCGGCATCGGGGCTGTCGCCGGCCGCGAGTTCTTCGCCACCCATGCTCGCGAGAAGCTGAGCAGCGATTCCTGCGGCATCGGCTTCCTCGCCGGTTAATACGCTTTGCTCTTTGAACTTCTCGCCACCCTCGATCGCCGCATCGGCGATCGCGCCGCAGAACAGGCGAATCGCGCGAATCGCGTCGTCGTTTCCGGGGATGCAGTAGGCTATCCGGTCGGGATCGCAGTTGGTATCGACCACCGCCACAACCGGAATCTTGAGCCGGTTGGCCTCGGCGACCGCGATTTCTTCGCGGTCGGGGTCGATGATGAACATAACGTCGGGTTGGCGCTTGAGTCCCTTGATGCCGGTAAGCGTGAACCGAAGCTTGTCAACGTCACGCTGCATCGTAAGACGCTCGCGCTTCTTGAGCGCAGCGGTCGTCGCGGGATCTTCCAGCGATTCTTCGAGCTTGCGTAGCCGCTCTATACTTAGCTTGATGGTCTGAAAGTTGGTCAGCGTCCCGCCCAGCCAACGGTTGTGGACATAGTACTGGCCACAACGTTCAGCCTCGCTCTTGATAGCTTCCTGGGCCTGCTTCTTGGTCCCAACGAACAAAACCGAACCGCCACGTGACGACACGTCGCGAACGAAGTCGCAGGCATCACGGAACAGGTTTACCGTCTGCTGAAGATCAATGATGTGAATGCCGTTGCGCGCACCGAAGATGTATTGGCGCATCTTCGGATTCCATCGGCTGGTCTGGTGACCGAAGTGAACTCCGGCCTCCAAAAGGTGTTTCATCGTGACTTGGGGCATTTAGTTAGTCATTCTCCGCACGCTGGCTCCCGAGCATAAGGCGCCTGCATAACAAAACGAACCACGTTATGCAATGCGTTACCCAACTGGGCCTCAGATCGCTCCTTGGTCGCTCCGGCAGGCTCGACGGTGCCGCAACCGGGCGAAACTAGGAATTCATGGATTTGAAGAACTCGTCGTTGTCCTTCGTACCCTTCATTTTACTGAGCAGAAACTCCATTGCCTCGACCGTGTTGAGCTGGCTGAGGAGCTTGCGCAGGACATAGATCTTGCTCAGGTCTTCCTTCGGAATGAGCAGATCTTCTTTGCGCGTGCCCGACTTCAGGATATCCATGGTCGGGTAGATACGCCGGTCCATCAGCTTACGGTCAAGCACCAACTCACAGTTACCGGTCCCTTTGAACTCCTCGAAGATCACCTCGTCCATCCGGCTGCCGGTATCCACGAGAGCGGTGGCGATGATCGTCAGGCTGCCGCCATCTTCGATGTTGCGTGCGGCGCCGAAGAACTTCTTCGGTCCGCGCAGCGCGTTAGAGTCGACACCACCCGAGAGGATTTTTCCGCTCGGGGGGATGGTTGCGTTGTACGCACGCGCGAGGCGCGTGATCGAATCGAGGAGGATGACAACGTCATTGCCGTGTTCGACCAGCCGTTTGGCTTTTTCGATCACCAGTTCGGCGACCTGCACGTGGCGTGTCGGCGGCTCGTCAAATGTCGAACTGACAACCTCGCCCTTAACCGACCGCTGCATATCGGTGACTTCTTCGGGACGTTCATCGATGAGCAGAACGAGCAGGATAACCTTCTCGTGGTTGGCGGCGATCCCATGCGCGATGTTCTGCAACATCACGGTTTTACCGGTACGCGGCGCAGCGACGATGAGTGCTCGCTGGCCCTTACCGATCGGGGCCATCAGATCAATTACGCGGCTAGTGAACTCTTTAGGATCGTGGCTGAGCGTAAGACGCTCTTCTGGGTAAAGCGGCGTGAGGTTGTCAAAGAGAACCTTCTGTCGGCTTTTCTCCGGCTCTTCGTAATTGATCGCTTCGACTTTGAGAAGCGCGAAGTAGCGCTCCCCCTCTTTCGGAGAACGAATCTGTCCGGAAACGACGTCGCCGGTGCGCAGCCCGAAACGACGGACCTGGCTCGGAGAGATATAGATGTCATCGGGCCCGGGGAGATAGTTAGCATCGGGAGCGCGCAGAAACCCAAACCCATCCGGAAGAATCTCCAGAACGCCTTCGCCGTATACGTTGCCGCTTTGCTTGGCCTGCGCGCCGAGGATCGCGAAGATCAACTCCTGCTTGCGCATATTGGCGACGCCGTCGATACCTAGATCGCGACCGACCGCGGCGAGCTCGCGCGCGGTCTTGGCCTTCAGAGCCGCCAGGTTGAGAGGGTTTTGGTTACTCTGCGGGCTGTTGTCGGCACCGATCTCGCTACCGGTTGTTGCGCCCCCCTCACCGCCGCCGTTGCCGGGGTTGCGAGCGTTGCCGCCGCCGTTGCCGCCCGGGTTACCGCCGTTCCCCTGGCCGCTCTGCCGCGCAGGCACCTTGTTAGGATCGCGCGGCCCTTGGTTATGTGCGGACGGAGCCTTCTGCGACTTCGGTCGGGGCGAAGGTTTTGATTCGGATGACTGGTTAGCCTGACCACGCGAACGTGCCATGAAATACCACCTTAAGGTTTTAGAATGCTTCCGCCTCTCTTAACCGCCTGTCGCGGTCCCGCGAGAGATGCGGGTTCTTCGGCTTCATCAATGCCCGATAATCCTGCTGACCTAGAGAGTGAACGCGTGAAACCTGAAGGTTGCTAAGGTTCTGATAAAGCCTGGAAATGACGCCGGGTCAGCGCTGGATCAGGTTCGCGCTCTGCAACGCGCGGGCCGGTTCGGACCCCACCACCAATAGTCCCTAGACGACCCGTAGTCAACCCGAAAACGCACGCAGTGTTTCCAGCGTCGCCTCGATATCGGCGGCCAGGGGCGCCTCGATGCGCATTTCACCACCGCCCACCGGATGACGGAACTCGATCGCGGCGGCGTGCAAGGCCTGCCTTTCCAGACCGTCCAGTACCCCCGAAACAGCCCGCCTGCGGTCGATATTGTTTACCATCGGTGCGCGCGCCGTTCCCCGCCTACCCGCACCGCCCGCCGGTGCGCGGCGGGCCCCGACCGATACTTGCCGGCCCGCACCGTAGACCGAGTCACCGGCAATCGGCCAGCCTGCGGCAGCCAGGTGCACACGGATCTGATGAGTACGACCGGTCTCGGGAAACACATGAAGCAGCGTCGCTCCCAGGAAGCGCTCAACCGGTTCATAGCGCGTAACCGCAGCGCGCGCTCTGCGCGCCGATGTTGACATCTTTTTTCGATCGGCGCGGTGGCGTCCGATAGCGGCGTCAATCGTACCGGCGGTAGTGACATCACCGCGAACCAGCGCGGTGTACTGTTTGCGTACCTTTCGATCATGGAATTGCCTGGCTAGAGCTTCGTGCGCCGCTGCGTTACGCGCAACAAGGATCACCCCGGAAGTCTCCTTGTCGAGGCGGTGCACAATACCTGCGCGCATCGGTTCGCCCGGCCACGGTGTACCGGGAAACCGGTGCAAAACCGCATTGACGAGCGTTCCTGTACGGTTCCCAACCGCTGGGTGTACGACCATGCCTGCCGGCTTGTCGATCGCGATCAAATGATCGTCGAAGTACAAGACGTGCAGTTCGATCGACTCGGGCGCAGGCCCCTCGCCTTCGTTGCGCTCGCTCACAATGATCTCGACTGACTCACCGCCCGCAAGTCTGTACGACGGCCGCGCCGTCTTGCCGTCAACCGAAACGTTGCCGGCTCTGGCTGCAATACGGATTTGCGACCGACTCGGCGCATCTGGGCGTTCCCCGAGCCACGCATCGAGCCTTTCTCCGGCGGCGTCGGATGGTACGCTTAGCCGGAGTGTTCGCCGGTCCGGCTCGTTCACGTTCGGCGCCGCGCGGCGTGAATACGTTTGGCTTGCTCGATGTCGCGGCCTATCTGCGCCGCCAGTTCTTCCTTCGAGTCGAATTTTTTCTGGCCCCTGATGCACCCGATGAACTCAAGTACCACGACCCTCCCGTACAAGAGTTCGTAGAAATCGAACAGGTGCGCTTCGATGACCCGGGCCGTGCCTTCAAAGGTCGGCCGGATCCCTATCGAAGTGACACTCTCCACACGTCGACCTCCGACCGAGGCAACGGTCGCAAAAACTCCGTCAGGCGGGACCGATTCTGTTGCAGGCGCAAGATTAGCCGTCGCAAAGCCAAGCCCCCTGCCTACGCCCGCCCCGTGGACGCAGCGCCCACGGATAAAATGAGGGCGGCCAAGAAGTGCCGTCGCCAACGATACATCGCCTGCCGCAATCGCTTTGCGCACGTTGCTCGAGTGAACCACAACCTCGCCAACGCTAACCGGGCGGATAACTTCTACCGAGAACCCATAACGGGCCCCGTCCTCGATCAAGGTTTGCGTCGATCCTCCGCGATCACGCCCGAAATTGATGTCGTGGCCAACCACCACCTTTTGGACATCGAGACTCTCGACGAGGAACCCGCGTACGAAGTCCTCGGCTTCGATGTTTGCGAAACTCCGCGAGAAACGCTGCACCACGGTCGCATCCAATCCGGTGCGCGAGAGGACGTCTAGACGGTCGCGAAGCGTCATCAGCCGCAACGGCGCCTGGTCGGGCCGCAGCACCGCGACAGGGTGTGGATCGAAGGTAAGCGCCACTGCAAGGACGCCGCGCTGGTCGGCGTCTTTGCGGACATGGTCGAGAATGACTTGGTGTCCTCGGTGGACCCCGTCGAAGTTGCCGATCGTGACGACCGGCCTCCGAAAGCAGCCCCGCGCTCGCGCGAGGCTGCGAAAGACCTTCATCGGCCCGCCGCAGCCTCCCCACCCACTCCCGCGAGCAGGCCTGCCGCGCGCGCCGCCTCGGCGGTACCCGGATAGTGGCTCACGACCTTCTGGAGGCTGAGCCGTGCATCGACCTCGTCCCCAAGCAAGGAGAATATTTCGGCCTGCTTCAACAACGACTTCGCGCTGCGGTCGCCCGACCGGTATTTCACGACCACCTGGTTGAACTCGATGATCGCTTTCGAATACGCGCCTTTTCGTAGATAGGACTCGCCAATCCAGTACTGGGCATCGTCGGCGTACGGCGATTGCGGGTTCGCGTAGATGAAGTCGCGAAAACTCTGCACCGCAGCATCGTACTCGCCGTTGCGTATGTGCTTGGCGGCCTCACCGTATGGACCCGCAGTAAGTGCGGGCGGAACGACAGGCACACGCGGTTCGTCTTCGGCGCGAATCTGCATTGGTGCCGACGGCCGGGGCTCGTTCGAGCTGCGACTCGAACGCGAGCGTACTGTGCGAAGCGGCACTTCGGGCTCACCGGCATCGGCACCCCCGTTGCCCGCCGCCACCGGCGCTTCAATTGGGACCGGCCCCACCACGCGCCCACGCACGCGTTGGTCCTCGAATTGTTGAGGCTGGGCGAGCCGCGTACCGGGCGAGGAAACCACCGGGGCATCCTGTGGGGCCTGACCGAACAGACGCGGAGGCCCCACGGAGATGCCCGCGCTCAGGGCGTCCAAGCCCCCGTCGGGCGCCGCTGAACCATACTGCGGGACTTGGACCTGGGCACGAGCCACGCTGTAGTCCGCCGGCGCGCTGGGGCCGGCCGCGAGCGCGCCGGCATCAACGCCCGCACGTTCCGCAAGAACCCGCTGGCGGTACTCCAGCGTCTCGACGGTTGCGCGCAGTCGTTCCTGTTCGGCTTCAACTTGGCGCAGCTCACGCATCGCTTGCTTCATCATCGATCGGAGATCGCGATTCTCACGCGCCAGCGCCTGGTTGCCCCCGCTGTTGCCCCGTTGCGAAGCACACCCACCCAGAACTCCGAGCACCAACACGGCCGAGACAAGAAACACAAACGGCTTCGCGTAGCCGACCATCATCGGCCGAGCGGTACCAGGTGTGCGCGGCGGTTCCTGACCCAACAGGGTTCCACCGGTTCTTTGCATAGAGGAAGCTCCTCACCATAGCTCACCGTTGAGAGCTGGTCGGAACTCACGCCATATTCAACCAACGCGTCTCGTACGACCCGCGCGCGCCGAGCTCCGAGCGCAAGGTTGTATTCGGACGTCCCGCGTTCGTCACAGTGGCCTTCGATCTCGACTCGAACGCCTGGGTTTTCACTGAACCAACCGGCGTTCCTCTCCATAGCCGCCATCGCTGCAGGCGACATCCGCTCGGAATCGAACTCGAAGGGGATGTCCTCAAGAGGTCCGCCTGCGACGACAGAGCCGCCTTCTTCGAATTGCAGGAGACTCGATTCGGTCCCTAACTGCTCGGACCCAAAACCATCGGCTCCGCCGCGGCCGGGCCCGGGACCATCGCCGACCCCGCCTTGGGTCGGACACCCGGCGGTTGAAAGCACGATCGCAGCCACAGCCGCAAAGGATGTCAATTTCCCGCTCTTTCGTTGTAAAAAGGGTTCTTTCATTGCTTCTGTCATCTTACTCGCCTCGCCTGCAAAATCGGAGTTCCGCGCTCATTCATGCCGCGGCGACCAACTGGGAGCCTTGTCGTCACTCGACCCGTGGGTAAGTTGTTGTACCCACCTGCCTGACAACGCATCTACCATAAATAGCTTGGTCGCGCTCCCGCTGCGGCGTGCGAACGCGATATAGCGCGAGTCCGGCGACCAAGTAGGATCCTCGTTCGAAGCCGTGTCTGTGAGTTGACGAGGGTCACCTCCCGCGGCTGGGATCGTAAAGATCTGGTGGCCCCCCGAGTTCGCCCGCCCCGCATACGCGATGGTGCGCCCATCCGGCGACCAGACCGGAGAACAGTTGTAGTTGCCCTCGAACGTGAGCCGCGAGATGTCTTTACCAGCCGGCGTCATCGTATAAATCTGCGGCGAACCGGATCTCGAAGAACAAAAAGCTACGCGCCGACCGTCGGGCGACCAGGACGGGTCGACGTCAATCCCCCAATGTGATGTCACCGGCGTAATCTGCTGCTTCTCCACATTGATCGAGTAGACGTCGGTGTTGCCCGCCACTTCACGCGACAGAAGCAACGTGCCCCCGTCCGGAGAGAACGTACCGCCGACGTTCACGCCAAACCGTGTTGCCACGCGAATGTCGGCGCCGGTACGGAGATCGAACGTGTACAGGCCGGGACGCCCACCCTTGAATGAGGTGAACACCAGTGATTTTCCGTCGGGATGCCAGCCCGGCGCCATCGTGATGGAGCGGTGGTTGGTAATGCGATTGATCTCGCCGTCGAAGCCGAACGTGTACACGTCGCGAAAGCGCTCGGCACGGTCAGAGATAAAAGCGATCTTTGAACTGAACGGCCCTTTGCGCCCGGTAACGAACTCCATGACCGTGTCGGCCATGCGATGGGCCATAGAAGGTACTTCGTCCAAACGTCCGCGGAACCTACTGCCGCCCGTGCTCGAGCGGTCGGCAACATCAAAAAAGCGTGACTCGATTGTGATGCCTGCAGGAGTTCCCTGGTAGGCGCCGCGCGCGAGCCCGAGTGCGCCGATAGCTTGCCAGCTCTCGAAGTTAATTTCGTCGCGGGTTATCCCGGAGCGCTGTGGATCCTCGATATACGCGGCGGGGTTGATCACGTGAAAGATACCCGACATCTCGAGGTCAGCGGCAAGCACCCGCACAAATACGTCTGCCGCCCGATCAATCCGGGCGCCGCCCAGCCATTTCAAGCGCGGGACCGCGATAGGGATCTTCGTCGCGCCAGGACCGAGGATTTCCCCGCGAACCTGCGCATCGGCGACACCCGGCAGCATCATTACGACGAGCGCTGCCATTATCGGGATTGAGGTGAGTATTCTTTTCATAGGGGCCGGAACACGATCTCCACCTGCGCAAAATCCTGCCGGTGCTCAACCGGGGGCGGCTCAAGCCTCCCCGTGGTACGCAACGCGTTCAAGACCGATTGATCGTAGTAGGGATTGCCTGAACGTTCCACAATCGTGGGCCTGGAAATCGTTCCATCCGGCAACACGCCGAACCCAACGATGGTCGTTAGTGAATGGTCGGACTCGCCGGTCCATACCCAATTCGACTTGATGTGGTTGATCATGCCGTTGAAGTACCGAGTGTAGGCAACCCCCCGAACTTCGCCTGAGGACGAGTCGGGCGAGCCGGCGAGCCCCAACGAACTCTTATTCCGGTCGCCGGCAAGGCCTCCCCCACCACCCCCCGCGTTTTTCCTACGCCACTCCTCGGCGCGTCTGTCCGCATCCGCCAACGCCAGCGCCTCAGCCTCTTTTCTCGCCTTGGCCTCTGCTATTTTGCGCGCCTCATCAGCCACCTTCTTCGCGGCCGCAGCTTCGGCCTCGTCTGCCGCAGCCTTCTTCGCTGCCGCGACCTTAGCTTTTTCTTCCGCCACCTTCCTGGCGGCCTCGGCCTTTTCCTCCGCTGCTTTCTTCGCTACTGCCTCAGCCTTGGCCTTGTCCGCAGCCGCTTTCTTCGCAGCCGCCGCCGCGTTAGCCTTCGCTTCCGCCGCCTTTTTGGCGGCAATCTCGGTCTCAGCTTTTTCTTCGGCTAGCTTCTTAGCCGTTGCCGCCTTGGCGCTTTCTTCCGCCGCCTTCCTCGCAGCCTCGGCTTTGAGTTTTTCCTGCGCCGCTTTCTCCGCGGCGGCTTCGGCTTGGATGTCGCGCACAGGAGGTGGCGGTAACGCCTCCGGGCTTACCGGCGGCAGATCGACGGGCCGCGGGTTTGCTGCAGGCTGTGAAACCCGACCCGCCAACGGACCAACCGACATGAGCGGAGATGCGACCCCCGGAGAAGCCAGCCCGACAACGTAGGCGGGCGGAAGCAACGGCGTACGTCGCAAGGAAACCTCATTGCTGATCAAGACGAAAGCAATGAGCGTAGCGTGACCGAGAATCGAAATCGCGACCGCGCGGAGCAACCCCGTCTCGGGCTTGGCGGAGGAGGGCCGGTGAGGAAACCGGCGCTCGTCGCTGCTTTCCATCAGTTGGTCTCGGGTTCGGTAATCATTCCGAGCTTCTCGATGCCCGCGTTCTTGATCGTGGCAATGAGCTTCACCACCGAACCGTAGGCAACGCGATGATCGGCCCGTAGGTATACTGTACTGCCCGGTTTCTCTTCTAGGATCGCCAAGAGTTTGGCCGTAAGTGCAGACGCGTCGATTGGGGTGTCGTTGAGATAAACCGCCCCATCTTTTGTGACGCTGACGACCAGGGCCACCTCGTCGCCGGGAATCGCAGCACCGCCGGCTTGCGGAAGGTCGACGTTGACACCCTGCTGAATGATCGGTGCAGCGACCATAAAGATCACCAGCAATACCAGCATCACGTCCACGAGGGGCGTAACGTTGATCCCGGAGATTGCCCCTCCGACGCCGTCCTGCATGTCTGCAGCCATCGGTCAGCTCAGGAAGTGGCGCTCTGCTATGTTGAGAAACTCAGATGCAAAGTTGTCCATATCTATCGAAATCAAGCGTACCCTGCCGGCGAAGTGGTTGTAGGCAACCAACGCGGGAATCGCCGCAGCAAGCCCCATCGCAGTAGCGATCAAGGCCTCGGAAATACCCGGTGCAACGGCCTGGATGCTGGTGGTCTTGGCTGCCGATAGGCCGAGAAAGGAATTCATAATTCCCCACACTGTACCGAACAGGCCGATGAACGGTGTCGTACTCGCAACGGTGGCAAGGAAGGTCAAGGACTTCTCGAGGCGGGTACGCTCGGTGCTCATCGCTCGCCGCATAGCGCGCTCGACGTTCGCTATCCCTCCCAACTCAGTCGTCAGTCCCGCTTCGCCCGAACTCTTCTTCTTATTGCGCAGCCGGACGAGTTCCTGGTAGCCGGCCTTGAATACCTCGGCCACCGGGTTCGAGTTCTCGTTCTCGCTGCAAGTCTTAGCGATTTCAGTCAGGTTGCGGGTATCCCAGAAATGGTCGATGAAGCGCGCACACGCGACGCGGGCAACACGAATCTGGCGGGCCTTGTAGACGATGATCGCCCAGCTAGCGATGGAAACGGCGGCGAGAATGTACAACACCCCCTGGACCACAGGCCCCGACCCTGAAATCAGGTCAAGAAAGTGAAGCTGGCCGGACTCAGGAGACAACCACAACCACCGGCGCCGACGCTATTACGCCAGGTGGGGGGTGTCAATTCGGGTCGCAGTTGACACCGTGCGCCGACCGTGGAATACGAAGCTCGATTTGCTGAACAATTACGGGAACTTGTGGGCTCGCTACCGGGCGACACGTTGCCGCGGAGGACCCTGAATGAGCATTAAGGTTGGAATCAACGGCTTCGGCCGCATCGGGCGCAACATGTTGCGCGCCAGTTTGAGCCGCCCCGACATCGACATCGTAGCCGTCAACGACCTGACCGACGCGAAGACCCTCGCGCACCTTCTCAAATACGACTCGGTCCACGGACACTTCCCCGGCGAGGTCGCGGTCTCCGCGGATACGATCGACATCCAAGGCAAGAGCATGAAGGTTCTCTCCGAGCGCAACCCGGCCGAACTGCCGTGGAAAGAACTAGGCGTCGATATAGTAGTCGAGTCGACGGGCTTCTTTACATCGAAAGACAAAGCCGAAGCCCACATCAAAGCCGGCGCCAGGAAGGTCATCATTTCCGCACCGGCTAAGGGCGCGGACTTCACGGTTTGCTATGGCGTCAACCACACCGACTACGACGCCGCCAAACACCACGTCATCTCCAATGCATCCTGCACCACCAACTGCCTATCCCCGGTCGCGAAAGTCTTGCACGAGAACTTCAAGATAAAGCGCGGCTTGATGACAACCATCCACAGCTACACCAACGATCAGAAGATTCTCGATCTGCCCCACTCCGACTTGCGTCGCGCACGCGCCGCCGCGCTGTCAATGATCCCGACCAGCACTGGTGCAGCCTCGGCTGTCGGTCTGGTGCTCCCCGAGTTGAATGGCAAGCTCGACGGGATGGCGATTCGCGTTCCGACGCCGAACGTCTCCGTGGTCGACCTCAGTTTCGAGACCGAGAAAGGCCCGAGCGCCGAAGAGATCAACGCGGCAATGAAAAAGGCCGCTGATGGTCCGCTCAAAGGAGTGCTCCAGTATTGCGACGAGCCGCTCGTGTCGATCGACTTCAACGGCAACACGCACTCCTCGATCTTCGACTCGCTGTCCACCAAGGTTCTCGAGCCGGGCTTCTCGAAAGTCCTGGCCTGGTACGACAACGAGATGGGTTTCTCCACGCGGCTGTGCGACGTAGTTACGCTGGTGGGTTCCTGAGAACGCAGCGAACACGGCGGATCCGGCAAGCGAATGAGAACCATCGATCAGGTCGCGCTTCACGGCAGGCGCGTCCTTATCCGTGTCGACTTCAACGTTCCGATCGAGAACGGTGAGGTAACGAGCGAGGCACGCATCGCAAACGCGTTGCCGACCATCCGCTACGCGCTCGACGAAGGCGCAAAGGTGATTCTCGCCTCTCACCTGGGCCGCCCCAAGGGCGAGCCCCGACCTGAGCTCGCGATGGCTCCGGTCGCGAAGAAGCTGCGCCTGATGCTCGGACCCGAGATCAAGGTCGGCATGGCACCCGACTGTATCGGCTCCGCGGTCGAAGCGCTGGTCGAAAAGATGAATCCCGGTGAGGTGGTACTTCTCGAGAACCTACGATTTCACGCGGGCGAAGAGGCCAACTTTCCTGGGTTCGCGTTCGCGCTTTCAAAACTCTGCGACATCTACATCAACGACGCCTTTGGCACCGCGCACCGCGCGCATGCATCAACCACGGGAATCGTCGGGCACGTCCCAGAGGCGGCGGCCGGTTTTCTGTTGTTGAAAGAGGTCAAAATTCTCTCCGGGCTGCTGACTTCTCCGCCGAAGCCGTTTGTAGCTATTGTGGGTGGTGCCAAGGTCTCCGACAAGATCCAGTTGCTGGCAAAACTGCTCTCGCGAGTCGATTCGGTTCTGATCGGTGGGGCGATGGCCTACACCTTTCTGAAAGCGCAGGGCCACCAGGTCGGTGCCTCGCGAATCGAGGAAGACAGACTCCCGCTCGCCGGTAGACTGCTGGACGAAGCAGCCAAGCAAGGTGTCAAGTTCGAGCTGCCCGAAGACCATATCGCGGCCGCAGAGTTCAGCCGCGACGCCGAACGAATCAAGGTCGGTGGTGTCGATATCCCTGAGGGACTCATGGGCCTCGATATCGGTCCGAAAACGATTGATCGCTTCAAACACAGCATCTCAGAAGCCGCCACGGTTTTCTGGAACGGCCCGATGGGTGTTTTCGAATGGGATACCTTCGCGCGTGGCACGCTCGAGGTCGCCAACGCCGTGGCCGACTCATCGGCGAAGTCGTTCGTCGGCGGTGGTGATAGCGTCGCCGCTCTGACCAAATCGGGCCGCGCCGGCGACATCACCCACATCTCCACGGGCGGTGGCGCTTCGCTTGAGTTTCTTGAGGGGCGCATCCTGCCCGGAATCGCCGCGCTTGAGTTCAAAGGGAGGTAGACAGACATGATGACACCACTGCTTGCGGGTAATTGGAAGATGAACTGCGTGCGTGGTGAAGCTATCGCTCTCGCACAAGCCATAGCCGACGGATCTACGGATGTAGTCGGCCGCGAGGTCTTGATCGCCCCCAGCTTCACGTGCTTGGCCGCGGTCTCCGAGGTTCTCGCGGACAGCAACGTGCTGCTCGCAGCCCAAGACCTCTATTGGGAAGACTCCGGCGCGTTCACCGGTCAGATATCGGCCGCGATGATCCGAGACACCGGCGCCGGGCACGTCATCATCGGCCATTCCGAACGCCGTGCGCTCTTCGGAGAAACCGAGTACACGGTTGCGAAGAAAGTACAGGCCGCGTACGCCGCCGGACTGACCCCCATCCTATGCGTCGGTGAGACACGCGAACAGCGCGAAGCAGAGAAGACCATGGACGTCGTCGAACGCCAGCTTCGCGGCGGACTCTGCGAAGCTGCGGCCGAATGCTTCGATACGCTCATCGTAGCTTACGAGCCGGTCTGGGCGATCGGAACCGGCCTCACCGCGACTCCGGAACAAGCCGAACATGTACACGGGCATATCCGCACGGTACTGGCCACGCTGGCTGACCACGGCGTCGAGGAGAATATTAGGATACTCTACGGGGGAAGCGTAAAGCCTGACAACATAGATTCTTTGATGGCCTGCCCCAACGTCGATGGAGCGCTGGTCGGAGGCGCGAGCTTGAAGGCAGAGGACTTCCTGCGCATAGTCCATTACCAGGAGTAAACAAGTGACCCCGCTATTGATGACCCTAAACATTCTTGCCGGACTATTTTTGATCGGCGTCGTCCTTTTACAATCCGGCAAGGGCGCGGATATGGGCGCGGCGTTCGGCGGCGCGAGCTCGACGGTATTCGGTCCGAGCGGCGCGGGAAACGTGCTAACCAAGGTCACGGCAGCTACTGCAGCGACGTTCATGATCACATCGCTGTTGCTGGCGGTGATCTCATCCCGACAAGAGTCGGTATTCGACGGCGTCCCGGACCCAACCGCAGAGACCGCACCGCTCGGGGCAGTGGACCCGATAGCACCCGTCGGTGCCGACGTCGAAGAAGATACAGCGGCGCTCAAGCAAAAACTGGATGAAGCAGAGCAGGCCTCGGCAGCCTCTGTTGACGGCTTGCTCGACTCAGCAGGCAAGGCTGCGGATGCGGCCGGTGTCGCCGCCGGCACCGATGCTGTGCCTCCCCCCAGCCCTCCTGGGGAATAAGTCGGCAATCGTTTCGAGTACCCGAATCGCGAGGATGGCGAAATTGGCAGACGCGCTAGGTTGAGGGCCTAGTGGGAGTTAAATCCCGTGGGGGTTCAAGTCCCCCTCCTCGCACCACTACATTCTGGACCAGCGTGCCGAGCCGAGCGTGAGAAGAACGACTTGAAAGCCGTCGCGCGTTGGCTATTCGGACTCAGCCTAATTGGGCTCCTCGTCTGGCTCCATCGTCGCGAGTTGATCGAGGTTGCGTCGGGCGGATTTCGTTGGGGCTTCGTCTACGCGGCGTTCGCGGCGTGCTTGCTGGCAACCACCGTCTCAATCATGCGCTGGCACATGCTCGTGAAAGTGCAGGGGTTCGACCACCCCCTGACTACGTCGCTGCGCATCGGCTTCGTCGGCGTGTTTTTCAACTTTGTGGTTCCCGGGTCGGTTGGCGGTGACGTCGTGCGCGCCGCCCTGCTCGGACGGCAAGAGCGAGGCCTGGGTCGCGCCGCAGCTTCGGTGCTCATCGACCGCGTACTCGGGCTGACGTCGCTGGCTATTCTCACCGCAACTTGTGCAGCCGCATTCTGGCCGCAGACCGCCGCGATCGGCCGCGGTGTTCCGGTAGCTTCAGCCACGGTTTTCGTTGCGACCGCGGCGTTGGGCCTCACAGCAGTGCTGTTGCCGTCTCTGCGGGCCGCTGCGCACCGGATTCTCAAAAGGGTCCCGTTTGCCGGTGCCAAACTCAGCTCGCTTCTCGATGCCGCCTCCGGGTTCCGCCGCGCCCCCGGTAAACTCCTATTCGCTCTGCTCTTCGGCCTCGTCTCGCACATCGGCTTCGTGATCGCGTTGCGGTGTGCCGCGCTCGCGTTGGGACCGCCATCGCCTTCTCTAGCCGAGCATTTCGCGCTTGCTCCCGCAGGCCTGATGTTCGCGGCTGTGCCACTTACGCCGGCGGGTCTCGGCTTGGTCGATGCCGCCATGGTCGAACTTTTCCAACTCGCCGGAACCGTCGCCGCTCGCGGCTTGCTGATGATGATGTTGTACCGCGTCGTCCAAATCGCGGTGGCGATGATCGGAATGGGGCTGTTTCTGACCGGCCCCCGAACCTCTCTCAGCGTCTCTCCGGACCGCTGATCCGCCACCCGGCTACCATTGACCGGTGTTCTTCATTGATGACCAGGGCTCTGCGGGAGCCAGGGCGTCACCGGACTGCAAAAGTTCAATAGAGATCCCGTCGGGCGAACGGACAAACGCCATACGCCCGTCACGCGGCGGCCTGTTGATTGTAACGCCCGCATCCACCAAGCGGCGGCACGCCGCGTAGATGTCGTCCACTGCGTAAGCAAGATGTCCGAAGTTGCGGCCGCCGGAATACTCCTCGGGATCCCAATTGTAGGTCAGTTCCACCTGCGCTTCGTGGTCACCCGGTGCGGCGAGAAACACCAGCGTGAACCGGCCCGCTTCGACGTCGTGCCTGCGCACCTCTTCGAGTCCGAGCTTGTTACAGTAAAAATCCAACGCAGCGTCGAGATCGGCGACGCGTACCATCGTGTGCAGGTATTTCATTGAATCCACTCCGCGATCCGTTTTGTCGCTCGCAGGCTTGACCAGGAGGTCACGACAATGACCGCCTCATCACCGGCGCCTGTTTTTCGATAGCAGTCGATGTCGCTGCCATCAACACGATAGGCCGCCAGAGCCGTCAACACACCCAGCGTTGCAGCCGGCCTCAGCGCGGGCTCGACCGCCGAAACACTCTGCTCGACCCAAGCCCTCCCCATTGGTGCTTCCTCGCCGTTCCACTTGCTGACAGCGGCGGAAACCGCTGCGCGGACTTCGGCTGGGACGAATCTTGCCGCAGCCGCCTCAACGGTAGCTTCGAACCCGGCAAAAGCGCACGCCAGTGTCGGATTTCCACGGGCCCAGCCTACCGACTCCGGATCGCCTTTGTGCGACAGCACGTCGAGCCAACTCCCGGGGGACGATTTCCGCGCTACAACCCTCTCTATAAAAGGCGCACCTAGCTTGCGCACCAAACCTGCCAGCGGCCCTAAAGCTTTCGGCAAGGGCAGCGGCGAATCGTCGGCAAAGACACTGACCATCCTGTTGATGTAGTGAAACGCGAGCGCGGTGCCGATCACCTCGGGTGCCTCCTCGCTCGAAAACGGTGGCGCCGACAACAATGCATGCCCCTGCGTTCGTGTCGCTCGTGCCCACTCGAGATAGGATTGGGCGCTAGCGTCGACAAGCGCGATACGACCTCCACGCACGACTTCTTCGATGAGCCCGGCAGCGGGGACCAACGCATCGATCGACAGCGCGTGCGCTTCAATACAAAACGGACACAGATTTACTTCGGAAACACCGGTAGCAACGACTTCCTTTAGAGAGCGCGGCACACGACCGCTGCACAACGTTTCGCAACAAACGCAGGCAACCCCCGCCAGGATGTCGGGCATCGGCGAGTGCAAAGAGAACGGCGGCACGACGAGAAAGTCTTTTCGTAATCGGCGATACACCTCGGCCACCTTGCCCGAGGCGGCGGCCGGTGAGACCGGGCGGATATGGTTGACGGCCATCGCACTACGCCGCTCAGCAGCCGATTCGGCAAACGCAACTACGCGCCTCAACACCACGACCACTCACTCAACTGTCGGCAGCGGACGCCGGTCGGCGGACAAGAATCACGAAGAGAAAACACCATGCGAGAGTCATAGCGGGGACCGTGCCATGGAACCACCATGTGCCCCCGGTACGAGGCGCTAACAGGACGTACTCTACCAACACGAAAGCCAACGGCGCCCATTCCGGGTAGCCTAGTGCGCGGCGCAGCGACAGCACGACGGCAAAGACCGGAAGCATCAAGACCAGCGTATTGAAGAGCGTCCCTGGATATACGATCAAGGCGCAGACCATGACCAGCGCACGCTTGAGCGCGCTGGTCGGCTCGTCTCCTCGAGCACGAATGACTACCCAAAGGGTCGCGACGGCTACCAGCGCCGCGATCGCCAGGAACAGCGCGATGTTAAGAAGCCCCAAGTTCAGGTCAGGTCCCGGCGCTAGCCCGGTGCCGTGTCCAAACCCCGATACGCGGTAGACAACCGCCAAGAAGTTCTGCGTCACGGGCTCCACGTAGTGATGGAAAGGAACCTTGGTTCCCCAACGTGCATAATCAGCATAGCTTTCGGTGCCGAAGACGAGAACGGACAGCCCGGCCAGCGCTGCGAGTGAAATTACAGCGCCGGTAAAAACCCGGTATCCGCAGACCGCGAGCGAGAGTCCCGCGGGAATCAATGCCAGGTGCTTAAACGGAAACGCAGCGGCAACAGCTAGACCGGCTGCGATGGGTTTACGATCGGCGAAGGCCATCCACAGTGCAACGAAGAGTAAAGCGCCGAACACATTCTGCGCCAGAGCGAATGCCGAAAGCACCGGCGGATACGCCAGCATTAACGCCGCTGAGGCGAGCATGGGGATCGGTTCGCCGATCTGCGCGCCAAATCTCTGCAGGACGAACACTGCCAGCGCAAAGCACGTCGTCATCATCGCGCAGTGCAGCGAAAGCGCGAGACGATAGTCCAGCGCACCCAGCGGGGCGGTTGTCAGCGCGGTAACCGGGAGGTAGGGATTGAACGGCGTCTTGACCGTCTCGATGTACACACGCGGAAGATCGACTTCGCCTTCGAGTTCGTCGTAGCTCGCACGCAGCGACTCCGGCGCATACATAGAATCGCCCCGTGCCGCGGCTTTGGCCGCGATGTAAAGAGGGGGGAAATCCCAGGGCCGTGGATGGCGAACGTTACCAACGTGTCCGGCAACCATCAGCAACCCGAGACCCGTCGCACCGGCAAGAAGCAAGATGCGCAGGCCTGCGCGTACCCGTGGCGCGAACCCGATGCCGTACCGGCTCATCGACAAAAGCGCGGCGGCGGCTATCGCAAGGACTCCAATGGTTAGCCCGGTTTTCAGCGCCTCGCCCACATACTCCTCCCGCGGCTCCACCTGCACGCAGGTGTCGTTACGTGCACCACCTTAACTGACACCGTAGACGCGCGCGCGCAGTCCTGACCCGAATGGGGGAAGCCCCGGAAATCACGAATGGAAAACGCCGGCATGCCTTGTATTGTGTGGACCCGCCGAGTTAGGCTAGCTAGGCTCGAATCAGCAGAGGGCTCGAGAGTCGCGCGCGGCCGAAGGTGGCGGCATGACGCCGGCGGGGCGCCAGCCCTCGGCTGCCGCTCCTTGGCCTACGCCTGGGATGAAAGGTGGAGCACAAACGCCAGTTTTACAAGGGCTAACGTGAGTATGCGAATGAGAACCAGAGAACTCCAAAAGAGTGCAACCACGATTCGTTCTTGTGCCCGCAACCCGACGATGCTGCGTGGCATTTTTGTCGCTGCTGGCGCGTGCACAGCTCTAATCTTCGGCACCCCCTCGATCGGGTGGGCCACATTTACCGGCGACCTAGTGTTCTGCGACACCAACCGCAACGGAATCTACGAGCCCACACTCGGCGAGACGGGCATCGACGGGGTCACGGTTCGCATGGTCTGCCGCGACCGTAACGGCGTTCAGTGCCTAGACCGGACGACAATCACCGGCCAGACCACTACTGCAGAGGTCGGCGGTCTCGGCAATTTCTACAACCTTTGCGGGCCACTGCTCGCATACGACCCGCTTGATCCGAACGACGTCAAAGGCCGCTATCTTTTTAACCCTTGGCTGATCAATGGTGCGGGAGACGGCTGTGCGCAGAGCCCGGCCCCCTGGGCTTGCGAGATCACAGTCGACCAGACAACTCTTCCGCCTGACTGCGACGAGTTGATAACACCGATCGAAGGGGTTCGCCCGCTTGACGGAAACCTCGACGCTGACTTTTGCGATGCCGCGGACGGCCCCTTCCCTGAGGGCCAAGTACTCGGCAACCTGGACGGTACCTTCACCTGCGAGGAGCGCCCCGACAACGCCCTCGAAACCGGCAAGTACTTACCTCTCCTACGTTCCGAAAACTGCGCCGTCCCCAACGACTTCGCCTTCGGCCCGGCCGGTGGTGTATGCGGCAACGACCAGATCGAAGGCAACGAGCAGTGCGACGGGACCGACGCCGGATCCTGCCTAGGCAGCTGTGAACCCGATTGCACATGTAGCCCGGTCTGCGGCGACGATGTGATCAACGGCAGCGAGATCTGCGACGGAGCACAGACTGGAACGTGTCTCGGCGGATGTGAAATCGATTGCACATGTAGCCCGGTTTGCGGCGACGGCGTCGTCAACGGCACCGAGAGCTGTGACGGTAGCGCCGATAGCTCGTGCCCCGGCGAGTGCCAATCCGATTGCAGCTGCCCGCTCTGCGGCGACAACGTCCGCGAAGGCAACGAGCAGTGCGACGGTACCGATGACGGCCAGTGCACGGCGGGCGCATGCCAGACCGATTGCTCGTGCTCCGTATGCGGCAACGACACGATCGAGCAGGGAGAGGTCTGCGATGGGACAGCCGATGCGGCTTGCCCCGGCCAGTGCGACAACATGTGCGGCTGCCCGGTTTGCGGCGACGGCGTAACCGCGGGCGACGAGCAGTGCGACGGTGCCGATGACGCCGCCTGCCCCGGAGCCTGCCAAACCGCCGGAGGTGCCAACGAGTGTAGGTGTGCGGCTTGCGGCGACGGCGTGGTCAATCAGGCTTCAGAGCAATGCGACGGCGTCGATGCTACGGCCTGCCCCGGTGCTTGCCAACCGGTCGGCACTGCAACCGAATGTCAGTGCGCGGTCTGCGGTAACGACGTAAGAGAAAGCAACGAGGAGTGCGACGGGGTCGACGACACCGCGTGCCCCGCCAACTGTCTCGAATCGTCGGGCGCACACGGCTGCCGCTGCGCGTTCTGCGGTGACGGCCTCGTAAACCGCCCGGAAGAAACCTGCGATCCCGGTGACGTTGAGATCTGCAACAACATGACCGACGATGACAACGACGGGTTAGTCGATTGTGCTGACCTCATCGACTGCCCGGTTGGAGCCACGACCTGCGGTGCTGATTGCTTACCGGTCACAGCTTGCGAGAAACCGCAGTCGGATCCGGCAAGAATCCGCTTCTACGATGACGACGTCTCGCTCGACGCCTTCCAGATGCACGCACAGTTCATCCCACAGACAACTGTAGAGCCCGGCATCGACGGATTCCAGGTGCAGATCACCAATGCATCAGGCATCGTGTACACGGGCTTTGTGCGCGGGTCTGACATCCAGGCACACCCGAAAGGCAAAAAGTTTAAGTTCCGCGACCGCGGCGCACGTCGGGGCCGCGGATTCCGCGACGGAATCTACTACCTGGTGATCAAATACAAGCCGAACGCCAACAAGTATGCGTTCCGCCTACGTGCATTTGGAGACTTCTCCGCGGCGACCGTTGCCGAGATGACAACACACGTGGTTATCGGCAACGACGGGGCATCGATCACGGCGCCTTGGCGGAAAGTGCGCCACGGCTGGTTCCTCAGCCGGCATGAATTCAACAACCTGCCATAGGAGTGCATGCGCGAGTCGCGGCGCCGTGCTGACCGGCACCGACAGCGGAACATAAGAAGGGGAGTGGCTTCAGGCCTCTCCCTTTTTTGTGGCGACGTAGCCGTCGAGTCGCAGTAGCGTCGCCCACGTTGCAGCCAGCGGCCCCAAAATCATGATCGCTGCCGCGATAGCGTCAACTTCGTGGCCGGTAGCCCCGCCGACCCCACGCGCCAGCACGCCGACGTCGACATGCCGCGCAGCTTCGAGCGTCCAACCGATGAGCACCAACCAAGCAAGCGACACTGGAATTGCGATCGTGCAAAGCAGGGCCCGCACGAGGAAAGCGCTTCTAACCTCTTCCACATCAACCTCCTCCACCCCCAGCAGTCTAGCTGATCGGGAGGTGTCGGTCATGCCCGGCACGGTTAGACCCCAGCGCCGGCCCGGCGCGGTTAGACTGGAACGTCGCGTCCGGTATCGAAGCGGCGAAACGCCCAGCCCGCAGTTCTGGTAGCGGGAACACACGCGACGAAGAGCACCATCGAGAGAGCCGCGACACTCGCACCTGGAGACCCGTGGGTCAGATGCAAAGCCCCGAGACCGACCGCGATCGCGAGCAGTGCCAAGGTGAACAGAGAGACCATCTTCAGCGTCGTCGCCAGCGCGAGTCTGCCGGCAAAAGTCATATCTCCCGGGTCGTCAACTACAGTGCGATATGGCGCGACGAGAAAGAGCGTGTTCTCCGCAGCGATCACACACCAGTTCATCGGAATAAGGACTGCCAGCGTCGCAAGCACAGTGGCGTAGTCGATCGAGTCGGTGAACACGGCAACACCACAAATCCCCAGCGCCTGTACCGTGGTTACAAACATAGTCGCGGGCGCAATCTGACCGGCGGATAACACCGCAGGAGCGACAGGTAGCGACTTGAGAGTCGCCATTCGGTCGAGATCGCGCCGAAAATCGTAACCGAGACTGTCACCGCTCAGCAGCGGAGCAATGCAAAGAACAAAGATCACTACCCAAGCACGCATCGGTCCGGTGATCGTGGTCAGGTCGTTACCTGCCTCCAACTGTACGAGTAGCATCGCCCCGAACGCGGCAGCGGCGACAACCGCCAACACCAGCACGATTCGTCGGGGATTGCGCAGCAGCTCGGTACATTGACGCCAAGCAATCGGGCCGGCCCCGCGCAGATACGGAAAGCTGGGAATCTTGAGAGTGGCGAAGCGTGCCCCTGGCCCGTAGGAGCCGCCTCCACGGCGTTTTTTGCGCCGACTGCGATCAAGACTACGGGCAAGCGCTGTCTCGTGGTAAGCCCCGTCCATCCAGCACGTGGCGACAACGAGCGCCGCAACCGTCCCCCCCGCGATCGCTATCCACGGGAAAGCGTCAATCAAGCTATCGGCTGAAAGTATTTCAAGGGCAGGCCTGGTCGTCCATGCAAGCCGCGACAGCAGACCGCCAAGCCCGCCGAGCAGCGCAGCAATCGCCAGCACCGAAGCCACTCCAACCTTGATGCCGTACGCGGCCCGCGGCCGCTCAGCGAGACGAGCGCGGACGACCGCGAAACATTGCGAGGAGACCTGTAAGAGGAGCAAGATCAGCGTGTAGCCGGCGAGCGCGACCAACACCGGAGTGCCGCCCATGACACCGAGCATCGCCAGCCACAAAGCAGAAAGCACCGACATACGTGCCCGCCACACGATGTTGTAAAGAACCAGTTGCCGGCGCGGAATCGGTGCAGGGAAGAGCAGCGCCAGTTCGGCGGGCCGGTAGTACAGTCCGCGTGGAGCAATCGCTCCGAGCATCACAAACACAAAGAACGCTTCGGCGGCGTACGACCGCATCAGCGTGATAGTAGTTGCGAAGTTGCCCTCTTTGGTCACCGAAAGGTAGGCAGCGTAAGGAACCCCGACCACCAGTAGCAGACCGGCGCCTACAGCGAGCAAACCACCTCTGGTCGGCAGCTTGCGCCACGCCAGCCGTGCCATCGCCATCGATTCGACACGGAACAAATGAAAAAGCGCTGGATGCACGTCGTCTATGCTGATGATGCCGCTTGTTCGCTTCGCCGCTCGGTGTCCGCTTCGACGCCGCCTTCGGTCGCGTCGAAGAACAACTGCTCCAGGGACACACCATCTTCGCGCCGCGCCAGTTGCTCGGCGATTTCAGCTTTGGTGCCGTGCAGCAAAAGCTCACCGTTTCGGAGAATCAGGAAGCACGTACAGAGTTGCTCGACTTGGCCGAGCAGGTGGCTGCTGAGGATCACTGCCGCCCCGTCGTCGGCCCGGCGCTTAACAGCGGCGAATAGTGTACGCATGCCGCGCGGGTCGAGTCCGACGAGAGGCTCGTCTAACAGCAGAGCCCCCGGTTCGTGTAGGAGCGCACAGGCGAGCATGACTTTCTGTCTCATGCCCCGCGAAAGTTCCGCAACAATGTTGTCGCGTTTGTCGGTAAGTTCGAGTTCTTCGAGCAGCGCGGCCGCGGCAGGTTGCCACTTGTAGACTTCGTACAGCCGCGCCGAAAGTTCCAGGTGTTCCCAAATCGTAAGACTGGCGAACAGCTCGGGCTGGTCGGGGACCAACGCAAGGTGTTTCTTAGCGTCCAAGGGCCGCTCGGCCAGATCGTAGCCCGAGATCGTAACCGCCCCATGGCTGGGCGTGTGCACGCCCGCGATCATACGCAGGGTGGTCGTCTTGCCCGCGCCGTTAGGACCAACTAAGCCGAGGATCTGCCCCGCTTCAACGCTGAAACTGAGTTTTTGCACCGCGGTCACTTCGCCGTAGTGCTTGACGAGGGAATCGACGTAAATCACCCGCTAAGCCTAGCAAGCCCAGGGACAATCCAGCGTAGGAATCGACCGTGCCCTGCCTTATGGCACGCGCACCGTTATGAACGGTGCAACCGGCCGGTCTGCGATGTCCACCGCGTCAACTACCGCGACCACGAACTGTGACGGTGCCAGAGAACCGGCGGCCGTGAAGTCGCAGTAGAACAAGCTCTTGGGTCCTTGGAATCCCGTTACCGACGCGATGCTCGCGTTCAAGAAACGACCAGGCGCCTTGTTGAAGCTTGCGGTAGCCCCACTGATCAATGACTGACACAGCACCCCGCCACCCGTACCGTCGAAATCGCCGGGAGCCGTCGCATAGTCGACCGAAACCTGCAGCGCTCCGAGCCTCTCTCCAGACTCTAGGGAAAAGAGAATCCCCGGCATCGCGGGACAGTTCAACGGCGGCCCGAGCCCGACGGATGTCTGGAGAACGATGTTCGCATCGCTCGCGCTGACCAAGCCATTACCGTCCGCGTCGCAGAGAAAATCGGGACATGCCACCGACTGGCCGACCGAATTCTTGAGGATGATCAGACCGTCGGAGGCGGTAACCCGGTCGTCCGAGTTCGCATCGCCGCAAACGGTCGGCGAGACCTCGGGGACACACTGCGACGAACACCCGTCACCGTTCAGGGTGTTACCGTCATCACATAGTTCGCCGGCCGACAAGTTTAGGGTTCCGTCACCGCAAACCGCAGCAGAACAGTCGGCATCACACGATGCCGACTCGCCACCGGTGTCGCACGACTCGCCTAACGTGACGATAGCATTGCCGCAACCGGTCGGCGTGCAGTTAGCATCGCAGCCGTCGCCACTGGTGCCGTTGCCGTCGTCACAGCTCTCCCCCGCAGCGGTGTTCAACGAACCATCCCCACAGACGGCGAAGGTGCAATCGGCGTCGCAAGTGACGCTTTGTCCAGCGTCGTCGCATTGTTCACCTGTTTGCTGAATTCCGTCGCCGCATACTCCAGCCGCCGGGACGATCCTGAATACCTCTCCGCCCAGATCGGCAATGTAGATCTCGCCGCGCGCGTCCTGGCCAAAAGCCGAGATCTGCGCAATTGAGATACCCCCACCCGGAGCAAGCGCGGCGGTGTGTTCGCTAACGCTGGACGGGGTCTGCCCGTTGGCCACGAAACTGAACACGCGGGCGGAGCAGTAATCTCCGAAGAAGTAGCGCCCGTTCTGGCTCGGCATCGCACAGCCCCGGTACACATAACCGCCGGTTACCGAACAGCCGAATGAGTGGTCGTAGGCGTACAAAGGCATCTCGTAGCCGGCGGTCGAGTCGCAGTCAGCAGGCGCTATCGGCTGGAAACAGTTGCTGTCACCGTCCCAGATCGGCCAGCCGAAGTTATTTGCACCGATGCTGGCGGCCGGTTCGTAGTTGATCTCTTCCCAATCGACCTCGCCGACGTCAGCGATGTAGAGGTCGCCGTTGGCGCGGTCGAAACTGAAGCGCCAAGGATTGCGGAGCCCGCGGCCCCAAATGAGCCCGAGCGGTGCTCCGGCGGTACCCGGATTGTCCGGCGGCACGGCGTAGTAAGGCGGCGCGTCGACGTCAACGTCGATACGCAAAACCTTGCCGAGCAGGCTGTCGTCAGCCTGCGCAGCACCGCGGCCCGCGCTTCCACCCCCGCCGTCTCCGATCGCAGTATAGAGGTAACCATCGGGGCCGAACGCGAGTTGGCCACCTTGGTGATTTGCGCCCGGCTGGGTGACTGTAAAGAGCACCACCCCCGATCCGAAATCAGCCACATCGGGGTCGCCGACGCTGCGATCGTAGCGTGCGATCACATTGTTACCGGAGGGATTGGTATAGTGAACGAAGAAACGACGGTTGTTCTCGTAGTCGGGATGGAATGCCAGCCCAAGCAAACCGCGCTCACCGCAGCAGGTTGTGAGGCTGGAGACATCCAAAAACGGCTGTGGAAGGAGCGTTCCGTTCTTAATCAGGCGGATTTCTCCGGTCTGGGTAGCGACGAAAAGCCTATGGGGATCCAGCGGAGGGGCCTGAATATCGAGGGCGCGCCCGAGCCCACTGGCGACCAGCACTGCGTTCAAGCTCGTTGCTGGGCCGGAGCTTACGCCGGCGCACAAGCCACGCTCGTCTTCCAAAAGACATGCAAACGAGCAGCCATCGCCGTTAATGCTGTTGGCGTCGTCGCATTCCTCGGGGAACACCGCAACGCCGTCGCCGCAGCCGGTCGGTGCACAGTCGGAATCGCAGCCGTCGCCATCGACGGCGTTGCCGTCGTCGCACGCCTCCCCAGCTGTCGGGTTCAACGTACCGTCTCCGCAGACGGCGAATGTACAGTCACTGTCGCAGGACGAAGACTGTCCGCCTGCGTCGCACTGCTCACCTGGACTGACGATGCCGTCGCCGCAACTGCCGGTCATGCCGAAAACGCCGAGTTCGGCAACCGAGATGAAGCCGCTGGGCCCGCCGGGTGCACCGTACAGGCGGATTCCGTCACCGGTCATCGGAGCGAAGGTCAGTGAGTAAGACTCAAAATTGACGCCATCGTTGACTCCTGGATAGGCCGGCAGCGAAACCAAGCCGCTGACGTCTTGCCACACCCCACCGTTGCGAACCTGCACCGTCAAAGAAACGAACCAGCCACCGGAATCCAAAAAATGACGCCCCTCCTGGAACTCCATCCGCGTGAATGTATGTTGGTTCGCAAAGCTGTAACCGATCCAGTCGTCGAGCGCGTTACTCCCACCGTCAAAGGTGTCGTATTGAAGCAATGAGCTGGTCGAGCCGACCACAGGGCGCACGCCGTCACGGATCGTTTCGATGTTCTTGCTGCCACCTCCGGTGGGTGCCGTCACCTTGGCGATCGGAGTTCCGACTTGAGTCAGCTCTTCCTCTGCCTGCGCAGGGACCGACGCCGGTGAGCGGATCAGAAGCGCCGCGAGCGCGACGAGCAACACGGAGAGAACGGCAGGAATGCGGACGGTGGACATACTTGATAAGTTCTCGCGATAGGAAACGGCGAACTGCTGGCTACCCCCTTGCCTAGATATGCTGGGAACCCGGCCCCACGTTCATATCCGAACACTCCAGCGTCAAGGTAGAAACCTCCCATAGATTCAACTATCTGTCCAGGCTTCGAGATGTTTAGCATGAGTCTTTGTGCATAAAATTTACACACCTCGACACGCTCGGCTGCTACCAAGATCGGCGGCGCGTCCATACCTACCCCCTCGATTGGGGCGATTTTTTGGTGGTTGCCAGGCTTCGTTGCGTTGCGTCAGCCTGTATAATCTCCGTGGCGACGCAACATACTGAATTCATGACACATATGATCTCTCCTAATTTCCGAGACCCGTTCGGGTTAGCGGCACGGCTTTTGCGATCCGGCAGCCGGGAGGCCTACTTCTCGATGGCGCTAACCGCCGTTTCGGCGCTGACCCGGCCTCTGGATCTGCTCGCAGCCCGAGCCGAACGCGACCTCCTAGAGGGGGCCCACGAGCCGCAACAGCCAATCCTGCTCGTCGCCGGCCCTCCCCGCAGCGGTACCACAGTGGTCTCACAGTCCCTGATCCAGGCGCTGTCGGTAGGACATCTGAACAACCTCACGCAGCTCTTCCCACACTCACCGATCACAGCCAACCGTCGGCTGGGAAGCTATTTGCGCACACCGGCGCGCGAGCTCACCAGCTACTACGGACGGACCTCCGGGCTGGCCGGGGCCAACGATGGTCTCCACATTTGGGATCGGTGGTGGCCCGACGACCGCTACGCAGTTCCGGTCTGGTTCGAAGACCAACAGGCAGTACAGATGCGCAAGTTTTTCGCGGCCCTCGAGAACTTCACCGGCAAGCCCACGCTGAACAAGAACAACGCACTCGCAACGTGCGCTGAGGCTGTTTGCGCTGCGCTGCCGACGGCACACTTCGTTTACGTGATGCGCAAGCCGTCGTTCAACGTGCAGTCTATCCTGAAAGCGCGCGAGGACATCCAAGGAACACGCGCCGCCGCCTACGGTGTCCCGGCGCCGCCAAGCTACCAAACTAACGACCCAATCGAAGAGGTTTGCGCGCAGGTTGTCTACCACTCTGAATGTGCGCGACGACAACAGGACAAACTCGGAGAGAAGCGTTTCAGAATCTGTGCTTACGAGGAGTTCTGCGCTGATCCTGCTACGCCGATTCGCGAGATCGCGCGCGACGTTTTGGCCGCGGACGTCCAAGAACCGGGCTTGAGAGCGACGGTTCAAGGATTGCACAACTCCGACCAGGTCCGCTTGCCGGCCGCTGAGTTCACGCGCATAGAAGAAACCGTCCAGCGTTATCAAGCGCAGGCTCGCCGATGATCGAAGCAGGAAAGGTCTGCAGCGCAGGCGGGGCGCTCGGGCCGGTCGTCGAGGTGTTGGGGGTAAAAATCACCAACATCACTAGATCACAGGCGATTGCTGCGATGGACGCGTGGATTGCGAACAAACCGCGCACCACACACACCATTTCGATCGTCAACGCCCACACACTCAACCTCGCATACGAAGACCCTGGCTTTCGACTCCGTCTGAACGAGTCCTCGGCGGTGTTCGGCGACGGGTCGGGGGTGCGGCTCGGAGCACGAATGAAAGGCGTGCGAATGGTAGACAACCTGGTCGGAACCGATCTAATTCCCGAATTTATCGCCGCGCAGCTCGACGCCGGCCGTTCCTACTACCTGCTGGGCGGCGCCGAGGGTGTCGCCGAGCGGGCCGTAGAAAGACTGCGTGCAGACTTTCCGGGGATCTGTATCAAGGGTTGCCAACACGGCTATCTTGACGAGAACACCAGTGCCGGCGCCGTCGCTCGCATCAACGAAGCAGCGCCGGACATGCTTTTGGTCGCCATGGGCAACCCCATCCAAGAAACTTGGATCCACAACCATGCCGCGACGCTTTGCGTACCAGTATGCGTGGGGATCGGGGGGCTGATCGATCACTGGGCCGGCAACCTCAAACGTGCACATTGGTGGGTGCGAAAACTCGGCCTTGAATGGCTCCAGATCCTGCTGCAACAACCCGGACAGAAGTGGCGCCGCTACATCCTCGGCAACCCGAGGTTCGTTGCGCGCTGTATCGCCGACAGTTTGTTCACCAAGAAGCCGCCCCTTGGTGACGAGGCCGGCGGACGGTGAGTGGCTCGGCAGGAACGCTACGATGGCTGGCGAAAAAAACCGCGCGCGGCCTGCTCGCCGCGGGATCCATGCCGTACACCGCAACTATCGGACTCGGCGAGAGTTCGGCTTCAGCAAGCATCCGCGTCTTGACCTACCATCGGTTCGGACATGAACACCGTGATCCGTTCTGCCTAGCACCCGAGGTATTCGAAGACCAAATCGCATGGATCGCGTCGAAAAACGCGGCCGCTTCGCTCGATGAACTGCTCGCCTTCACAACCGGTGCGTCGAGCAACGACCGCAACCGTGTCGTCGTCACCATCGATGACGGCTACGCGAGCACCTACACCCATGCCCTACCGGTACTCGCAAAGTACGGCGTTCCGGCAGTGGCATTTGTGAGTCCTGGTTTCGTTGAGCAACCCGGCGCTGCCGACGCGGCCCGGGAATACGACACCGACGAGCGCTACATGACCTGGGAAGAGATTCGTTCGCTCCCCGCTGAAGGGATAAACATCGGCTCTCACGCCTGGTCGCACCGCTCGATGGCCAGGATAGCGCCGGCTGAAGCGCGCGATGAGGCGACGCGTTCCCGAGAAACATTGCAGGAGCGAACCGGATCCGAGATCAACGCGTTCGCCTACCCGTTCGGCACCCGTGCCGACTACAGCAACGGTACCGGAGAGATGCTCAGCCAGGTCGGTTACCTGCTCGGCTTCACCTCGCAGCACGGCGCCGTACGCACCGGCATGGACGCCATTGAGCTACCGCGGATCAAGGTGGAGGCGGGAGATCCAGGCTGGGTTTTTCGCTCCTCGGTACGCGGCGGGCTGGACGGTTGGCGGGCGGTTGACGCGACATTGTGGCGCCTCCAGGCCAGTCGCGACCCCGGCGATGCCGGGTCGCTTTGAAGCCCTCGATAAATCGTAGTGTTCTCTGGACTTTCGTCCTCATATCGAGACCTGCATCTCGCCCGGAATCCAGGACTTTTCCGTGCCATGATAGAAGAGGCCGGCTTGTCGGGAGGCACCGGTATGGACCCGCAGCCCTGCCGGCGGGCACAGCCCGTCAGATGGTCAGAGTTTGAACGATACACCGACACAGCAGATGCCGATCGTTTGGTACAAACAGCCCGCGCTGCAAAAACGCCTCAGGCTGATCGGACGCCTGTTTTCGATGTCACCAGCCGAAGTGTCTCACCGGGTTGAGAAACTCGCGCGCAAACGGCGGCAAGCTTCTTCTGCGGGAGAAACAATCTCCGCGCTCGACAGCGCCGCAGTCGACGCTCTGTCGCCGCTAGCGTTGCGCACCGGTACTCAAGAGTATCTGCTGAAGCGAGCACCGGTACGCGGTTTTTTCAGCCCGGCTGCGGCTAGGCGAGCAGCAAAGTTCAGCCGCCAATTTTGCAGCGGAAACGTCCGTAGAACCGTTGCCGCCGCCGATGCCATGATCGAGTCGGGTTGCCACCTGTTGGGCAAACGGTTCCGACCGTGTGACGCCGACTTCGACTGGCACGCCGACCCCGATCTCGGACCGCTGTGGCCGGCAACCGTCATGGACGACGCCGATGCCGTGCGCCGTGTCCAGGCCGATGTGAAATTGGTTTGGGAAGTGAACCGGATGCAATACCTGGCGGTTCTCGCGGCAGCCTGCGCGTACGAGAACGACCCGAGGTACGGTATCGTGTGCGCAGACACCGTTACACGCTGGATCGACGCCAACCCCCACCCGCTTGGTGTCAATTGGTCGAGTAACCTTGAAGTTGCGATGCGCACGCTCGCATGGGTATGGACGTTGCAGATACTGCTGCCCTTCCACGAGATAGAAGAGCACGCGCTCAAACGCTGGCTGGCTTGCCTGCGGCTGCACCGGGATCATCTGGCCACGAACCTGTCGGTCTATACCGACCCGACCAACCACCTGATCGGTGAAGCCGCTGCCTTGGCGGTAGTATCGATGTTCGTGCCGGAGTGGCCCGATTCAGAATCCATGACCGCACGCGCACTCGAAGTGCTCGACCGTGAGTTCGTCCGTCAAGTAGACGAAGACGGTTGGGATCGTGAGCAGTCGACGAGCTACCAGCGCTTCGTATCCGACTTTGCCCTGCAAGTTCTCGCCTGCGCTAAGAACTCCGGTGTCGCCGTGCCGCCCGGACTCGACAAACGTACCAAAAAGATGGTCCACGCAACATCGGTGTGGCTCGGGACCCAGGGCACCGTGCCCCAGATCGGCGATACCGACGGCGCACGCGGTATCCCTTTCTTTACCGACGACTTTTGGAACTTCGAAGAAGCGGTCGCCTTGGGCGAGTCAGTCTCCGAAGGACGCCCCACCGCGGCCAGGTCGGGAGCGCTTTACGAGAGCGCGGTTTGGCTCGCCGCCGGCGGCGTTGGCGAAGCCGTCGTGCCGCAAAAAGCCCGCACAAGTCAAAGCCCGCGCTCGACGATGGCAGGCGGAGGGTACGCGATTCTCCGTGACAGAGCCGACGTCGATGGTGCGCGTCTGATTTTTGACTGCGGACCTCTCGGCCTGATGCCCCACGCGACACACGGCCACGCCGATATGCTGGCAGTCCTGGTCGAAACCGGCGGCTCGCGCATCCTCAGTGACAGTGGCACGTATGCGTACTACGATGCGGACGGTCGACGTAATACATTCCGCTCAACGCGCACTCACAATACCATCGAAGTCGGTGGTATGGACCAGGCCGATGCCTTCGACCCCTTCAAATGGCTGAATATCCCGCGCTGTGAGATGGCGTGCGCGGCTTTCGAGGACACTTTCGATTACGTCGAAGCGTGGCACAACGGCTACCAAAGACTACGACCGGCGGTAATACACCGGCGCGGAGTTCTTGCTGTGGCCGGGGGATGGCTGCTGATCGATTGGCTTGAGGGATGCGGCGAGGCGAGTTTCGCACGCAGGCTCCACGCACCACCGGAGTGCGACGTTCGAACCGGCGCTGAACCACCAGGCGCGTGGTTTTCACGTTCGGGCCGGGCCCATCTGCGCGCGGATGACATCGCGCACCGCAGCCATGGGACCGAGTGCCCGCTGATCGAGTTGACCCCATACTCGGAAGTATACGGAGACCTCACCACATCAGCGGCCGCGACGTGGAAAGAGACGGCGGTGCTCCCGGCGCTGCGCATCACGCTTTTGGCCAATCTGGCTCTAGGCGAAGGCGTGCGGCACCTGCAGGTCCAGAACGCTGCCACGGCTACAACTTCGGACCAAGACACGACGGCTCCGGCAGCAATGGTACAGGACGCAGCTGGGCAAACCTTCGAGATCTACCTGTCGCACGATCGAAGGTCTGTCGCGGGCTCGAAAGGGAGTCTCAGTGAACACTTCGGCATCGTGCAGGTCTGACCGGATAGCAATGAAATCAACCTTCATCACATGGTATCCCTACTGCCGTCGCAGCGACACGATCGCCGCGACTTTGGGCGGTTCTTCCCACCTGATTCACTACTTCGAGTTCAAGAACCCTCTGCACGCACCGGCGAAGTACGTTTTGCAAACGTTTGCCTCGCTGCGGACGCTGCGGGCCGAGCGTCCGGCGGTCGTCTTCGTCGCGGTGCCGCCTATTTTCGCAGCTATCCCCGTATACCTGTGGGCACGTTGGAACCGGGCGAAGATCGTCATCGATGCCCACACCGGAATTTTCGCTCACAAACGATGGACTTGGTTGCTGCCGTTGACGCGCCGAATGTTCGCTGCTGCCGACACGGTTATCGTAACCAACGATCATCTCAAGGAGATTTGCGAATCGTGGGGTGCCGTCACCGTGGTGATCGGCGACGTACCGGTCGCTTTCTGCGAAGCCGAAGCACCCGAGCCGTGCAAGGGACAACGTGTCGTGGTCGTCAACACCTTCTCTGTCGATGAGCCGGTAGAAGAGGTGCTCGCGGCAGCGAAACGACTTCCGGATGTTTCGTTTTTCGTCACCGGTAACCTGAACAACGCGCCCCAGGGCCTCGTCGAACGGGCACCCGCGAACTTGAGCTTCACCGGCTTCGTCTCCGAGCAGGCCTACGCCGGATTACTCAAAGCCGCCGACGCCGTAGTGGTATTGACGACCCACGACCACACAATGCAACGGGGCGGTTACGAAGCGGTGGCGATGGAAAAACCGTTGGTGACTTCGGATTGGCAAATCCTCCACGAGACCTTCGCGAGGGGAACCGTACACGTGAAGAACACGCCCGAAGGGATCTCCACGGGTATCGTGCAAGCGTTAAAGGACGAAGCGTCGCTCAGCGCCGAGATGAAAGAGTACCGTAAGGAACGCCGCACGTTGTACGCGCATAGGATAGAAGCGCTCAAGGACACACTCGGAGCCGACGACGTCGCTGCGAACGATGGCCTGCAGACGGGAACACCTCGTAGCTAAGAGCACGCGAGGACAGGAGCATCGGAATGAAGATTGCTGTGATCGGAATGGGATACGTCGGCTGTGTAACCGCTGCCGTATTGGCGCGTGAGGGTCACGACGTCGTCGGCGTCGATATCAGCGAAGTTAAGATTGACGCTTTGAATCAAGGGGTTAGCCCGATTCTTGAGCCCGGTTTGAGTGCCATGGTCAAAGAAGCACACGCCGCGGGCCGCCTTACGGCAACGACCGACGGTGCCGGCGCTCTGAGCGACGCGCAGATCACGATGGTCTGCGTCGGTACCCCCAGCGAGTCGAGCGGCGCGGTATCGACGACCGCGCTCAGACGTGTCAGCGAGCAGATCGGCAAAGCGTTCGCAGGACGGACAGACTACCCGGTGATGGTACTGCGAAGCACGGTACTGCCGACAATCGTCATCGGCGAGGTGATTCCCCGACTCGAAAAAGGTGCGGGATGCCGCGTCGGCGACGGCTTCGGCCTCGCGGTGAACCCCGAGTTCCTCCGCGAAGGCACCGCGATCGAAGATTTCTACAAGCCCGAGTTCACGCTGTTCGGTTGCGACGACAAGAAGACCGAAGCGCCGCTTAGGGAAATGTACGGGTTCCTTGACGCCGACTTCGTCTTCAGTGACTTGAAAACCGCTGGTCTGGTCAAGTACGCGAACAACGCGTTCCACGCTGTCAAGGTTGCCTTCGCTAACGAGCTTTCGAGGGTCGGAGACCATGCCGGGATCGACACACACGAGGTCATGCGACTCGTCTGTTTAGACAAGAAGCTGAACATCTCGCCCGCCTACATGAAACCCGGAACACCGTTCGGAGGTTCGTGCTTGCCCAAGGACACACGCGCGCTCGTGCATTTCGGCCGTTCCAACGGCTTGAACGTTCCACTACTTTCCGCGACGTTGGACAGCAACAGGGCGCATCGCGACATGAGCATCGCACGGATTCTCGAACACGCGCCAAAACGGATAGGGATGTTCGGCGTGGCTTTCAAAGCGGGTACCGACGATCTGCGAGAATCGCCGCTCGTTGAAATCGTCGAAACCCTGATAGGCAAAGGCTTGGAAGTCGCAGTCTACGACCGCAACGTCTCGCCGCCCGACTTAGTCGGGGCCAACCAGAGCTACATGAGCTCGCACATACCGCACATCGCCAAGCTTTTGCTCGCGACAATCGAGGAGATGGTGGAACGAAGCGATGTCCTTGTCATCGGAACCAAAGATCCCGACTTCAAGAGGATTCCCGAACTCATGCGTCCCGACCAGGTGTTGATCGACTTGGCGGGAGCGTGCCGAAATTGATCTCGACACACGCAAGGGACGCTTCAGCGAACACCGCCCCCCCATTTGAGCAGGCATACACTACCCCAGGGGGATAAATTCGTCCGTTTTCGTACCGCTGCAAATAACCGTCTCGACATTCGAGTTCATTGACTATTAGTGTTCTAAACAGGAGTATTGTGCGATTTCGGACATAGGGAGTACCGGCCCCCGGGAAACCTGTGACAGCCGAGGGCGCCCCGGCCCTGCGCTGTGCTCTGCCCAAGGATAGCCACTGCGACAGTGATGATGCATTTCTGCGACAAACGTCCTCCCTATAGATACGCGCTGCCGGCTACCAGTATTTTGCTGCTCGCGGCACTTATTGCCGCCCCCGGGCGGACATGGGCACAGAGTTCCGTCGATCTCACGGCCGCCGGTGCCCCGATTGTAAAGGTGACGGCGCCTCGTGGGGGTGGAAATAAGGATATCGAAGTCATTCGTGACGGCGATACACCACCGGTCGGAAACACCCAATCCAGCCGACAGTACGATTCCTGGGACGGCAGTAACCAAGCTGCGGACGATTGGTACGGCTACACCTTCGCGGCACCAATCACCTTCACCCAAATGGTGTTCCAGGAAGGGCGTCACTTTAGCGACGGCGGCTGGTTCTTGGACCTGAAGGTACAGGTGCGCGTCGGCGGTGTGTGGGGCGATGCGGCCGGACTCGTAGATACCCCCCCGTACCCCGGCCTCAACGACGGCGTGAGTTTTCAAACCTACACGCTCGACTTCGACCCAGTTGTTGCCGACGGTATCCGCATTTTCGGCACCCCAGGCGGCGCGAACGAGTTTACCTCCGTCGGCGAACTACGCGTGTTCGGCGTTCAACACGTGTGCGGAGACGGCGTCGTCAATCCCGGCAGCGAGCAATGCGATGATGCCGGCGAGTCAGCCGCCTGCAACACCGACTGCACCTTCGCCGTTTGCGGCGATGCGAAACTCAACCCGAGCGCCGGCGAGGCTTGCGATGACGGCGGTCAGTCAGCCGCCTGCGATACCGACTGCACAGTCCCCGCTTGCGGCGACGCTGTGACTAACGTGGCCGCCGGCGAAGAATGCGACGATGCAGGCGAGTCGCCGACCTGCGACGCCGACTGCACCGGGGTTACGTGCGGGGACGGAACGACGAACAACAGCGCCGGCGAACAGTGCGACGCGGGCGGCGAAACTTTCGGCTGCGATATCGACTGCACTGTCGCGGGCTGCGGCGACGGCGTCCTCAACCAAACCCGTGGTGAGCAGTGTGAGCCTCCATTGACGGCAACCTGCGACTCGAACTGCGGTACACGTGCTCCCCTGTGCGGCGACACATTCGTCACGCCGCCCGAGCTTTGTGACGACACCAATACGGTCGATGGCGACGGGTGCGACTCTAACTGTACGCCTACCGCTTGCGGCAACACCATCGTCACCGCCGGCGAAGAGTGTGATGACGGTAACCTAGACGAAAACGATGCTTGCAGCTCGGCGTGCACCATCACGGCGTGTGGCAACGGCAACCTTGACGCCGGCGAGGCCTGCGACGACGGCAATGTCGCGAACGGCGACGGGTGCGACTTCAATTGTACCCCGACCGGCTGCGGTAACGGGATCGTGACAACGCCCGAGACCTGCGATGACGGCAATGGCGCAGATGGTGACGGCTGCGATTCCAACTGTACCCCGACCGCCTGCGGTAACGGGATCCTGACAACGCCCGAAGCTTGCGATGACGGTAACGGCGCCAGCGGCGACGGGTGTGACTCCAATTGCACACCGACCGCCTGTGGTAACGGAATCGTGACAGCGCCCGAGTTTTGTGATGACAGCGGCGAAAGCGCGGCCTGCGACAGCGATTGCTCTGCTGCCGCGTGCGGCGATGCAAACGTAAACCAGACGGCTGGAGAAGAATGCGACGACGGGGGCACCAGCGCCACGTGTGACCCCGACTGCACCTCTCCCATCTGCGGGGACGCCACGTTGAATTCTGCGGCCGGTGAGGCATGCGACGACGGGAACACGACATCCGACGACGGTTGCGGCCCGAGTTGCGCTGTCGAGACCTGCGGCGACGGAATCGTCAACAACGGCGAGCAATGCGACCCTCCCGGCACCACCTATTGCGACGCCGGCTGCCAACTGGTGCTACCGATCGACATGACGCAGGAGGCGATCGTTATTGCACGCGTCACCGCACCGACCGGTGGCGGAAACCACAACATCGAGATTATCCGCGATGGTGACATCCCACCGATCGGAACCAATACTTCCCGGCGGCAATACGACACCTACGATGGAAGCAGTGCAGCTGCAGACGATTGGATAGGCTACGACTTCCCGAGCACGCGCCTGTTCGCAAGCCTATTTTTCCAAGAGGGTCGCCACTTCTCCGGCGGTGGTTGGTTCGACGCGCTCACTGTGCAGGTCAGGCAGAACGGTGCCTGGGTCAACGTTTCCGGCCTCACCGACACACCCACCTACCCGGGCTTCAACGACGGCGTCACGTTTGAGAGCTACGCATTCGAATTTCAGCCTATCGCCGGCCAGGCGATCCGGCTTTTCGGCGATCCCGGCGGGTTCAACGATTTCATCTCTGTCGGTGAACTCCTGGTCTACGGATTCAGCGAATATTGCGGCGACGGCGTCCTGAGTTCGGCAGAGGAATGTGACGACGGCAACAGCGTGGGCGGCGACGGGTGTAGCGCGGGCTGTACGACCGAAGTCTGCGGCGACAGTATCGTCAATAGCGCATCCGAGCAATGCGATGACGGCAACGCGATCGAGGGCGACGGCTGCGACACCAACTGCACCTTCACGGCGTGTGGCAACAGCGTGGCCACCGCCGGCGAAGCGTGTGACGACGGCAATCTTGCCGACGGTGACGGCTGTGACTCCGACTGCAGCATCACGGTATGCGGGAACGGTATCGTGACCACCGGCGAGCAGTGCGACGATGCCGGAGAGTCGATCACCTGCGACAGCGACTGTACTCCGGCTGCCTGCGGCGACGGCACCTTCAACCCGACTGCGGGCGAAGTGTGTGACTCCGGCGGCGCCTCGGCCTCGTGCGACACTGACTGCACTGCGCCTGTGTGCGGCGACGGGATATTCAATCCGGCTGCGGGCGAGGCCTGCGACTCGGGTGCGCAAACCGCCGCATGCGACGGCGATTGCACCCTCCCCGCTTGCGGAGATGGAACGCTCAACACCGCTGCCGGTGAGGCTTGCGACGACAGCAATACGATCGACGGCGACGGTTGTGATTCGAACTGCTCCGTAACCACGTGCGGAAACGGCATTGTTTCCGCCGGCGAAGAATGCGACGACGGCAACATCAACAACGGGGACGCGTGCACTTCGACCTGCACGCTAACCCTATGCGGAAACGGTCAACTTGACGGCTCGGAACAGTGCGACACCGCCGGGCAGTCTGTGACTTGTGACGTCGACTGCACCTTCGCTGCGTGTGGCGACGGCCTTACCAACACCGCTGCGGGCGAGACTTGCGATACGGGAGGCGAGAGCGCATCTTGCGATACCGATTGCACGATTGCCGGCTGCGGGGACGGCACGCAAAACAGCGCAGCCGGAGAGACCTGCGACGACAGTGGAGAATCGGCCGTCTGCGACCTAGACTGCACGGCGGCGGTCTGCGGCGACGGTGTAACCAACGTCACTGCCGGTGAGAGCTGTGACACTGCCGGTCAGTCAGCCTCGTGCGACACTGACTGCACTCCGGCGGTTTGCGGCGACGGCACACTGAACAGCGCGGCCGGTGAGACTTGCGACGACGGCGGAGAATCGGCCGTCTGCGACCTAGACTGCACGGCGGCGGTCTGCGGCGACGGAAGCCTCAACTCAACGGCCGGCGAAGCATGCGACGACGGCAATACCGCGAACGATGATGGCTGCTCGGCCGCCTGCGCGACCGAAAGTTGCGGAGACGGCATCGTCAACGGGACAGAAGGGTGCGAACCGCCAGGCACGCCTACATGTTCGTCCAGTTGCACGGTCCGTGCGTTGGAGAATCTCACCCAACTCGGCAGCTCCATCGCACGCGTGCCCTTCCCCACCGGCGGCGGAAGCAAGAATATCGAGATTATCCGAGACGGCGACAAACCGCCGGTCGGAAACAACAGCTCGTCCAGACAGTTTGATTCTTATGACGGTAACACGCCCGCTGCCGACGACTGGATCGGGTACGCGTACGGCGGACCAGCGACTTTCACTCGAGTCGTCTGGCAGGAAGGAAAGCACTTCGGCAGCGGTGGTTGGTTCGATGCTGTGACCGTGCAGGTGCTCAGAAGCGGCGTGTGGGAAATCGTCACAGGCTTGACCGAAACACCGCCGTACCCAGCGTTCAATGACGGTGTCAACTTTGAAACCTACACATTCGACTTCGATCCCATAGAGGGCGACGCCATCCGGATATACGGTGACCCCGGCGGCTTTGCCGACTTCATCTCTACCGCCGAACTCGAGGTCTTCGGTTACGCCCATGTCTGCGGCGACGGAATCTCTACCTCGCCCGAAGGCTGCGACGACGGTAATAACTTCGACGGAGACGGCTGTAGTTCGGCGTGCACAGTCGAGTTCTGCGGCGACGGCATCGCGAACAACGGCGAAGACTGCGACAGCATCGGTGAGTCGTCGGCCTGCGACCCCGACTGCACCTTCTCGATCTGCGGCGATGGGTTCGTTAACGCAAGCGCTGCCGAGGCCTGCGACAGCGGCGGTGAAAGCGCCACGTGCGACGATGACTGCACGTCGGTTCAATGCGGCGACGGCAACCACAACGCAACGGCCGGCGAACAATGCGACACCGCAGGCGTCTCCGCCACCTGCGACAGTGACTGCACGCCGCCCAGCTGCGGCGACGGCACTGTCAACACCGTCATCGGCGAGACTTGCGAGCCGCCCAACACCGCGACGTGCGCCGCAAACTGCGCCGCACGCGCGCCTTTGTGCGGCGACTCGTTCGTTACGCCCCCCGAGGTGTGTGACGACACCAACACGGCCAGCGGCGACGGCTGCGATGCAAACTGCACGCCCACGGCGTGTGGAAACGGCATCATCACCTTTGGCGAAGAGTGCGACGACGGAAACCTCATCGGCGGCGACACCTGCAGTGCCACCTGTTCTACAACCCTTTGCGGAAACGGCGCCATCGATGCAGGCGAACAATGCGACGACGGAAACGCGGCCAGCGGCGACGGTTGCGACGCAAACTGCACCCCGAGCGCCTGCGGTAACGGCGTCACCGCCCCGAACGAGGAGTGTGACGACGCCAACACCACCGACGATGACGGCTGCGACTCGAACTGCACGGCGACCTCATGCGGTAACGGGGTAGTGACCGTCGGCGAGGCCTGCGACGACGGCAACCTCACCGACGACGACGGGTGCGATTCAAATTGTACAGCCACGGCTTGCGGGAACGGGATCCTCACCCAAGGCGAGCAGTGCGACGACGGTGGCGAAACCTCGAATTGCGACACCGACTGCACGCAAGTCGTTTGCGGCGATCTGGTTCTCAACGCAGCGGCTGGGGAACAGTGCGACGGCGGCGGTGCCACTGCTGCATGCGATACCGACTGCAGTTTCCCGCTGTGCGGCGACGGCGTCCTTAATGGCGCGGCGGGCGAAGAGTGCGACGACGCCAACACCGCTGCCGGTGATGGCTGTAACGGCACCTGTGTAATCGAATTCTGCAATGACGGGATCGTCAACGACGGAGAGCAGTGCGACCCGCCCGGCACTGCGGTTTGCGACGACACCTGTGCCGACCGTGCACCCGACGACATTACCCAGCTCGGGACGATAATCGTATCGGTTCCAACCCCGACAGGCGGCGGGAATAAAGACCCCGAGGTGATCCGCGACGGTGATATGCCGCCTGCGGGATCCACTCAGGGCAACCGCCAATACGACACGTTCGATGGCGCGGTTGCGTCATCGTTTGAATGGATGGGATACCAGTACCTGTCATCGCAGACCTTCCGCCAAGTGATCTTCCAAGAGGGCAAGCACTATTCGGACGGCGGCTGGTTTGAAACAATCACTGTCGAGATCCTGCAAAACGGGACATGGAACGCCGTCACCGGGTTCGCGTCCACCCCCTTGTACCCGGCAATCAACGACGGTGTGAACTACAATACCTACGTCTTCGACTTCGATGCCGTCGAAGGCGACGGCATCAGGATCGCCGGCCAACCAGGTGGTGCGCACGACTTCACGTCGATCGCCGAGCTCCTCATTTACGGAATCTCGCATGTCTGCGGTGATGCTATCTTCACATCCGACGAACAATGCGAAGACGGCAACACTCTGGCCGGGGACGGCTGCGGCCCTACCTGCCTTGAGGAACTGTGCGGGGACGGACTCGTCAACAACGGCAACGAAGAATGCGATGACGCCGGAGAAAGCACGACGTGCAACGACGATTGTACGTTCAGCGTTTGCGGTGATGCCAAGACCAACGCCGCCGCAGGCGAAGAGTGCGACGCCGCAGGCGAAAGCGCGGCCTGCAACGCCGACTGCACAGCCGCGGTGTGCGGCGACGGCCAAACCAACCCGTCATCCGGTGAGACCTGTGACGACAACAACACCGTCGACGGAGATGGCTGCGACTCGAACTGCAAACCGACCGGGTGTGCTAACGGAATCGCCACCGCCGGCGAACAATGCGACGACGCAAACTTGGTCGATGACGACGGGTGTGACTCGAACTGCACCGTCACCGCTTGCGGTAACGGGGTCATCACTTCGGGTGAGTCCTGCGACGACGGCGGTGAATCGTCAACTTGCGACCTGAACTGCACTCCAGCCTTGTGCGGAGACGGCACGCTCAATGCGACGTCCGGCGAGGCCTGCGACGACGCAAACGCTATCGAAGGCGACGGGTGCGACACCAACTGCACGTTCACCGCCTGTGGTAATGCGCTCGTGAGCGTCGGTGAGAGCTGTGACGACGGCAACCTGAACAGCGGTGACGGCTGCGACGCCAATTGCACGCCGACCGGATGCGGCAACGCTATCCGGACTCTGGGCGAGGCTTGCGATGACGGAAATACCACAGACGGCGATGGCTGCGAGTCCACGTGCACCCCGACCGGGTGCGGCGACGCCATCGTGGCGCCCCCCGAGGTTTGCGACGACGGCAACATTACCAGCGGAGATGGATGTGACAACAACTGCACCACTACCGCCTGCGGCAACGCCGTCGTTACCGCCGGAGAGCAGTGCGATGATGGAGGGTTCTCCAGCACTTGCGACGCCGACTGCACCCCCGCCGTCTGTGGAGACGGTCTGGTAAACGCGGTTTCCGCTGAAGCCTGTGACGACGCCGGCGAATCGGCGACCTGTAACACTGACTGCACGGTGGCGGTATGTGGCGATGCAATAACCAACGCTGCCGCTGGCGAGGACTGTGACGACGGCGGTGAGTCTGCGACATGCGACGTTGACTGTTCGGTGGTGACCTGCGGGGATGGGACGCTCAACCTCACCGCAAGCGAACAGTGTGACAACGGCGCGTCGAACAGCGATACAGCGCCTGATGCCTGCCGAACCAGCTGCGCGCTTCCGATCTGCGGCGATGACACTGTCGACAGCGGCGAAGAGTGCGATGCAGGCGCCCTGAATAGCGATACGCAGCCGGATGCCTGCCGCGGCGATTGTTCGTTCCCGGCCTGCGGCGACGGAGTGACCGACGGCCCTGAGGAGTGCGACGACGCTAACACCGACAACCTTGACGCGTGTATCGACGATTGCACGGCCGCATCGTGTGGGGACGGCTTCGTCGAAACCGGGGTCGAGGATTGCGACGACGCCAACACCTCGGACAACGACGCGTGCCTGAGCACCTGCGTCGCGGCATCCTGCGGAGACGGTTCCATCTTCAGCGGTTTCGAGGGCTGTGACGACGGCGTACTTAACAACGACGGGGCCGCCGATTCGTGTCGCACCAGCTGTGTCCCGGCCTATTGCGGCGACAACGTCGTCGACACCGGCGAAGAGTGCGAACCTCCCGGCACCGCCAACTGCACGCTCGGCTGCGCGGTTCCGGTTGGGCTGAGCACTCCGGCCGGCTTCCTCGACACCGCGGTGATAACCGGACTGGTACAACCTACATCGGTTCGTTTCGTGTCCGACGGACGCGTGTTCATCGCGGAGAAGCGCGGAATAGTAAAGGTATTCGACGACCTCAACGATACCTCCCCCGAGATATTCGTCGACTTGCGAACCAGCGTCCATAACTACTGGGACCGCGGCCTGGTGGGCTTGGAGCTGCACCCGAACTTCCCGACCACCCCATACCTCTACGTCATGTACACGCTGGACGCGCCTCCTGGAGGCACGCCGCCGGTCTGGGGAACCGTGGGTGGTGATGTCGACACCTGCCCTTCACCTCCGGGTGGAGCACAAGACGGCTGTGTGGTCGCCGGCCGCGTCTCGCGTTTTGAGGCGTTGGGCAACAACGCGTTCGGACCCGAAATCATCATGGTCGAAGACTGGTGCCAACAGTTCCCGAGCCACTCCATCGGAGCTCTGGGCTTCGACGACAGCGGCGCACTGCTGGCCAGCGGCGGCGATGGTGCCAGTTTCACCTTCAGCGACTGGGGACAGGCCGGCTTCCCCGACGTCAATCCTTGCGGAGATCCGCCTGGTGGCGTGGGAGCGCTTCTCAGCCCTCCGGATGCCGAAGGCGGTGCCCTGCGCGCACAGGACCTGCGGACTTCCGGCGACCCGACCTCATACAGTGGGACCGTAATCCGTATCGACCCGATCACCGCGGCGCCGATGCCTGATAACCCACTGGTCGGCGGAGCCGTTGCCGACGACGACGCGATCATTGCTTTCGGTCTGCGCAACCCGGTCCGCATGACCGCCCGCAGTGGAACCCGAGAAGTATTCATCAGCGACGTCGGCTGGGGCAAATGGGAAGAGATCAACAGGATCAACGACACCACTGGTCCGGTGCCGCCGAACTTTGGCTGGCCGTGCTACGAGGGCCCGGCCCCCATGCAGGGCTACGATGTATTGAACCTCGATATTTGCGAGAACCTCTACGGCGATACCATCGCACCCGTGACCGGCCCGTTCTATACGTACAGTCACTTTGAACAGGTCGAGCCGGGCGAGAAGTGCGGAACCGGTAGCTCGGCGACCACGGGCGTGGCCTTCTACCAAGGAGGCGGCTACCCGCCAGAGTTCAACGGAGCCCTGTTCTTCGCGGACTACTCACGAGACTGCATATGGTCGATGAAGACCGGAACCGACGGCAATCCCGATCCCGCCACACGGGCGACGTTCTCCGCCGGTGCGCAAACGCCGGTCGATCTCCAGATCGGACCGCAAGGCGACCTGTTCTACGTGGACATCGTTGGTGGTGAGTTACGTCGCATCCAGTATTTCCCGGGCAACCAGCCTCCGGTCGCAGTAGCCTGGTCAGACAAGACCAACGGGGCGGCCCCGCTGACAGTGAACTTTGACGCGTCAAGTTCTACCGACGGCGATCCTGGCGACACCCTCAGTTACCGATGGGATCTCGACGGCGACGGGCAACTGAACGATGCGACGACCGTGAGCCCCGCGTTCAATTATACGCAGCCGGGCTCGTACGTAGTCACACTCGAGGCCGATGACGGCAACGGCGGAACAGATACCGACACCATCGCTATCAGCGTCGGCAATACCCCACCTACGGCCACGATCAGCCTCCAAAGCGGCAACAATTGGGGAGCCGGCTCGAGCGTGGCTTTCTCAGGTACCGCCATTGACACCCAAGACGGATCGCTGCCCGATAGCGCAATGGTGTGGGACATTATCCTCCACCACTGCCCCTCAGACTGCCACATCCACTTCCTCAACCAGTTTGTCGGGGTGTCGTCGGCAAGCCTACCGGCTCCGGACCACGAATACCCGTCTATCCTCGAGATCCGCCTTACCGTAACTGACTCCGGCGGATTACAAGACACCGAAAGCGTGTTCGTTTCGCCCCAGCCGGTGACCATCACCTTGCAAACATCTCCGCCCGGCCTCGAGCTCGGCATAAACGCCGAAAGCGCAGCGACACCGTTGTACGCAACGGTGATCGCGAACTCGAACAACACGGTCTCCGCGCCGTCTCCTCAAACGGTCGGCGCGACTACCTATGAGTTTGTGGGCTGGTCGGATGCGGGAGCCGGGGCACACGACGTAGGCGCAGGTACTACCGCCTTCACGCTGACCGCAACGTTCCAACCGGTTCCGTAAAGGGAATTAAGGCCGGCGAACTGTAGTTCGCCGGCCTTAGACTAGGTAGGAATTCCAGAGCCGATTGATTTCGTCGACGATGGCCTTCTGCATCCGCGCCGAATCGCCGTAGGGCTCGACGTCCAACTCTTGGAGGCGCGCCAAGACAGCCGAACAGGCAAGCGCGAAATCGGCGTGGTCGAGGAGACGCGCAAGAAGCGCGTCGTCGATCGCACCTGCGGCTTTGCCCTCGGCGAGCGCCCCGCGCAGCTGCGCGATCTCGCTACGACCGAGCGGTATCATCAGCCCCGGCCCGACATCGCGTCCGCCAGAATCCGCGAAGTGCTCTCTCGCATGATGCGTGGGTCTACAGCTTCGCCCTTCAGCAAGTTCGCGCGCACCTCTTTACCCGAGATGAACACGGGTTTTTCCTCTTTATGGTTTTCCATCAAATCCACGCGGCCCATCGACTCGTAGTAAGCGGCAAAGCCCACTTTGACAGGTGTGATCCGGAGGTCGCCGCCGAGGTTCTCGAAGATCTCTTGGGCGTCGAAATCGCCCCATATGGCGGTGCCGTCGGCGAACGGGGCGTCGGCGTGTTTGCGGCCGATGACGATATCGGTAAACCCGCAGTTCTGCCGATAAATACCGTGCATGACCGCCTCTTTAGGGCCGCCGTAGAACATCTTGATGTCGAGCCCGAGAAGCATAACCCGGTCGGGAACCGAACCGCCAACCTTTGCCCAGAGCTCAGGGTCACTGTCGCCCTGCCCCATCTCACGCGATTCGATCAGCGTCTCATAGGTCTTCATGCGAATCGCAGCATTGACGTCGTCGCCCTTGGTCTCGCCGATCAGTGGGTTGAGGCACGCGCCGGCGTTGTGCCCCGCGCGGAGAAGAGATTCGAGTCCGTAGATGAGTGCGTACTCGTGGGCACGGTGAAGCGGATTACGGGTTTGGAACGCAACGACACGGTCCCATCCGCGCTCGGCCAAAAGCTTACGGATCTGCTCAGGACGCAGCACGTAACGCTGCAACTCCGGCTTCACGATCTGCGGCAAAGCCCGTAGCGAGCCGCCGATGAGATGAGTCATGCCCGCGTCGCCCTCGAGCACCATGTCGGCACCCGGGTGGTCGGTACGCTCGGTGCCGTAAACGGCTTTGATGTAACGGGGCTTGTCGAACTCGAACACGTCGCTGAGCTCGAGGATCGCTACCGGGGTGCCCCCCGATGCGACCAGTGCTACCTCTTCACCCGGCTTGATCGAAGCGGCGATCTCGGCGCTGACAGGCAAGGACAGGGGAATCGTCCATGCATACAGCGCACCGTTGTTCTCGATGACACTTTCATCGAGAACACGATCGTAGGTCTCGCGATCCATAGGCCCGACAAGCGGACTCAGAGTGCCGTCCGCGAAGCGGTAAACCGTGGAAAGGTCGGCGTCGGAGACAGGAACTTTCTTCAAACCAGCGGCGCGGGCCATGAAGTCGGCGGCCTCGTCGGCGGCTACAGTTCGGGATACGGGACGGTCAAGACCGCCATGGACAGGAATCAGTTCGCTCATGAATCTCCTTTGGAGCTGAATCTTTCTTTAGGTCGACCCGGCAGCGGCCCGGGTCCGGACCGCAGGGGCCGGCCAGGCGGGCGACTATGGACAGGACAACCTGGGAGCTATACCCGAAGAGATCCAACTTGTCTAAGAACCCGCTTTTACGACCGCCTCCCCCATTGAGGAGGCGATCCGAACAAACGCGAGGTTGCAGCCGGTCAAAAGGGCATGGGACAATGGCAACTATGTCCGGATTCGAAACGACTTCCGTCCGCCCCTGTTTCGTCGATAAAGGGGTCACTGCCGAAAATCGAGGAAACGCATGACCCACAAGGGCATCACAGCGATACCTGACAGCGCGTTCTCGCACCCGTCCGACACCGGCCGTTCGCGCCAAGAATTTTCAGTCTCTTTCGCCTACGACGTGATCTTTACCCGCGACGTATTCGACCCCGACAACGCGGCGCTCGCCGACGCGGTCGAACCTACCGCGGGAGGCCGGCCGGCCAAGCTGCTCTTCGTCGTCGACGCCGGCGTCCTCTCGAATCGGCCGGGCTTAGGATGTGATATTGAAACCTACGTAGAGCGACACGCCGACCGACTGGTGTTGGCCGGCAACATCGAGATGATCACTGGAGGCGAACGAGTCAAAAACGACCATTCCGACCTCGGACGGCTGCTGCGCCGCATCCACGACCTCGGACTTGATCGACACAGCTATTTCGTGATCGTCGGCGGTGGTGCGCTTCAGGACATGGCAGGGTATGCGGCGGCAATCGCACACAGAGGAATCCGCGTGGTACGTGTGCCGACGACGGTCGCGTCACAAAACGATTCAGGGGTAGGGGTCAAGTGCGGCGTCAACGCTTTCGGGATAAAAAACTTTCTCGGTGCGTTTGCGCCACCCACCGCAGTCATCAATGACTTCGCGTTCATCGAAACCCTACCCGCGCGCGAGCGCACCGCGGGAATATCGGAGGCAGTAAAGGTCGCTCTCATCCGCGATGCCGCATTTTTCGAGGCACTCGAACGCGACGCAGCAAAGCTCGCCGTGTTCGAGCGAGACGCCATGTCGAGCATGATAAGGCGCAGCGCCGAGCTCCATCTAGAGCATATCGCGACCGGAGGAGACCCCTTCGAGATGGGCAGCGCCCGACCGCTCGACTTCGGCCACTGGGCAGCGCACAAGCTCGAAGCGCTGAGCGGGCACACGCTTCGTCACGCCGAGGCCGTCGCGGTCGGTGTCGCGTTGGATACGCGCTACTCGGAAGAGATCGGCCTTCTCAACGGCGCCTCAACCGACCGCGTGGTTGCACTCCTTCAGGCCGTGGGCTTACCGGTCTGGCACGATGGCTTAAACACGCGTTCGCAAGCCTCGCGTTGCGGCGACGAGCTCGCCGTCCTCGATGGGATTGAAGAGTTCCGCGAGCATCTCGGCGGCAACCTGAGCGTGACCATGCTCAGCGGAATCGGCGAGTCCGTCGAGATCGACGAGATCGATCGCCACCTTGCTGCAAAATGCATTGACTGGCTGGAGGCGCGTAGCCGGTCGGCGCATAGCCAGTCGAAGCGATGAGAATCGGCACCGGCCCGCCCGTCCATCTCTGCTACTGCAGCAACATCCACCCCGGCGAGACCTGGACCGAGGTACGCGCGAACCTGCAAAACTTCTGCGTCGCGGTCAAGCAGCAGGTCGCGCCGCGAAGTCCGTTCGGCATCGGCCTACGACTCTCCGGTTGCGCGGTCGAAGAACTCTCGCGTCCCCAAGCGGTCGAGGAACTGCAGCGCTTCTTTTCAGACCAGGGCATCTACGTGTTTACGATCAACGCGTTTCCGTACGGCCGATTCCACGGCGCGCCGGTCAAAGAGAACGTCTACTTGCCCGATTGGCGGATGCCCGAGCGGGTGGCCTACTCCAACGCCGCCGCCATGCTACTCGCAAGGCTCTTGCCCGAAGACGTTGACTACGGCAGCGTGAGTACTGTTCCCGGCGGGTTTCGCTCGCGCGTACCGGGGAAGCCCGAAGCAACCGAAGCGGCCGACGGTCTGCTCGCGCACGCGGCGACCTTGTACAAGATCGCGCAGCAGACCGGCCGCGAGATTGTAACCGCGCTCGAGCCCGAGCCGGCGTGTATGCTCGAGACAACTACGGATGCCGCGGCCTACTTCGAAGCGACTCTGCTTTCGAGGCGTGCCGTTGCGCGTTTTTCCAACGATACGGGTCTGCGCGGGGACGAGGCCGAACAGCGGTTGCGCAACCATCTGGGGGTTTGCCTGGATACCTGCCACGCCGCCGTCGAGTTCGAAGACCCCGCAGAGGCTGTGCATCGCTTGCAGCGCGCAGGAATCCGAATCGCCAAGGTCCAGATCAGCACCGGCCTCTGTTTCCCTGGTGATGCCCGCGAGCAACTCGCCGCGTTTGCCGACGACGTCTACTTGCACCAGGTAGTCAAGCGACGCGGCGGCAAACTATCGAGGTTCGACGATATCCCCGCTGCCCTGCACGCGACCGCAGGGTCGGATCCGTCTGAAGAATGGCGCGTTCATTTCCACGTCCCGATCTTTCGCCGGCGGCTCGGAGCGTTTGCGAGTACTCAGGACTTTCTCCGCTCGTTCCTTGCAATCCAACGCGACACCCCCATTACACAGCACTTGGAGATCGAGACCTACACCTGGGAGCTGCTGCCCGAGCAGTACCGCAACGAGGGTGTCGTCGGCGCCGTCGTTCGCGAAATCGATTGGGCGTGCAAACAGTTGGCGTCATGACACTTCGCACCGCACTCGAACTTGGGCGAGTATCCAACCTACCTACGGTGTGGAGCAACGTGATCGCCGGCATCGTTCTCGCCGGGGTGGAGCCAAGGCTCGCGACCGTGTTGTTGCTCTGCGTCGCCGGTTCGCTCTTCTACACCGGCGGCATGTTTCTCAACGACTACTTCGACAGAGACTCAGACGCGGCGACGCGGCCCGAGCGGCCGATCCCGAGCGGGGCAGCCGGCGCCGTTACGGTTCGCTCGGCTGGGTTTGCGCTGCTTGCGGCCGCGGCCGCGGTTGCGGCGCTGGCCGCAAGGCCTTATGCGAACGTACGGCCGACGTTGTTCGCCGCGGGAGCGCTCGCCGCGCTGATCGTCCTGTACGACTTCAGTCATAAAAAGAACCCGACCGGTCCCGTGGTGATGGGTCTGTGCAGGGTGATGCTCTACGTCACCGCGTCATGCGCGGTCGTGGGCGCGATTAACCCTACGGTTGCCACCGGAGCGGCGCTGCTTTTCTTCTATCTGATCGGCCTGACATACGCGGCCAAAATGGAGGACGCACCGCGACCGATGGCGTCGTGGCCGCTGGTCTGCCTCGGCGTTGCACCACTGTGGTTCGCGGCTGCAGCATCCGGCGCACTGGGGTCTATACCTGCCGCAACAGCTCCAGCCCCTACTGCGCCGCCGCCCGACTTTGGTTACATTGTTCCGGTGTGGGGACTCGTCGCCTGTTTCGCCGCGGTCACGGTCATGACCACGCGGCGACTTCTCAGCCAGGGTAAGCCATCAGTGGGGGCGTCGATCGCGGTTTTCGTCGCGGCGATCGCTCTGCTCGACGCCTGTTCGATCGCGCTGACCGGCCGACCCGGCCTCGCTATGGCGACCGCCGCGTTGTGTCCGCTCACTCTCGCCTTGCAGCGTTTCGTCCGCGGAACCTGACGTAGCTCAGCCGAACACGTGCTTGAGGATCAACTCTTTGACGTCCTCGGCGGGTACCACACCCGCACCGACCGTAGAAGGCACCGAGGTCATGAACAACGGCCCGCGTTCCGGATCATCGCCGACGCGTCCGTGGGAGCCTTTGACCAGCGATGCGTCTAACGGGATGACGTCCATGAGCGTGCGCATCCCCGCCAGTTTCTTCGCCAAGCGCCACGCGACCGCGAGCTTGGGAAACCTAATCGACGGGTCAATAAACAATTCCACAGGATCGTACCCGGGCTTCCTGTGGATCTCTACGGTGCGCGCGAAGTCCGGCGCCCGCGCGTCGTCCAGCCAGTAGTAGTAGCTGAACCAACGGTCGGGCTTTGCCAACGCGACAAGTTCACCTGAACGCGGATGGTCGATCCCGTATGCACGCTTGCCCTCTTCGTCGAGGACATCGTCTACTCCGTCGAGCCCGCTGAGAATCTCGCGGACCTGTCCTATATGCCCGGGGTTTCGCACGTATACGTGGGCGATTTGGTGGTCAGCGAGCGCAAACGCTTGCGATGCACCGGGGTCGAGAAGTTCGTGGCCCATTTCGTCGCGGACGGCGACAAGCCCGGCCTCGCGCAAGCGTCGATTGATGTGTACAGGGCCGGTGACGGGGACGATGCCATACTCAGAGAGAACGACAACGACGCCTCCGTCACGCGCTACTTCTTCAATGATCTCACCGCACAAGGCATCGACACGGCGCACCTCCTCACCAATCGCCGGGGCATCGGGTCCGTACTTTTGTAGGCAGTAGTCGAGATGCGGGAGGTACACGAGTGACAAGGTAGGCTTGCGCGTGCGGTAGACGTGCATCGACGCGTCCGCGACCCACTTTGTCGAGACAATGTCGGCTCCGGGCCCCCAAAAGCTGAACAACGGAAACGCGCCAAACTTCTCGGTCAGTTCGGCGCGCAGCGCTTCGGGCGACGCATACACGTCGGGAATCTTACGGCCGTCGGCCGGATACATCGGACGCGGTGTTACGCTATAGTCGACGTCGGCGTACATGTTGTACCACCAAAACATCTTCGCGCACGTGAACTCGGGATCGCGTTTTCGCGCGGCGTCCCAGAGCTTCTCACCAGCGACAAGCTTGTTGGACTGCCGCCAAAACCAAACCTCGGACAGATCGCGAAAATACCAACCGTTGCCGACACATCCGTGACCGCTCGGCGGCAGGCCGGTCGTGAACGTCGACTGCACGCTACACGTCAGCGCGGGGGTAACGGGCCGCAGCGGACGCAGGGCACCGCGCTCGGAAAAAGCGCTGAGGTTCGGGGCGTACTTACCAAGCAGGGAGGGCGTGAGACCCACAACGTTTAAAACAACTGTTCGCCGCAAAGCCGCTATCGCTCGACCGCTGGTTCTTGTCCGCGCAGCACGGAGTTGCCTTCCCAGAGTTCACGTTGATCAACGCGCACCGGCTCCTCGAACTCCGAAGCATCGATCCGGCCACTGCTCGCGAAAAACGCCACCGGGTTATGCCATACGACCGCCTCAATATCCGCCTCCGGTATACCGCCGTCGCGCATCGCCCGGGCGGTTTTCGGAACCTTGAGAGGGTCGCTGAAACCCCAGTCGGCAGCCGAGTTGATCAGGATTCTTTCACTCCCGTATCTCTTGACCAGTGCGACCATTCGCGTCTCATCCATCTTGGTCTCCGGGTACATCGAATGCCCCGCCCAACACCCGGCATCCAGCGTTAACGGTAGCGTCTCTTCGGTGTTGTGATCGATGAGCGTGAGTTCGGGCGTGAATCCGCACTCTCTGACCAGCGCGATGGTACGTTCGGTACCGCGCAGCTTATCTCGGTGTGGGGTGTGCACGAGGATCGGCAGACCGTGCCGCCGGGCGAGTTCGATCTGCTCGCCGAAGCGACGCTCCTCAACAGGGGTCATATCGTCGAAGCCGATCTCACCGACCGCAACAACGCCCTCCTTCTCGAGATAACGCGGCAGCATGTCGATCACGTCCTGGGCCAGCGATTCGTTGTTCGCCTCTTTTGGGTTCAGCCCTATCGTACACAGGTGGCGGATGCCGAACTGGCTGGCACGGAACCTCTCCCAGCCAACCAGCGACAGGAAATAATCCTCGAAGCTGCCCGCGTGAGTCCGCGGCTGGCCGAGCCAGAAGGCCGGCTCGACCACACAAACGACGCCGGCTTCGGCCATGTTGCGATAATCGTCGGTGGTGCGAGAGGACATGTGGATGTGCGGGTCAAGAAGCTTCATGAGGTCTCCGGGGGCCCGATGGCCAAATCGATGTCGGCGGGCAGCGCACGCCCGGCGTGTCGGCGTTCGTTCGCATAAGCGCTCACCATCCGGGTTAACTCGGGGTTGCGCCGTCTGCCTAGGCCTTCGACGCGGGCCAGGCCGAGCCCAAGAAGAAGCGCTTTAAGCACCATCTGGTTGAACTGGGCCTCCGAGAAGTACCTGGCCGGGTAGGGGTTATCGCACGCGATCGCCGCAAACACGTCCTTGACGTTGGTTCGGCACGCCTCCACTGCAACCGGTACCTGGGCAGCAGCGATGGCGTCCCAAAGCCCTAGACCGCGCATGAGTGCGCAGCGTTCGGCGTTGTCCCCGCGCAAAAATAGCTCGCGTGACAAATCAGCGGCAGTGCCTACTGCCAGCCTGGGAATTACCGCTAGCAGCAAAACCGCACGAACTACGTCGGCCGGCGTCCAGCTGACCGCCGAGCCGCCGCCCATAGATTCGAGCATCGCGGCGGCTTTGCCGACCGCCTCGGGCGCCAGGCTGCGGGCGCGGCGCCCCGCGCCTGCGAAAAATGCAAATAACGCCCGAGACGCATCCCCTGTTCGCAACTCGTCAGCAGCCCCGCGCAGCCACTCGGCGTCGGTCGGCGCAAGGGCCGAAGCGATCATGGTTTCCAGCTCGTCATTCAAATTCGCATGCCCCCCTCACGGCAGCCCCTGCGGCGCAGAGGCGATTCGTGTATGATTGCACGATTTCCTGCTCGACCGGCATCATACTGACGAGTCGCGTTCACCCTTTGGAAATCCATTTCCCCCCTCTTTCGAGGTGCTACCCTATCGGGTGTCTTAGCGGAGTTTACGTCGCGTCGTGTCAAGTGAAGTTCCGCACAAAAAACGAACATGCTAGTCATTGTAAACACTGGTGGGTTGTGCGAGAAATCCCTGGTGAGCAGTGCGTCAGACGCTCACCTCACGACCAGAGCCGGCGAGCCTGGCCTGTGCCTGCGTAGTGAAGGCCACCGGAACTCTGCCCGCCATGCTACCACGCACTGTGGCTAGTATGCGGGAAGGCGCGTAACCAGTGGTCTGAACGCTGGACGTTAGATAAGGTTCGACGGCTGAACGCGAACTCAGGCGAAAATAGATTTGTCGAAGGAATACGGACCAATGAAGACGATTACAACTGTGGCGGTGGTGGTGGCGATCTCGATAGCGGCCTGTTCGGCGAGTACTGAGCACCTACCCAATACCGGTGATAGCGCGCTGTTCCGCAGCGCATCCGTGCCCGCGGAGCTCCAGCCCTACAGCCTCCAGCCCGGCGATTCCCTATCGATCCGCTTCTACCGCAACCCTGAACTCGATCAAGACGTAGTGATCCGCCCCGATGGCATGATCTCACTTCCGTTTGTTGACGAAGTCCGTGCTGCCGGACGCTCGCCAAAAGAGCTCGACGAGGATCTTACTCGACGCTTCACCGGCGAGTTGGCGACACCGGATGTTGCCGTCATCGTCCAGCAGTTCGCCGGCCACAAGGTCTACGTCGGCGGTGAAGTCGGCTCTCAGGGTATGGTGCCGATGACCGGCCAGATCACGCTCTACCAAGCGATCCAAGAAGCCGGCGGATTCCTTACCACTGCGCACCGCGGAACCGTCATTGTGGTTCGTCGTAGCACCGATGGCCAAGTCGTCTCCCGCAAAGTGAATTTGAAACGTGTGCAGGACGGCAGCGATTTGGGCGAGGACGTTTACCTTGCCCCTTACGACGTGGTTTGGGTCCCTCGCTCTGCGATCGGCGATGCCAATGTCTGGGTTCAGCAGTACATCCGGGATCTCTTGCCGATCAATCCGGGCATAGCAATCGGGCGATAAAGATGAACGACGCAACTCTGGTATGGAAAGAACTCCTCGCCACGGTCGTGCGGCGACGCCGCTTGATTCTGGCCGTTACACTGATCGGCGCTATCGCCAGCCTCGGAATGGCGCTCCTAAAGCCACCCGTATACCGCGCCGTTGCGAAAGTGATGGTTCTCGAGAAGCGCGCAAGCGTTGCCGCGTCGCCGGATGCTGCAACACGTCCTTTTGTCACGCGCTCCAGCGAATCCGCGGTGAACTCCGAAGTCGCACTCTTGAAGTCGCCGGAGCTGGTACGCACCGTGCTCGACGCTTATCCGAACATCGGCGTTAGAGAACCCGGCTGGACCGTCAGCGACATCGTCTCGCTGCCTTTCGATATCCCGCATATGATTTACCGCCGCTATCACGGCATCGAAGCAGCCACCCGCCGCGATCGGATCATCAACGGCATCGCCGCCAGAATATCGGTTTTGCCTGTACCGAGGTCGAGCCTGATCACCGTCTCGTTCCAGTCCGCCAATCCCAAGTGGGCAGCGACAATGGTCAACGAGCTGCTCGACGCCCACATGGGACTCAACGCCAAGCGCAGCAACAGCGACAGCACCGAAGAGTTCTTCCACCGCCAAAAAGACCTTGCCGCCGCCGATCTCGCCGAACACAACGCTGCGTTGGCAAGATTCCGTGAGCGCGCAGGCACCGAGATCCTGACGCAGAACGAAGGCGATCTTCGTGCGCGAATCGCCAGCATCGAGGCGGAGCTCGCAACCGCGAGGACGGGACTCGCCGAAGTGCGCGCGACTGCCGATTTTCTTGCCGGCCAATCCGGCCAGCAGGCATTCGGCGGCGTAGATCAGGCAACCGCGATGATTCAGCAGCGGATGTTGGACCTGGAGATCCAAAAGACCCAACTGCTCGGCCAATACGCGCCGACGAGCACCGTGATCCGCGATATCGACCGTCAGATCTCCCAGCTCCGCCACATCGTCAATCCCGACGGCACCAGCACCATCATTCCCAACGCTCTGCCAGTCCAAGACCAAGTGGCGCTGAGCCTGGTGGCGGCGCGCACGCAGAAAGCCGCGCTGCAAGCCCGCGTAGCCGATCTGACCGCCCAATTGGAAAAGTACCGCGGCCTGGTCGGGAAACTCGACAGCCTGAGCGCAGAAAGGGAGCAACTGGAGAAGAACGTTGCCTCAGCGAAAGAGTCGTACACTACGTACGTGCGCAAGCTCGAAGAAGTCCGCTTTAGCAACGCACTGGACGAGTCAAAGATCTTGAACCTCGCGGTGGCCGAACCGGCAACGGTTCCCACCACCCCACTGCGCTCCAGCGCCGCGCTCGGCATCGCAGTCGGTACTCTATTCAGCCTGCTCGCAGGCTTGGCGCTTGCCTACCTGATGGACCGACTCGACCCAACCGTAAAAAGTGCGAACGAAGCCGCGCGAGCCACCGGCATCGCGGTGATCGGGGAGATTCCTTCCTAAGCGAGAGCGAATCAAGGATGTACCTCGAACACTTCCAACTGAGCAGCGAGCCTTTCTCGCTCACGCCGGACCCCGCTTTTCTCTATAAGAGCGAGATCCACACCGAGGCGTTGGCCGCGCTGAAGCTCGGGCTCCTTGAGCGCCGCGGCCTGATTGCGATGGTCGGCGAAGTTGGAACCGGCAAGACCACACTGCTCTACACGCTACTCAGCAGCCTCGGACCGCGCATCCGTACCGCCTACGTCTCCAACACCAAACTTTCATTCGACGGCCTGCTGCGCAGCGCGCTCAAAGACTTCGGACGCAGAGCCGACGGCACCACGCGCCTGGACTTGCTCGAAGAACTCAACGACTTCCTCTTGGACTGTGATCGTCAAGGGCACACCGCCGCACTGATCGTGGACGAGGCACAGAACCTTTCAGACGACGCCTTCGAGGAGCTTCGGCTGCTCTCGAACTACGAGACCTACAAGCGCAAGCTGCTGCAAATCGTCTTAGTCGGCCAGCCGGAACTCGATGCGAAGCTCCGCAAGCCATCGCTTCGTCAGGTCGCAGAACGGGTCGCAGTGCGTACCCACGTGAATCCTCTCGGCAAGCAAGAGACGCTCGCCTATATCGAACACCGCCTGTCCTCTGTAGGCGGTACCAGTCAGGTCTTTACAACCGGCGCTCTGAATCTGATCGCCAAACGATCCCTGGGAATCCCGCGCCGGATCAACGTGTTGTGCCACAACGCGATGCTGTACGCGTACGGTCGCGATCTCGCAGAAATCGACAAAGCCCTGGTCGTGACCGCAATGCGCGAACGCTCGGGCACCGGTCTTGTGAAGTTAGACAGAGGTTTTTTCCCGTCGCGCTCCGGGGGCGCAAGACTCGTCGATTCGTCCGCCGCCTCCGGGCTTGCCTGGGCGCTCGGCGGGCTGCTCGTGGGGATCGTCGGAGCGCTGTTTTACCTGTCGAATTTCGGAGACGCTGGGTCCGCCCGCAGAGACGAGATAGCAGTGCCGCGCACCACCCTTAACAGCGACGCTGCGATCGATACCGTCATACCTGCAGCCCAGCCGGCCGTCGCTTCACTTGGACAGACAAGCGATCCCCCGAGCTCACACCCAACGGCCGCCTCTGCAGCCCTCGAGGTGGCGATAACCGCGGCTGCGCCCGCCGACTCGATAGCAGAGATTGCGCAAGCGACCGCACTGCCAACCGACGCAGTCAACTCCCCGCTTACGCCGACCGCGGATGAACATCGCATCGCGGCGATCCGTCAACGCAACAGCATAGCAACGGAGAAGCCGGCAACGCCGCCGCCACCTGCGCCGGAAATCGTCGCTACCGCGACAGTCCCAGTGAATGCCCCATTGAAGCAAGCCGTAAACACCGCGGGTGTCGTTGAGGTTTCCACAGCGAATTCGGGTCGGACCTCGGAAAGTCTCGTCACAGTCGCGCAGGGAGCGACTTTGATCGAGTTGGCAGTCGCCATCTACGGCGACTACTCACCGGAGATCCTCAAGACGGTTCGCACGGCGAACCCACAAATAGAGAACCCGGACCTCATCGTCGCGGGTGATCGTTTCAAGTTTCCCGATCTGACGGCTAGTGACCGGAACACCGAGGGCGGCAACGATGAGTGAATACTTCCGTATCCTGAATCGCGTCGAAGAAGAGCACCCGGACTCCGATTTGAACGCAGGCTCCAAACCCGTCGCTGGGCCCGATAACAGTGCCGGCAGCCAACGTAGAACGCGCGCCCGCCGCTCTGCTACAGAGGTCCGACCTGCATACGCCACGGATCAAGCTGTCGAGGGGGCTAGTACAGCGTCTCCCACAGTCGAGAGCCACGACCGCGGATCTCAGCCGGAGGTCCTGCCCGAGCCGCCCCGACGATCGGCCGGCCAGACCCAGGCGCGCAAGGAGTCCTTCGCGCGGGCGTTCGACAACCTTCGCGCCATCGCCGTCGACAGCGGCCTGCGCAGCATCGTCGTCGCCCCTTGCTCGGGCCGTGAGGCAGTCGAAGACGTCATCGCCGGCCTCGCGACGGAGGCCAACCGGCACGAGTTGCAAACCTTCAGCGCGCGACTGAGATTCAGCGACGGCCGCTACGTAATCGGCGAACACACGCGTTTCCTCACCAACAGCGCATCGCTGGATCCCGAAGCCCAGAAAATGGCAGATCCCATCAGCTTCCGGCTGAACGCCGGCACTCTACCGGCCGAACTGACGGGCTGGATCGAAGCTGCGGAATCGGCCTGCGATCTGCTGATCATTCACGGACCGGCCTTGGGGCACAACGTCGATGCGGCACTCGTCGGGCGAGGAACCGACGGAGTTATATTGGTTATCGAACCGCACATGACTACCCACGAAGACCTACGCGCCGCCGTCGAACGCGCGCGCTCGGTGCACTGCAATATCCTCGGGATTGTCGCAAACGGGACCCGCGATGAACTGCCCGCATGGATGCGACAACTCGCGGGTTGAAAAGGTCCCTAAAGCGCCGATGACACCAAAACGAAAAGCGCTCATGACGCTCATTACGGTCGCCGACCTCGTGGTCGTAACGGTGGCCATGATCCTCGCCCTGGCGATAACCGCAGACCCTCTCGGCAGAGAACCGGTCCTCTCTGTTCTGCAGATGCGGGTCACGATCGAGAATGTGTTGTTCGTGGCTACCTACATCGCATCGTGGCATTTCATCCTGCGGGTCTTCGGATTGTACCGCTCCTACCGGCTTTCTCCCGCCAGCAGAGAGTGGCGCGACCTCGGTATCGCCGTTTTGGTCGCGGTCGCCCCGCTCGTCCCGGCAGACCTGGCCTTCGACTTCGAATACGTTACGTCGCCGTTCTTGACCGCTTTCGGGACCTTCTCTTTCGCGGCGTTGGCATTCGAGCGCCGCTTCCTACGTGCCGTCGCCCGACAGCTACGGCAGCGCGGGCACAACATCCGCAACGTCATCGTAATCGGCGACGGATCCAAAGCGCTCGGAATGTCCTCGAGTCTCGCGCGCCGCAACGATCTCGGCTACCGCGTACTCGAAGTGCTCGAGGTCGATGAGCGCAAGCTCACCGAGCCTGACAGCGGCCTGGGCGATCGCTTGACCGCCCGTTTGAGCGAGTTGTTTGAGGCTCACCCGGTCGACGAGGTCTTCGTCGCGTTACCGCTCGACAGCTCGCAAGCGTTAATTTGGCCGGTCATATCGCTATGTGAGGAGCAGGGCATCATGGTGCGGGTTCTCGCACGCGTCGCCGATCTGGCCTGGGGACGCGCCGTTGTCGACGAACTCGGTGGCAAGCCGGTCATCACCATCTTCAGCGGACCCCCCGAGACCCCTAAGCTGATGGTCAAACGCGCCGTGGACGTCGTGGCCAGCGTAGTCGGGTTGGTGCTTCTCTCGCCGTTCTTCCTGATCGTCGCGATCGCGGTCAAACGTGATTCCGAAGGCCCGGCCTTCTACAGCCAGGAACGTGTCGGTTACAACCGTCGCCGCTTCCGGACGTGGAAGTTCCGAACCATGGTGCCCGACGCCGAAGCGCTTCAAGCCGATCTAGAGGATCGCAACGAGGCGCAGGGCCCGATCTTCAAGATCAAGGAAGACCCGCGCGTCACCAAACTCGGCGCCTGGTTGCGCACCACCAGCATCGACGAACTGCCGCAGCTATACAACGTATTGAAGGGCGAAATGAGCCTTGTGGGACCGCGACCACTCCCGATTCGGGATGTCGACCGTATCGACGTGCGGTGGCACAAACGCCGCTTTAGCGTCAAGCCGGGCATCACCTGTTTGTGGCAGTCGCAGGGCCGCGAACCGACCTTCGATGAGTGGATTAAGTCAGACATGGAGTACATCGATCACTGGTCGCTAACTCTCGATATGAAGATCTTGCTTAAGACAATCCCTGCGGTTCTCAGTGGTCACGGAGCCGCCTAAAGGACATCGATGCAAGCTTCACCCGTCACAGTCATCGTCCCGTGCTACAACGAAGAGGCCGGACTGACCCCGCTTCTCGACCGTCTCGACAAGTTTCACAAGACGGTGCCGGATTGGTCGTTCCTATTCGTCGACGACGGCAGCTCCGATGAGACATTCACGATGCTTTTGACAGCCACGCGCGACCGCGACTGGGTCAAAGTGGTCCGGCACGCGGAGAACCTTGGACTTGGAGCTGCACTGCGCACCGGTTTCGAGAACGCACACTCGCCGGTCATCTGCACGATTGACAGCGACTGCACCTACCCCCCCGAGCGCTTGCCCGAACTCGTGGCCAAGCTCGACGATGGAAACGAGATTGTAACGGCTTCAGCATGGCATCCGGACAGCGCCCAGGCCGAGGGCGGCAAAATCCGTCTCCAACTCAGCCGCATGGTCTCGTCGATCTACAAACGACTGATCGGACAAGACGTCTACACATTTACTTGCCTGTTCCGTGCCTACCGCCGCGAGACCATCCGCGGCCTCAACTTTCATGCGAGCGGTTTCGCCGCTGTCGCGGAAATGATGCTGCGCGCGATGCTTGCCGGTTCGAAGGTCGGCGAGGTACCGATCCCTTTGGAAAAACGCGTTTACGGCGAATCCAAGCTGAAAATCGGCGACGCGATCGTCGCGCACCTGAGCCTGCTGACGTTGACCGCGGTATTGATCAGCACGCGCTACGTACGCAGGACAGTGGCAACGGTGACGGGGTGAACGGCTCTGATCGCGTAAAAATACACCTGAAGTACTGGAGACAAATGCAGTGAGAGTTGGAATTATTGGATTGGGTGGAGCTGGTTCGGTTCACCTGAAAGCCCTGGATCAGGAAGCAACGGCGCAAGTCGTGGCAGTCAGCGACCCGTCGCCGGCAGCACGTGCGCATGCAACTGAAAACAGCATCGCAGCCTTCGAAACACCCGAGCAGATGCTCGAAAGTTCGTCGCTCGATGTAGTCACCATCGCCAGCCCGCCCCACGTACACCCGGAGCTCACCGCTGCCTGCCTGTCTGCAGGCGCACATGTCCTGTGCGAAAAGCCACTCGCGAAGACCACGCAGGAGGCCCTCCGGATGATGCGCGCAGCGGGAAGCGCCAAGCGGCATCTGGTCCTCGCAACCAAGTTCCGCCACGTCGACGACTTGATCGATGCCCGCAAGCTCATCGCGGACGGCATGATCGGCACCCCGTTGTCATTCAGTATCAGTTTCTGCAGCAACGTACCGACGATGGCCTCACGTTGGAACGCGAACAAAGGAGTCTCCGGCGGCGGAGTCGTGATCGACAACGGTTGTCACGCGTTCGACATTGTGTCGTTCTTGTTTGGTTCGATCTCGCGTGTACGCGCAGCCGAGATGCGCAAGGTTCAAGACATGGACGTCGAAGACTCCGCTTTGATCCAAGTTCAAGCGGCGAACAACGTCGTCGGAACTATTGAACTTAGCTGGAGCTACTTTACCGGCCGCGATTCTTATCTGACCGTGCAGGGCTCCGAAGGTATCATCGCGATCGGCTGGCAACACGCGCGATTTAAGAAGGGAAACGACGACTGGCAAGAGTTGCCCGGCAACCGCTACAACAAGTTCGAGTCGCACCGCAACATGTACCGCGCACTCGGCAATTTGGTCACCGACGGTGGGACTCCCTGGATCAGCTCAGTGGACGCGCTGCGCACCGTCGCGGCGGTCGAAGCCGCTTACAGGTCGATAGACACCGATTCGTGGGAACGCGTCGATGTCAAAGACTTCGCCGAGAAGGCTGCAGGCGCACGTACGGAGAGGAAGCGTGCGTGAAGAGCGAGCGCACCGCGCCCCCTGAAGCCCCCAGCCGACCCCCGGCACGAATTCATCCCACCGCTATAGTCGAGGAGGGCGCCGAGATCGGTAGCGGAACCTCGATCTGGGACAACGCCCACGTCCGTGCGCCCTGCAGAATCGGACGCGACTGCATCATCGGCGGGAAAAGCTACATCGCGTACGGCGTCGAGATCGGCGACGGTGTAAAGATCAATGCTTCCGTATACATCTGTACCGCGGTCACGATCGAGGAGAACGTCATGGTGAGCGCCGGGGTGACGTTTACCAACGACAGGTTCCCACGCGCGTTCGATCATCGCACCATGTCGCCTGCCCCCTCTGAACCGAACGAAGAAACTCTCGCAACCGTGGTCCGCAGCGGCGCAACAATCGGTGCCGCCGCTACTATCGGCCCGGGTATCGAGATTGGACGCTACGCAATGATCGGGATGGGGTCTGTGGTAACAAAGCCGGTCGCCGCGCACGCGCTCGTACACGGTAACCCAGCGCGGGTCCACGGTTGGGTTTGTGTCTGCGGCAACCCCCTGAACATCGGCGCTGACACTGCGGCCGGATCCGAATGCAATGTCTGTAGCCGCAACTATCGCCCCCTCGCGAGCGGCGGCCTTCTCGAGGTCGCCTGAGCCGGTTGCGGCGAAGAGGCCCGCTGTGATCGAACTCTTCTCGCGCAATACCTACGCGGGCTTCGGCCTCGAAACCGCGCTTCGCAGCGAGGGTATCGCTTTCCGCAAGGTCACCACGCTTGACGACGCCCGAGGGCCGCTTTTCGTCTCGGCAGTCGATCTCAACGAAGACGAAATCCGTGCGCTCGCAGACCGACCCGCAGTGGTATTCATCGGCGGAACCCGTTTCGCGCAAACACGCTTCGGCGTACGCGGGGCGTTGCTCAGCAACGCGTCCTTCCAGCTTCCCCTTCAACAACAGTTCTGGCCCGAAGACGTTCGTGACGTAGGATCCAGTTGCGGGATCGGCTCAGTGAGCGTCCCCTCGGCACCACTGGTTTCGCTGCACGACGGAGCCGTCGGCGAACAACTCGCTGCGCTTCAATTGCTCGCCGGCGAGCAGGTGTTTGCCGCGCCGCTGGTCATACGCAAAGGCCGGACGATCTGGTGCCTCGCCGATCCCGGCGCCGCTTTGGCAACGCTGATCAGCGAGTCCTACGTCACGCAGACCGCACACTCCGGTGCCGACCGGCCGTACCCTTCGCCTTGGTCTAAGGCAGGCTTTGCCGCTTACTACGCGGCTCCCGAAGCGCTCAGGAAGCCCTTGCGCGAACATGCCTACGCCGGACTGCAAGCACGCTTGGCGCGAATCCGTCCGCTCGCATCCGTCTACCCCTGCGACGCAACAGGATGGCTGCTCAGCCGCTTCGTCGCGCAGCTCGCGGCCCTGGTCTGCGGAGGCGAGGTTCCAAGCTTGGCCAAATGGCCGGCGCCCTACACCTCGGCCGCGTCAATCACCCACGATATTGAGCCGTGCCGTTTCGCATACACCCACGGTCTCGATCGATTGCTCGATCGGATAGACAAATCAGGACACCCCGCCACCATCAACCTCGTGGCGGAGTCAGCCTCAGCGTGGCTGGGTGACCGTGAGCGCACGCGCGTGGGTGGGCATACTATCGGCTGCCACGGTCTTACCCACAGGGGCGACCCGGTACGCACCGGTGCAGACACGCTCGACGCCCAACTGGAACGTGCCCGCAACACCATAGAAACGACGACCGGCGTAGCCCCAAAGGGATACCGCAGCCCGCGATTAGACCGATCACGCGAGCTCATCGAAGCGCTGGACCGAACCGGCTGGAGCTATGACTCTTCTTTCCCGGACGTCGATCGCGAGAACACCCATAGCTTCGGAACCGGTGTGCGCCTCAACTTACCCTACCGTCCGCCGATCGGGGAAAGCGGCGGGAGGGTCCGCGCCAGCCGCTGCTTGGAGCTTCCGGTGACGGCTCCCGATTGCATCCAGCCGCTGTTCTTCGGCGAGAGCGTCAGAGCCCTACGCGACACAGTCAAGCGCAAAGCGGACTACATCTGCGCGACCCAAGGTATGTACGTCGCGATCGTCCACGGAGGCGTCTTCGGCGACGAAGACGCCCTTGTACGCGGCGAGCACCTGGATTTCGTCGTAAAGACGCTCTCGCGCGCCGGCATGTGGCTGACCTCGCAGGACCAGATCGCCGATTGGTGGCACCGACGAGAAGAAGTCTATGCAACAATTGATGGCGGCGGTATTGAAGTCACGAACCGGGGCGGCAACGCGATCGAAGGACTGGTAGTTCGCTACGGGGGGAACTCCTACCCGCTCCCACTATTGGCGCCGAACGATAGCCACCGGATCGAACTGAAGACCGCGTCGGAGCGGCAGACCGCGGCACACGCAGATTGAAGACCGAGGCGATGCAGAACACTACAAGCGAAGAAGATACCTCATCGCTCAGTGGCCGAAACAAGCCCCTGCCGAGAGACGCGATGCCGGCCAGATCGAGCGACGCCGCCGGACAAGCGACAGTCGCAGTAATAGGCGGAGGAATCGCCGGACTGGCCTCCGCCTATTACCTGCAGAAGTCCGGCTATAGGGCGGTGGTGTTCGAAGCCGCCGGGCAACTCGGAGGACTGGGAACGCATTTCGAGCACCAGGGCGTAACGCTCGACCGCTACTACCACGTCGCGCTCGACAGCGACGATGATCTCATCGCCTTGCTCGGCGAGTTGGAGATCTCCGACCGTTTGATTTGGAAGGAAACGGGAATGGGCTTCATGGTTGAGGGATCGCTGTTCCCTTTCAACGGCCCTATCGACCTCCTGAAATTCCGTGCCCTGCCGTTTCACGATCGGATCCGCACAGGCCTCGGCGCACTCTACATAACGACGATCAAGCGCAACGCACTCGATCTCGACAAGGTACGCGCCGTCGATTGGCTGCCAAAGGTGTTTGGACGCAACGTATTCGAAAAAATCTGGGAGCCGTTGCTGACCGCCAAGTTCGGCGACCTTCGTCACGAAGTACCGGCGTACTGGGTGTGGAACACCCTCAACCGCGAGAAGGACGGCAGCCAAGAGGTCAAAGGATACCTGCGTGAAGGCTACCGGGGGCTCGCCGATACGCTGGCCGACGCCATCGAAGCCGGCGGCGGAGAAATTCGCCTGCAGTCTCGGGTATCCTCGCTCGAGCCGGGTGAAAACAAGGTGGGAATCGTCTCAGATCGCGGGGCCGAGGACTACGCAGCGGTGATCTCTACCGTTCCGATGCCGCTACTCGCGAAGCTCGCGAACAACGATATCGCACGGCAACTCCCGGTAGCGGATCTACGTTACCAAGGCTGCGTAAACGCCGTGGTGATCATGCGCAAGCGACTCGAAACCCACTACTGGACCGCGGTCGTCGACTCCGGGTTCGACTTCCAAGGTGTTGTCGAGACCACCCACGTGATTCCACCCGAGTGGATAGGCGGACGTCACCTCTTGTATCTGATGAACTACTGCGGTGCCGACACCGAGCTTTACAAACGCAGTGACGAAACCGTCAAACGCCAGGCCATCGAAGGGCTCGAGCTGCTCTATCCGAACTTCTCGCGCAGTAACGTTGAAGACGTCCGGGTATTTCGTGCACCACATGTAGAGCCGGTCTGGACGCTCGGGTACCTCGAGAAACGACCGGCCCCGCGTGTTGGAAATAGCCGTCTTTTCCTGTGCACCACCGCGCAGGCCTACCCCCGCGTTACCGCGTGGAACACCAGCATTGCCCTGGCGCGCGAAACCGTAGGCGCGATCGAAGCAGCAATCGGAGCGCCTGAACGCACCAGCGTGATAACTCAACACAAGTAAGGAACCGTGAATATGAAACTACCTTCAGACGCAGATGCGAGCGGACGCGATTTCGACGATCAGGAACTCGCGCTCCTCAAAGAAGTTATCAACTCGGGGACCCTGAACTGCACGAAGGGGACCCAGGTCAACACTCTCGAGAAAGAGATAGCCGAGATCTACGGCATAGCCGAGGTACGTGCGGTTTCCTCGGGAACCGCCGCGTGTCACACCGCCTATGCAGCAATCGATCCCGAGCCTTGTGACGAGATCATCGGTACGCCGGTTACCGATATGGGCGCGATCGCACCGATGCTGTATCAAGGTGCGATTCCGATCTTCGCCGACGTCGACCCGGTAACCCTCAATATCACTCCTGAGTCTGTCGCTGAACGGATAACCGAGCGGACACGTGCGATCGTCGCCACCCATCTATTCGGCAATCCTTGTGACATGGCCGGCATCCAAGAAGTCGCCGCCCGCCACGGAATTCCCGTCATCGAAGACTGCGCCCAGGCGTTCCTCTCCGAGTGCAACGGACGGCTGGTCGGCACCATCGGCGACATCGGTTGTTTCAGCCTCCAGCAAGGCAAGCACATGACCACCGGCGAAGGGGGCTTTGTGATGACCAACAACGAAGCCTACGCCCGCCGTATGCGTTTGTTCAGCGACAAAGCCTGGGGTTACGGCGACCCGAATCCCGACCACTACTTTCTCGCGCTCAACTACCGGTTGACCGAACTTCAAGGCGCGGTCGCTCGTGCACAGCTCGCAAAGCTCCGCGGCGTTGTCTCGCGACGACAAGCGACGGCTGCGGCGTTTACCTCCCTCCTCGAAGATCTTCCGGGGCTCACTCTGCCGTCGGCGGCTACTGGCTCGACCCACGTGTACTGGAAGTACCCACTGATCGTCGACCCCAATGTCCTCGGCGGTGCCGACGGGTTCGGAGCTGCGTTAAAGGAACGCGGCGTATGGTGCGCCCCGAGGTACATCCAGAAGCCGGCGTTCATGTGTCAGCTGTTCACCGAACGCAACACCTTCGGCAAAAGCGGTTGGCCGTATACGGCACGCAAGGCGGCTGGGCTGGACGAGGTCACTTACGACGAGGCCGAGTACCCCGGCACCCGTCAAGGTCTCGCCCGCGTTGTGGTGCTGCCGTGGAACGAGCAGTACACCGACGAGCACGTCGGCTTTATCGCCGGCGCCGTGCGTGAGGTAACCGAACAGCTGAGTTCGCGCGGTGCCGGCCTAAGCGGCGCCGGCTCGGAGGCTGCCGGGTGAGGACGCGGCCCTTTGCGGTCATCAGTTGCGATCTCGATACCGTAGACCGGCATCTGCAGGGCTACGGCATCGAGGATCTGCCGCCTTGCGATGTCATATATCGGACCGCGGTCCCACGACTGCTCGAACTGCTCTCCGAGTGCGGCCTCCCGTGCGTGTTCTTTACCATCGCTCGCGACGCCCACGACCAACGCACCCTGCTCCGCGAAATGGTCGCGGCTGGGCACGAGATCGCAAGCCACTCGATGACGCACCCGCAGCCTTTCAGCTCCCTCGCCGAAAACGCGCTCAACCTGGAAGTCGCGGGGTCAAAGGCCGCGCTCAGCGAAGCCAGCGGCAGCGAAATCGCCGGGTTCCGCGCACCGGCATGGGACATTAATGACCGCGTACTCAAGCAGATCGCCGGCGCAGGTTACAGCTACGACGCCTCGGTATTTCCGACGCCAGCTTTGATCGCCAGTCGCTTGTCCGCCTACCACCGCAGCGAAGGAATGGGTTCGATCTTCTCGATGGATCTGTTCGCACACGCGTTCTCGAAACGTACCCCGTACAAGCTGACCGGCGCGGGTAGCGGACTGACTGAGTTCCCAGTTGCCGTCACGCGCTGGCTAAGGTTCCCGACCTACCACACGCTGGCCTACCTCACGCCGAAGCCGGTGTTCATGCGCGCACTGCGGTCGGTACTCAAGCGTAACGAGCCGCTGGGCTACGAACTTCACGCCGCCGACCTGCTCGCACTTAGCGACGAAGGCGTCGATCAGAGAATGGATCGACATCCGGGCATGAAACTTCCGCTCGAGGACAAGACCGCGCTACTACGCGAGATCTTCACGCAGATCGCGGCAGCACGCGACGCCACGACCTACCGCGCAGCCGTCGACCGAGCCGCCTGAGGGCGGGCCTAGTTGTGGGAGCCGCGTTTGGGCAACGCGCCACGCAAAGCCTATGTTGGCTGTGCGCCGCGTTCCGGTATCTTCCCTGACCATGGGAGAAAGCAAGAAGGTTTTGTGCGTGTTCGGTACTCGCCCCGAGGCGATCAAGTTCGCGCCGGTCATTCGTGAGCTGGAGCGTCCCGGCAACGGCCTCGAGGCTAGGGTCTGCATCACCAACCAGCACCGCGAGATGCTCGACCAGGTGCTCGAGTTCTTCCAGATCGAGGTTCACCGCCAACTCGACATCATGACGGCCGGACAAACGCTCTCGCAGATCGCGGCACGCGTGCTCGACCGGCTGCCTGCGGTCCTAGAAGAAGAGCAGCCGGACGCGGTACTCGTGCAAGGTGACACCACCAGTGCGTTTGCAGCCGCGCTGGCGGCTTTCCTGGGCGGCGTGCGCGTCGGCCACATCGAGGCCGGGCTGCGCACCTACCAGAAGCACTCGCCGTTCCCCGAAGAAATCAATCGACAGATGACGACATTGGTCGCCGATTGGCACTTCGCTCCCACCGAGCGAGCGCGCGAAGCATTGCTCAACGAGCGGGTTGCACCCGAAGCGATCGAACTGACCGGCAACCCGGTCGTCGACGCCCTGGAGTGGACAGTGTCTGAGCGACGCGGACGCGCGCGCAGCTTTCCCTGCAAGCTTGACGACAACCTGAGGATGATTCTGGTCACGGCGCATCGCCGCGAGAGTTTCGGCGAACCCTTCGAAGATCTATGCCGCGCGCTGCGATCGCTGGCCGATCGCAATCCCGACATAGAGCTGGTCTATCCGGTTCACCTCAACCCCAACGTACAAGCGCCGGTTCGCGATATCCTCGGAGGACACGAAAGGGTTCACCTGGTCGAACCGGTCGACTACCTCGCACTGGTTGACCTGATGGACCGCTCTACGCTCGTGGTAACCGACTCAGGCGGAATCCAAGAGGAAGCCCCGTCACTCGGCAAGCCGGTGCTCGTCATGCGCGATACAACCGAACGCCAAGAAGGCGTCGAAGCCGGTACCGCGTTGCTTGTCGGCACTTCGGCCCAGCGAATCGTGGAGGGAGCAGAACGGTTGCTTCGCGACAAGGCGGCCTACGCGAGGATGGCGGCAACCAGCAATCCGTTCGGCGACGGCCACGCCGCCGAACGAATCGTTGCGGTATTGCAGCGTGACCTTTCCGCTAAGCCCTGATGGGCTCAGTAGTACAACCACACCAGCGGTGCCGCCTCTCCAAGGCCCGCACCCGGGTGATCAACCACCTCAACGCCGAAGTCTTCGGGCGCCGGCGCGGTGTCGCGACTGAAGAATCGGCAGTTTGCCAGCTCGACGCCGCCCTCGATCGCCTGTTCGGCAATCAGCGACATGACGAGTGCTCCGCTGGTGATATCGTTATAGAATGACACCTCGACGCCTGCGCCGAGCAGACTGTCGCACTCGACGGCATCGGCGACACCAAAGAAGGTCGAGCCGGTGTTGGTATAGTCAACCACCGCCTCGGTTCTTCCCGCACTGACCGTGTCCTGCAACACCAGTGTTACCACCAACCCACACTGCAGCTCGACCTGCTGCCCCACAGCTGCGCGCACGACACGGAGACCGTCGGTTGGAGAGATATCGCCGTCGCCGTCGGTGTCACAGTTACTGAGCGGGCAAGCGGCCAGCTCAACCGCCCCACGCAAGATTTCGAAAGCGTCGGTCGCGGTTAGGATACGATCCTCAGTCGCGTCGCCGCACTCGACGTGCCAACGGCAGTCGAGTCGGCACGCTTCGACGTCGGCGTCGCTGTTAGCCGCAGCGTCGTCACACTCCTCACCGCCCTCCAACACACCGTTGCCACACACCGGATCCGAGACCACTCCGGAATTTGACGAAGCATCGTTCGGATCGGTCCCGGCCGCATTCTCTTGCCCATCGGTGTACCCATCGCCGTCCGAATCGCCGACCAGAGGATCGGTACCCGTCACCTCAACTTCGACACCATCCGTGAGCCCGTCACCGTCGCTGTCGGGATTGTTGGGATCACTCTCACCGGCACCGACGGCAAGGTCCAGATCTCTGTCCTCGTCCGCATCCACAAGACCGTCGCCGTCGGTGTCGACGATAACTGCAGCCGTGGCGTAATCGACGGTCAGCTCGTTTGATTGACGGGCTTCAACGCCCTCAACGGTGTACCCGTTCACGCTAAACCAGCTCGTGGGGCCCATCGGTACGCCGCTCACTTGATAGCGGAATACACCATCAGGGCCAGACGCCGGCATCCCAGCATCAGTAGGAACGACGCCCTGGTAGTTCGGGCCTTGTCGCACATAGATCCGGTAACCTACTATACTGGGGTTACTGCCGTCCCTCCACGCGAGGGTCGCCTCGTAAGCCGGCGCGTCAACCGGCACTGAAAGAAGGAGAATCACCGCTGCCGGAGTTATGGCAAATATTTGACGAACGATCGAGTTGTAGCGCTGCATTTTGGACGTTCCTCTGACGTCCTAAACGCAACGAACGTGCCGAAGCCGTGTACCGTTGGTCTCATTGAAAACACTGGTGAATCGTCACCACCCTCCACACACCGCAGCCACCACCACCGACGAATACGTAGCGCTACACCGTGCAATGCGGACGCTACCCGCCGAACCGCAAAAAGTTGACGCAACGGTTGCGCGTGGCATCCGCCGCAGACTCTGCATGGAAGCTGTGGAAAGAGCGCGGGTTGCGAGGTCAGTACCCGGGAACTGCGTGCGTATTCCTGTCTAGATGTCGGCGCAGGTAAGCGCGAACTTACGGCCGACGGAGACTCCGAGGGTCATGAAAGCATCGGTTGAGCTGACCAAACCATTGCTGTTCACGTCGCAGCGCCAATAAGGACAGGAAACCGGGATACCGACTGCCGCACGCTGTACGATGGCGGTATCGGTCGCCGTCACGCGTCCGTCCCCGTTGGCGTCCCCACAGACCTGCGGGAGCGAACAGTCGCTGCGACAATGACTCCGTGAAGGATCACCGTTGGCCGAACCGGCGTCACATTCTTCGGCGAGACCAACCTGCCCGTCTCCACACTCGCCAAACACGGCAACCGCCTCGTCGTCGGTGGGGATCCACAACGGGTCTTGCGTCAACGCCAGCAAGTCAAGCTGCGGGGCTTTCGATCCCGCTTCGCGCTTTTCTATGAAAAGCATGTGCGTGCCGCTATTCAAGTAGCCGAGAAGCAGCGGGACGGGGCTGCCGCGCTCAATCGTACCGTCGCCGTCCCAGTGCCACTTACGAAGGAAATCGCGGTTATTCCCGAACTTTAGGGACTGCCCTTTATCAACGCGCACGAAGAATGAGTTCGGCGCGCTCTGACCGATGCCGGGGTAGTAGAGGCGGCCCCACAAGTACCACAGAGCCGACTGCGGAATGGTGACCATGTACTCGATGTCGTTACCGTCGCCCGAATCCAACGAGCTTACGGTGCTGTCCACCGAGACAAGCTTGCTCGCAATGTTGTCTGCATCCGGGTCGTCGTCGTTGCCGCCCGTGTACTCAGTGGCAACGACCATGCTACCGCTGAAGACTGCAGACGGATCGTTGCCGGGCGCAATCCAGACAGTGTCGCCGCCCGGCTGAACGCATGCCCGCGCCTCAAAACTGCACACAAGATTCCTCGGGCAGCTCCTGACCCCTCGGCACACCCCTCTCCGGCAGGTGTCACTGTAAGTGCAGGCGAGACCATCATCGCACGCCGTCCCGTTGGCCGATACCGCACAGACATCGGGTAGTGCCGAACTCGCGTCGTGAGGGTCGGTTTCCCAGGGATCAACAACACCGTCGAGGTTGAGGTCCTCCTGGGCATCGGTAAACCCGTCGCCGTCTGAGTCGAGGATTCCCGCAACCTCGGCGTAAGTAAGTGTGATGAGGTTAGAAAATTCGCTTGCGACATCGTTGGCGTCATACGCACGCACGCCGAATGTCGTACGCTCGCCACTTTCGACCCCCTGCACACTGAGCCGCACTAACCCGTCCGCGTCGGGGTCCTTGCGCCCGACAAAAAGCGGCGCTTGAAAGCCGCCGTTACCGTAGCGAACGTGGACCATGTAGCCGGCCGCAGCATCGAGCGGACGCCAAACCAACCTTGCGGTATACGCGCACGCCCCGGTAGGAAAAATGGAAACGACAGCGCAGGCGAGCACTAGGCCAAAGGCCAGGCGATACACCCTCTCAGCAACCCCCGGTGCAGCTATCAACATCGTTCTCAACCCCGCCGCCTCACGTGTAGCGACACACCCTCGGACGATTCTGGAATCCGCTCTCGCGGCCTGTTGGTTAGGTGCAGCCTCTGCTGCACTTTTTCGAACCTAGAAGGAACCGGGTCGGTTGTCGATGCCTATGCGCACAAAAAGCCGAACTATTTCAGCAGGTTTTTGAGTTTGGCTCAGTTCCTTCCAGGCTCGCTACGCACTGCAGAATGAACAAATACGCACGTCGATACATAGCCGATCCGGCGTTGCGCCGGATTGGTTGTCAATGCGCTGGTTGAACTCAGCTTTCGAACTAACTGACTTTCATCAACTAACGCGGCCTACCGATCCGACCCGGCCGCACCGCTTCACAGCAACGACTAGGCCTCCGTTGCAGCTGCGGATTGGCGGAAATAAAGTCGCAGAACAGCACGTCTAATGTTTCGTGGCGCGCGGTTGCGCCTGGCGTAGGGGCCACGCCGTAAGGAGGTTGATCATGAATTCTTCAACTTTGTTGGTCGTGGCCACAGGTGCCGCGTTGTGTTTGCCTGCGGCCTCCGTTGCGCTTGCGCAGCACTCGCCGGCACAGATGCTCAGCAGCCATATCGGGGCGGGAGGGGCCTACATCCAACCGGCACGCTCCCGCGGGCCTAGTCGCTCAGGCGGCCACCCTGGCTACGGTTCCGGCTACCGGCGGCCTTCGAATCACCGGCCGCACTACGGTCCTCCGACGCATCACTCCCGACCGTCATACAACCACCGACGGCCCTATAGACAATCACCCAGCTACTATGGTCATGACTACCGCGGCTACTACGGGCACCGGCACTTTCACGGCCCAACCTGTGGACACCCAGGATACGGTTACGACTCGTACAACGGCGGTCACCTAAGTGGACATTTGAGCTTCGGTGGCCATGGCGACCATGCTGGAATCAGCTTGAGCATCCCCTTGCACAGCTCAGACGCCGGTTATGGATACGACAACGGGTATTACTGCCCCGGACACGGCTACCACACGCCATCCAGGCTTCGATTCTATCACCACGTCAAAGACAGCCACGGCATACCGTGGAACACCGCGCAGCGCCACATGCGCCGCCAAGCGGGCGGCACGCTAACGGTCTTTTATGAGAGCGACTAAAGAGGGATCTTTCTCGGACCGATCAGAGCACTGACGGCATCTCCGATACCGTCGGTGCTCAGGTGGTACATAGGGAACACACGGCGAATCACCCGGTTGGTGTAGCTATGCTCCCACAAGGTCTCGGGTTCGGGATTGACCCAAACCGCTCGCTCGAAGTGCGCGGCCACTTTCTGCAGCCACTCGATTCCGGTACACGAGCCTGTTCGGCGCGGATCGATGTTGCCGAACGCCTCGGTCAGCTCTGCGGGGTGCATCGCAGCATCCCCAACCACCACGAGCTTCCAACGCTCGTCATACTTTCGGAATATATCCGAGGTCGGTATCGCGTCACGCATTCGCAGCGTGCCGCGCTTGTACACGGCGTCGTAAACACAGTTGTGAAAGTACAGTGCCTCGAAGGAACGCAGCCCTCGTTCTTCGTGAAGCGCCGTCAACAAGCGACTGACCGGCTCGTAGTACGGATCCATCGTCCCGCCAACGTCCATTAACAGTAACAAGCGGATGTTGTTCTTGCGCGGCGGCCGGTACACTAATTCGATCTCGCCCGCGTTTCGGCACGTCTCGTCGATGGTCTCGTCCAAATCCAATTCGGTGGCTTGCCCCGTACGCGTCAGGTTACGCAGCCTCTTGAGGGCTGAACGTACCTGGCGCACATCCAGCGTGACGTCAGTGCGATAGTCCTTAAAGTGCCGTTCTTCTGCTACTTTCATCGCCGAGCGCGAGCGTCCCGGCCCACCAACGCGGATCCCCGTGGGGTGAACACCGCCATGCCCATACGGCGACCGCCCGCCCGTCCCGACCCAGCGATTGCCGCCGTCGTGACGCTCGTCTTGCTCCGCCAGGGTTTCGAGGAAGCGTTGCATCAGCTCGTCCGAACTCAGCCGCTCGAGCGCCTCGAGTTCCTCTTTGCTGAGTTGCGGAAAGTTCTCAGGGTCGGAGAGCCAATCGAGCACTTCGTCGGTGACCTCGAACTCGCCTTCGACTCCCTTGAACACGCGCGCGAATACCCGATCGAAGGCGTCAAAATGATTCTCGTTCTTGATCAGGCAGGCGCGCGACAGGTTGTAGAAACGCAGTAAACTCGAGCCGTGCAGGCCCTTAGCCAGAGCGTCCATCAACGTGAGCCACTCCTGAGTCCCCACCTTGACGCGCGCTTCTCGCAAGCCGTAGAACAGATCGAGAAACACCGTTACCGCCTCTTTCCGCTACTGGTTGTAACGCGGACCGAGGTCGCTCCATTTGTTCGGATAGTTGCCGATGTCCTTGTCGTAACGAGTCAAAGCATCAACGTCTTGCTCTTTTTTCAGAAGAGCGCCGAGGAACGGAATGTGCGACTCGAGTTGGTCCAAAGATATCCCGCTACGCAGAAGAGCCGAGATCCAATCGATCAGTTCGGATGTCGACGGCTTCTTACGAAGCTCGCTCTGCTCGCGCAGCCAATAGAACTTGACGAGCACTTGGTCGAGCAGCGCCGCGTCGAGATTCGGGTGGTGGACGTCAACGATCCGCCGCATGAGTTCACGCCCCGGAAATTCGATGTAATGGAAGATGCAGCGGCGTAAGAACGCGTCGGGCAGCTCTTTCTCGTTGTTCGACGTTATGATCACCACCGGACGGTGGTTGGCCGCAACTTCTTTACCCGTCTCGGTGACAACGAATCGCATCTCATCGAGTTCGTGAAGGAGGTCGTTGGGGAACTCGATGTCCGCCTTGTCGACTTCGTCGATGAGAAGCACATGGCGGGTATCGGCCGCGAACACCCTGCCCAGGGGTCCGAGTTTGATATAACGCCCGATGTCGGCGACTTCGCCGCCGCCGAAGCGGCTGTCGTTCAGACGCTGCACGGTGTCGTACACGTACAGGCCGTCGGCAGCCTTCGACGTTGACTTGACGTGCCAGGAATCCATCGGCATCGCGAGGCCTTCGCTGATGTGGCGTGCGAGGAGGGTTTTACCGGTTCCCGGTTCGCCGCGGATCAGCAGCGGCCTCTGCAACGCAATGGCACAGTTAACCGTGTCAATCAGCGGAGCAGACGCGATGTAGCCGTCGGTGCCCTTGAACAGCCGGAAGTTTTCGGATTCGGACATGCAATGCCTCCAGGTAGGGTCAAACGCGTATTTTTATGCGAACGTTCCACTTACATCAAACTCGCAAACGGGCGAGACTCACCCCCAAATGGAAGAGCTCGAAACCACCCGGTCCAACCACACCGTCGTCATCACCCTCGCCCGCCCGCAGCGCAGGAACGCGCTCACGCGCACGCTGATCGAGGCGGTCACGCAAACGTGCCTGGAACTGCGCTCCGATACCGCGATTCGCACTGTGGTGTTCAACGCCAAAGGCAAAGATTTCTCAGTCGGCGTCGATTTAACCGACACCGGGATGCGCGAGATCGGTGGCGCCGCGATCGGTGAGCGGCGACGCCTTCTTCAGATCGGTCCCGACATGGTGCGTGCGATTCAAGAACTCCCACAAACCACCATCGCCGCGATGCACGGCTACTGCCTGGGCGGGGGCGGCTGCATAGCGCTTGCGTGCGACCTGAGAGTCGCGGCAGACGATCTCCAGTTCGGAATGCCGGAGGTGTTACGCGGCATGACGATGACCTGGAGGACGGTGCCGCTGATGGTTGCACACTTCGGACCGGCACGAACCAAGGAACTGCTGATCACAAACTGCATGCTCGACGCGGAACGTGCGGTGCTGTGGGGTCTGGCCAACCGCCGCGTTTCGGGCTCAGGGGCGGAGGCCGCAGCAGAGGCTGAAAGTTGGGCGCGGGAACTTGCCGAGTCGATACCGCCGATTACAGCGTCGATGGTCAAACAAACCGTTAACGCCGTCGCAAACATCAACACGCCGTTGGTGCACATGGACACCGATCAGTACATCTTGTCTCAACAGACCGAAGACTTCGCCGAGGCAATCACTTCTTTCCTGGAGAAACGCAAGCCGAAGTACCGAGGGCGCTGACGCCGTCCTACGCAAAAGCGCCGGTGGGCCATCCCACCGGCGCTTGCTAGTTTAGCGGAGCGTCGACAGATCAGGCGACCTGCCGACGCTCCTTGGTGTCCGACCGGCAAGACTCAGGAAGGAACCTCTTCCGGTCGGAGGAGACCCTGTGCGACTCGTGTCTCCGGTAACCTGCCGTCCCCGGCAGGGCCACTGATCATTTTGAGCCCATCGAACCCGCCGAGACGCCGGCGAAGTCGGGGTAGGCGTGCATGCCGTGTTCGGCAAGGTCGAGCCCTTCGAACTCTTCTTCCGGTGTTACGCGGAGCCCGATCGTCATTTTCAGCAAGCCAAAAATCGCGAGTGCGGAACCGAACGCGACCGCTCCGTAGGCGAGCACGCCGACGAATTGGATCCAGAGTTGACCGATGCCGGCCATCTCACCGAAGATCCCGACAGCTAAGGTTCCCCAGATACCGCACACTAAATGCACTGAGACCGCGCCGACGGGATCGTCGATGTGTATGCGATCGAAGAACATTACGGCAAAGACAACGATCACGCCTGCAATCGCGCCGATCGCCAGAGAAGACCACATGGCCATCTGATCTGCACCGGCGGTGATTCCCACCAAGCCGGCAAGGATCCCGTTCAGCGTCATCGAAAGGTCGGGCTTCTTCGCGATTGCCCAAGAGGTGAACATCGCACCAAGCGCGCCCGCGGCCGCGGCCAACGAGGTCGTAACCAAGGTCAGCGAAACCAATGCCGGATCGGCACTCAGCACCGAACCGCCGTTAAACCCAAACCACCCCAGCCACAGTAAGAATACACCGATAGTCGCCATCGGCATGTTGCTGCCCGGGATCGGCGTCATGCGGCCGTCTTTTGTGTACTTGCCCATGCGCGGTCCAAGTAAGAGTGCGCCTGCAAGGGCACCCCACCCGCCAACCGAGTGTACGAGTGTAGACCCGGCGAAGTCGTAGAAACCCATGGCGTCGAGCCAGCCGCCGCCCCATTTCCACGAACCGAGCCACGGATAGGTGAACCCGACGAAGATCGTCGCGAAGATCATGAACGAGGCGAGCTTGACCCGTTCTGCGACCGCGCCCGACACAATCGTCGCGCAGGTGGCAGCGAACATCGCCTGGAACAAGAAGTCGGTCCAGTAGGTGTAGCCTTCGTTGTAGGCCGAGGTCACGCCCGCAGCGTCGGTGGTTACAAAGAAGCCCGCGAAGCCGAAGTACCCGTTAAAGTCACCCGGATACATCAGGTTAAAACCGGCGAATGCGTAGGTTATCAGACCGATGCTGACGATGAACGTGTTCTTGAAAAGAATGTTCGTGGTGTTCTTAGCTCGTGTCAGCCCCGACTCGAGCGTCGCAAAACCAAGATGCATGATGAATACCAGCGCGGTCGCAATCATCATCCACAGGTTGTTCACCGTGAACATTTCCGCCGACACTCCCTCGTCGGCCAAGGCCGGGGTGGCGACGACAAGCACCAGAAGTGCGGTCGCGGCCTGTCTTAAGAATTTATTGGGCATTTCCTGTCCTCCCTGAAGAAATAATGAATCAAAATCCATTCTGACCTTCCCATTAGCCAGAACGATGCCAACTGGGGGGTGGCTAACCAAAACCCTTCTCAATCGGGGTTTTAACTAAGAACCCATACTACTCAGTGATATAGTCCTTTCGATTGGGTGCTAAACCGGTCGCCACGAGTGCCTATCCGAGAGGCACCAAAGCCAAACCGTAGACACCCATAAGGAAATCCGATAAGACCAACCCCAGCTATGGACCTCACCTCTTTGAGAACCTTCGTCGCCGTCGTCGACGCCGGCAGCTTTACCGCGGCCGGCAAGCGGCTGCGGATCAGCCAGTCGGCGGTCAGTCAGCAGATTAGGTCTCTCGAGGACTCGTTCGGGACGGCCTTGTTCACCCGGCACGCCCGCAAGGTGACGCTCACACAGGCGGGCAACGTGCTGTTGCCCTACGCCAAGCAGATCCTCGGCAAGGCCGAAGAGGCGCATGCCGTCGTCTCCGACTTCGAAGCTATGGGCCGCGGCCGTGTCGCGATCGGCGCCGGAGGCGCCGTCTGCCAGCACATCCTCCCTCGCCTGCTCGAAGAGTTCACCGCCCGCTTCGGCAAGATCGAGATCAAAGTGATCTCCGGCTTCTCCGAAGAAATAGTCCGCCACACGCGGGAAGGTTCGGTCGACATCGGCCTTACGCCGCTCCCGATAGAGCTGGCTGGGCTGACGGCCACGGAACTCGGACGCGACGAACTTTTCGCAATCGCACCGGCCGGCCACGCTTGGGATTCGTTAGAACGCGTACGTGCCCGCGACTTCTCAGGCCAACGGCTGATCGGCTACGACCGTGAGAGCCACACGTTTAAGTTACTCGAGCGGTTCTTGCTCGAAGGCGGCGTCATGCCGCCGATCACTATGGAGATCAACGACCTTGAAGCGGTCAAGCGGATGGTTGAAGCGGGGCTCGGAGTATCAGCCGTCGCGGGCTGGGTCATGCGCGATCACGCAGACTCGGGCAAGCTGGTAATGCGGCCTCTCGCACCGGGCGGGCTGTACCGCACCTGGGGCTTGATTCGTCGCGCCAACGAAACGCCTACGGCATCGCAGAAGGGTTTCATCGGCGTGTGTAAGACGCTGTTTCCCGCACTGATCGACTGAACCCGCCGACCGCTAATCGCGCAGCAACACGTCGGCGCCAAGACGCACGGTGGTCAATAGTTTGCGTAGCCGTGGGCTGCGTCCGACACGCTTGCGCACGGCGACAATCGCTTTTCGCTGCATCGTATAGCGATCGAACACTTTCTTCTTGGGCTTCGCCGTGCCACCGTCCAGTTCTTCAAGCGGCTGCCAGATGGTTTCGAGCGGATGGCCCCAAATCGCAAGATCCGCCGGGTCCACACGCTGGATCATTTGTTTGCAAAGAGCCATGCGCGCGGGATCGTTGGCGATCTCGGCTGTCCACTTATGAATCGACTCAGTTGAAGGCCGGCTGTGCTTGGCCACGCCGATCGGATCACCGAGACCCTTCTCTACGTGCTTGTGTTCTCCATAGTTCACGGCTTCCGACTCATGCTCCAGGCCCATGAAGCCGAAAATCTCTTTCAGCATCGGCTCGGGATCGGCGACGAGCTTCTCGTATACCACATGATAGCAAGGAGCTTTCTTCTCACGTATGAACTTCGCGAGCGCAGGCACGTAACGCTCGACGATGGGGTTGTAGTCGTGTGCGGCTTGCCAATCGCCGGCAAAAAATGATTCAGCGAACGAGCTGAATACCGCAAGGGGGTGGCGCGTAAGAACCGTGTACTTCGCGTGAGGATATATCCTTGCGATGAAATCCAGCACCAAACTGTACGCCGGCGTCTTGTCGAGAAACAGTTCCTTTCCGGGGGCGCTCGACAGCATTCGGCCGTAAAGCGTATCGGTATAGGCCCGGCACGCATCGATATAGTCTTGTTCTCCACCGGGGAGGTCTTCGACGAACGCGCGTACCGACTCGGCGGCGAGGATGTGATCGTACGGGGCCTTCTCTACGTTGTCGTAGTATCCGAGGTGAGCTAGCGGAGTCAGCAAGTGCGGCTCGGGGCGTCCGTAGATCTTCGAGTGTGACCCAATCATACGCGCGAGCATCGTGGAGCCGGACCGCGGCGACCCGACGACAAACGTGACTTTTTCTTTCATCCCTTTTCCGACCTCGCTAGATGCGCGCCTCAACCCAGCCTAGCAGATCCGCGATGACTTCCTCACGGTTGATCTCATTGAAACTCTCGTGCCTCCCCTCAGGGTAGAGCTTTACGGTGACATCGTCGCTCCCCGATCCGCGCACATACGACTCTGCCCCCTGCGCACTACAGAGCGGATCGTCGGTGCCGTGAAGGAGCAACACCGGCATTGTGATCTCGCCCGTGCGGCCGGGTAGCAGCGAAATACCGTCGGCGAGCTTGAAGTACAGGTCTTCCTTGACCCGCTCGCGTAACACCAACGGGTCGGTCAGGTACAGATGCTGTTGTTCGGGATCGCGAGACAACTTGGTCGCGTCAATGGTGCGGTCACCCGGTTCGATAATCGGTACAATCGCCGGTCCTGACAGGATGAGCCGGTCGGGCTTCTCTTGTTTCTCCAGCACATATGCCGTGGCGATCAGGCCGCCCATTGAATGGCCGAGTAGAAACAGCCGCTTGCCGGGGTGATCGCCACGCGCCATGCGCACAATCGTCTCCACGTCGTCGAGAAAGTCCGAGAACTTCTCGACGGTGCCTTGGGTTCCGCCTGAGTGCCCATGCCCCTGCTGATCGGGTGCATACACGTCGACTCCGATACCGGCCAGAGCCCTTGCGACATGGTCGTAGCGGAAGGCGTGCTCGCCGAGGCCGTGGACCAAAACCAAGGCAGCCCTAGCCTGGGAGTCCGGCGACCAGCGGCCCAATAGGATCTGGTGGCCCCGAGCCCCCTCAAAAGTGGAAGTTGTAAATGAGACGTTCCCCACAAAAGGTCTCCTAATGGTAGGTGATCCCGTTATCTCCACCGCCGAGACGTTTCTTCTGAAGCCGCCGGAACTTCCATTTGTAGTACGAACGCTTGAGCGAACTCCAGGTCGGTAATTGCGGTACACCCAGGCCGCTTGCCCCCCACCAACGCAGGTAAGCATAGCCGATCGCCATTCCGCCAAAGTGCGCGGCGTGTGCGATACCACCGCCCGAAGCCTCGATCGACTGGACGAACTCGATCGCGATCAGAAAGATCACCAGGTACTTCACCTTGACCGGAAACAACAGCCAGATAAGGACCTCGCGGTTCGGAAACCACATCCCGTAGGCCATCAAGATTCCGTAGATGCCTCCCGAGGCCCCGACGCTGATAACGGTCGGGTCGCCGAACAGATACATTGCGGCCGTGAACACCGCGCCACCACCGATCGCACAAAGGAAATAGTACTTCAGAAAGAAGCGCTGGCCCCAGCGCTGTTCAAGTTCGGACCCGAACATCCACAACATCAACATGTTTATGGCCAGGTGCCAGACCCCGCCGTGGAGAAACTGGTAGGTGAACAGCCGCCAGACTTCCCCGCGTGCGACCAACGCGGGGATCAGGGCGAAGTTCGAGATTAGCGCGAACCGCCCGCCGAACGCCTGGACCACATACACTGCGAAGTTTACGGCGATGAGCGCCTTGACCATCGGCGGCACCGGGCCCGCCGGGCCGAGCCCGAAGCCGCGGCCACCCGGAGCCGACCCAGCTCTGCGCCAGCCGGTCGCGCTCATGCGGACACGACCCGGAGCGGACAGACGGTCGCGTTCACGTTCAGATGTATGTCAGCCACTCGGCAAACTCCGGACGGCTACCCTTCGTGACGGCGAAATATTCTTCCTGAATACGCTTGGTCACGGGGCCCGGACCCTTGCCACCGATGCGGCGGTCATCCAGCGATTGGATCGGCGTAATTTCGGCGGCGGTGCCGGTGAAAAACGCTTCGTCGGCGATATAAATATCGTCGCGGGTAAAGCGCTCCTCGACGACCTCGTGCCCCGCATCTTCGAGAAGCCGGATCGCGGTCGCGCGCGTGATGCCTTCGAGCACGGTCGCGATAGGAGGGGTCTTGACCACACCGTCGCGCACGATGAACAGGTTTTCGCCGCAGCCTTCCGCCGCGTAACCGTCAACGTCGAGCATCAACGATTCGTCGTACCCACCGCTGCGCGCCTCAAGGCTCGCCAAGATCGAATTGACGTAATGTCCAACCGCTTTCGCCTTAGTCATCAAAGTATTGATGTGAAAGCGCTGAAACGATGAGGTCCTGACGCGAATCCCGTTGGTGAGCCCTTCTTGCCCGAGGTAAGAGCCCCACGGCCACGCGGCAACGCTCAGACGCACCGGGTTGGTCGTCGCAGCAAGGCCCATCTCACCCTCGGCTAGGTAGAGAAGCGGGCGGATGTAACACTCTTTCAGCTTGTTGGCGCGAACGGTCTCAACACACGCATCGGAGATCTGCCGTTCGCTGTAGGGGCTTTCGAGGCCGAGAATGTGCATAGATTGGGCCAGGCGGCGTACGTGTTCGCCCAAGCGGAACACCGCGGACCTGCCGTCGTCGCACAGATAGCAACGGATTCCCTCAAAAGCCCCAAGACCGTAGTGGAGGGTATGAGTAAGGACGTGGACTTTAGCGTCGTCCCAAGCGACGAGCCTGCCGTCCATCCATATGCTCTCGGCCTTTTCCATCTCAACTGAAGTACACGGCCGGTGTTACCGGGTCAAAAACACGCGCCGCGTCACCCGACCTTGAAGGTCTTTTCGTACAGGGCGCGAACGTCCTCGGTCACGCTCTTGTAGTGCGCAAGCAAATCGCCCCCCGCACCCTCACCTGCAAATCCCATACGCTTCGCCAACGGTACCAAGGCCTGCGGATCGGTGCCCATCTGTTCGACCGGACGGTCGCGTTCGAGTCTCATCCGCGCTTCCAGACGCCGCAGGAACGTGTAGTGGCCTACCAATCGTTCGGCGGTATCGCGATCGAACACTCCGGCCTCACCTGCCGCCTCGATTGCGCGCGCCGTAGATCGCGTGCGTAGCGCAGGGATCGCGTTGCCATGACGCAATTGAAGCGCCTGCATCATGAACTCAACATCGACTATCCCGCCGCGGCCGGTCTTGATGTTGACCCGTTGGGCGCTTTCGTCGGCGAGTTCGTCCTCGACCCGCGCGCGCATCGTGGCAATCTCTCGCATGCCGGCATCGTCGAGACCGCCGGCATACACGCTTGCGGCGACGATCTCTTCGATCTTGTCCTTCAAATCGGCGGGGCCGAACACCACGCGTGAGCGAATCTGCGCTTGGCGCTCCCATAAGTCGGCTTCCTTTTGGTGGTACTCGACGAAGCGTCCCAAGAACGTTACCAACGGGCCGCTGTTTCCCGAAGGCCGCAGTCGGGCATCAACAGCATATGCCACCCCATCGTTGGTGCGGGTCTGCAACACACCGATGATCTTTTGAACCCAGCGTGCAGCCAGAGCGTGGGTCTCTGCGTCAAATGATCTCCCCGGCGTGTCGTAGACGAAGATCAGGTCCATGTCGGAGCCGTAGGTCATCTCCCCTGCCCCCAACTTGCCCATCCCGACGACGGCCAGCTCGAGGCCGTCCCAACCCTCGGGCGTTTTCTCCGCTACCATCCGGCGGGCGGCACGCGCAGCCTCTTCCAAACACACCTCGGCCAGGAGTGTGAGTTGCTCATGGACCTCGGCCGGCGCAAGCGTTCCGGAAAGATCACCCATTCCAATGCGCACCAGTTCTGCCGTTCGGAACCTACGCAGCGCGGACAGTACCGCTTCTTCGTCTTCGCCGCTACGCTGTTCGTCGAGCGCGGCGCACAACTCGTCTCGGCTGCGCTGCGGGTGTGCTGCGTCGGAACGCACCAAGGAGTCAATAAGCTCAGGCCGCCCTGCCAATTTGGCGGCTAGATACGGGCTGGAGGCAAACAGTCCGACCAACAACTGCATCGTGGCCGGAGACCCGCTAAGCAAAGCGAGGTAGCTCGTATGCGCGCCGGTGCGGATCAGAAACTCGACAAGCCGCTCGAGCGCCGCTTCGGGGTCGGAGGAAGAACATACCGCGCGCAACAATGACGGAGCCATGCTGCGCACAGCGCGCCGCCGCTGTGGGCTCGCCGGACCACGAAAACGTCCGCGGTAGATCCGGACAAGCGTTGCGGCGGCACTCTCACCGTCGGAAAAACCGAGCGCCTCGAGGGCAGGCAACGCCGCTTCTTTGTCGTCTCGCTCGATCGCTTCGAGGATCGCCGCCGCCAACGCCTCTTCGCGGTCGGGCTCGTGACCGACATCCCCAGGACGCAGTTCCATGAACTTCAAGAACACACTGTGGACTGAGTCGGTAATCCGCCCCCAATCGGCCTCGAACGCCGCAACCGCATCGCCGGTCGCGCAGCGGCCGCGTGCGCCGCGGCCGTAGCCGAGGCGCCTCGCCATCGCACGCAAGGCTGCAAAGTCGGAGGGAAGTGCCTGGGTCTGGCGCCGCGATTCGACCTGGATGGCGTGCTCGGTATTGCGCAAGAACTCATAGGCAACCGAGAGAACCTCGGCGTCCGACGCGGCGATGAGTTCGCGCTCCACCAGCCGCCGCAAGCCTTCCCTGGTGCCGAGGCACCGCACTTCGGGCACGTGGCCGCCGTGGATCAGCTGAAGCGCCTGCACGACGAACTCAATTTCGCGGATTCCGCCGCGACCGATTTTGACGTCGCGCTTTCCGGCTGCGCGCACCTCTTGCTCCGCGTCGATTTTCGCTTTCATCAAGCGTAAGTCTTCAACGGTCATGAAGTCGAGGTGGCGGCGGTAGATGAATGGTTCGACTCCGTTCACGAACGTATCGCCGACCGTCGTGTCGCCACCAACCGGTCGTGACTTCATCAGTGCGCCGCGTTCCCAGGTATCACCCCAGCCTTCGTAGTAGCGAAGCGCATTCTCGACCGAGTTGACCAACGGTCCGTTCAACCCTTCGGGGCGCAGACGCAGATCGACACGGAACACCAAGCCGTCAGCCGTAGCCTCGCCGACTGCTGCGGTAATACTGCCCGACAGCTTGCTGAAGAACTCGCGCGGGGTCGGAGAACCGTCTGCCACGTGATCGGTTTCGTACATGTAAACCAGATCCACGTCCGAGCTGTAGTTCAACTCGCCGCCGCCCAGCTTGCCAAGTCCCATAACGACGAATCCGACCGGTTCACCATCGGGCTTGACCGGTCCGCCCCCCTGGCCCGCCGCCAAGGCTGCGCGTTCGACCTCAACAGCGGTCGCGATCGCAACATCGGCAAGCGCAGTAACCGCGTCCAGGGTTTCCGCGAGCGTGGCCTCTCCGTAGAGGTCGCGCGCACCGATACGAAACAACTCCCGGTCGGCCATGCGGCGAAGATCGCGCTTGAGTCCCTCGCCGGCCTCGGCCGTATGCAGCGCGAAAACCTTTCTCAGCCCATCCCTGCCTGGATTCTTCTCTCTTGTGTACGCGAACAGCTCCGGCCAATCGCGCCCTGCTCTCACCAACGAGCGCACCGGCGCGGGCCCGGACCCGAGCAGCACGGACAAACGTGCTATATCGGCTGGAGACAGGGAGCCGAAGCTCTCGGACGGAGCTTCGGCGACGAGCCGCCCGAGTCCGGCGACGGCAGAGGAGGGATCGGGCGAAGCGGCGAGCGCTTCTCGGGCCGTTTCACCAAGTGCGACGGGAAAGACTGACAACCACGCGTCGAGAGGATCGGGCACTAGGTTATTGTGCCTGAGAACGCGGCAAAAGTAGCCGCCGGTCGCGGCACGCCACACAAAGGGCGATGCCACGGCCGGCGGCGGGTTGTTTTAGGTGCTTCGAGCCGAGACTCAGAGTCCGCTCTTCAGGGCCGGCGCCGGCTTGAAGCCGACCGTCCTGCTGGCAGCAATCTTTATCTCTTCGCCCGTTCGCGGGTTGCGCCCGCTACGCGCCTTACGTTTGCGTACCGTGAAGGTACCAAAGCCGGAGAGAGCGAGCCGCTTCTCCTTTTTTATACCTTTAGAGATGTTGATGATGGTCGCATCGACCGCACCGGCAGCTCCCCTCTTGGAGAGTCCCGTTGTCTTCGCGACAGCCTCGATGATGTCCGCTTTCGTCATGCCTGCCTCCTTACACCAATCATCGTTCGGCCGTACCCGAACCATGCGTTTTTGGTCTTTACCGAGACGGGCGCCCGCGCCACTGCGTCGAAGCCCCCGCTCCGGATCACCCCAACCGACGGGGCAATGCATTACTATGGGGACGAAGGGACCCGGGAGTCAACAATATCCGAGGTGTCTGCTCAATTTTCGCTTGCGGCGATTAAGCGTTCAGCACACGGCGGGCGCCGCATCGATACCGGACTCGCGCAACCAACCGCCCAGATCGCGAACCGCGCGTTGGCCAAGCGCGATGCGTTTCTCGCGGCCGCGAACGCGTCCCGCTAACGGGGGAAACAAACCGTAGTTCGCGTTCATCGGCTGGAACTCTTTGCGGGCCGGCTCGGTTATGTAACGCGCGAGCGATCCAAGCGCCGTTGTCCGCGGGGCAACCAGCGGAAGCTCGCCGTGGAAGAGTCGCGCAGCGTTGATGCCTGCGAGTAAGCCGGTTGCAGCCGACTCGACGTAGCCCTCGACACCGACCAGTTGCCCGGCGATGAGCAATTCGTCGCGATCGCGAACCGTCAGTGCGGCAGTCATACACGCGGGCGAATCGATGAACGTGTTGCGATGCAGGCTGCCGAGCCTGACGAATTCGGCTTTCTCCATCCCCGGGATCATTCGAAACACGCGACGTTGCTCTGGATAGGTCATTTTGGTCTGGAAGCCGACTAAGCCGTACAAGCGTCCCTCGACATCGTCCTGACGTAGCTGCAACACCGCGTGTGCCCGTCGGCCTGTTCGCGGATCTTCGAGTCCGACCGGCTTCATCGGACCAAACGCAAGCGTCTGCCGCCCGCGCCGCGCCACCTCTTCGATCGGCATGCAACCCTCAAAGTGCACACAACGTTCGAAGCTCTTGAGCGGCATTTTTTCGGCGGCGAGGATCTCTGTGACGAGCCGTTCGTAGGCCTCTTCGTCAAGCGGACAGTTGATGTAATCGTCGCCGCCCTTGCCGTAGCGCGCAGCGCGAAACGCGACGTCCATATCGATCGACTCAGCGGTCACAATCGGTGAGATGGCATCGTAAAAGTATAGGCGGCCGCAACCAAGAATGTCGGTTAGCGAGTTGCACAAAGACTCCGAGGTCAACGGCCCGGTCGCAACGATGACAATACCACCGCTCGGAACGCTCTCGACTTCGCCACGGCACAGCGTGACCCGTCCAAGCGCTTTGATCTCATCCTCAATTGCACGAGAGAATACTTCGCGGTCGACGGCCAGTGCTGAACCTGCCGGCACCTTGGCCTGGTCGGCGGCACGGATGATGAGCGAACCCATCGCCCGCATCTCTTGCTTGAGGATCCCGACCGCGGTTGCGCTCGAATTGTCGCGAAAAGAGTTCGAGCAGACAAGCTCGGCAAGATTGCCGGTCTTGTGCGCTTCGGTCGAGCGCTCGGGGCGCATCTCCCACAACTCGACGTCTACGCCGCGTTTCGCCAGTTGGTAGGCGGCCTCGCAACCGGCGAGGCCGCCGCCTATCACTGCGACCGGGGAGCGTTCGGTCATCCCTCTTCGACAGCGAGCCCTTCGGCCACGCTCTCGCTGTACTCGCACGCTTCTTTGACGCACTTGCGTACGGTACCTGCGCGCTTGGTGGTCTTCTCGACGATGAACGGCGCGTCGCACTCCGGGCAGGCACCCGCGACGGGCTTGTCCCAAATCGCGAAAGTGCAGTCGGGATAACGATTGCAGCTGTAAAAAATCTTGCCGCGACGCGAGACCTTACGAACAATCTCACCCTCACCGCACCCCTGATCCTTGGGCGGACAGGCGATGCCGGTCGGAACCGGTTGGTTCAGCGACTTGACGGTCTTGCACTCGGGATAGTTCGAACACCCGAGAAACTTGCCGAACTTGCCGTACTTGTACTGCATTTCGCAACCGCACTTCTCGCACTTCTCTTCGGTTACTTCGGGCTGCTCGATCTCGATGCTGCCCTCGTCGGTGCGCGTAAAATTGCAGGTGAACTTACACTCGGGATAGGTCGGACACGCGAGGAACTCACCGTTGCGGCCCCACTTTATTACGAGTTTCTTCCCACATTTTTCGCACGGGACCTCAGTCTCTTGCACCTCGCCCTTAACGTCGCGCATGCCGCCGTTCTTGGCGGTCCGCAGATCCTTGATGAAGGGCTCGTAGAATTTGCGGGTGATCTCCAGCCAGTTGGACTTACCACCCTCGACGCTGTCCAGGCGGTCTTCCAGTTCGGCGGTGAACTCGACGTTCAAGATATCGGGGAACGACTCGACCAGGAGATCGGTCACGAGCTCACCGAGTTGTGTCGGCGTCAGCCGCTTCTGCTCGTCTTGGCGAACATAGTCACGGTCAATGATCGTCGACATAATCGCGGCATATGTTGAGGGACGTCCAATCCCGTTCTCTTCAAGCTCACGGATCAAGGATGCCTGCGTAAAACGCGGCGGAGGTTGCGTGAAGTGCTGGGTCGGATCGAGCTTGTCGAGTCCGAGCACGTCGTTCTCCTTGAGATCGGGAAGCATAGCCGTGTCATCACTCGAATCGGGTGCGTCGGTGCTCTCCTGGTAGACACGCAAAAACCCGTCAAACCGCATCACCTGCCCGGTGGCGCGGAACACGCAGTCGTCGGCCGATATGTCGATGCTGGTCTGGTCGAACTGCGCCGGGGCCATCTGGCTGGCGACAAAACGGTTCCAAATCAGCGCGTAAATCTTCGCCTCATCCGACTTGAGGAACTTTTTCGCCTCGCTCGGCGCAAAGTCCATCGTCGTCGGCCGGATCGCTTCATGAGCGTCCTGCGCGCTCTTCTTTGTTTTGTACACATTGGGCTTCACGGGCAGATACTTGTCACCGTACTGCTGTCCGATAAGTTCGCGCACAGCATCGACGGCCTCGGGTGCGGCGCGCGGCGAATCGGTGCGCATATAGGTGATCAAACCCGTCAACCCACGATCACCCAGCTCGATTCCCTCATAGAGGCGCTGCGCGGCACTCATGGCGCGACGCGGCTGAAAGCCATGCTTGCGGTACGCCTCCTGCTGCAACGTCGAGGTGATAAAAGGGGCCGTCGCCTTGCGTTGACGTTTCGACTTCTTGACGGCGACGACTTTCCACGGATCGGCTTTCTCGCACCTGGCAACGATCGCCTGCGCTTCTCCTTCGTTCTTGACGAAGAAACCCGACTCTGCGTCCGACTTGAGATTGCGCGTGTCGATCTTGTCGTCGCCGACCTGCACGAGCTTAGCGGTAACCGGCACGTCTCCTTCAGCCTTCAAAAGCGCGGTCAGGTTCCAGTACTCGACAGATGCGAACTCGCGGATGGCGCGCTCGCGTTCGACGATCAGCCGCACCGCAACCGACTGAACCCGACCCGCCGAGAGTCCGCGGCGAACCTTTTCCCACAGCAACGGGCTGATCTGGTAGCCCACCAGACGGTCGATGACACGCCGGGCCTGCTGAGCCTCGAATTTGTCGGTATCCAGATCGACCGGGTTCTTCACCGCTTCGGCAACTGCCTTCTTGGTGATCTGGTTGAACAGCACCCGCCTGACGGTGCCTTTGAACGACTTCGGGACGATGCGTTCCTTGATATGGTAAGCAATCGCCTCGCCCTCGCGGTCGGGATCAGGTGCAAGCAGGAGGTGCTCTTTGCCCTTCAGCGCCTTTTTCAGCTCCGCAACGACTTTCCCTTTCCCGTGTATCACCTCGTACTGAGGTGCAAAGTCGGCGTCAACATCGACCCCGAGCTTGCTCTTGGGCAGATCGGCAATATGCCCGACCGAGGCTTTGACCACATAATCGCGGCCGAGGTAGCGGCTCAAGGTTTTCGCCTTTGCAGGCGACTCCACAACAACAAGATTTTTGGCTGCCATAAGCGAGGAGTAAGACCGTATCCGATCCGGCAGTCAAGAAGGCGGCCGCAAGGAGGTGAACATCCCCGGGCCGGCACACGAGGCCAGACCTCTTATCTCCAGGCCAGTTAACAACTCCAGAACGCGTGCGCCGTCAAGTCGCGTCTCGGCAACAATCTCATCAACATGGCGGGGTTCACTCTGCAAAACCTCCCAGACCCGACGGAGGTCGAGGTGGTCCGGGCCGGGTACCGCAGCCCAGCCACGCGCACCCGCGCCGACTGCAGGCGACGCGTTTTCCGGGCCCAGCACCCCAACCGCGCCGGCCTCGCTGCTGAGACCGAAAGCGTCGTCGACGTCCTTCGCGCAGGCCAGCATTGGGGCCCCGTCGCGCAACAGCGCGTTGGTTCCGCGCGATACTGGGGAATCCGCGTTGCCGGGTACCGCATACACGTCGCGTCCTTGGTCCAACGCCGCGCGGGCGCTAACCAACGAACCGCTGCGTTCACCTGCCTCGACGACGATCGTGGCGGTTGTCATCCCGGTGATGATACGATTGCGCACGGGGAAATGCCGCGCGAGCGCAGGAATGCCGGGGGGATATTCAGAAATCACGCAATGCTCGGCGACAAGACGTTCGAAGAGCGCGCGGTGGCGGCTCGGGTAAACGTTATCGAGCCCACCCGCAAGAACCGCCACCGTAGCCCCTGCCTGTAAAGCACCGTCGTGCGCTGCCCGGTCGATCCCGTAGGCGAGGCCGCTGACCACGGTCACACCTGCGGCCGCCAGCCTGCGCGCAATGGCATGCGCCATACGGCAACCGTAGCGGGTCGCACGGCGCGCGCCGACCATCGCAACACCACCGTCGAATACTGACGGTTCGCGACCACGGTAGTACAAAACAACGGGGGGATCCTGAATCCGACGCAACGCCGCGGGATAACCGCCGGCGGCAATTGAGACGAACTCTATCCTGTTTTTCGCGCAGCAGGCGCGTAAGCTTTCGATCTCTCGCCATCCGTCAAAGGACCGCAGACGGCGGATTGCCGCCTCGGACAGGCCTGCTTGGCAAAGCGCGCCGGGCTCTGCAGCAAACAGCGCCGCGGCCGAACCCGCCAGCGCCGCCGCACGCAGCCAGTCTTCGCTGCCCGCGCTCGCCAGCTGCGCAACCGCCAGCCAGGCCTCGGTTTCTTCCGGAACTCGAGCATTCGCCTCCATGCTGGGGGGCGTACAGCGAAACCGAACCGCCGCGCAATCACACGCAGCGCATAAGAGCGACAAAGAGCTTGGTCAGCGCCGGCAATTTGCGTGTCGTCATTGAGACGGCGCTGAGGTTAGGTCGCCGTTAGAGGCGTTGAGCCCACGCACGCGCCTTTCAATCGTGGCTGCGAGTGCTTGTGGAATTTGTCCGGCCGAGGACGGATCAAGGTCGAAGCCAATTGAGGTTAACTCGACCTGCAGGCATGTCTGCCCGCGCGATTCGGCGAGGTCCAACTGTACGCGAAGCGAGTGATGACGCTTCGGTTTGCCGTCATATCCCGTCTGTAGAGTTATCGGCCACACAAAACCTAAAAGAGGCACACCCTCGGGCGACGGGGCGTAGTGCCGACGGTCTGCGCGGATCATATCGCCAAGAAACGCGGTGCGGAATCCCTCTTCGGAGAGAACCGTACCGGCGACGTCACGAGTGACTTCAAGCGAAGCGGCAACCTTTCCGTGCACGCAGATCTCTTCGCCGCCCAATGGGGAAGAGCCGCGGCCGGCACCGACCGCAGAACACGACGAGGATAAAACACTGACCAGTGCCACAACGGCGAACGCTGTCAGGACGCGGCCATCTCCAGGAAGTTGCCGAGAAGCGCCTTGCCTTCGGCGGTGAGAATCGACTCCGGGTGAAACTGCACGCCCTCGACGCGCAGTTTCTTGTGACGGATTCCCATGATTTCTCCCTGTTCGGTCCACGCGCTTATCTCTAAAACGGAAGGCAATGCCTCGCGCTCGACTACCAAAGAATGATAGCGCGTCGCAGTGAGGTTCTGCGGAAGATTCCGAAACACCCCCTTGCCGTCGTGTTGGATTTCGGAAGTCTTGCCGTGCATGAGCCTTTCGGCGCGCACGATGTTGCCCCCGAAGGCCGCGCCGATGCACTGGTGGCCGAGGCACACCCCGAGAAGCGGAATCTTCCCCGCGAACCCGCGCACCACGTCGACTGACACCCCCGCCTCCTTCGGCGTACACGGCCCCGGCGAAATCACGATCGCCTGCGGCTTCATCTTCGCTATATCGGCAACGTCGATAGTATCGTTGCGCCGGATGACAACCTCAGCACCCAACTCACCCAAGTACTGGACGAGGTTGAAGGTAAAGGAGTCGTAGTTGTCGATCATCAACAGCACGCCCGGATCATAAATCGACACCGCTGAGAACCGAAATCGGCGGCACGCCGGACAGGCCGGGATTATACCCGCTGTGTCATTGACCGATTGCCCGCCCGCAGGCGAGAACGCCGACACCATGTTCGCCGTTACCCATAGCTGCGCCCACGAGGGCGTGCTCAGCTTCGTCGTCCGCGTCGAGGCGCGAGTCTCGGGCGGAATCCCCTCCTTCGTTGTGGTTGGCTTGCCGGACGCAGCCGTGCGCGAGGGGCGCGAGCGAGTACGCGCAGCGATCCAAGCCACGATAGAGAATTACGAGCGACGCCGAGAGTTGGTCAACCTCTCACCGGCACACCGGCGCAAAGTAGGCGCGACTTTTGATCTTGCCGTCGCAATGGCCTTGCTCGCCGCCTCCGGCCACTGCGACCCCGCTGCGATCGCCGAGACCGCATTTCTCGGTGAGCTTAGCTTGGACGGGCGCCTGCGCGCGGTCAGCGGCACACTGCCGGCCGCACGAATCGCCGCACGACGTCGACTCAAACGCTTGGTGGTCCCGGCAGCCAACGGTGAGGAGGCCGCAATAAGTGGCGGCATTGAGGTGTTCACTGCCGATTCGTTAGGCAGTGCACTCACGCTCGTGCGCGGTGGTTACAGCGACCAACCGGTCCGCACTGACATCGCCGCACTGCTCGCCCGTGGCAATGAGACAAGCCAGACCGATCTCTGTGAAGTCAGAGCGCAGCACGCTGCCCGGCGCGCACTCGAGATCGCGGCTGCAGGCGAACACCATCTCTTCCTCACCGGACCTCCCGGAGCCGGCAAGAGCATGCTCGCCGAGCGCCTCGCAACCATCCTGCCGCCGTTGTCGTTGGAAGACGCGGTGACCGTTACGTCGATCCACAGCATTGCCGGCCTCACACGCTCGGCCGGCGGCTCGCCTCTAGTCACGCAACGCCCGGTACGCACCCCTCACCACAGCGTTTCCGTGGCCGGCATGGTCGGTGGCGGCTACCATCCGGTGCCTGGCGAGGCGAGTCTCGCGCACAAAGGCGTGCTCTTTCTCGACGAACTGCCCGAGTTTTCCGCCCAACTCCTCAATCAGTTGCGCGAACCGCTCGAACGCAAGACGCTGACGGTGAGCCGGGCGGGATCGAAAGCGGCTTTTCCAGCTTCCTTTCTATTGGTCGCGGCGGCCAACCCCTGCCCTTGCGGTTACTTTCGCACCGGAGCGGGGAACTGTAGCTGCTCCTTCCACGCCGTCGCGCGCTACCGCGCGCGGGTGAGTGGACCGATCCTCGATCGCATCGACCTGCACGTCGCCGTCGAACGTGTCGCCTTCGCCGAACTGTGCGCCGACGAGTGCGGCGAAAGTTCGGCCACCGTGCGCGAACGTGTGGTACGCGCGCGAGAGTTCCGGACGAAACGCTCCGTTTCGTTGGTGTTGCCGGAGGCCAACGCGCTGCTCGCGAATGCGGCAGAACTCATGCGTCTTTCGGCGCGGGGCGTTACCCGTGTCCGCCAGGTTGCAAGGACTATCGCAGACCTTGCCACCTCCGAAGCAGTCTCGGCCGCACATATCGCCGAAGCCGTACAGTTTCGACGTTCCGCCTGGCAAGACCCCCTCGAACCGGCCTAAACCCAGGCAGAGAGTCTCCCTTGACTTCGCCGGCTCGCGCGGCCCACAGTAAATGCCTGCCGTCGGTTCAGACGCCGGAGGATCCACCGTAATGCACGTTCGCGACCTGGGAACCCACACCATACTTGCAAGTGTCGCGTTCGCTGCCGCCCTCGTCTTAACATTAGTCGCCGAACCGGACGCAGCCACATCAACCCCACGCCCAACGTTGGAGCGCCCATCGGTTGTCGAAACCACGTTCAAGAGCGTCGATGCGACCGTTGCAGGCCAATGGGATTTTCCCAGTCAGACACACGCGCCCCTGGTGGTGCTGATCCCGGCAGCAGGCGCTATCAACCGCAACGGACTTCCTCCCGGTGGTAGCGAAGATCGCGGGAGGGGCGTGTATGCTCTCCTGACTGAGGAACTCGTCGAGCACGGGTTTGCCGTTTTCCGTTTCGACAAACCCGGTACCGGCAAGAGCGGCCGGGGGATCTACGCCACAGAACGATCGAACGCACTCGAAGCCTATCGCCGTGCAGTCGAGCACGCACGCGTAGACACCGGTCGGGTCTTCTTGCTCGGCCACAGCTACGGTACCGACACCATCGCAGGCATCTACTCACGCTATGAGGAGATCCAACCGCCTGTAGGTGTCGTGCTGGTTTCCAACCGCGCCAGCGAAGTCGAGATCACCCGCGTGAAAGCTCCAACGCTGATCGTTGTCGGAGAACGCGATCCAGACGATCTCTACAAATACGGCAAGTTCGCGTTCGAAGCGCGCGAAAGCTCTGCAGATGCCAAGTTTGAAACCTCGCTGGTCTCGGTACCGGAGGCAGACCACGCCCTGCTGGTCGCGAGCGACACTACCGTCGGCAAGCAGTACGCGTTCGACCCACGTGTAACCCAGGCGATACTGGATTGGTTGATGAACCACCGCTCCGGCCCGGTAAAAGCGGGTCGCTGAGCGCCGGCGACCACCTGGCCGCAGCGCCCGCGTGACTCACCGATAAACGGCTGTTACCTTCGGCGCGCGCTGATATCCTGTTAGATGTCCCGTGGCACAGCGAATGCTTCGGCATACGCCGCGGGCAACCACGATGCGCACTACGCTCGCAATTACCCGCGCAACACGCGGCTCGGTTCTCTTGGCGTTCTGCCTGTTGGTCGTCGGCCCTGGTTGCACCGGATCGGAGCCTTCGGCGCACGGCCCCAGCGATCGTCACACACTGGTTGAAACAGCGGCTCCCTCGGTCGAGGACGTTGTCATTACTCTGCGCGCTGTCGGCAGCATGCGGGCGAGCGAACATGCAGAGATGCGACCCCAGGTCGAAGCTGTCGTCGCGCAGATCCTTTTCGAAGAAGGCGCTGAGGTCAGCAAAGGCGACATCCTCATCGAACTCGACGCGCGCAAGGCCGAGGCTTCGCGAGCGCTGTCGGCAGCAGCATTGGACCGCGCACTCGCAGGGCTCGCAGTCGCCGAGCAAAAACTGCGGCGTCACAAACGATTGATAGAAGACAAACTGATCGCCGACGAAACCTACGAAGAGGCCCTCGCCGAGTTTAAAGGCGCTGACGCCGCGGCTCGCGAGGCGCGCGCCGCACTCGACCTCGCACAAACACGGCTCGACGACTTCAGCATCCGCGCGCCGTTCGACGGCCGTGTCGGCGCGCGCCTGGTTGATACCGGTAACTTCGTTGAAAAAGGCACACCACTCACCGACGTCTACAACACCAACCCGATCGAAGTGGAGTTCGGTGTTCCCGACCGCCACGCAAATGACGTCAACGAAGGCACAAAAGTCACAGTCTCCGGTCAGGGCCGCGAACCCGTCACCGGCACGGTCACGTTCATCGATCCACGGGTCGATCCGGTTACCCGGCTGCTCAAGCTCAAGGCGACGATCACCAACACCAACGGCACGCTCAAGCCGGGACAATTCGTAGAAATCTCGATCGTGACCGAGGTACGCCGCAACCAACTGATGGTGCCCGAACAGGCAGTTGTGTCCGCCGATGGACAGACGTGGGTCTTCGTCGTCGACAACGACAAGGCCACGCGTCGGCTTGTGGAACTCGGCACGAGGACGCCGCAGAAGGTCGAAGTCATCTCCGGGATCGAACCCGGCGCACGCATCGTCGTGAGCGGTCAGCACCGCTTGAGTGACGGCGACGACGTCGAAACTCTGGTGCCCGACCAGGCGGAAAAGAAGATCGCCGACACCGCAGAAGCTCCGGCGGGATGAACGGCCGGTGTTCCTGACCAACGTATCCGTGAAGCGTCCCGTCCTGGCGACGGTGATGTCGATCGGGATGGTTGTTTTCGGGATGGTCGGCTACTCGCGCCTCCCCGTCCGCGAAGTACCGGACGTCGAGTTCCCGATCGTCTCGGTCCGCACTGTACTGCCCGGTGCGAGTCCCGAGGTTGTCGAGACCGAGATCACCGAGATCCTCGAAGAAGAGATCAACGGTGTCGAAGGCGTCGATTTCATCCGCTCAGAGTCGACCGAGCAAACCAGCTCGATCACCGTCCAGTTCTTACTCGATCGCGACATCGACTCTGCCGCCCAAGACGTACGCGACCGTGTCGCTCGCGTACGCCGCAGACTGCCCGAAGACGCCGAAGAGCCACGCGTGGCGAAACTCGACGCCAACGAGGGTGCGATCATGTGGCTCAGCCTTTCTTCGGCCACGAGATCGATATTCGAGATCACCAATCTCGCCGACAACATACTCAAGCCACGTCTGCAGACGATACCCGGTGTCGGTAGAGTGCAGATCGGCGGCAACAACAGCGAAGCGATGCGCGTGGAAATCAGCCGTGATCGACTCGCTGCCTACGGGTTGACCGTCACCGACGTCACCACTGCCCTGCGCACCCAGAACGTCGAAATCCCATCGGGACGTGTCGAGGGCGCCTGGCGCGAGTTCGTCGTCAAGACCGAGGGCGAGGTCAGCACGCCGGAAGAATTCAGCGATCTGATCGTCACGTTTCGTAATGATCAGCCTGTACGCTTAGGCGACGTCGCCGTCGTGCGGCGCGGCTACGCGAACGAACGTACGCTAGCCCGGTTCAATGGCGACCGTACGACCGGGCTCGGCATCGTCAAACAGACCGACGCAAACACACTCGTTGTGGCGGCCGAGGTCAAACGCGTAGCCGCCGAAATGAGGACTGAACTACCCGAAGGCTTTCAACTACAGATAGCTTTTGACCAGTCCAGCTTCATCGAAGACTCTGTCCGCGAGGTCAAGCAAACGCTGGTGATCGCGGGGTTCCTGGTCCTGATCGTCATCTTCGTGTTCCTGCAAAGCTTGCGCTCCACGCTGATCCCGAGCGTGACAATGCCGGTCGCGATCATCACCACGTTCGGCGTAATGTACTTCGCCGGGTTCACCATCAACAACCTCACCCTCATGGCGCTGACACTGGTGATCGGCGTCGTCGTCGACGACGCGATCATCGTGCTCGAAAACATATACCGCCACATGGAAGAGGGGACACCGCGACTCCAGGCCGCGCAGGAGGCGAGTTCCGAGATCGCGTTCGCGGTAATCTCGACGACGCTGACGCTTGTCGCCGTCTTCGTACCAATCGCGTTCATCTCCGGAATCGTTGGGCGCTTCTTCTACGAGTTCGGAATTTCCGTGGCCGTGGCTGTGAGCGTGTCGAGTTTCGTCGCGCTCACGCTGACGCCTATGCTGTGCTCAAAATTCCTCGTGGTCGGCTCAACCACAAAGCACAATAACCCACTCTCGCGGCTCGCAGTGCGCTTCGATACGGCGGTAAATTGTCTCTCCGATCACTACCAGGTCGCGCTCGCCTGGGCCCTCACCCACCGTCTCCTGATGGTCGGCATCGTTGTACTCAGCGTCATCGCCAGCGGGTTCCTGTTCAACGCGGTGGGCAAAGAGTTTCTGCCAACCGACGATCGCGGCTACTTGCAGGCGTGGTTGAAAACCCCCGAGGGATCAACGCTGGCTTACCAGAACCGTCACAACCAGGCGGTCGAAGACATCCTAGGCGAGACCGCGGAGGTGCGCTCCTACTTCTCAGTGGTGGCGTTCCGGGGCGGCAGCGTAAACCAAGGCCTGATGTTCGTCCGCCTGCACCCCAAGGGGCCGCTGCGGCGTCGAAGCACATCGGAAATGATCCCTGAATTGCGAGAAAAGACCCGCCGCCTGACCGGTGCCGACATCTTTTTTACGCAGTTCAACCCGATGCAAAGGGGCGGTTCATCGAAGCCGTTCGAATTCGTCGTGCAATCCAGCGACCTCGCCGCGCTCGGGGACTATGCCGCACGAATCAAAACGCGCCTGCAAGAGACTGAAGGGTTCTCCGACGTCGATACCAATCTGCAGATCAACAAGCCTCAGCTCAACGTGCGAATCGACCGCAATAAAGCCGGTGCGTTGGGGATCGATGCCGTCGACATTGCCGATACGCTACGCGTTCTCCTTGGGGGCGCCACAGCGACAAGCTTCAAACGTGGCAACGAGCTTTACGATGTGATCGCACAACTCGACCCAAGCGACCGTTTCACCCCGAACGACGCCACTGACATCTACGTCCGCTCCGCGACCGGCGAACTGGTGCAACTCGAGGGCATCGTCAACCTCGTAGAATCGGTTGGCCCAAGCTCGGTCCACCACTACGACCGACGCCGTTCGGTCGTGGTCAGCGCAAACCTCCAGGGCCTCGATCTCGGACACGCCATCGACACCGCGCGAGAGATCGCGGCAGAAGTTCTGCCCGCAGGTTTCACGACGGCCCTGTCCGGCGAGTCACGTGAGTTTGCGCGGGGGACCAGTGGGCTCTCGTTTACCTTCATCCTCGCCCTGATCGCGATCTACTTGGTCCTTGCCGGACAGTTCGAAAGCTTCGTCCACCCGTTCACGATCATGCTCGCATTGCCGATGGCGATGGTCGGTGCGTTGGCCGGACTCTACCTCGCCGGCATGACACTGAACGTGTACAGCTTCATCGGCATAATCATGCTTATGGGGCTCGTGACCAAGAACTCGATCCTGTTGATCGACTACGTAAACATCTTGCGCGGGCGAGGTGTCGAGGCAGGCGAGGCGATCATGGCGTCCGGACGCACGCGGCTGCGTCCGATCTTGATGACGGCGATCTCGACGATCTTCGGCATCCTGCCTATAGCGGTGGGTTTCGGCGCCGGCGCCGAAAGCAGACGACCGCTCGGCGTGGCGGTACTCGCCGGGCTGACGCTGTCGACCATGCTGACCTTGCTCGTGGTCCCAGTTTTTTACAGCCTGTTCGACGAACTTGGGGTAAAACTCAGCAGCCGTCGCGGATCGCGGAAGAGAAGCGAAGTCGCACCCGACCCAGCGGCCTCATAGCCAGAGGTCCCGACCGGCTTGAGCTGATGTCTCGGAAGTAGGCGCGACCCGGTGTCCGGCCACGCCCGCTGCTCAGCCTGCGCCGAGTACTTCGTCTTTGAACTGCTTGGCGACCGTAAACGCAGCCTTGGTCCGGGCCGGGATCTGGATCTCCGCACCGGTCTGCGGGTTGCGTCCAAGGCGCGCCTTGGTCTCTCGTTTCTTGAACGTGCCGAGCCCCGGGATTTTCACCGGATCCCCCTGTTTAACCGCTTCGACCACGATCCTGACAAGCGACTCCAAAACTTCATTGGACTGCTGCTTCGTCAGGTCCGCAGACACCGCCAATTTCTCCACTAACTGTGATTTCGTCATTTTCGAACGCCTGCCTCGGAGTGAATTTGCCCTCATGGTTAGGGCTTTTGGTCCGCGTGTCAAGCCTGCCAAAGTTCAGTTATAGGCCTCGATCAGTTCGATAAGGCCGAGATCCCTGAGCCGATCAAACATCAGCCCCTTGACCTCTTGCACTGTGTCGCAGCGCAGCAACCCCTGCGACAGCACCCGCGCGTCCTCAAAGCTGACCGCGCGGATGAGCTTCTTGACGACCGGGATATACTGCGGGCCCATGCTCAGCTCGTCCATCCCGATCCCGACAAGAAAAAGCGTACAGAGCGGGTTGGAGGCCATTTCACCGCACATGCCCACCCTGCGCCCCGCCTCGTGGGCAGCTTCGGCAACGAGGCGGATAGAATCCAGAATAGCGGGATGCAACGGTTCGTACATCGGTGCGACCTTACTGTTGTCGCGGTCGACGGCCAGCGTGTACTGGATGAGGTCGTTGGTTCCGATCGAGACAAAGTCGACCTCGCGCACGATCTGGGGGGCGCGCAGAACTGCGGCGGGAACCTCGATCATCGCGCCCAACTCGACATCGACGGTCGGCGCCTTTCCCTCGGCCACGAGATCTCCCATGCAGTCAGAAAAGATCTCGCGCACGCGACGAATCTCTTCAAGACTGGTGATCATCGGGAAGAGAATTCTGAGCGGCGCTTCGCCGGCCGCGACGAGGATGGCACGTAGCTGTTCGTGAAAGAAGTTCTCCAAATCCAACGAGATCCGGATCGAACGCCAACCAAGAAACGGGTTGGCCTCTTTGTGTCCGCCCATGTACGCGGGGTACTTATCAGCGCCGAGATCGAGCGTACGAATCGTGACTGGGCGCGGCGCCATTTTGTCGATGACCCGTTTGTAAAACGCGTACTGCTCTTCTTCGCTGGGAAAATCGCGGCACGAGAGGAACTGGAACTCACTACGGTAAAGGCCGACGCCCTCAGCGCCGTAGCGGTCGGCAAGTTCAAGTTCACCGAGTAGGCCGATGTTGGCCATCAGTGCTACCTGATGACCATCGGTCGTCGTCCCCGGCAAATCACGAACGTCCTCCAAGCCCCGCTGGAACTCGGAGTACTCCTGGTGCAGGCGTTTGTACTCGAGCCAAACCTCTTCGTTCGGACGCAGGTACACGGTGCCGGTGTTACCGTCAACGATAATCAAGTCACCCTCGCGGCATTGACCGATCACGTCGCCACAGCCCACAACCGTCGGGATCTCGAGCGATTTTGCCAAAATTGCCGCGTGCGACGTGTTGCCGCCGGCACCGGCGACGATCCCGCACAGCTTGCCGGTATCGACACTGGCGAGGTCACTCAGCGTAAGCTCTTGCGCGACCAGCACGGTGTCGTCGCCGACCTCGATCTTCGCTTCTCCGACTACTCCAAGCAGATGCCGTAGGATGCGCCGCCCGACATCGCGGACGTCGACCGCTCGTTCGCGCAGATAGCTGTCCGGCAAGGCTGCGAACTTGGCGGCGTATTCCTGAACAACCCGTTTGAGAGACGACTCCGCAGCGAGCCCGTTAGAAATGCCCCGCTTAACCCGCCTAATGAACGACTCATCGTCTAAGACCAGGCCGAGTGCTTCGTAGATCGCGCCGCCTACTTCCGGCACAAGTTCACGCATACGCTTGCGTGTTCCCTCCAGCTCGTCTACCGCTTTCGCGATCGCTTCTTCGAAGCGGCGGGTCTCGAGTACCGGGTCGTCGGCATCGAGAATCTCAATATCGGCGAAATCGGTCTGCGCAACGACGCAATGGGCGCGCCCGTTGCCAAACCCCGGCGATGCGCCCAGCCCGGAAAAGCGTATACGGCCCTCGGCTTCGGCTTGACTACGCGACTCTCCGTTCGGCTCGTAGGCTTCGAGCCTCCGCGTTACTTCGATCATCTCACGGCGGAAACGTTCGCGTTCTTTCTCCTCTCGCTGCAGTCGTTCGGTCAAATGCGCGTTGAGCATGAGCGAGCGCACCTGACCGGCCGCCGTACGCAACAAACTCTCCTCCTCCGGCGCGAACCGTCGGCGCCGGCGTGTCTGTACCGCGAGGACGCCGAGCATCGATTTCCCTTGACCGACCGGAACACCGAGGAATGAGTGGAATTTTTCTTCGGAAAGTTCCGGGAAGAACTTAAAACGCTCATGGGAAAGCGCGTCTTCGACGGCCACAGCCTCACCGCTCTCGACGACCAGGCCGATAAGACCCTCATTGGCCTGCATGTTAATGCGACCTATGCTGCGCGGCGGCAACCCGTGGGTGGCCCCCAACCTCAGGGTCTCGGATGCGGGGTCATAGCTGTAAAGCGAACAAACGTCGTAATCCATCGACTTGGCGATGCGCTTGACGACGGCTTCAAGAACTTCTTGGGGATGATCCGCGCGCGCAGCGAGCACGGCCAGATCTTCCAGCAACTTGAGATGGTGAAGCGGAGCGTTACGCCCGGCTTGAGCGGGCTTTTGCGGCTTGTCGGAATTCAATCGGTCCCCTTCGACTCCTATACGGGTGCGTGACACCCCCGGCCACGGCGGCACGAGAGAGCTTGCGGCCCGAGATAGCGCGACCGATCATACCCGAGGAGCAGGAGGTCTCAAAAGAATACCACTACCGATAGGCAGACCGGTCGCGATCAGCGCAAGCACATGGGCACGAGCGCGCCGCACAGACTGCTCCAACGTCTCGCCAAGGGCGAGTCCTGCGGCGAGCGCGGATGCGAACGCGCAACCACTGCCGTGAAGGCTTCCGCGCCGCAGGCGCGGGGCTGAGAAGCGACGCATGCGCTCACCGTCCCAGACCACGTCGGTCACACGCGCCCCCGGCCGCAGATGCCCCCCTTTAACGACGACGGCAGCGGCTCCCTGGGCAGAGATCTCGCGAGCAGCCGCCTCCATGCCTGCGACATTGGTGACCGAGCCCGCGCACAACACCGCCGCCTCCTCGGTGTTCACTGTGACCACCGTGGCAAGGGGAAAAAGGTGTTTACGTATCGCTGCAACGGTCCCAGCAACCGCGAGAGCCCCGCCGCCGGTCGCCCGAACCACGGGATCGACCACCAAGCGGATACCGCTCATCGTGCGAATCTCTGCGGCGACACCGCGCACCACCGATGCATTGGGAAGCTGGCCGCACTTGAGCGCTGCGGGGCCAAAGCGCCGCGCAATCGTGCGGAGTTGCGCGCGGATGAGCGCGGTCGGCATCGCTTGGACAGCGCTGACTCCCAAGCCGTCTTGAACCGTGACGGCGCTGACGACCGTCAGCGGCACGACCCCCATTGCCTGCAAAGTACGCAGGTCGGCCTGAACCCCGGCCCCGGCGCTCGGATCAGTGCCACCGATCGCGATGACCGAAACAACTCTCGTCCGTCTGCCGCGTGCAACCACCGGGTCCTCAGGCGTCTAGCGCTTTGGACATCGCGGCACACACCCGTGTAACCGAATCGGCGTCGATATGGATCCCAATAGGCAACGCCACAACCTCGTCGGCGGCACGTTCACTCACGGGTAAATCACCCTTCCTATATCCGAGGCCGGCAAAGCACGGCTGCAGGTGCAATGGCAACGGGTAAAAGATGCGCGACTCAACCCCGTGTTCGGCAAGGACCTGCATCACACGGGCGCGCTCACGCCGCGCACCGATCTTGACTACAAACTGGTGGTAGACGTGTTCTTGCCCGGCCGCCGTAGGGAGGCAGGTGAGGACAGTATCGGCCTCGAGCGCAGCGAGCCCCTCGTGATAGGCCGCAGCCGCCGCCCTGCGGGTACGCGTCCAAGCCTCTAGGTAGGGCAACTTGGCGTTGAGATAAGCCGCCTGAATCTCCGACATGCGCGCGTTAATACCGACCTCTTCGTGCCGGTAACTCCCCGACGCACCGCCGTGCACCCGCAGGCTACGCAGGCGTTCGGCCAAGGCATCGTCCTGCGTCGTCAACATTCCACTGTCACCGGCGCCGCCGAGATTTTTGGTCGGATAGAACGAGAAGCACCCGATGTCACCGACGCCGCCGGCTGCGCCCGCCTGCGAGCGTGCGCCAAGTGCCTGTGCCGCGTCTTCAATCAAAGCCAAGCCGAGGTCGCGCGCGGTATCGGCCAACGGGCCAAGCGGCGCGGCACGACCGTAAAGATGCACCGCAATGATCGCGCGCAACCGCGCGCCGGATCGGGTGTGCGTGTACGCGCCGCCCTCACCGCGGCGGAACTCGCGTTCGACAGCCGCTTCGACACACGCCGCATCCATGTTCAGTGTATCGGTATCGACGTCGGCCATTACCGGCACCGCGCCCGCGCGCGCAACGGCACCGGCGGTCGCAAAAAAGGTAAAGCTCGGAACCACAACCGCGTCACCGGCGCCGATCCCGAGCGCGAGCAGCGCCAAGTACAGAGCATCGCTGCCCGACGAACACGCAACCGCGTGTGCCGCGTCGGCGATAGCAGCGATGGCTGTTTCCAGCTCGACGGTCTGCCCGCCGAGAACGAACGACTGGCTTTCGAGCACCTGGTGAATACGCGACAATGCGTCGTCGCGTATACTCGCAAACTCGCTATCCAAACCAAGAAAGTCGACTTTCCCTCTAACTGCCACCGGACCCACCCTACCAGACCCACAACGCGCGAGCTTTTCGCACCCGAGCACGCGCCGGCCAAACCTAGCTTGTCCGCAGTCAACGGCAACCCAGGTCCGCAACCGACTGTTGACGGGATGCGTCGGCGTCGATAGCTTTGGAGACTGTGGTTTATATATGGTGAACCCGTGAAGCGGTTGAGCTGGATTTTGGTGATCGTGATGATGGTCGCGGCGGGCGGTATAGGTGCGGCCTGTTTTTCTCTTTACGATCAGTATTGGAGCCAACTGCCTCCGATCGACGGTCTTCTTGAGTACAAGCCGCCGGTGGCCACGCGTGTTTATTCCGACGGCAACCAACTGGTCGGCGAGTTCTTCTTCGAGAAACGCTATTTGACTCCGATCCACGACATCTCACCCGTGGTCCGTTACGCGTTCGTCGCGGCTGAGGATTCAGACTTCTATTCCCACCGCGGCATCGACGTCCGCAGTATCGCCCGCGCCTTCGTCGCCAACACTCTGGCCGGCGACGTCGTGCAGGGCGGAAGCACCATCACCCAGCAGGTCGTCAAGGCGCTGCTGCTCACGCCGGAACGCAGCTACAAACGAAAGCTGCGAGAGATCATGCTTTCGCTCCGTCTCGAACAGGAACTTACCAAAAACGAAATTCTGTTCTTGTACCTCAACGAGATCTACCTAGGCGACGGCAACTACGGTGTTGGCGCAGCGGCGCGCGCTTACTTCGGGAAAACGGTGGGAGAGCTGACCCTGCCCGAAGCGGCGTTGCTCGCGGGACTGCCACAAGCACCGAGTCGCTACTCGCCAACGCGTAACCCACAAGGCGCGCTTGCCCGCCAGCGTTACGTACTCAAGCGGATGCACGACGAGGGCTTCATCACCGACCAGGAACACATGGATGCACTCGACGCGGGCGTGGCGGTGCTGCCGCGTGCGCACAAAGTCGCAAAGCCGGGAACCTACTACGTCGAATACGTCCGCCAATACCTCGAAGAGCACTTCGGCAAGGAAGCCCCCTACCACCAAGGTTTCCGCGTCTACACCGGAATCGACTTCTCGATGCAAGAGGCCGCTGAAACTGCTGTGCGCCGCGGTGTGCGCGCAGTCGATATGAGGCTGGGTTACAGGGGCTCGGCAGCAAGGCTCGAAGGCACCGAACTACAGGAGCGCTTGGAACTCGACGCGCAGCGTCCCGACCTCGTGCACCTAAACGACGAAGAAATCTACGAAGCCATCGTAACTGCGACCGAGCCGCGCAAGATCGAGATCGTCGTCGGACCGCTCCACACCGAACTCGATATCTCGTCGCTCGAGTGGCACGAGAGCATCAAAAGCAAGAAGTTCAGTGTCGGCGATATCGTCATCGTCGAGGCTCACGTTAACGGCGAAACCACCAGTCTCACGCTCTCTCAGGTTCCCGAGCTCGAAGCGGCGCTGCTGGCGATGGACCCCACTACCGGACACGTCAAAGCGATGGTCGGCGGCTACGATTTCCAGCGCAGCCAATTCAACCGCGCGTTTCAGGCGAAAAGACAACCCGGTTCGGCGTTCAAGCCATTCGTCTATTCAGCCGCAATCGACAACGGCTACACGCCGGCGAGCATCCTGCTCGACGCGCCGATCCAGTACATCGATCACGACAAGATCTGGCGGCCGCAGAACTACAGCCGCCGCTTTTACGGCCCGACCTCGCTGCGCAAGGCACTCGAAAAATCGCGCAATGTCGTCACCGTCCGTATCGTTCAGGATCTTGGCGCCGACAAGGTGCGCGACTACGTTCGCCAGTTCGGATTCTCAACTCCGATCGGCGCAAACCTGTCGATCGGGCTGGGGACCTCTGAGGTCAAACTCAGCGAAGTCGTCCCTGGTTACTCGGTGTTCGCCAACGGCGGAACCTGGACTGAACCGGTCATGATCAGCCGCATCGAGGACTCGAACGGTTGGGTCATGCTCGACAAGATCCCGCGGACACGTGAAGTGGTCAGCCCGCAGACCGCCTACCTGATGACAAGCTTGCTTCAGGGTGTCGTCGAACGCGGCACCGGCAGAGGTGTGCGGCCGCTCAACCGTCCGGTCGCCGGCAAGACCGGCACTACCGACGAACAGCGCGATGCATGGTTCATCGGATACACACCGGACCTGGTTACCGGCGTTTGGGTCGGCTACGACGACGACCGCACCCTGGGTGCATCGGGCACAGGAGGCAGAGTCGCCGCCCCGATCTTCCTCGACTTCATGCAGTCTGCGCTGGCAGGGACGAAGGTCCGAGACTTCGCCGTCCCCGAGGACATCAGCTGCGTGAACATCGACCCCGAATCCGGCCTGCGCGCCCGAGCTACCGACCTCGACGGTTTCATCGAATGCTTCAAAGACGGCAGCGAGCCGGTCGAGTTCGCGCCCGAGTGGCATGTCGATGAGCAACTCGGAACCGAGACACTGACCATCGACGAGATCGCGGCACCGCTTAGCGAAGACGCGATCGACCGTTACCGCACCGGTCAAATCTTCCAGTAAGGCGCGAGAGCACGCGCCGCATCACGCGCTCCAGCGCCGGCCTCGGCAGTGCCGAGGCCGGCCGCCTTCGGTTCGCGCAAACGTTCGACCGACACGCGCACCGATTCACTCAACGCCGCCAGATCGTAGCCACCCTCTAACAGCAGCAAGATGCGCCCGTCGGCGCAGGCATCGGCGATCTCAACCATCGCCGAGGTCAGTTCCGCATAGTCCTCCGACTCCAACGCAAGCTGCGCGAGCGGATCGTCACGGTGGGCATCAAACCCGGCCGACACCAGCACGAAGCGCGGATCGAACCGCAGTGCTGTAGGAAGGACGACGTCGCGCATAGCGGCCAGATAGGTATCGCCTCCGGTACCTGCAGCCAACGGTACGTTAACGGTGTAGCCCTGCCCCGCCCCCGAGCCGATCTCCACCGCGGCACCGGTTCCAGGGTAGAACGGATACTGGTGTAGCGAGACGTACATCACCTCAGGGTCGGCATAGAAAGTGTGGTGGGTTCCGTTGCCGTGGTGAACGTCCCAGTCGAGAACCAACACGCGCTCTACACCGCGCGCGCGCAGATGACGGGCGACAACGGCGACATTGTTGAAGAGACAAAACCCCATCGGATGGTCCGGTTCCGCATGGTGGCCGGGTGGACGCAGTGCTGCAAAGCCGTTGTCGAGGCTGCCTTCAAGGATCGCGTCGGCGATCTCGATCGCGGCGCCTGCGGCGAGACGCGCGGCCAAGAACGACCCCGCCGACGCCCCGGTGTCGGCATCAAAACGGGTCATCGCCCTGCCTGCGCTCGCAGCCACAGCAGCCACGTGACTCGCGCTGTGAACGCGGGCGAGTTCTGCTTCGGCGGCTTCACGCGGCCGGACGCGCGGTAAGGCCCTGAACGGATCGGCGTCGAACAGCCGCGCGAGCGCCGCTAGGCGTTGGGGCGAATCCGGATGCCCCGCACCCGGATCGTGAAGTTGGAAACGGTCGTCGATCACCAAACCCGTGTTACGCATCGACACGAGATCTACCGTAGGCGATGTTTTGAAGCACGCCGGTGTTCACGCCTTAAACCCAAGGCACAACTATGCCCGGCGTGGTTGACAGCCGCGGCGTACGGCCCTAGCGTTGAGGCTACGCGTGTCCGTCGCGCGTGCTGTACAAACAATGTTCGGAATCGGCTCGACAGAACTCATCGTCATTCTGGTCATCGCCCTACTGGTGCTCGGACCGAAACGTCTGCCCGAGCTCGCGCGCTCGCTCGGACGCGGTTTGGCGGAGTTCCGCAAGGCAACCTCGGAGCTTACCGAGGATCTCGATAACGCCCGCATCATGGTCGACGAAGAGGTTCGCGGCGCCACTCACGATGCCGACCTCGAGGCTGAGAATCGCAGACGTGATGCAGAGGAGCGCCGCAAAAAGCGCCTTGAGCGCGACGACGGCATCGAGGGCGGGAGCAGCGCCCCCGAAGACTCTGCAAACGACAAAGCCACGGACTGATGCCCGGAGACCAGGAACTTCCGCTCTCCGGCCATCTCGGAGAGCTGCGTACGCGGCTCTTCCGCTCGCTGGTGGCCGCCGCTGTCGGTTTCGCGGTTTGCTACCCGGCAACCGGGCCGCTGTTCGCGGCGCTGACGGACCCGCTGTTTGCGGCAGCGGCGGAAAGTGGGATCACCGCAACGTTGATCGGAACCGGCGTCGCTGAGGCCTTCTTCACCCGGCTCAAGGTCGCGTTCATCGCGGGCGTTTTCCTCGCCCTGCCGGTTCTCCTCCATCAGGCGTGGAAGTTCACCGTACCCGGCCTGAAAACGAAGGAAGCGCAGACTGCGCGCGGGTTCGTGATCTTCGGAACGTTCTTCTTCCTCAGCGGCGCCACGTTCTGCTACTACGTCGTCTTCCCGCTCGGGTTCCCGTTCTTGCTCGGCGAGTACGCAAAAATCGGTATCGACCCAGCGATCCGCATCAGCGAGTACCTTTCTTTCTCGGCGCAAATGCTGCTCGCATTCGGCATCACTTTTGAGCTTCCGGTCGCAAGCTTCTTCCTTGCACGCGTCGGGGTAATCACACACCTGACTCTCATCAAGTATTTTCGCCACGCAATACTCGCGGTGTTTGTGCTCTCGGCAGTTCTCACCCCACCCGACGTCGCATCGCAGATCTTGATGGCGTTCCCGGTGCTGATCCTTTACTGCCTCTCGATCGGCGTTGCCTACGCGGTGACCCGCAAAACCGGCGACGACGCGGAACTCTAGCGATCCAACTCGCCCAAGAGTTGCGCGCGTAAATCGTCGCGCATGGCCGGGGTGGGCGTCATCAGCTCGGCCGGAACCTCATAGTCCACCGATGCAAGCACCCTCTCGACGTCGGCTACCGCATCGCAAACCACCAATAGCACGTGTTCCGCCCCTAGCCCGCCGCCGTCAGGTTCGACGCTACGCACCACGGCGAGCCCCTCGTAGCTCTCCAATACAAGCTTCAGAAGGATAGATTCACGCCGAGGGATGCGCACAAAGACCGCGTAGAGTCCCAAGGCAGCATCAAAATAAGAATCTGGAATCTTCACAGTTTTTCAGTGGAGCGTCGGCGCCTGTTCGATAGCGCTCAAGTCGAAGTAAACCCAGCCGAGTTCTTCACAGCGTTCGCACTCGGTTCGCACCACACGGAAACTGCGTTCGCCCTGCTCGGCGGTACCTTCACCCAGCGTCCTGAGCTTGCCACCACAAAGACAACGGCGCGAAGCAAGCTCGGCGTCAATTTCGTCGTAGCGGTCGACCTCGATCGCCGTAGCCTGAGACCCGCCCGACGCCGTCTGCTGCGACCTGCGCAACCGGGCACGCACAAAAAAACGCCACGCCGAAAAAACCAGAGCGAGCACCAGGGCGATCGTGATCGCCGCACCCACGATCAGCGGCCGTATTCGTCTGCGAGCACAGGAAGATCGAACTCGAGCGGCTTGCGCGCGCTCGGCACCGCCGGCGGCGAAACCAGCTTACCGGCTGCCGCAAGCGTCGCAGCGGTGACGAACTCCGGGGCCACACCGATCCGCAGAGAATCGAGTGCACCGTCCATCGACACGGGGATATGCAACATACGGTCGTCGCCTTGTATGCGGCGAAGCGCCGGGATCTGTGCAAAGACCCGTTCACGGTATGCGCCGATCGGCATCGCATCGCCGTCGAGGTCGATGACGCCTGCGCCCGATACGAGACCCGCGCCTCGGAATTCGAGCGCATCAGTTCGCACCAGCACGCTGCCCAGGTCAAATCCCCCCTCACGCGACTGGAAATCGAACTTTACGGTCCGGAACTTGGTAGCGTTACCGGACATCGACCCGGTAAAAGCGGCTTGGATTTCGGCGTCACGCAAAGGCCGCAAGCCGGGCTGCGACGCGATCGACTCAACCACCGCCGTGCCGAAAGAAAGCCCGGGGAAATTGCCTTCGTGTACACCGATGCGGCCCATCGCCCAAGTGCCGTGGTCGTCGCTTCCGAGTTGAACAATCGCGTCCATGCGCCCGTCGATCTTCGGCTTGAGGTTGGGGAAAACGTTACTGAGCGCAACGCCGGCATCCAAGTCGTCAAACAGACCCGCAACCTCATTCGCGTTGGCTTCGCGCGGTTCGTAGCGCGCAGCGACGGTCGCAATCGCGTCCCACACTTCGACCTTGGTCAGGTTGAACGTAAGCTTGTCGCGCCAATAGCGAAACCCGAAGCTGGTGTCGTCAACCCGCATCGGCCCGACGCTCAGGAAATCCGCGTTTATAGAGGCGGAGAAATCCGCGCTGATCGACAGCAGAATTCCCTTGGCTTTCATCGGGCCGACCTTGACCGGATAGGAGCTGTAAAAATCCATCTCCATACCCTTGGACTCAGCCTCGTAGCGGAACAGCGGTCTTTTGAGCGTACCCTCCATACGTATGTGACCGTCGAATGAACTACGCGGGCGCATGGCGTCGCTGTATCCGTACTTGGCGAGAACCGCGTCGGTGTCGAAGCCGACGAAGTCGATGTTCAATAGCGCATTTTGCGCAAGCGTGTGCGAAGTCCAACCCTTGGCGGTGAAATCTACACCACTCCAGGTGAAACGCGCATCGTCGAGTCGCAACCGCCCGTCCTTGTCCGACACCTTCATGTCAACCGAAACCGGTTCAACGACACCAAAGGCTGAGATATACCCGTTGCCCTTGACCGTACCGAGCAGCTTCTCCGCAGGACGCGACTCTGTAGACCGGCCGCCAGCAAAGCCGTTGAACCCGCCCGCGAGCGACAATGGGCCGCTGAGGAAAATGCCCTCAACCGACGGAAGCATCGGCTGTGCCGCACCGGTGTCAAAATCAGCGATTTCGTATTCAACGTCGACTTCGAGACCTTTCGTCGCCTCACCGGTCGGACGTACGCTTCCTGACACCTGGAAGCGCGCGCTCTCCCCCGGCGCAGCGCCGTCAACCACAAACGCCGTGCGACCGTCCCCGCGTGTAGGTTCGAGCTGTGCACTTATGTCCTCAAATACGATACGAAGAGGACCGTCAGTCGAGTCGTCATCGGCACCCAGCTGCTCGAATTCGACGCGTCCGGAAGTGACGGCAAGCGGCACCGTCACGCGCCCGCTCTCACCTTCGGGTACCCCCGCGAGCCAGGCACCTAGGTCTGTCTCCCCCGCGGATCTGCGCGCCACGCGTAGAACCGGAGCGATGAGTTCGAGATAACCGATCTCCGCACGCCCCGTCAACATGGGCAGCAGTTTCGGCTTAACGCGCACCTCAGGCGCGCGTAGCAGTGGTTCTTCACCGAACTCTTCCTTGCTCTCGACGACGAAATCGCGGACCACAACGACCGGGAAGGGCAACAGACTGATCCCGGTCGAACTGTAGCTAACCTTGCGCTTGCCGGCTTTCACGACCGAGGCGACGTACGCGTCAGTCGCTCTCCTCACGCCGGTATTGAGCGTTGACAGGCCAAAGCCGACGGCGGCTGCGAGCAAAACTGCGACGAGAATCAGGAGTTTGCGAATCAAATTGTGTACTACCTTCAGGGAATGACGCTTTGACTGATCGAGGGGTGACGGCTACGGGTGCCGATTGTATTCGGGCGTAATACGGGTGGCAACCATGGGTTTTGACAAAATTTCATTCACCGTCGACGGGGGAATCGCGCGGATCACGCTCGAACGACCCGACGAACTCAATGCCATGAGCGCCTCTATGGGCGAAGAGATCCGCGCGGCCGTAGCGTTGGTCAACGCCGACGAATCGGCGCGGGTGTGTATCGTGAGCGGACGCGGCCGGGCGTTTTCTTCGGGTGCGAACCTGAAAACGCTCGGCAAAGAAGCGGGGTTGGCCGACCAGGACGCGGTCGGACTGGGGGGGGGTGCTGCGTTTTACCGGCTGTTTCTCTCGATCCGCGATCTCCGCGTCCCGTCGATCGCTGCGATGAACGGGCACGCCATAGGTGCGGGGTTTTGCTTCGCGCTGGGCGCAGACCTACGCGTCGCCAAGTCGGGCTCTAAGTTCGGCATGACCTTCGTCAAACTCGGTATCCACCCCGGCATGGCCGCAACCTGGAACCTGCCGCGCCTGATCGGCCCTAGCCGCGCCGCCGACCTCTTGTACACCGGGCGAACAATCTCGGCCGAAGAGGCGTTCCAGATGGGAATTGTCAACCGGGTCGCAGGCGAGGACTTCGATCAGGTCGTCGACGAATTGGCTGGACAGATCGCGGCGAGCGGCCCACTTGCGGTGCGTAGCCTGAAAGACACCTTGCGCGGCAGCTTCGAACGCAGCATCGGAGAAGCCATTGAAATGGAAGCCGAACGTCAGGAGGCAACGTTCAAAAGTAGCGACGCGGCCGAAGGCATGAGCGCGATCCTGGCTAAACGCAAGCCCGAGTTCACCGGGCGCTAGCCGCGATCACGACTCGGTAAAATTAGAAACTTTCCAGCCGCCATCACCGCGGCGAACGGTCAGCATGACCTCACGCGTGAACGGCGCGCTGCCCTCCGGCGAAATCGTCAGCTCGTAGACGAACGACACCGAGCCCGGCTTTTCGCGGACGTTGATCTGCTTGTAATGGATACGCGGCTTGGCTGTCGCCTCAGGGGCCTCGACTTCCGCTGTCAGTTCGAGTTCCTCGCGTACCTTCTCACGCGCGAGCCCAACGCTTTGGTCAAAAGACGCCTGCAGCTCGATACGCACGTAGTGCGCATCGAGAAAAGTCTCGGCTGCGGCTCGCGCGGTCCCCGCTGCGGGTTTGCACGCGGCAGAGCCTGTAAGGAGCAACGCGACGCAGACATACGCTGCAAACGCTGAGCGCGAGCCGCTAGTTCTTGAACAGCTTGTCGAGTTCGGTCTTTGCATCACCATCGCCATCGCCCACTCCTGTTTTCCCAGCGACTGCCGCGGCTCCTGCAAAATAGTCACAGAAGTTCGATCGCTTCTTGTCCAGCACTCTTTCGGCCGACGGCTCGCTGCACTCGTTGTAGGTCGTTTTGTCGAAGAACCCACAGTTACGGCAACACCGCAGATCGGCTCCGCAGCTCTCGCACTCGGCACGCCGAGGAACCGGTCCATCGAAATCGTGCGCCCATACACACGCATGACACGTTACCCGCACGGCGCTCATCGCGGCGTGCGTGGCGGTGCTACGGCCTCGGGGAGCCAGCGCCGTAGACACGCGAGGAGACCGCTAAGCGCACCTGCTTCGTCAAACCGATGACCGACTCCTGCAAATACCTCGACACACACCGGTCCCGCTGCAGTGCGCTCGATCAGACGCGCGTGCGCGACCGGGACCACGTCGTCGGCATCCCCGTGGATTGCGAGCACCGGACATTCGATGCGGGCAATCGCCGCAGGGATGTCCAGAGATTCAACGTCATCAAGGAACGATCTCTTCATAAAAGCGTCGCCCCACCGGCGGTGGCCTTGCTCACGCCAGGCCTGACGTGCGGGCTCCGAGAGCGACGCGGTGAAGAGAGCAGCGTCGGCAACAGCCGCAATCGTCGCGACCGCCGCGACCTCCGCGGGGCGATCAGCGGCGCCGAGCAACGCCACCGCACCGCCGAGGCTCGAACCGACGAGGACGAGCGAAGACGGGGCCAATTCGTGCGCAAAATCGAGCGCACCGTGCAGGTCGTCAACCTCGCCGCGAACCGTCAGATCTTCGAAATCGCCTTCGGAGTCACCGACATAGGAGAAATCGAAGCGTAGAACAGAGTAGCCGAGCGGCACGAACTCATTGACGATCGCGGTCTGCTTGGCGCCGCCACGCGTGGACTCCATGCCGTGGCACAGCAGCAGCAGCGGCGCACCCTCGCCCGCGCAGTAAACCTCTCCCACCAGTTTGTTGCCGCGCCGACCGGCAAACTCGACGGGTTCGGCGCACGGCTCGCCGGCGACGTTTCGTTGATGACCCACACGGCGATTGATACCATAGCGGTTGTGCCCCCGAAACACTCGCGCAAGAAGCAGCAGCGCAAAGGCGCAGCGCAGGAGGCCGGGCACGCAGAAACCAGGCCTCTCGCACGATTCTGCACCGATGCCGGACTCACCGCGGACGCACCGCTGGTCACTGAAATAGCCTCGTTCGCCGCCTACCTTCTGGTTGAGCGCGGGCTGGCTACGCGGTCGATCCGCGCCTACGTCGGCGACGTCTGTCGCTTCGTGGGCTTTCTGCTCGCCGAACAACGCATCGCCAAGACCGCGACTCTCGACGACGCAGCCGCAGCCGGTGCGCCCGCACTCAGGTCGTATCTGGCCACACGGCTGCGCGATTCGGGACGCGCGACGGTCGCACGCGACCTCGCTTCAGTGCGCGCGCTGTTCGCGTTCGTGTGCAGAGAGTCGGAAATCACCGACCCTTCGCGGCTCGTCAGTGCACCACGACTCGAGAAACGCCTGCCGGTGTACCTACCGCTCGATGACATGGCGAAGCTGCTCGGGGCGATCGACGGTGACGATTCAGCTGCGCTGCGCGACCGTGCGCTGATCGAGTTGCTTTACTCGTGCGGTCTGCGGGTGAGCGAAGCCGCCACATGCGACTGGAAGCATATCGACGAAGAAGTCGGATACGTGCGCGTCATGTCGGGTAAAGGCGGTAAGCAGCGGGTCGTCCCGATGGGGCGCGATGCCGTCGATGCTCTGCAGCGCTCGCGCGCAGGCTGGACGGCCCCACGGGTCGACGACCAGGCAGTCTTCCTGAACCTAAGCGGCCGTCGGCTGACCGTCCGGTCGATGGCGCGCATCCTCGACAAGCACCTAAAAAGCGCCGGCGTGCAGATCAAAGCCGGGCCCCATGCGCTGCGCCACTCCTTCGCGACCCACCTGCTCGAGGCCGGGGCCGACCTGCGCGCAATCCAAGAAATGCTCGGCCACGCCTCGATTTCGACCACGCAGCGCTACACCCACCTCGACCTCAAGCGCCTGGCCGCGGTCTACGATAAAGCCCATCCCCGCTCCTAAAAGCGGGGCTGCTTTTCATCCGCGGCCGCGCAAGATACCAAGGGCGGTTAGAAACCATGGAACAGGCTCACGCAACGACAATCATCGCCGTCCGCCGCGACGCGCAGGTGGCCATGGTCGGGGACGGACAGGTCTCGGCCGGACAGACTGTTATGAAAGCACGGGCACGCAAGGTGCGTCGCCTGCACGACGGTAAGGTACTGGGTGGGTTCGCCGGAGCGACTGCCGACGCTTTCACGCTCTTTGAAAAATTCGAAGACAAGCTCGAGAAATACAGCGGCAATTTGACCCGCGCAGCCGTCGAGTTGGCCAAAGACTGGCGCAGCGACCGTATCCTGCGTCGCCTCGAGGCCATGCTGATTGTCGCCGATGTCGAGGCCTCGTTGCTGATTTCCGGTGCCGGCGACGTAATCGAGCCTGACGATGGCGTGATCGCGATCGGATCCGGCGGCAACTTTGCGCTCTCCGCAGCGCGCGCGCTGCTCGCGCATACGGCGCTCGACGCGCGTACTGTGGCCGAAGAATCGATGAAGGTTGCCGGACAGTTGTGCGTCTACACCAACGACCAACTCACCGTAGAGGTCTTGCCTTGAGCAAACTACCGATGACCCCGCGAGAGGTCGTCTCCGAACTCGACCGTTTCATCGTCGGCCAGCATGAAGCCAAGCGCGCGGTTGCGATCGCCCTGAGGAACCGCTGGCGGCGTCTCCAGGTCGCACCCGAACTCCGCGACGAGATCGCACCGAAGAACATCATCATGATCGGTCCGACCGGAGTCGGAAAGACCGAGATCTCGCGCAGGCTCGCCAAGCTCGTTGATGCGCCGTTCGTCAAGGTCGAAGCCTCGCGCTTCACCGAGGTCGGCTACGTTGGCCGCGACGTCGAATCGATCATCCGCGACCTGATCGAGATCGCGATCACCATGGTGCGCGAAGAAGAAGCGGAGAAAGTCAGGGGCACGGCCGCCGAACATGCAGAAGAGCGCGTACTCGACGCGCTGCTGCTATCGACTCCGTCGGGCGGAGACGACGGAGGCGGCCCGGAGAGCAGTCCGGAGAGCAATGCCGCGCGCGAGCAAATGCGCAAGATGCTCCGCGACGGCGAACTCGACGAGCGCGAGATCGACATCGAGCCGAACCATCCACATGGCACGGCCATGTTCGAGGTGATCACACCACAGAATCTCGAAGACATGGGTATGAACCTCAAAGAGACCCTCGGCAACATGCTCGGGGGCTCCGGCGGTGCAACGGGACGCGGCCACCCCACCCGCAAGGTCACGGTTGCCGAAGCGATAAAGCTGTTCACCGATCAGGAAGCACAGAATCTGATCGACATGAACAAGGTTGCGGCGGAGGCGGTTCGCCGCACCGAACAGAACGGGATCGTGTTCCTCGACGAGATCGACAAGATCGCCGGACGTGAGTCGATCGGCGGCCCCGACGTTTCACGCCAAGGGGTGCAGCGCGATCTACTGCCGATCGTGGAAGGCTCGTCGGTGAAGACCCGACACGGGATCGTGCGAACCGACCACATCCTGTTTGTCGCCTCCGGCGCCTTCAACCTGGCCAAGCCCTCGGATCTGATTCCGGAGTTTCAGGGCCGTTTTCCCATCCGGGTCGAATTGAACGCTCTCACCATGGAGGACTTCGAACGCATCCTCACCGAGCCGCAGAACTCGCTCACTCGCCAGTACAGCGCGCTACTGGAGACCGAACGAGTGACGCTGAGCTTCGATCAATCGGCCATCCGCGAGATCGCGCGCGTCGCCGTCGAGGTGAACTCACGCAGCGAGAACGTAGGCGCACGGCGGCTGCACACGGTAATGGAGCGGATTCTCGACGACATCTCGTTCAACGCACCCGAGCGTGCCGGCGAGAGCTACACGATCGACGCTGCATATGTACGCGGAAAACTCGACTCGATCCTGGAGGACCAGGACCTGTCGCGTTATATATTGTGAGCAGGCCCGGCCGCGAAGCAGATAGAGCGCGGACCCGGAGGCACAAACGCCCATGGACCAACTGATCGCAAAAGCTAAAGTATTACTCGAAGCGCTGCCTTATATGCAGCGTTTTCGCGGACGTACGGTCGTAATCAAATACGGTGGTCACGCCATGATCGACGGGGCGCTTAAGCAGAGCTTCGCCGAGGATCTGGTGCTGCTCAAGTCGCTCGGCCTCAACCCGGTGATCGTCCACGGCGGCGGTCCGCAGATCGGCAAGCTGCTCGACCGCATGGGCATCGAGAGCAAGTTCGTTCGCGGGATGCGGGTGACTGACTTCGAGACCATGGAAATCGTCGAGATGGTGCTGGTCGGCCAGGTCAATAAGGGCATCGTGGCAGCGATCCACAAGTGTGGCGGCAAAGCACTCGGACTCAGCGGAAAAGACGGCCACCTGATCGTCGCCCGCAAGCACGTACCGGCTCCGAACAGCGATGGCACCGTAGCGGTTGACCTCGGCATGGTCGGCGACGTCGCCAGCATCCAACCGGAGATTCTCGACCGTTTGGTCGGCACCGATTTCATTCCGGTGATCGCACCTATCGGTCTGGATGGCGAGGGCCACACCTACAACATCAACGCAGACGTGGTCGCGTCCAAGCTTGCCCAGGCGCTCGGCGCCGAAAAGCTGATCTTGCTGACCGACGTCGAGGGCATCCGCGACGACGGCGGTAACGTGCAAGCGTTTGTCGGCACCACACAGGCGCGCAAGTGGATAGCCGACGGCACCATCAACGAAGGCATGATACCTAAAGTTGAATGTGCTCTGCAGGCTCTCGAAGGTTCGGTCAAGCAAGTCCACATCATCGACGGGCGCATCAGCCACGCGCTCCTTCTGGAGATTTTTACCGAGCGGGGTGTCGGCACCGAAGTGGTACTCGGCGACCCGCCGCCCGGCGAAAAGGGTCGGCCGGCGGGAGCGACCGCGGCGTCGGGCACGTCAAAATGAGCACCACGACGATCGAGCGCACCAACCGTTTTATGGTCGGAAACTATGCGCGTTTCGCCGTCGCCTTCGACCACGGCGAAGGACGCTATCTGTTCGACGAGAACGGCAAGCGCTACCTCGATATGTTCAGCGGCCTCGGCGTGAGTTGCCTCGGCCATGGCCACCCCCGGGTCAGCGAGGCCATCGCCACGCAGAGCAAGAAGCTTCTGCATACGAGCAACCTCTACTACCACGCGCCCGCTGCCCGCCTCGCCGAGATGTTGTGTGAGCGCAGCTTCGCCGACCGCGTGTTCTTCTGTAACAGCGGAACCGAGTCCGTCGAAGCGGCGATTAAGCTCGCGCGGCGCGCCGGCGGCGATCGCTTTGAAATCGTCGCCGCACACGGTTCGTTCCACGGACGCACGCTCGGCGCGCTTGCCGCCAGCGGACAGCCCGACCTGCAGGAAGGTTTCGGCCCGATGCCGGCGGGGTTCATGCACGTGGCCTACGGCGATACCGAGGCCGCCGCCGATGCCGCCGGGGACCATACGGCGGCAATCATGGTCGAGCCCATAATAGGAGAAGGCGGCGTATTGGTACCGCCGGCGGGGTACCTGCGCGCGCTACGCGAGATCTGCGACAGAACCGGCGCCTTGCTGATCTTCGATGAGGTGCAAACCGGCATGGGACGTACCGGTAAGTTCTACGCGCACGAACACGAAGGCATCACACCCGACATTCTGTGTTCGGCCAAGGGACTTGCCGCGGGATTGCCGATCGGCGCAATGCTTGCGACCGAGAGTGCCGCCGCGGCATTCAAACCGGGTACTCACGGCACCACGTTCGGCGCCAACCCGGTAGCCTGCGCGGCCGGCATCGCGGTTATCGAGAGTTTCGACGCCGAAGGCGTTCTCGAAAACTGCAGGGCTTCGGGCGAACACCTCGCCGATGCACTCCGCGCCATCGCCGCGCAACGCGCAGACATCAAAGATGTGCGCGGTCGCGGATTGATGGTCGGGATGGAATTGACCGGCCCCGCTCGCCCGATCGTTGACCGCGCGCTGGAAGCCGGTGTGATCTTGAACGCTACCGCCGGCAACGTCGTGCGCTTTCTGCCACCGCTTACGATCACCACCGCGGAAATCGACGAAGGACTCAAGCTGCTCGAGGAGGCGCTGCCGTGACCCGCAATCTCTTATCGATCGACGATCTGACGGTCAGCGAGATCGAGCACTTGATCGCGCTCTCCGGGCGTTTGAAAGCCGACCTCAAGGCAAGGCGCCCACACGCGTGGCTAAGCGGTCGAACCCTTGCCATGATCTTCGAGAAGCCGAGCCTGCGTACGCGTGTTACGTTCGAAACCGGGATCCACCAACTCGGCGGCGACGCGATCTATCTCGCCCCCGGTGACATTCAGTTCGGCCAACGCGAATCGGTTGCAGACATCGCGAAAAACTTGTCGTGCTGGGTAGATGTGATCGTCGCCCGCACCTTCTCGCATTCGTCTCTGGTCGAATTGGCCGACGCCTCAACGATTCCGGTGATCAACGGACTCACCGACCTGCTCCACCCTTGCCAGGTGCTTGCCGACTGCTTTACGCTGAGTGAGGTGCGCGGCGACATCTCAAAACTGAACGTCGTCTTTGTCGGCGACGGTAACAACATGGTTCATTCCTGGCTATACGCGGCCGCCAAGCTGGGTTTCGACTTCACGCTGGTGTGCCCGGCCGGGTACGAACCCGACCCCGAAGTGCTTGAACGGGCACGCAAAAACGCGAAGTCCACCCTCTCTGTCACCTGCGATGTCGAGGAGGGCACCGCCGGTGCCGATGTCCTTTATACCGACGTGTGGGCAAGCATGGGACAGGAGGCCGAAAGCGAGCGGCGCAAAAAAGTCTTCGCACCCTACCAGGTCAATGCGCAGGTCCTCGCGAACGCGGCCGACAACGTGATCGTCATGCACTGCCTACCTGCGCACCGTGGCGAGGAAATCAGTGCCGAGGTCGTCGACGGCCCCCACTCGATCATCGTCGCCCAGGCCGAGAACCGTCTGCATCTGCAGAAGGCGCTTCTCGCGTGGCTTCTCGAAGCCCCCGAAGCGATGTAGAAAAGGAACACCGTGAGCAAGAGCTACGAAAAGATTGTACTGGCCTACAGCGGCGGCCTCGACACCTCGGTGATCCTGACGTGGCTGGCAGAGCGCTACGAGTGCGAGGTCGTCGCTTACGTCGCTGACGTCGGCCAAGGCGACGACTACGATGCGGTGCGCGAGAAAGCGCTCAAAACCGGCGCAAGCGCAGTCTTCGTCGAAGACCTGCGCGAACGCTTCGCCTCCGACTTCGTATTTCCGATGCTGCGCGCCGGCGCGATCTACGAGGGCACCTACCTGCTGGGCACCTCGATCGCTCGCCCGTGTATCGCGCAGCGCCAGGTCGAGATCGCCGAGCAGACCAGTGCGCAGGCGGTGAGTCATGGCGCAACCGGCAAAGGCAACGACCAAGTCCGTTTCGAGTTGACCTTTGCAGCGCTGGCGCCCGAACTCGATGTCATCGCACCTTGGCGGGTTTGGGATTTGAGCTCGCGCAGCAAACTTTTCGCCTACGCCGAAAACCACGGCATCGAACTTCCGATCACCCGCGACAGACCTTACTCGATGGACCAGAATATCGTTCACATCAGCTACGAGGGATCCGAGCTGGAGGATCCGTGGCAAGAACCCAACGAGGACATGTTCCTGACCACGGTCGCGCCGGAGAAAGCACCGGATACGGCCGACTACGTCGAGATCAGCTATCGGCAAGGCAATCCGGTCGAACTCAACGGCGAGCACCTGAGCCCGTTCGAGCTTCTAAAAAAACTTGCCGAGATCGCCGCCGCTCACGGTATCGGCCGCGACGACATCGTCGAGAACCGTTTTGTCGGTATGAAATCGCGCGGCGTGTACGAAACTCCGGCGGTGACGGTACTAAACGCGGCGCACCGTGCGCTCGAAACCCTGACGATGGATCGCGAGGTCATGCACCTGCGCGACGGGTTCATCCCGCGCTACGCCGAGATGGTCTACTACGGGTTCTGGTTCGCGCCCGAGCGTGAAATGCTGCAAGCAGCCGTCGATGAATCGCAGAAACCGGTCACCGGAACGGTACGCATGAAGCTATACAAAGGACGCGCCTCTGTGGCGGGACGTCGCGCCGACCAGTCGTTGTACATGCCCGAACTCGCAACGTTCGAAGAAGACAGCGTGTACTCACAAGCCGATGCTAGCGGCTTCATTCGTCTGAATGCGCTGCGGCTCAAAGTCCGTCGTCTAGTCGAGCGCAAGGCCGCGGGCAAGAAAGGCTGAACGAGTGACTGCGAAAAAAAGCGACACAACGGGAAGCGAAGGTTCCAACCGAACTTGGGGCGGTCGGTTCTCACGCAGGCCTTCTGAGCGCACGCAAGCGTTCACCGCATCGATCGGCTTCGATATCCGGCTACTGCCCTACGACATCCGCGCGGGCATCGCCCACGCCGAGATGCTCGCGGCGCAAAAAATAATCCCGGCCGGCGACCGCGACGCGATAGTCAAGGGCCTGCGCTCGATCCTGATCGAATTCGAACAGGGGCGCTTCACCCCAACGCTCGACGATGAAGACGTGCACATGGCGGTTGAACGCCGTTTGATCGAGATCGCGGGCAAGGCCGGCGCAAGGCTGCACACGGCACGCAGCCGTAACGACCAAGTCGTCACCGACGTTCGCCTTTACATGAAGGACGCGATCGCCGGCGTCGACGCAGGGATCGCCAAGCTGCAAAAGACGCTCATCGATGTCGCACGCAAGCACGAAGACGCGATCTTACCCGGCTACACCCATATGCAGCGCGCGCAGCCGGTCCTGCTCGGTCATCACCTACTCGCCTACTACGACATGCTCGCGCGCGACCGCGCGCGACTGGCCGACTGCCTCAGGCGCCTCGACGTGCTTGCGCTCGGCGCCGGAGCACTGGCCGGCACCACGCTGCCGATCGACCCCAAACACGTGGCCAAGTCGCTCGGTTTTGCACGCGTGAGCGAAAACAGCATCGATGCGGTCGCCGACCGCGATTTCATTCTCGAGTACCTCTCGGCGATCGCCATCCTCTTCGCCCACATCAGCCGTTGGGCAGGAGAGATCACGCTGTGGGCAACGTCTGAATTCAGGTTCGTGCTCCTCGACGACGCCTACTCGACCGGTAGCTCGATGATGCCGCAGAAAAAAAACCCCGACATCGCCGAACTGGTACGCGGGAAGTCCGGGCGCGTCTACGGCAACCTGCTCGCGCTGTTGACGGCTATCAAAGGGCTACCCTTGGCCTACAACAGCGACCTTCAGGAAGACAAGGAACCGCTGTTCGACAGCACCGACAGCGCGATCGGCAGCCTCGAACAGCTTTCCGGCCTGACCGCGTCGCTGAGCTTCGACATCGAGCGCATGGCTGACGCCGGCAGCGAAGACCTGATGCTTGCGACCGACCTCGCCGAGTACCTGGTAGGACGCGGCGTCCCCTTTCGCGATGCCCACGAGGTCTGCGGCAGCATCGTCGCCCACGTCATCAAGACCGGTACCAAGCTCACCGAGCTGGATGCAGCCACGCTTTCGGGCTTCTCCGACGCCTTCGAGGCCGACGCGGCCAAGATGCTCGACCCCCGAGCGGCCGTCGCACGCAGAACATCCCCCGGTGGAACCTCCGGCAGCAACTTGAAGAAGCGGCTGCGCAAGTTGGTGGCATTGGCGCTCGCCGCGACTCTTGGAGCGGCGATAACACCCGCCTGCGGCGTGCGCACATCGCCTCGTCCTCCCGAGGACACCAACATCGCAATGGGTACGGTCAAGGCCGAGCGAACCGCCGAGGGCGGGGTCAAAGTCCGTTGGCGGCGGCCGAAAACCAGCGCTGACGGCACGCGGTTGCGCGACCTCACAGGCTTCGTGGTCGCGCGCCGTAGCGGCGCGGGCGAGTTCCGTGACATCGCGCTGGTACCCGTCGAGGACAACCGCCGGGTGCGGCCACAGCAAACCTTCACCTTCGTAGACACCGACGCGCCGCGGATCGACGTGCAGTACCGAGTGCGGGCCTTCGACTCACACGACCAACACGGCACCGCCTCGCCGATCATTGAAGTCGTCGCGCCCACCAACTAACAGTCTGTCTGGGCTGCCCGTCTGCTCAAGAAAAGAGACAATGCTATGAGTCATTTCGAATACAAGGACGGTCGGCTCCACGTCGAAAACGTGCCGCTTGCGCGCATCGCCGAGCAGGCCGGTACCCCGTCATACGTTTATAGCCTTGCCGCCATCCGCGAAGCCTACGCAGGATACGTGTCCGGTTTCGGTGACCGCACCCATCTGGTGTGTTACTCGGTCAAAGCCAACGGCAACCTCGCTGTGCTTCGCGCGCTGGCAAACGAAGGCGCGGGCTTCGACGTCGTCTCCGGCGGTGAACTCCACCGTGTGCTGGCCGCGGGCGGCGACCCCGGCAAGGTGGTGTTCTCAGGGGTCGGTAAGCAGCCGTGGGAGATCCGCATGGCTCTGGAAGCCGGCATCCTCATGTTCAACGTCGAGTCGCCTGCCGAGCTCGACACCATCGACTGTGTCGGTCGCGAGATGAACACCCGCGCGCCTGTCGCCCTGCGCGTCAACCCGGATGTCGATCCGAAAACGCACCCATACATTTCGACCGGCCTGAAGACCAGCAAGTTCGGCATACCATTGGAGCGTTGCTTCGAAGACTACCAGCGCGCGGCCACGATGAAGGGACTCGAGATTGTCGGTGCCGACTGTCATATCGGCTCACAACTGACCACCACCGAACCGTTCGTCGAAGCAGTCGGCAGGATGACGAGATTCGTCGACCGTTTAGCCGATTCGGGCATCGAGATCCGGCTGCTGGATATGGGCGGCGGGCTGGGTATTTGCTACCAAGACGAAACCCCGCCCAGCACCGACACCTACGCCGCCGTGCTCGGCGATGCACTGGGCGGACGCGACCTGACCCTGATCGTAGAGCCGGGTCGCTCGATCGTCGGCAACGCCGGATGCTTGGTGACGCGGGTGCTCTACCACAAGGGCAATAACCAGAAGAACTTCATCGTCGTCGATGCGGCGATGAACGACTTGGCGCGCCCTTCGCTCTACAGCGCCTTCCACGAGATCCTCGCCGAGTCCGAAGCCACGCAGAGCGTGGTTGCCGACGTCGTCGGACCGGTCTGCGAAAGCGGCGACTTCTTCGCCAAGGAACGCGCAGTCGCGAACGTCGGCCCGGGCGGCTTGCTCGTGGTGATGAGTGCCGGCGCGTACGGATTCGCGATGGCATCGAACTACAACGCGCGCACCAAGCCGGCCGAGGTCCTCGTCGACGGCGACGTTTTTCACATCGTCCGCGAACGTGAGACTCTAGAGCAGCTCATCCAGGGAGAGACGATTCCGGAGAGCCTCGGCTGAAAATGAGACTCGAGCTGACAAAGCTGCACGGTTGCCGCAACGACTACCTGTTCGTCGATTGCACCGGCGGCATGATCGAGAACGCCCCCGCGGTCGCGCGCACAGTTTCGGACAGGCGCGGCGGTATAGGTTCGGACGGACTCATCCTCGTGTGCCCCTCCGAGGCCGCCGAGTTCCGCATGGAGATGTATAACGCCGACGGGAGCCGCGGGATCATGTGCGGCAACGGCATCCGCGCACTCGCCAAGTTCGTCCACGACCACGGCCTGCTCGACAACGCACGCAACGAGCTCTCGGTGGACACCGATGCGGGCATCAAGCATCTCACGCTACACAAGAGCGACGGAAAAGTATCGAGCGTCACCGTGAACATGGGCAGCGCCGAACTCAGCGGCCGCCGCATCCCTGTCGACGCCGACGGCGAAGTCATCAACCACCCCATCGAGGTTGAGGGGCGCATATGGCACGTCACCTGCGTTTCGATGGGCAACCCCCATGCGGTGACCTTCGACGCCGACCCCAGCGACTTAAAGCTCTACGTGATCGGGCCGCCGTTCGCCGAGCACCCATTTTTCCCCGAAGGCGTGAACACCGAGTTCATTCGCGTCGACGCGCCCGATCACCTGACCATGCGGGTATGGGAGCGTGGCTCGGGCGAGACCGCAGCCTGCGGCACCGGCGCTTGCGCGTCGGTTGTCGCGGGCGTGTTGACCGGACGCTGCGAGCGCAAAGCGACGGTGTCGCTGCCCGGCGGAGATCTGGAAATCGAATACACCGAGTCCGGCGAAGTGATCATGACCGGGCCGGCCGTCGAGGTGTTCTCTGGCACGTTCGACGTAAACGTGGAAGGTTGAAACGATGTTCGCAGGTACCTACACCGCGCTGGTTACCCCTTTTAGAGACGGCAAAGTCGACGAAGAGGCTTTCCGTGCGCTCGTGCGCGCGCAGATCCAGTCGGGCATCGACGGAATCGTACCGTGCGGCAGCACCGGCGAGTCGGCGACACTTAGCCACGGCGAGCACCAGACCGTCATCTCGATCGCCATCGAAGAAGCTGCGGGCCGGGTCAGGGTTATCGCCGGGACCGGCTCCAACAATACCGCGGAGGCCGTCACCCTCACCAAGTACGCGGCACAGGCGGGTGCCGACGGTGTGCTGCTGATCGCCCCCTATTACAACAAGCCGACCCAAGAAGGGCTGTTCGAGCACTACCGTGCGATCGCCGATGCGGCAGACATCCCGCAAATCCTCTACAACATCCCCGGACGTTCGGCGGTCAACATGGAAGCCGAGACGATCGCACGCTTGGCGGTGCATCCGAACATCGTCGCGGTCAAAGAAGCCTCTGGTTCGCTCGACCATGCGATGGACATCATCGCGCTTGCGCCCGCCGACTTCGCGGTGATCTCCGGCGACGACTCGCTGACCCTGCCGCTGATGTCGATCGGCGCCAGAGGCGTGATCTCGGTGACATCTAATCTTGTGCCCGAACACATGTGCGACATGGTCAATGCGGCTAGCGACGGCGATTTTTCAACTGCCCTGTCCATGCACCGCAAAATGCTGCCGCTGTTCCGCGCTCTGTTCCTGCAAACGAACCCGGTTCCGGTCAAGACCGCGCTCGCAATCCTCGGACGCATGGGCGACGAGCTGCGCCTCCCGATGACACCGTTGCGGCCGGAGCTTCGCGACAAGCTTCAGGCGGCGATGACCGAAGTAGGGCTGTGCTGATCTCATGAGCATCGAGTTGATCGTCTGCGGCGCCGCAGGTCGGATGGGTCGCCGCATCATCGCTTTGGCCGCCGAGCAAGCAGACGTCAGGCTGATAGCCGCGCTCGAGGCGCCGGGCTCGGAGTGGATCGGGCGTGACAGCGGTGCACTCGCTGCAATCGAGAGCAACGGCATCGCGGTCGCTGACAACTACGCAGCGGTCGCCCAGGCCGGAACCGTAACCGTCGACTTCACCTCCCCCGATGCCTCAATGAGGCATCTCGAGGCCGCCGCGCGCACCGGTGCCGCCATCATCGTGGGCACCTCGGGCCTCTCCCACCAGCAGCGCGACCAGCTGAGCGAACTCGCAAAGAACATGCCGACCATGCTCGCAGCCAACATGAGCATCGGCGTCAACGTTCTGCTCGGCCTGGTCGAACAGGCCGCGGCACAGCTGGCCGAGTTTGATTGCGAGATCGTCGAGATCCACCACAACCGTAAGATTGACGCTCCCAGTGGCACCGCGATTGCGCTCGGCGAAACTGCGGCCGCCGCCAGAGGGCTAGACCCGAAGAAGGCGCTGCTCAGCGCCCGCGCGGGTGTCGTCGGCGCACGCAGCAAAGACGAGATCGGCGTAGTCGCGCTGCGCGGCGGCGACTCCCCGGGGGAGCATACCGTGATGTTCGTCGGCACCGGCGAGCGGATCGAGTTGACCCATCGCGCGCTGTCGCGCGATTGCCTGGCCGCGGGCGCCGTCCGCGCGGCACGCTGGCTCTGCGGTCGTGCTCCGGGCCTGTACTCGATGCGCGACACCCTCGGGTAACTGTCCCACAATAATCCCGCCTTCCAGGTGTTTTCGTTGGACCTGAACACGGATTTTCGTTACAAGGTCGGGTCCCTCAGCTAAGTAACTGGAAAATAGAGGGAAAGTTGCCGGCTAGCTGCGAGGAATGCGAACATGGGCCAAATCGCCTACATAGGCGTCGGGACGAACCTCGGCGACCGCCAAGAGAACTTTCGACGTGCAATCGCTGAAGTGCGTGGAATTGCCGACACCAAGGTGGTCTCGCAATCCTCGCTCTATGAAAGCGAACCGCATGGACGCGCCCGCAATTGGTTTGTCAACGGCGTCATCGGCGTCGAAACTACCCTTGAAGCCAAAGACCTGCTCAAAGCCCTACAAAAAATAGAGAAAACCATGGGCCGCAAGCGCGAGACCGAGAAAAAATCGGTTTCGCGGGTAATAGACCTCGATATTCTCTTTTTCGGCGACCAGGTCATTAATTCGAGGACCCTCAAGATCCCCCACCCCGAGCTGGTCAACCGCAAGTTCGTGTTGCTACCGCTCAGCGAACTGGCCCCGGCCTTCCACCACCCGGTTTTAGGCACATCGGTTTCCTCCCTCACCGTTTCCACCCAAGACCCAACCAAGGTAATGCTGTTCCGCGGTTGAGGCGGCGAGCTGGCGTGAGGTGGCGAGCTGGCGAGCCACCGAACCGAGCGCTTTGCGCGAGGTCCGCCCAGCGCTGCACTCGAGCAAAGACCGCCCCAACGCCGCTTTCTCTGAAAGGCAGCCAACGACGCGAGGCAAATACCATGAAGTTCTTCATCGACACCGCAAACATCGAAGAAATCCGCGAAGCCGCAGCCTGGGGCATCGTCGACGGAGTGACGACCAACCCGTCGTTGGTCGCAAAGTCGGGTCGCACGCTCGAAGAGAACCTCCGCGAGATCCTCGATATTGTCGACGGACCGATCAGCGCCGAGGTGATAGGCACCGAAACCGGCGAGATGGTCTCCGAAGGCCGTAGGCTCGCCAAGATTCACCCCAACGTCGTCGTAAAAATTCCGATGATCTCCGCCGGCGTCGCCGCGACCAAAATACTCGCCGATGAGGGCATCAACGTAAACGTCACGCTGATCTTCCAACCGGCCCAAGGTCTGCTCGCAGCGAAAGTCGGCGCGGCCTACCTTAGTCCGTTCGTTGGACGCCTCGACGACGTCGGCGAGGACGGCATGGCCATAGTGCAAAGCTTGATCGAGATCCTCGATAACTATGACTACCGCGCCGAGGTACTGGTCGCCAGCGTTCGCACCCCCGCGCACGTTATAACTGCAGCCGAAATGGGCGCCGACGTCGCAACCTGCCCGATCGCCGTCTTGCGCCAACTCTTCAGGCACCCGCTCACAGATCGCGGACTCGAATCGTTCTTGGCCGACCACGCCAAAGCCGAAAAAGCCCGCGAAGACACCAAGCTACGCAGCGTCTAGCAGCGTCGAGCGTTCGATAGTAACGCAGCGTCTAGCAGCGTCACTACTTCGCGCCCGACGCCAGCGTGGCCGCGAGCACGCGTGAGGCGCGGACCACGTCGTCGGTCATGAACACGACCCGTTCGCGCGTGGCTGGGTCTGGAGGTTGTCCGCGCAAGGTATCCAGGTAGGCCACCAACTGACCATAGTGCTCGACCACTATGGTTAAGTCGCCGAGCACCCGGCTATCGGGACGACGGCCGGCAACGACCTCCAAGAACCTCACGGCACGCTCGTGCGGATAGGCCAGTCGCTTTAAATCCGAAGGGGTCAATGTCGACGCCCCCAATGTGAGGTAGCCTTCACGGGCATCGAGCGCCATGCGCTCGATGATCTCTAGATGCGTAGCCGCGATCTCGCGGTAGCGAAACCAGTAGCACCCAGCTGCGGGGGCAAGTATCAGCGCACACAAGGCGGCAATCGCCACTATCCCTACGCGCTTGGGTTGAAACGTGTTACGCACTGCGAGCCGCCGCCGGCCGTGACTCGACCGCTCGCGATTATTACAAATGCGCACGCCGGCCACTAACCTGGCTATAGGTAAACGCCCGGCTTCACCCTAAAGCGCACATGCCTTGACCTAGGCTGCCTTGACCGCCCCCCGGCCCGGGCCTACCATGCACGGATTCGCGACGCCCGCGTGTCGTGCGTGGTCCAGCCAAACGGCGCAGCCACCCTGACGGATCGCTTGAAAGAGCTGCCAAAAGTCTACTTCGAACGACTGCTTGAAACCGCCCCCGACATCGTCATCGCGGTCGACCGCAAAGGTACGGTCATCTTCTACAACGACGGCGCGCGCAACACGCTCGGTTTTCGTGACGAAGACGTACTCGGCCGACACGTAGACTCATTCTACCATTCGCCCGAGGAGGCCAGGCGTGTCATGCAGGCCATGCGTGACGGCGACCAAGACGGTCCCGGCCGGGTCAAGAACTTCGAATCCACCTTTCACGACGCCCGCGGCGAGGAAGTTCCGGTCTCAATCTCGGGATCGATCATCCATGACGAGCGCGGCCGCGAGCAGGGCAGCATCGGGTTTGCCAAAGACATCCGCGAGATGCGCCGCCGCGACCGCCAAATTACCATGGCCGAGTTGGCGATCAGCCTCGCCCACGAGGTCAACACCCCGCTGGAAACCGCGGTCAACCAATCGGCGCTGGTTGAACGTTATTTAAAGGAACACGCCAGCCGCGAGGACTACCCGAAACTCCACGAGCGTGTTGAGACGATTAACCGCGCACTGCGCCGCATTCAGTCGATCGTCGAACGCGTCGGCGAACTGGCCGACGAAGGCTTGTACGAAACCACCGAGTATCTTCCCGGCCGCATGATGACCGATCTCGGCATGCAGACCACCGAAGCCCAGCCCGCCTCAAGTCAACACACGGCAAACCTCCAGGGCAGCCGTGTGCTGGTTATCGACGACGACCGCGACGCGTGCGCCTCGGTGGCCGACCTGCTGACTGCCGAGGGCTGCAACGTAATCACCTGCCCGTCAGGCACCGAGGCGCTGCGCTACCTCGAACGCGCGGACGTCGATATGGTGTTGAGCGACGTGTGCATGCCCGACATGGACGGTCATGAATTGTTCATGGAAATTCGCGTTCGCCACCCCGGCCTGCCGGTAGTGCTCATGACCGCGTACTACTTCGACAAGGACCACGTCATCAAGCGCTCGAAGGCCGAAGGACTCGGCGACGTCATCTTCAAAAAGCCGATCGACCCCAACCGCCTGATCGAGTTGGTCGAGTCCAGGGTCGGGAGGTGAACTGATGGCGATACGTATCAACCGCGTCTACACCCGCACCGGCGACGACGGCAAGACCGCGTTGGTCGGCGGTAAACGAGTTGCGAAATCGAGTATGCGCATAGCCGCCTACGGAGATGTAGACGAACTCAACTCTGTTATCGGGCTGGTACGTGGACTGCTTGCCGAGCCACCCTACGCGCGCAAGAAGGCCGCTGCGTCGCTCGACGCCACCCTCGCCTTCATTCAGCAAGAACTTTTCGACCTCGGCAGCGAGATGGCTACGCCTCGGGCAGCCGCCTACGACGGCATGATCGAGATCGGCGCCGAACACGTCACCCGCCTAGAGAGCTTCATCGACGCGCTGCAGCCCGACCTGGCCCCGCTCAAATCGTTCGTGTTGCCGGCCGGCGGCACAGCGGGAGCCGCGCTGCACATCGCGCGCACGGTTTGCCGCCGCGCCGAGCGCATCGCGTGTGAACTCGCCGAAGCGAAAGAAACCAGCGCCTGGACTGCACGCTACCTCAACCGCCTGAGCGACCTGCTGTTCGTCCAGGCCCGTTGGATCGCCACCAAGACGGGACATGCCGAGACGCTGTGGCAACATGGCCTGGTAGCGCCCGGGCAAGCTCGCGTGAAACCTGTAGGAAAGAAGAAGAAATGAGCGACGGTATCTATCTTAAGCAAGTCCTGTGCGGCCCAATGGACAACTACGTCTATTTGATCGGAGACCCGGAGACGCGCGAGGCATTCATCGTCGATCCCGCTTGGGACATCGACTCGCTACTCAACATACTTGCCGAAGACGACATGAGACTGGCCGGCGCGCTGGTCACCCACTACCACCCCGACCACATCGGCGGCGACTTCATGGGTCAACACATTCAAGGAATCACCGAGTTACTGGAGCAGGCACCTAGCAAAGTTTACATCCACAAAGCCGAAGCCCCCTACGTCGCACAGACCACCGGGCTGGAGTCGAGCGACTACGTGGCGGTGGACGGAGAGACCACTGTAAATGTCGGCCGTATACCCATCCGGTTTATCCACACCCCGGGCCACACGCCCGGCTCGCAATGCTTTCTGGTCGACGGAAATCTGGTCAGCGGCGACACGCTATTTATCGGTGCGTGCGGACGCGTAGATCTTCCCGGCAGCGAACCGAGCGACCTATACTACAGCTTGACGCAGAAACTTCAGGCGTTGCCCGATGAAACCATCGTTCTGCCCGGCCACAACTACGCGCCGCAAAGCTCCTCGACCATCGGCCAAGAAAAGGCGAGCAACCCCTATATGCGCTTTAAAGACCTGCAGAGCTTCCTTACGACCATGGGCTACTCGGCCTGAATCGGCGGGCGAAGACGAACGCTGACCCCCGAGTGAGTGAGCGGCGCGGCCGCGGCCGCGGTTGCGGGACGCTGTATTTTTCTCTTGCGGCAGCGCCCGATGCTCGCCGGCGGCGCTGCCACCGCGGGGTTGCTGTCGGTCGCGGTATTTCGCTTAAGCGCGGGGCCGGCGCGCTGACTGGCGGGACAAACACCGTACGGGGCTGCATTCGCGGCCAACAGCGCAGGCCGGTGGGAGGACCAGGGGCTCTTAAAAGCGCTGGAATTTCGAGTACGTGGGAGCCCTATTGCGGGCATGCATCGAAGCGCTGTGCAGCGACCCGAATTTACCTTGACACCAAAGGGAACGGGAGCAGCTTCGCTGCGCACCGCGTCGTAGACAAACCCGCATAAACACACCCCGAGTGGGGCGCAAACCTTGTGCGCGAGCGCATAAGATTTCCCTTGACAAGGGCCTGGATCGGCCCCTATCGTCGGCCAACGATACTCAGCCAATCGGTGGGGGGAACTATCCCGCTGCCAATCCCCTAATCGGGGTCAAAATCGCTAGGAGGAAAGAGAGAAAATGAGAAGAAGTGGGTACCTCACGCTCGGCGTGACCGCAGTCGCGTTGATGTTCGCGACATCGGCCAGCGCTGTGCTGACAATCGACAAGGATTCGGCCAAGTGCCGCGCCGGCTTCCAAAAAGGAATGGGCAAAGTGGCCGCGACCGTCCAAAAGGGCGTCGGCGGTTGCTTTAAGAACGACCTGAAGGCCGGCGGCGACGGTTCGGGCTGCTACGTCCCTGCCGCCTATGACCCCAAGAGCAAGGCCGTCAAAGCCAAGACTAAGTTGACCGGCTCGGCAGCCAAGTGTAAGAACGCCGGACCCGGCACCTACGAGGACGACATGCTCGCCTTGTACGGTGGCGTTTGCCCCTCACCGGGCAGCGGTGCCGTAACCACCCTCGCTGAGTTGGCGACTTGCCTCGGCGACCTCGCCGAAAAGCAGACTGTCAACACCTTACGTGACATCTTCCGCTCCGTGCCGGTAACTCCGGCTTCGAAAGACGCGCAGAAATGCTCGGGCACGCTGTTTAAGGGAGTTGGGAAACTCGTTGCCACGGCGTTGAAAGATTCCGGCAAGTGCCAGGCGACGATCGAGAAGGGCCTCGCCAAGGTAACTTCGCCTGGTAACTACCCGGGCTACGGCTGCTTCGGCTCAGATGCCAAAGGCAAGGTCGCCGGTGCCCAGACTAAGTTGACCGACGCCCTTCCGGGTGGCGCGAAAGCTAAGTGCACCACTGCAGACCTTGAAGCGCTCGGCGTTGCCGGCGGTGCGGAGTTTGCCTCCACGATCGGCGATTCGGGTGCTGCTCTTGCCGCGCTCGGCCAGGTCCGCGCCGGACACGTTCGCAGCCTGTACGAAGGCCTCGGCCAGCAGGGCTGGGAAGGCGGGCAGTGCCCGGTTTCGGCGCAGATTCGTCTGGTTAGCGCGTTCAACGCTGCGGCCCAACGCGTTTCCGGCACCAACCTTGATACCGGCTTCAAGGGCGTCTCACACGGCGTCGACCTCCCCGGTCAGTTCCTCAGTCACGTCAGCCTGGACTGCTCGGGCAGCCCGGATTGCTCGGCCTGTGCGATCGCCATTGATCCGCAGTTCGAAGGCAACCGTTGCTCAAACGACAACACAATCCGTTGCGACGAGCCGTTTGTTGCCGACGCCGATGACTGCGCTGGCAACATTTGTGAGGTGCGCTTCGGCCCGCCGCTGGCGTTGAGTTCAGCCAACACGCCGGTCTGCATCGATAACGTTCTAAGTTCGGTGGCCGGTACGGCCAACGCCGGCACTGGTGAGTCGGCCACGACAGTCGGAAACACGTCGAACATCTTCAGCGGACTGACTAATACTCACCCCTGCTCGAGCTGCGACGGCGACCCGACTGCGAACGACGGCGTTCGTGGCGGCACCTGCAACGGCGGTCCGGATAACGGCAATCCCTGCGACGTCAACGCGATCTCGCTGAGCGACGGGTTTGGTTCGACCAGCTACGATTGCAGTCCTGGTGGGTCAAACCTTTCGGGTACGGGCCTGAAACTCACGCTGACGTTCGACACCGGCACATCGGTGTTGTCGGATACGGCCACCACCGGAGACGCAGCCTGCGGTCCCGGCAACGTGCTCGACTGCCAGTGCGCGACGTGTTCGCTCGACTCGACGGTTCCGTGTAACGTCGACGCCGATTGCTCCGGCGTTGGCGCCGGGGTTTGCGACAGTAACGGAACGGGTGTTGCCCGCCTCCCGAACGACTGCGACACCGACGCCTTCGTCTGCAACGACGACGGTGACGGCTTAACCGGGCACTGCCCGACCAAGACCAGCAGCTTCTGCGATGCAATCACGCACGCAAGTGGCGATCCTTATCTGGCCTGCGCCACCAACGCTGACTGCGCCATCATCGATCCCGAATGCGGCGGCGACTGCGGCGACTGCACAATCACGACGGCGCGTCCGTGCTTCTTGCCGGACATCGTTGTGAGCGGTAACCCCTCGCAGCAGCAGACCACGGTTGCAGGCAACTTCTGCATCCCAGGTTTGGGCGCGGCGGGTTCGTCGGTCAACACGGCAGCCGGCTTGGCCGGTCCTGGACGCCTCGCGACCGATTTCGAGATCATGGCGTTCTGCGATTCGCCTGCTACCAAGCAGTTCGTCGGTAACGGCGGTAACTGCGGACGTTAACCGGGTTCAGCTTAGGCTGATACTCTAACGGGAAAACCCCGTGCCCTTGCGGGCACGGGGTTTTTTTTGGTTATCTCTAGTCCGGGGTGAGTCCGGCCCGGGTGGACCTACCCGCGCATTTGCGCTACAAGCGCGGTTCACGCGGCCGGGAAAGCCGCACAGATACAGTGTCTTAGGCCCGCACTATCGCTCTGACGGGTGGCCGTCGGGCGGTGTCTCAGGAGCGCTTTCAATGACGATCAAGACCGAAGCGTGGGTGCTACACCCGGGTGACAAAGGCGCAGCACCGCAAGCGACCGAGCTCGCACTGGAAGCGTTCGAGTTTGAAGACCCGGGGCCCGATGAAGTACTGGTGAGCCCGCTGTTCGGCTGCATGGAAGGCAACATGGGCCACGCGGTCGAGCGCAAACCGATCGACATCTGCCGGGCTCGCGGCGAGCAGACCTGCGTGGTCGGCAACGCCGGCGTGATGCGAGTAGACAAGGTCGGTGCCAACGTCACCACCTGCAAGCAAGGCCAAGAGGTGCTGCTGTTTTGCAACGGCGTTTGGGACAAGTACGGCTACCCCGAGCGCATCTTCGCCTACGACGCTCCCGGCACCATGGGCGTGCTTGCGCGCAAGCAGAAGCTTCACCAGCAACAGGTGATCGCGATCCCCGAGAACTCCACGCACACGCGCGAGCAATGGGCGGCGTTCTCGCTGCGCTACATTACTGCGTGGTCGAACTGGGAGCTGGCTTACGGAACCCTGCGGCTGCTGGTTCCGGAAAAAGACCTGCCCAACCCCGTCGCCTGGGGCTGGGGCGGCGGCGTAACCATGGGTGAGTTGGCGCTGGCCAAGCACTACGGCTGCGACGCCACGCAAATTGCCTCGAGCGACGAGCGCCTGAGTGCTATCGAAGCCCTCGGCATAAGGCCGCTGGACCGCCGCGGCTTCAAAGACCTCTACTACGACAAATCGCGCTTCCGCAAAGACGAGGAGTACACCGAGCGCTACATCGCCGCGGAAAAAGTATTCATGGCCCATGTGCAGAAGATCACCGGCGGCAACAACGTCAACATTTTCCTCGACTTCGTCGGAGTGCCGGTGCTGCGCGCAACACTCAAAGCGCTGGCTCGCGAAGGCGTGATCGCGACCGCGGGCTGGAAAGAAGGAATGCTGATCGAAATGGTACGTGCGACAGAATGTATTGCACGTCATCAGCACGTCCACACCCACTACGCGAAATACAGCCAGGGCCTGGACGCCGTCGCATTCGCCGAGAAACACCACTGGCTGCCGCCGCTCGAAGGCAAAGTTTACAGCTACGAAGAGATCCCCCAGCTCTTCAAAGACTACCGAGACGGCAAGGTCGGTTGGTTTCCGATCTTCAGCATCAACGACTGACAGAACCTTAAGGAGTTCCTCTGGATGGAAATCAAACGAATCGCGATTCTGGGCGGCGGCCAGATGGGCGCCGGTATAGCCGAAGTGGCCGCCTCGCACGGGATTACAGTAGCAATGATCAAGGCCACTCCCGGTCCATCCGACAAAGCCCGCGCCGGCATCGAGAAAGGTCTCGGGCGGCTGGTCGAAAAAGGCAAGATCGAGCTGATCGCCGCCGAACAAGCGCTTGAGCGCATCACCTTCACCGATGATCTCGGCGCGGCCGCCGATGCCGACCTTTTCATTGAGTCGATCATCGAGGACCTCGACACAAAAAAACAAAAGTTCGCCGAGGCCGACAAGCTGATGGGGCCAGAGGCGATTTTGGCAAGCAACACCTCGACGCTCAACATCACCGCCATGCAGAACGGGACCGACCGCCCCGGACGCTTTATAGGTCTGCACTTCTTTAACCCGGCGACGATGATGAAGCTGGTCGAGGTGATCCCGACCGAGACCACCGCGGCAGAGGTAACTGCAGCCGCGATCACGTTCGTCGAGAGACTCGGCAAGACCCCGGTTCTGGTCAAAGACAAGACCGGTTTTATCGTTAACCGCCTGCTCACGCCCTACATGTGCGACGCGATCCGTTGCTTGGAGTCGGGGCTCGCCGATATCGCCGGCATCGACACCGCGATGCAGTTGGGCGCAAACCACCCGATGGGACCGCTCGCGCTGGCCGACTATATCGGTCTTGATATCGTCAACGCGATGGCAAGCAACCTGTTTGAGAGCTTCGGCGAAGACTACATGGCGCCCACCCCGCTGCTCAAAAAGATGGTCGCGGCAGGAACCCTGGGGCGCAAGTCCCAGCTCGGCTTTTACGACTACTCACAAAGGCCGCCCACCCCCAACCTCTCGCTGCTGGTATAGCAACAGCCGCCTTCTTTGACAGGCCCGCCGCGTGCGCCTAGCCTGCCGTCATGGCAGGCAGCGCACGCACGGCATCGATCGACACCGACCGTAAAGACAACATCGCCGTTTTTAACCCGGCAACGGGCGAAGAACTCTGGACGGTTCCCGTCGCTACGCGCGAGGACGTACAGCGCGCGGTTGCCGAGTGCAGGCAGGCGCAAACCCAGTGGGCCGCGCTCAGCTATACACAACGCGGCAAGATGCTGGTTCGCTTCCGCGACCACCTGATCGACTGTAAAGACGAGATCGCCAATACGCTCTCGGGCGAGACCGGCAAGCCCAAAAGCGAGGTGTTCTCCGCCGAATTGTTCTACACCTGCGACGCGATCGGCTTTTGGGCTAAGCAAAGCGCGCGTTTGCTCGCCGACTGCGAGCAACGGCTGCACCTTTTCAAGAACAAGCGCGCCTATTCTACCTACAAGCCACGCGGCGTAATCGGCATGATTACGCCTTGGAACTTCCCTTTGATTCTGACCATCGGCGAGGCGATCCCGGCATTGATGGCCGGCAACGGCGTGGTGATTAAGCCCTCTGAAGTCACCCCGCTCACCGCCCAACTCGGCTGCCGTCTCGGCGAGGAGGCCGGGCTGCCGCCGGGACTGCTCAGTTGCGTGACCGGCTACGGACAGACCGGATCGGACCTGATCGACTTCGTCGACATGGTTTCGTTTACCGGCAGCGTTGAGACCGGCCGTAGGATCCAGATCAAATGCGCCGAGCAACTAAAACCCACCACGATGGAGCTGGGTGGCAACGACCCTGCAATCGTCTGCGCCGATGCCGACCTCGAGCGCGCGGCCAACGGTATCGTTTGGGGTTCGATGGTGAACTCCGGCCAAGTATGTCTGTCGATCGAACGCGCCTACGTGCACGAGAAGATCTACGACAAATTCGTGGAGATGGTCGTTGACCGCCTCGGCAAGCTCAAACAAGGCATGCCCGATGACGGCGCCGACATCGGCTCGATGACCTTCGCGCCGCAACTCGACAAGGTCGAGCGCCACGTCGAAGAGGCCAAGCGCAAGGGCGCGCGGGTACTGGCCGGCGGCAAGCGGCCGGCCGACCGCGACGGCCTTTGGTTTACACCGACGCTACTCGTAGACGTAACCGCCGATATGGAAGTGATGCGCGAAGAAACTTTCGGGCCGGTAATCGCGATCCAGAAAGTAAAAGACGATGCAGAAGCGCTGCGCCTGGCCAACGACTCGCGCTACGGGCTTTCGGCCTCGGTGTGGTCGCGCGACAAACGTGGTGCGATGAACATCGCACGCCGCATCGAGGCCGGAGCCGTGTGCGTCAACGATCACATGGTTCACATGCTGATCCCCGAGATCCCGATGGGCGGCATCAAAGAATCCGGCATCGGGCGGCGTCACGGCGCCGAAGGCATCACCAAGTACTGCGTTCAACAGTCGATCATCATCGACCGCTTCGGCTTGAGAGGCGAAGTATTCTGGTACCCCGGGATGAAGAACGCCGCCGGCCGTTTCAGCCGGGTTCTCAACCTATTGTTCCGGTCGCGTAAGAGCGTTGCGCAGATGCTGAGGTCACCGAAAAGCGGCGGCTGAGAATTTCTCAGGCGCCTTCTTCGCGCGGGCTTGGTTTGCGCAAGTCTTTCGTCCAAAGCGGGGAAAGCCGGATTACCGCTTGTTGCACTTCGAGGTGGTCACGCCACGGCACAGGGATCGCCTCGTGGCCGAGGCAAGCCCCGGCCAGCGCGCCTGTCATCGAAGCGATCGCACAAGCAGAACCGCCGAGTGAGAGCGCGCGCGACATCGCGCGTTCGAAGTTACCGGGCTGCTCGGCAAAGCAAAACGCCGCGGTCGGGACCGAACCCAGCGCTGTACTCGCGTTACCGAGACGATCTACGATGGCTTTTGCGGTCAGGTTCTTGCGCTCGAGCAGTTCGGCCGCGGTGCGGTAGCGGGCACGGTACTCACGAACACTGGTTGCTTCGGCCAGCGAACGCAGAAAGCCTTGGCCGTCGACCTGCCGTCGGTATGCAAGCGAGGCGATCGCGACGGCGTACGCATGCATGACCGCCCCTTCGGTTCCGAATGCATGATCGTGGGTGATCGCGGCGGCTTCTTCCGCCGTCCAGCGCAGGCTATCGGCATCCTCGCGCATCACCAGTCCGATCGGAGCGCTACGTACCGCCGCACCGTTGCCGAACGATCCGCGCCCGCCCGGCCCTTGCGCGGCTCTTTTCCAGTGCTCACCTTCACGCAGACGTTGCAGCACGCGGGCGGTACCGCGGCCGAACCCGCAGTCCTCTTGGTATGCTGCGGCGAGGCGCGCGGCGAGATCGGCCGGGTAGAACTCGGGCTCGGCGGCCAACGATTCGGCCACCGCGATCGTCATCAGCGTCGCTGCACCTGCCGGGCCCGGCTTGATCGCCGCCAATTTGGCGGCGTCAGGGTAGCGACGGGCGACCAAACGGAACTCCACGCCTTGGGACCGGTACCCGAGGCAATCGCCAACCACGGTGCCTGTCATGGCACCCTTAAAACTGTTCTCGCGCTGCGTCATTGAACCCGGCCTGCTAATTTGTCATAAACACGCGGCAAACATGAGGAAGCTGCTCATCACCGGAATCTCGGGCGGACAGGGCCGACTTCTCGCCAAACGTCTGGCAGGTCAGTGGGACATCATCGGTGTCGACCGAATGCCCTGGGAAGGCGCCCCGCGCGATATCCGCGTGACCACCATGGACCTGCGCACCAAACGGTTCGAGAACGTGCTCCGCGTTGAGCGCCCCGACGCCGTAGTCCACCTCGCCTTTGTACGTCATTTCCGCAGCGATCCCCAAGTACGCCACGAGGTCAACGTAGACGGCACCCGCCACTTGCTCGATCACTGTGCCGCATACGGCATTAAACAGGTCATCGTGCTCTCCAGTTCCTATGTCTACGGGGCGATGGCCGACAACCCCATGTACGTCGACGAAGACCACTCGCTCAACATCTCCAGGACGTTCCCCGACCTGCGCGATCTATCCGAGGTCGAAGGCTTGGTATCGACGTTTCTATGGCGCTATCCCGAAGTTGCCACCTCCGTACTGCGGCCGGTCAACACCCTTGGCTACTATACACACAGCGCCATCGGCGGCTATCTAAAGCTCGATATCGTCCCGACCGTGTCCGGGTTCAACCCGATGATGCAGTTCATACACGAGGAAGACGTCAGCGAAGCTATCGTGCTCGCGCTGGAGAAGACACTGCGCGGCGTCTTCAATGTGGTCGGGCCGGGAGCGGTTCCGCTCAAGACGGCCCTGAAAGCAATCGGCGCCACCCGCATCTCGATCCCGGAACCGATCGCGCACGCGCTGATCCGGCAACTGTTCCGCTTCAAGCTCTACCAGTTTCCGCCCGAGGCGATCGACTTCATCAAGTACCCCTGTACCGTCTCGGGCAAGCGTTTCACCGAGGCCACCGATTTCGAGCCGCTGTTCTCGCTGGCCGATACCTTCTCGAGCCTGGCACAATGAAGCACGCGGACGACGACATGAAAGCGACCGGACTGCTGCAAAACGCGCTTTCAAGCCTAACCTCGGCCGGCAACTTCTGGGCCGAGTTGCGCGAGGAACTCGACGAGCGCATCGAATCGATTCCGGCCGATCTAAACGAGTACGGCTACGATCCTTGGGGCTTTAACCCCGACGTACTCAAACGCTGGATGCTGATCCCGGCCTTCCTCTACAGGTACTACTTCCGTTGCATCACCACAGGCACGGAGCACTTCCCCGAAGGAAGCTTTCTCTTGATCGGCAACCACGCCGGCCAGGTCGCCTTTGACGGAGCAATGGTCAGCGCGGCCACAGTGCTTGAGGCCGACCCGCCGCGCCTTGCGCGCGCGATGGGCGAATACTGGCTGGGAACGCTTCCCTGGTTCAACGTTTTCATGGATCGGGTCGGCAGCGCGGTGGGAACACGCAAGACCTGCGCCGACATGCTGCGCCACGGCGAGTGCGTGCTCGCTTTTCCCGAAGGCGTGCGCGGCATGAACAAGACCTACGCCGACGCCTACCAGCTACAAGAGTTCGGCATGGGTTTCATGCGTTTGGCGCTGGAATCCGAGACTCCGATCGTCCCCTTCGCAGTGGTCGGAAGCGAGGAGCAGGCCCCGGGCATCGCCAACCTGAAAGGCCTCGGCGAATTGCTCGGCATGCCCGCGTTCCCGATCACGCTGACGTTTCCGTGGCTCGGACCGCTCGGCATATGGCCGTTGCCGGTGCGCTACCACATCGAATTCGGTGAACCGATGTACTTCGAAGGCGACCCCAACGACGACGACGAACGCATTCGTGAAAAAGTCGATCAGGTGAAATCGACGATTCAAGCGATGCTGCGGCGTGGACTCGCCGCGCGCAAGAGCATCTTCTTTTGATCGCGACGCCACCAGTGGTCGAAGCGAAGGAGCCGCGGCATGAGCGACGTACCGGGACGTAAACGGGTTTTCATTCTCGGCGGCGGAGCCGCGCTCGGCGCGCACCAGGTCGGCGCGCTCAAATATCTGGAAGAAATCGGCATCAAACCCGATGCACTGATCTGCAGCTCGATCGGCGTGATCAACGGCTGCGTGTACGGAACCGGTGGCGTCATCGCGCTCGAAGAGCACTGGAAGAATTTCAGCTCGCTCTCCAAGGTCATCTACCCAACCCGCAAGGACAACCCAATCACCGGGCTTTCGCTGTTCTCGATCGACCGCATCGCCACGACGATCGAAGAATTCATCGACTTTCCCAAGCTCTTCGACTCGCGCCTGGACTTGGAGTTCATCTTGCTCAACCTCTCGCGTGGGCATGGCGAGATGTGGGCGCAGAAGATGTGCAAAGACTGGCGCGAACTCCGCTCGGTGGTGCGCGCCGGCTACTCGATCCCGCCGCTTTTCCCGCCGGTCGACATTCGCGGTGAGTTCTACACCGACGGCGGTCTGGCCTGGAACATCCCCCTCGAACACGCCCTCGAGATTGACGCCACTGAAATCTACGTACTCGCGCCGATAGCGAGCCATCTGCCCTACCACGCCAAATTCGACAGCACGTTCGGTTACTATAAGCGGCTGCTCGACGTGTTGTGGCGGACCATCGGCAACATGGGGCACCTATATGCCCGCATTGAGGAAGGCAGGTTTCACGACGTGCCGGTGACGATCATCGAACCCGGTGAGGAACTCTCGGGCTTCAGTCCGTTGGCACTGTTCAGCTCGACACCCGAACGCGCCGAGCGCTTGATCGCAGCCGGTTACCGCGACGCCAAACGCACGCTCGAACGACCGCCGGTTGCCGCCGCCTCAAGCAGAGCCAAGGCGGTCTGATCTCTTTACGGGCAATCGCCGTTGACACCCGATCGGGTAAGCCGCAGCGCTGCAAGCCATTCCCAAGCTCTTGCATTTGAGCAACTTCGGGTCTGTGCCCCTCTTTTGCATGTACCTTATTTAATGACGGTTTTGCTGTCCTCACCCGTTCGCGCGTGGCACGACCCGTGCAAAGTGTGAGGGCGGTGGCAATCACACTGTACGATACCGCTCGTTTTCTCGTAGAACCGATCAGCGCGCGTGATGTTCTGGCTCCGGAAGAACTCGCTCAAGATACGCTTGCCTGCCAGCGAGCCCACAAAGCCTTCACTTCTGCCGCCGGTGTTCCGCAAAACGGCGGGGCGACACTGTTGGAAGAATCACTTTCCGTGCTCGGCGGAGCACCGGTCGCGCGCACTCTCGACGCACTCGACGCAATGTCGGTGCTGCCGGCGTCGCGTTTCACCTCGAAGCTCAAGGCGGTGGCGGCGCTGGCCGCCGCTCGGCTGTACGCGGCCGAGAGCATGAGCTACCGGAGCGCCGGCAGCGGTATCGACTGGGTCGCGGGCCGCGAGGGCGGAGCAACGCTGCAAGACGCGATGCGGGCGTTGCCGGTCGAATTCGTGGTCACACGACGCTATGCCTACGAGAACCTCTCCGACGCGACCGACCGGCTGCTCGGTGAGCTACGCGCCGCAAACCCGTACCTGCGCGTCATAATCCGCGACTCGCGCCCACGTGCCGCAGCTGATCGCAAAACCATTGCGCAGACCGTGCTCGACCGCTGCGGCGGTGGAACAGGAGGCCTCAGCCTCGGTGCGCTGTCTGACGCGCACTTTCCCGCGCTCGTCGGCAGACACGCCGGCGATCCCGAGACCGCCCGCCCCGACTGGGTGCTCGGACAAGAACAGATGGCCGCCGAGTCAGCAAAACTGTTGGCCGCCCGCGTGCTCACTCTGCTACGCGCCATCGACGAACCGCTTCCCGACGATGCGATGGAAGAGCTGCTCGACTTCATTATCCAAGTCTACGCACTTGACAGTTCGGTGGTCCGCACCGTGCAGTTGCTCAAACGCCGCGGAATCGAGAAAGCCAAGGTTCAATGCGACCTGACTTCGCTGCACGCCGCCGAAGCGACGGTCGCGATCCGTAACACCGGACGCCGATTGCTGCGGCGCTATACCTCGGCCTCGGCTGCTCGCGACCTGGTCTCTGGCATGTCGATCGTCTCAGGCCGCGACCTCGACGGCACCAGTGAGCGCGTCGTCGCGCACTACATCGAAGCCGGTCTCGAACGGAACTGAACTCGTACGCGTGCAATGCACGCGCTATACAACGCGGATGCCGGCGCGTAGGAAAGACGTTCACACCAGCCGCGTCAGCCCGGTCGCCGTGTTCGCGTTGGCCGCCGCCGCGTGCACCGCAGTTGTGATACCGCCGCACGCGTCTGCGCACCTCGGCAACCTCAGTTACTCCGATATAAAGATCTCCGGCGCCCACCTCGCCTACAGCTTTCGCTTTGCCGCTCATCTAGTACCCGGCATCGAGGCCAACGGAAGAGGAGAGGTGCAACGGCGCGCCGTCATTGACGCCGAAGCCTCGATCCTCGAGTGGCTGTCGGCGACCATCCGCATTCAAAGCGGACGGCAAGCGTGCACGCCTGAGATAGATGAACTGATCGGACCCGACACCCGCGACGACCTAACGGTGGTCCTCGGCTATACCTGTCCGCTCGAGATCAACGGCCTGCGCGTTGAGTTTCGGCCATTTGACCGCAACCTCACCGGCTACAAGAACATCGCAACGATAAGCCGCGGCGAGGAGCGTTGGACGCACGTATTCGACCCCAGCCGGCCGGTAGTGATGCTCGGCGGCCAGACATCTGCCGACACAGTTGCAAGCAACCTCGGCTCCGAGGCGCAGCAAGCGAGCGCCGGCGGGTTTGTGAGCTTCTTTAGACTCGGCATCGACCACATACTGGGCGGATATGATCACCTGCTGTTTCTGCTCGCGCTGCTGCTGGCTCCGGGATTGGCGTTCGGCCAAGCCGCGGCGATCGTCACCGCATTTACGATAGCCCACAGCATCACACTCGCCTCTGCGGCTCTCGACGTCTTCTCGTTGCCGCAACGCCCCGTCGAGATCGTCATCGCCGTGAGCATCCTCTACGTCGCGGGTGAAAACGTGTTGCGGCGCCATATCTCGCACCGCTGGCTCGTTACGTTCCTGTTCGGTCTGGTTCACGGCTTCGGTTTCGCCGGGATCTTGCGCGAGATCGGCCTGCCTCCGGGCAACGTGGTGCTGCCGCTGCTCGGGTTCAATCTGGGTGTCGAGGTCGGTCAGGTCACCACCGTCGTGATCGCGCTCCCGCTGCTCGCCGCGGTAGGCCGCTTTGCCGGCCACCGCCGGGTACGCCTAGCGCTGTCGCTGGCGATCATCGTCATGGGTACGATCTGGCTGGTGCAGCGCGTTTAGGTTGGGCGCGCCGCAGGGATCTGGATGTTGATCGTCTCATCGGCCCGACTATGATTGTCGGCTATGCCGGAACACGACATCGAACCCACCCGTGTGCGCGCGGCCGCCTTCGACATGGGCGGCGTGATTCTCGCCGGCGGCCCCAGCGACGTACTCGCCTTCGGTGAACGCGTCGGCATCCCTGAATCGGAATGGCTGGGGATCCGCGACGAAGTCTTCGGTGACGACGGTCCCTGGGCCGAGATCGAGCGTGGCGAAATCACCTTCGAGAAGTTCTGCCGACACCTGATCAGCGCGATCGTCGCACGCGGCGGAAGAGTCGACATGGACCTCGCCGGTCAGTTTATGGGCGAACGCGGCGAGCAGACGCAGATCGAGCGGATCCGCGTCGAGGTCTGCGCTGCCATCAAGGCCATCCGCAGGCGGATGCCTACGGCTCTGCTCACCAACAACATCGTAGAATGGCGCCCGACTTGGAGTCGGATTCTCGACGTCGAAGGGATGTTCGACGTCATCGTTGACTCCAGCGAACTCGGTATGCGCAAACCCGAACCGCGAATCTACGACCACACACGCGAGCAGCTCGGTGTCGCCCACGACGAGATGTTTTTCGTCGACGACCTCCGCCGCAACCTCAAAACCGCGCGTGCGCTTGGCTGGCAGACCTTGCACTACGACGACACAGACCGCGTGCTAGGGGTCCTGAAAGAGTTGGCCGGCGGAGAGTCGCTGCGGGCTCCTGCTGACGCGAGCAGAACGTGAGACGCATCGCCAGCAGCATCAACACATCTGACCATGAGTTTAAAACCAACGCGGCTGCGATGCGCGCGCTGGTCGAGGACCTCAGTGGACGTTTGGCCGACACCCGCGAAGGCGGCCCGGTCAAATCCCGCGAACTTCATACCAGCCGTGACAAACTGTTGGTGCGCGACCGCATCGACGCACTGATCGATCCGGGCACACCGTTTCTCGAGGTGGCTGCGCTCGCAGCAGCCGGTCTGTACGATGACGAGGCACCTTCGGCAGGCATCGTCATCGGAATCGGTCAGGTCTCGGGCCGCCGGGTGGTCATCGTCGCCAACGACGCGACCGTCAAGGGTGGAACCTACTACCCGATGACGGTCAAAAAGCACCTGCGCGCGCAAGAAATTGCCCTAGAGAACCGCCTTCCCTGCGTATACCTGGTCGACTCCGGCGGCGCCTTCTTGCCGATGCAGGACGAAGTCTTTCCCGACCGCGACCACTTCGGTCGTATCTTCTATAACCAGGCGAACATGTCGGCGGCGGGCATAGCGCAGGTCGCCGTGGTGATGGGCTCGTGTACGGCGGGCGGCGCCTACGTTCCGGCGATGTGCGACGAGACCATCATCGTCAAAGAGCAAGGCACGATTTTTCTTGCCGGCCCTCCGCTGGTCAAAGCCGCAACCGGCGAAGACGTAAGCGCCGAGGCCCTCGGCGGCGGCGCACTACACACCGGAGAGTCGGGTGTCAGCGATCACTTAGCCGACAACGACGAACACGCGTTGCGCATCGCACGCGAGATCTTCGAGAATATCCCCGCAGGCCGGGCGTGTCCGTGGGACCTGACGGCCCCCGAAGATCCCTACTACGACCCTGAAGAAATTTATGGAATTGTCTCCGCCGACCCGCGCAAGCCCTTCGACGTTCGCGAGATTATCGCGCGTATCGTAGACGGCAGCCGTATGCACGAATTCCGCGCACGCTACGGACCGACCATAGTCACCGGTTTTGCGCGCATCCACGGTATGCCGGTCGGGATCGTTGCCAACAACGGCGTACTGTTCTCGGAGTCGGCACTCAAGGCCACTCACTTCATAGAGCTTTGTTCACAACGCGGCGTACCGCTGGTGTTTTTGCAAAACATCACCGGCTTCATCGTCGGCCGCGAGTACGAAGCCCGCGGGATCGCCAAAGATGGTGCCAAGATGGTGATGGCCGTGGCCAACGCCAAGGTACCGCGCTACACCGTCATCATCGGTGCGTCTAATGGTGCCGGAAACTACGGAATGTGTGGCCGTGCTTACTCGCCACGTCTGTTGTTCATGTGGCCGAACGGTCGCATCTCGGTCATGGGCGGTGAACAAGCCGCTGCGGTATTGCTGACCGTCAAGCAGAGCCAACTCGAGAAGTCCGGCAAAGCCATGAACGAGGCCGAACAAGAAGAATTCACCAGGCCGATCCGCGAGAAATACGAGAGCGAGGGCAGCCCCTACTACAGCAGTGCCCGGCTATGGGACGACGGCGTGATCGATCCTGCGCAAACCCGCAACGTGCTCGCGATTGCGCTGGCATCCTCGTTTAACCAACCCGGCTGCGACACCAAGTTCGGCGTCTTCCGGATGTAGCCGATCCGCTGCGGCGGTAGAGGAAGTCGATGGCAACGCGCAAGATCAAACGTCTGTTGATCGCCAACCGGTCAGAAATCGCTTGCCGCATCATGCGCACCGCGCGAGAAATGGGAATCGAGACAGTCGCCGTATATTCGGATGCTGACGCCCAGGCTATGCACGTAACCGCGGCCGACTCGGCACAAGCGTTGGGCGGCCGCGACCCATCCGAGAGCTATCTGCGCGGCGACAAGATCATCGAGTGTGCCCAACGCGCCGGTGCTGACGGCGTACACCCCGGCTACGGTTTCTTATCAGAGAACGCGGCATTCGCACGCGCAGTCACAGACGCCGGGCTTATCTTCGTCGGCCCGAGCCCCGAATCCATCGAAGAGATGGGCGACAAGATCCGCGCGCGTATGTTCGCCGCCAAGCACGGTATCCCACTGCTTCCGTCCACAGATGAAACCGACGCCGCAGCGGCGAACAAGATCGGTTTTCCGGTGCTGGTAAAGGCAGCGGCGGGCGGCGGCGGACGCGGAATGCGCGTGGTCGATTCCGCCGATGGCCTCGCCGATGCCGTGGCGGCTGCAACCCGCGAGGCCGCGGGCGCGTTCGGCGACGGGCGCGTTTACCTCGAAAAACTCATCGAGCGGCCCCGCCACATCGAGTTTCAAGTTTTTGGCGACGGCGAAGGCGGCGCGATTCACCTGGGCGAACGCGAATGCTCGATTCAGCGCCGCCATCAGAAGGTGATTGAAGAAACCCCGTCGACGGCGATCGGCGCTGCGACACGCGCCGCAATGGGAAAGGCCGCCGGCGCTCTCACCGCTGCGCTCGCTTATCGGGGCGCAGGCACGGTCGAATTCATCGTCGATCCCGCAGGTGCATTTTATTTCTTGGAGATGAATACCAGATTGCAGGTCGAACACGCGATCACCGAGATGACGACGCAGACCGATCTCGTGCGCATGCAACTGGAGACGGCCTGCGGCGGCGCCCTGCCGCAAACACCGAGCGCACGCGGGCATGCCATCGAGTGCCGCATCTACGCCGAAGACCCGGCCGCGGGATTCATGCCGACAAGCGGCCGCGTGCTTCTCGTCAATCACCCCACCGGCCCCGGGGTGCGCGTGGACAGTGCCTTGTTCGACGGCCTCGACATGCCGATCGAATACGATCCTATGCTCGCCAAGATCGTCGCGTGGGCTCCGGATCGCAAACAAGCGATCGCACGGATGATCGGTGCGCTCGAGAGCTTCGTGCTGCTCGGCGTCACCAACAACACGGCTTTCTTGATCGACGTACTCGCCGACGATGCGTTCAGCTCCGGCAACTATTCAACAGCTACGTTGCAGGAACGCTTCTCGCAGTGGGCCCCCGAGGCCTCCGTCGTGTTGCACACCGCGGCTGCGGCACTGTCGGCGCTCGTCGCAGCAGGCCGCGCCGACAGCGGCACACGCGGGGCGACGAGTTCCGCAGCCTCAGCGATGAACCTCTTCGCAGACCCCTGGAAGACGCTCGGCGCTTGGCGCCTCGGCGGCCACCCGGCGAACCGGAAATCGGATACCTGAGCAATGGCCAAGCTTTCCTACCGCACCCGCTACGCGGCGCCGGTCATCGAGAGCGCGCTCCGCGACGGCGTCGCAATTGTGACCTGCGACGGGAACGAGACCGCCTCCGAAGTCGTCTCGGTGGGCGCGCGTGAGGTTGTGTTGCGCTTCGGTGGACGGGTGATCAAAGCCGCCTACGTCGTCAACGCGGGCCATGTGTACGTCGGGATCAACGGCGCGACCGTCGAGTTCATCCCAGCCGACCAAGACGAGGACACGGTCGTCCGCGTGGGCGAGTTTACGCCCAAACTTACCGCGCCGATGCCGGGTAAGATACTCGAGATCAAAGCGGCTCCCGGCGATACACTCGCGGCCGGAGAAACCGTCATCCTTTTGGAAGCAATGAAGATGGAAACGGCGTTGCGCGTTCAAATCGACTCACGTGTCGTCGAACTGCGCGTCGCCGTCGGCGATACGGTCGGTCGCGGACAGGTCCTGGCCGTGCTGGAACCGGCTTAACTACGATCATCCCTTACAGTCTGTACGCGTACTCGCCGCTATTGCCCTCGTCATCGCGCTGATCGGCACCACCGCCTACCCCCGCGTGCGATACCGGGTGTTTGCGCATCCCGTCGCCGGCGGGGCCCGCAGCTAAGACAGCCGGCTACCGGGCTTGATCCCGAGAGCCGCAGCAGCTTCGGGCGCTGCACTCTTGCCTACGTCGCGGCCCGCGATCTTCGCGAAGCGAACCGTTCCACCCGGCGCCGCGACCTCGAGCCCGCCGGCGCCGACCGCAACGACGGTGCCGGCATCAGCGTCGGGAGCGGCCGCGGTGTGCAAGCTGGAGCCGTAGAGCCGGACGACGCCACCTTCGTACTTGCACCATGCACCCGGTGCGGGGTCGCAACCACGCACCAGGTTGTGCACCGGCCCCGCGCCTGCACCCCAAGAGACACGCGCGTACGCATCTGACAACAGCGGCTGATAACTGGCCAAGCTCTCCTCTTGGGTAACGGGGGTAGCGCCGCTGAGAGCGAGTTCGGCGGCTTCAAGCGTCGCCGCGACACCAGCGGCGAATACTTTTCCGTAGTAATAGGACGCGGCCGAGTCCTCACGGCCGATCTCGAGTTCACGCGTCAGATAGATCGGGCCGGTGTCCATGCCGTCATCAGGCCTGAACAAACACACCCCGCCAACCGTCTCGCCGTTGATCAGCTGCCAGGGGATCGCCGAGCCGCCACGATAGGCGGGAAGCAACGAGGGGTGAAAGCAGATCGAGCCGCGCGTGGGCGCGTCGAGGATCGCGGAAGGAATAATCTGGGTTACGTAGGCAAGAACACACAGGTCGGCGTCGGCGGCACCGGTCGCGGCCAACGCCTCCGCACCTCGGTAAGACTTGCGCTGGACGATGCGCAGGCCGGCATCGATGCCGGCCTGCTCGAGCGGATCGATGCGGTCAGGCCGCCGGCGCGGCGGCGGTGCCACCGCAGAGAGCTGGTGGCCGGCGGCTACCAACCCCTTGAAAACCTCTTCTCCGAACTTTGCCTGCCCGAACAGAACTATCTTGGCCATATCCTCGGGTACGACGGTCTCTCGTCCCAGGCAAGCCAATGCGAGCCGGCGCTTGCGTCCAGCCGGGCCGGCGACCACGCCTGGGGCTGTGCCTGCCCCCCATCTGAGGCTGGTGCGGTTGAGTCATAACGCAACGCATGGTAACTGAGCGCGGTCCGATGGCAGCGGACGCGGGGTCGACCGGGTCCGAAGCGGTCGTTGCGTACCTAAGTTTATGAGATTTCCGCCACTTGCGGCGCGTGTTTGTCGCCGCCGGCGCGAAGCCTAGGAGGAACGATAGACGTGAAGATACTGGTAGCGATCAAGCGTGTGCCTGACGCCGAAACCACCATCAAGGTGAATCCCGAGGGCACCGGCATCGTTAACGCCGGCGTCAAGTGGGTGGTGAACCCCTTTTGTGAGATCGCAATAGAAGAAGCACTCAAGATCAAAGAGACCAAAGGCGATGTCGAAGTGGTTCTCGTGACCGTCGGCCGCAGCGAATCGCAGGAACAGCTGCGCACCGGATTGGCGATGGGCGCCGACCGCGCGATCCTGGTCACAGCTGAAAACCTCGACACCACCGGCGTGTCGCGTGTGCTCGCCAAGATCGTCGAGAAGGAAAGCCCCGACGTGGTTTTCCTCGGCAAGCAGGCGATCGACGACGACTCAAACGAAGTCGGCCAAATGCTCGCGCAGCGACTCGGTTGGGCGCAGGCCTGTTACATCTCAGAGTTCAACATGGCTGATGACGCAAAGTCGGCTCAGGTGGTTCGCGAAATCGACGGCGGCATGCGCACCGATAAGGTCATGCTGCCCGCCATCATTACAGCCGACCTTCGCCTCAACGAGCCGCGCTACGCGTCTTTGCCCGGCATCATGAAAGCCCGTAAGAAGCCGCTCGAAGAAATCGACGGCGCCTCGCTGGGTGTGGATTTGGAACCCAAGATCATCATCAAGTCGATGGCCCCGCCGCCCGCGCGCGCTGCGGGACGCTTGGTCGAATCCGTTGATGAATTGATCAATGCCCTCAAGAACGAAGCCAAAGTGCTTTGAGAATGCATTTTCAAGGAGACAAGTAAGTGGGTAACGTCCTTATTTTCGCAGAACACGCGCACGGTGAGCTTCCCAAGGCTACGGCTATCGCCGTCGGCGCAGGGAAAGAAGCCGCCCAGAAGTTGGGCGGCGACACAATCCTCGCGGTGCTGAACAATACTATCGGCGGACTCGCCGAGCGGGCGGCCAAACTCGGCGCGACCAAGGTCGTAACCGTTGAAAACCCCGCCCTCGAACACAACATGGCCGACGTAACCGCCGCGGCCTTGGGTGAGGTCGCCAAGGCGGTCGATGCCGGCCTCATCGTGTTTGCCGCCACCACGCTCGGCAAAGAGATCGCGCCGCGCCTGGCCGCGGCACTCGAAGCCGCAACCGCCAGCGATGTCACCGGGATCAACGACGACGGGACCTTTGTCCGTCCGATGTACGCCGGCAGCGCGTTCGCCACCGTTGAACTCAAAGGCGACAGGAAGATAATCTCGGTCCGCACCACGGCGTTTGAGCCGGCGGCCGAAGACGGATCCTCCCCGATCGAAGCGCTGAGCGTCGATATTCCGATGCCGGGCAATCCCGCCGAGTTCGTCAGCCAAGCAGAGACCAAGTCTGACCGGCCGGTGTTGACCGAGGCCAATCGTGTGGTCGCCGGTGGACGCGGCCTGAAAAACGCCGAGAACTTCACTACTGTACTCGAGCCGTTGGTCGATGCTCTTGGTGCCGCGATGGGCGCCAGCCGCGCGGCTGTGGATGCGGGCTACGTGCCCAACGACCTGCAGGTCGGACAAACCGGCAAGGTCGTCGCACCGGCGCTGTACATCGCCGTCGGCATATCCGGCGCGATTCAGCACTTGGCGGGCATGAAAGACTCGAAAGTCATCGTCGCGATCAACAAAGACGCGGAGGCGCCGATCTTCTCGGTGGCCGACTACGGTCTGGTCGCCGATCTGTTCGAAGCCGTCCCAGAGATGACCGGTAAGATCGCGTAAAAGCAGCGGCTCTCGAGCGTCGGTTTGACGCTGACGACACGCCGCCTACGATGGCGGGGTGACCGTGTTTACCACGTCCCCCCAAATCTCGTTTCTGACGATCATTCTTGTAGCTGTAGCCGGTGTCGCGCTGCTGTGTCCTGCGTGCAGAGCTGCTGACGGACCTGTGGCCGGTGCCGCTACCGCCGACAGCTACTCTGAAAACGCGTCTTCGGAACCGGCCACCTCAGACAAGGATGCCGCCATCGTTGCGACCAAGGTCGCCACGTTTGCCGGAGGTTGCTTCTGGTGTATGGAGCCCTCGTTCGACAAGACCGACGGCGTCGTTGACACGGTGGTTGGCTACACCGGCGGGCGCACCGAGAACCCTACCTACAAAGAGGTATCACACGGCAAGACCGGGCACTTCGAAGCCATACGGGTCACCTATGACCCTACAAAGATCAGCTACGCAAAGCTGCTCGAGGTGTTCTGGCGCAACGTTGACCCGACCGACGGCGGTGGACAATTCTGCGACCGCGGCGATTCATATAAGACTGCGATCTTCGTCCACGACAGCGAGCAACGCCAAGCCGCCGAACGCTCGAAAGCAAAGCTGGGGAGTTCTGCCGCCCTGCCCTCGCCGATCGTCACGCCGATTATCAAAGCGCCGCCGTGGTGGAACGCCGAGGACTACCACCAGGACTACTACCAGAAGAACCCTATCCGCTACCGCTACTACCGCACCGGCTGCGGACGCGACAAACGCCTGAAAGAGCTGTGGGGCTAGGGAAGCTCTGCACAAGTGACTGAGCGGACCGATCATCGTGCCGCCGGTGTACTTTGCGCCGAGTTATCCACATTCCGCGCGGAATGTAGCGCGGTTTCAGCTCGCGAAAGGTAGCCCGCCG
>JAJCZL010000037.1 GCA_029262415.1 Deltaproteobacteria bacterium | reverse complement strand
GGTCAAGGGTTTGGCGGCGGTTGAGGTATTGACGAGGGACAGGGATGGACCCGAGGTTATGACTTCCGGTACCGCTCGACTACGGGTATGCTTACTCAAGTGTGGCGCCCACGATTTATAGAGAGCGAGGCTTCCGCAAGCCAGATTCGACAGTCGCAACAGATTGTCGAGGAGCATGTAGATGAGTTCCGAGCCGCTTGGACAAGACATTTCGGAAGTTGAAGTTACCAACGTTGGTACGCATGGGCTTTGGGTTCTAGTACGCGGCAACGAGCACTTCATGCCGTACGATGAATTCCCTTGGGTCAAAGACGCTCCCGTGGGGCAGGTGGTCAACGTCATCGAAGAGCACGAAGGGCAGTTGCGCTGGCCGGACCTGGACGTAGATATCGGCGTCGACACCTTAGAACATCCTGAACGTTTTCCGCTTAAGGCAAAGACTTAGTCGAGGGTTTTGGCCGATACCCAAAGCCCGCTGCCATCAAAGTGAAGAACCTTGATTCGGTCACAGCGCTTGTTGCAAAACACGTAGAGATGCCCAGCTCGCAGAAGCTCACTACGTGACGATCCGATAGTCAACGGAGCGTTCGAGTTGATTTTTATTCATGCACCAACGCCCGATCAATCGAGACTTTGCACTCGACCGCGAATCGCATACCCGCTTCCGTCCGAACTGGAGGTATCGTGCTCGTTGGGGCAATTTTCGGCATGATACGCGGGGCAGCCGCGATCCTCCCAGACTACGATAAAGCTAGCCCCTCGTGCCGCGATCCCCGGACGTCCCGCATCTGGGGAGCCACGACCAGTATCCTGGCGCGCCTCAAGCGGCGTACCGGTCGGATCGAACCGCCTCGTCGCGATATACTCACCGTAACTGTAGCCATAGCCGTTGTAGCCTCTGGAGTACGTGGAGTAGAGTCCGATCGGATCGCCAGCAGACCACGCGACAACGAATGCCCCTGATTTGGTCGAGTCAACACGTGGGCGCTGCTCCAGGTTCTGGCCTGCATAGGCATCGCGTGACCCGGCCTCTATAACAAATTCTTCACCTTTTCGCGCACCAGCCGCTCCGAACCGTTGTCCGTAGAGCAAGTCTTCGGATTGCCAAACAACGACAAAACTCTTCCGCACACCCGCGCTGACGTCCGGGCTGTGTTGATCTCCGTTAGTCACCTCGTTGACGATGAACTCTGTACCGACAAAAGCGCCTTTGTTGGCGAACCGTCGTGCAAGCACATCGCTGCTACGGGTTCCGCCATCCGCTGTTTGCCAGGAAACAATGAAACGCCCCTGTCTCGTTGCGGCAACCCGCGGCCGGAAAACGGGAAGCCCCTGATTGGATGTAACCTCGATTTCCTCTCCGCGAGGTAACCCGTCTTTTCCCAGGCGTCGCGCCACGATATTGGTGAGTGCCTCAGCCCCCGCTTGCTGCTGCGCCCAGACAGCCAGCCCTTGCCCGAACCGGTTGAATGCAATCGCCGGTGCGGCAGTCGAAGAAATCGGTGTGGAGCTGATGGCGAAACTATCTCCGCGCAAACGCCCTGCGTTACCCAGTCGGCGACCCGCAATCCCTCCATTCTCGCGCCAGACTACGACGTACCCACCTCGGGGTCGCGAAGCCACCTCAGGGGTTTGCCCGAGTTGCGATACTGTCAGCTCAGTCGATACCGGTCTGCCGGCAGTATCGAGCTGACGCGCACGGATCGCGCGACCGTCGTCCCACACCGCGAAATACCCGGTCTTCCCGGAAGCAACCGCAGGCCGGACCTGGTTTCCGGCGCTCGATGTGTTTACAAGAACGCCCGTCGGCGTAGCATGCGCCGACCCGACGCCGCTAAGAGAAGCGCCGAAAACACACCCTGCTGCTACCAATCCCGACCAGGAGACCGGCTCCATTGTCCGGGCCATCATGTGCCAATGATACATCGCCATGCTCCGCTTCCGCAAGAGCGTACATCTGCGCTCCCCGCTGGCTGAATCACCTTCCGTCGGGTCCCTAAAACCCGTCAGGACAACCTCAGGCGGAACGCACGCGCGCACCAGAAGAGTCCACCACCACCGGAAAACCCGGGGCGGTTCAGTTCCTGGCAGCAAGATTAAAACGAGCAGGTGAAAGCGAACGTCGGGTCTTGGTGCGAGGATTGATCCAGCGGGTGGTTGTCGAAAAGGGCAGGGTGCGAATCAGTATTGACCCCACCGTGGCGGATCATGACGGGGCGGCCTCTGCACCCAACGGGAGAACGGGCAGCGAGGCGGAACCTCTCACCGTCGAAGTTCCATTTGAGATCGTTCAGCGCGGCGGCGGCTGTCGCTTGATCGCGGACGGTGAGTCGTCGCAAAACATCGATGGTCCCAATGCGGCGCTGGTGCGCGCAATCGCCCGGGGCCAACACTGGCGTGAGCAACTTCTTGGCGGACACGCACAGTCGCTTACTGAGATTGCCAAGCGCGAAGGGGTCAGTGCTCGTTACGTAAGCCGAATGCTTCGGTTTGCTTTCCTTGCTCCCGACATCACCGAGGCGGCTTTGTCGGGCGAGCATTCACACGATCTGAGTCTCGAATCGTTTCGCGGTCCGATTCCATTGGATTGGAACGAGCAGCGTCGGCTCTTCGGGCTCACCTCCGGCTGAGCCTGGCTCGGCTTCTCCCACCCGCAGTTTCGCTAGAGGTTCGCGTCACCGGAGGCCCGTTCAGGGCCCATCGGGTCTCTCTGTAGATGGCGGAATGCGCGAAGCGAACCGGCGAAAAACGGGCCAGAGAAAAACGGTACAATTGCGCCATGACCTGGGTGAACCGCTCTCTCAGAGAAAACCGCAGTCCGTGGAAGTGCCGCAAACCCGGGGGAAACGGGGCGATCAGGGCCACGTGAAGCGGCCGGACGGTTAGCAGCTGACTTAGTGGCGGAGAGGGTGGGATTTGAACCCACGGTACGTTGCCGCACACACGCGTTCCAGGCGTGCTCCTTAAACCGGACTCGGACACCTCTCCACAACGAAGCCTTGTCAGGGGCTGAAGCTAACCGTAGTCGCGGCCGCTTTCAACGCGTGATGCCGGGTCGAGCGTCCGGCGCCGGGCGCGGTTGCGCGGCCGGGGGATGCTGAACCGCGTCGGGGGGCCGCACAGCACGCCGATACTCGCTCGACTGTCGGCGCCGGGCGTGGCAATACGGGTATCGGTGGCACGTTTAGGGTACAGCTCGACTTTCCGGCGCAACTGCGCGCTCGCGGCGATCATCCTTGGGTTGTTGCTGCTAGCGATGATGCTCCTCGGCGTCCCAACGGCGGCGCTGCCTAACCTCGCGCATGCCGGTGGCGCTCGCATCGATGTCTGCGGTGATGCGAATTCCGACGGTTTGGTAAGCGCGACCGATGCGAATATCGCGCTGCGTACCGCCGTAGGCTCGGCCGACTGCGAAGCCTGTGCTTGCGACGTGAACTTTTCGGGAAACACCAATGCGACCGACGGTCTGTTGATCCTGCAGGCCGGGGTAGGGCAAGACGTTTCGCTCTCTTGTGCGTCGTGTGCGCCACCAACCACCACCACTCTGCCGTGCGTGGCCAAGAGCCTGAGCGGGGATTGGTTATTCTCGTTGACACCTACGCAAGAGAATTGCGGTCACGGTCTCGACAATCCGATCAACGCTATCGTCACACTGGAGCAGACGATCGATGACGAGATCATCATTGTGCGACCGAGCCTTCCGGTGATGAACGAGCGTTTCCGGAGACTCGATGCCTGTACCGCCAAGGTTTCCTATGAGATCAGCGAAGACGGCGGGCTGACCTTTAATGCCGGCATCATCACGATTGGCACCGACGGCGACAGTTTTGGCGGTGACGTTTCTTGGGAGTTCTGTGACGCCGCGGGCTGTTCGTGTGACGGCACCGATATCTGGAGCGGTGTGCGCCAATGAGTCACCCTTGAGCGCCGCACGCCGATACCTGAAAAGCTAGGCTGACTGCGGTCTTAGGCCCACCTCCTTGCGGGTTTTCGACTCCGGTGATAACTCCGGGAGTTCGCAGGCGCCGCCGATAATGTCCTATGAAGTTTTAGCCCGACGTTGGCGCCCGGATACCTGGGCGAGCATTGTCGGACAACCCCACGTTACCAAGCTGTTGGCTACGGCGATCGATTCCGATCGCGTGGCACATGCGTTCCTCTTTACCGGCATCCGCGGGGTTGGCAAAACCACGGCGGCGCGGGTTCTAGCACGGGCGCTGAACTGTAGAAATCGAAAAAAGGGCGCGGAGCCCTGCAACAGCTGCGCGACTTGCGAGCAGATCCTCTCGGGGGCCTCGGTCGATGTCATCGAAATCGACGGCGCGTCCAACCGCGGTATCGACGAAGTACGTGACATCATCGATTCCGCCGCCTACCGCCCGGCTGCCTCTGATTACAAGATCTACATTATCGATGAGGTTCACCAACTTACGGGTCCGGCATTTAACGCCTTGTTGAAGATACTCGAGGAACCGCCTGCGCACGTGAAGTTCGTGATGGCGACGACCGAATGGCAGAAAGTTCCGGCCACGATCCTTTCGCGCTGCCAGCGTTACGATTTCCGTCGCATCGCGACGGATACTATCGCCGAACACCTCGACCACATCTGTAAGAGCGACGACATTATAATGCCCAAGGAGGCACTGGCCTTCATTGCGCGTGAGGCGGACGGCAGCATGCGCGACGCCCAGTCATTGCTCGAGCAAGTCGCCGCGGTTGGCGGCAAATCGGTGAAAGCTGCCGAGGTTGCCGAACTCCTTGGCATGCCCGATCACGCCTTGGTCGCGCAAATGGTTACAGCGATCCTTGAGTCGCGGCCCGACCGCGTAGTCGAGACAGTAGCAGCGCTACGTGGGTTTGCGTTCGATTCGGAGCGCTTCCTCGGCGAAGTCCTCGAGTTGTTGCGTCACACTTCCGTGGTCGGTGCTGCGGGCGAGAAGCGGCTGTCGGAGACTGTCGGCGGGGTTTTCCGCGAAACTGCTGTCAAGCTCGGAAAGTCTCGCTCTGCGCTGGATTTGCATCGCATCTTTAACTCGCTGCTTGCAACACTTTCGGACCTGCGCCGCGGTGGACAACCCGAGCTTGTACTCGAGATGGGTCTGCTTAAGGCCGCGTGTCTCGACTCGGTTGCATCGGTGGGCGAGGTGCTCGCGCGGCTCGAACAGGCCGCCGCCACAGCTGGGTCCGGCGGTGGCGGCGGCTCCGCCGGCGGAGTCGATCGCGGCAATGCAGGGCCGCGCGTGGCGGCGCCCTCTTCTGGGCGAGGCTCGCAGAGCCATGCCGGCGCCGCGGGGCGCAGCCGGGAGGCCGCAACGTCGGGTGTAGAAGAGGCGCCGATGCCGGGTGACGAAGACGCACGCGTCGGTGCAAGCAGTGGGGGTAGTGGTCCCCTACGCTCAGGAGGCGGGGAGAGCTCAACCGATGTGCCCAGTGCGAACGATCGTTTGGCCGGCTCCGACGCCGATCGCTGGGAGGCGTTTCTTACTGCGGCGCAGCGCAGCGCAGGTATCGAGCTGTATGTCGCGCTGAGTAACTGCGAGGTGTTGAGCATCGGCGACCACGGTCTTCGAATCCACCCGACGCTGTCGACGTTTCGCGACAAGATCGCGCAACCGGAGACGGCGGCACGCCTGCAAGCTGCGGTTACCGAGTTCTTCGGTGCGGATGCCAAGCTCGAAGTGTTGCACGACAAGCCGCTCGAGGAAGGCCCCGGCATGACGCTGTCTGCCATCGACGCCGAACGCGACGCGAAGATAAGAGAAGATGCCGCCAACGATCCGCTCGTCCGCGAGGCGATCGACCGGTTGGGCGGCCGCATTGAGAAAATCACTAGACTGGAAGACTGAGAAGTCCCGAAGGAGTCGCTACGATGTCGGAACCATCGATGTTCGAGATGATCAAGCAGGCGCGCAGTCTGCAGAAGCAGATGAGCAAGATCCAGAAGAAAGTCGCCAAGAAGAAGGTTCAAGTTGACGTCGGCGGCGGTATGGTCAGCGTCGAGATCAGCGGCAAGCTGGTTGTCAGCAAGATCGAGATTGAGCAGTCACTGCTCGACCGCAACGACAAGCGACTCCTTCAGGAACTCGTGCGCACGGCGGTGAACAGCGCGATTGTCAAAGCGCAGGAACTCATGAATGAAGAGATGAAAGACGTTGCCGGCGGGATGAACATCCCGGGTCTCGGGTAGCGGACCCACCGCGTTGGCATATCCTCCTGCATTGGCCCGCGTCGTCGAGTTACTTAGCAAGCTTCCGGGTATCGGTGAGAAGACCGCCGCACGCTTGGCGTTCTTCATCCTTCGCAGTGAAGACGGTTATCCGATCCACCTCTCAGAGGCGCTCGCCCGTCTGAAGAGTGAGACCAAGCACTGCAGTGTGTGTTTCGCGCTTACTGAAACCGATCCGTGTAAGATCTGCGAAGACCCGCGCCGCGACCGCTCGATTATTTGTGTCGTCGAGGAGGCCTCCGATCTGCTTGCGGTCGAGCGCAGTCACGGCTTCCGTGGCCTGTATCACGTGCTCGAGGGTTCGATCTCGCCGCTTGATGGACGCGGCCCCGAACAGTTACGCGTCAAAGAACTGCTTGGGCGCTTGCAGTCCGATCAGGTCAAAGAAGTCATCGTTGCGACCAACCCGTCAGTCGAGGGGGAGGCGACCGCGGTCTATCTTGCCCGCCTGATCAAGCCGCTCGCAGTACGCGTAAGCCGAATTGCGCACGGCATCCCCGTAGGCGGCAACCTGGAATACGCCGACCAGGTTACACTCGGGCGCGCGATTGAGGGAAGACGCGAATTGTAAGCTGTTGACACCGGATTAGGAAAGATTATCATTCGTAACCGTGGCCGCAGGGCCGGGAGTCCCAGCCATGAGTGAGAACGTAGACTCCATATTAGGCGACCAAGCATCCGTACCCGCGGCTGCAGAATTCGCACGGCGCTGCAGGGATGTAGGGCTCGCCGACACCCCGCAGAGGCGCGTCATATTCGCGGCGCTTACATCCAGCAAAGACCATCCCTCAGCCGAAGTGCTGCACGGACGCGTCAAAGAGCGTCTTCCGCGAATATCGCTTGCGACCGTCTACCGTAATCTCAGTCTGTTTGTGGAAAAAGGCCTTGTCGACGGCGTCGCGACTGCATCCAGCCACGCTCGTTTCGATGCCAACCCACACAAGCACCACCACCTGATCTGCAAGTCATGCGCAAGTGTGACCGACGTTTATAGCGCGGCCTACGACGCTCTCGGTGTCGATCGTTTAGAGTCGGGCGGGTTCGAAGTACAAGAAATCAAAGTTACCGGCTACGGGCTCTGCCCGCGCTGCAAAACCAAGGAGACAAACGATGCCTGAACTAAAAGGAAGCGAGACCCACAATAATTTGAAAGCTGCTTTCGCCGGCGAATCGCAAGCCAACCGCCGTTACCTTTACTTTGCGAAGCAGGCTGACGTTGAGGGCTTCCCCGATGTTGCCGGTTTGTTCCGCGACACCGCGGAGGGCGAGACCGGTCATGCCCACGGCCACCTCGACTATCTTAAGAAGGTCGGCGATCCTGCCACCGATCTCCCGATCGGTGATACCGAAGCCAACCTGAAGGCTGCGATTGCGGGTGAGACCCACGAGTACACCGACATGTACCCCGGCATGGCCAAGACCGCGCGTGAAGAAGGCTTCGATGAGATCGCCGACTGGTTCGAGACCCTTGCGAAGGCCGAGAAGTCGCATGCCGGCCGATTCACCCAAGGGCTCAGCGAGATCTAAGCTCAGCTCTTCGATAGCGGGGTTTTGATGAGCAACATCCGGGCGAGTCCGACCAGCGGTTTGAGCTATGACCCGGGGGATCGCAAGTACTGGGATGGCGCGGCGCTCGACGGTGAGATCGAACGGGTCTTCGACGTCTGCCACGGCTGCCGTCTGTGCTTTAACCTGTGTCCGAGTTTTCCGTCGCTGTTTGACGCCGTAGACCGCAACGACGGCGACGTGCGCAAGTTGAGTGCACGTGAAGTCGAGAAGGTCGTTGATGACTGTTACCAGTGCAAGCTCTGCTACGTAAAGTGTCCGTACACGGCCGATGACGCGCACGAATTCGATCTCGACTTCCCGCGTCTGCTGCAACGTTACACCGCCCAGCGTGCTAAGCGCCAAGGTGTCGGTATGCGCGAGAAGATCCTCGGCAACCCGGTAGCGCTCGGCAAGATCGCCACTAAGGTTGCGCAGCTGGCAAACACGGCTAACAAGGCAAAGTTCCACCGTGTGATGATGGAAACCATGCTCGGCATTCACCGCGACAAGGCGCTTCCGGAATTCGCCGAAGAAACCTTCGAGCAGTGGCTGTCGAAGCGTCCGCGGACCAACACCGTCACCGATGGCGGCCGTGAGGTGGTGCTGTTCCATACCTGCTTCGTGAACTTCAACAACCCAGAGATAGGCCGTGATACGGTCGAAGTTCTCGAGCGAAACGGCGTGCGCGTGCACAGCCCAAAACAGACCTGTTGCGGCATGCCCGCGCTTGACGGTGGCGACGTCGAATTCGCGCGTAAACAGGCACGCGCTAACGTGGAGTCGCTGCGCGTACACGTTGAGGCGGGGCACACGGTGCTCGCGATCAACCCGACCTGCTCGTACATGCTCAAGAAGGAGTACGCCAATCTGGTTGACCGCGATCTACAAGAAGACGCGCGCAAACTGGCTGCAGCGACGATGGATACCAACGAGTATCTGTTCACGCTGAAGAAAGCGGGAACCTTCGATTGTGGTTTCAAGTCGACACCCGAGCACGTCGCTTACCACGTTCCGTGTCACCTGCGCGCGCAGAACATCGGATTCCGTTCGCGCGACATGATGAAGACCATTCCGGGTGCCGAGATTCGTTTGGTCGAGGGCTGCTGCGGCCACGACGGGACTTGGGCGATGAAAAAGGAGAACTTTGCAACCTCGATGGAGATCGGTAAACGGGTGTTCAATGAGATGCAGGGGGAGGGCTGTCTAACCGCGACCGATTGTCCGCTCGCTGCGATCCAAATCGAACAGGCTACCGGCACCAAGCCTTTGCACCCCATACAGATACTTGCGCGTGCGTATCGTGACGAAGGTTTCGAGGTCGCCGTTACGCCCGACCCCGACCCCGAGGCCGCGACCGGGCCCGGTACGGTGATAGGAGATGCGAAGTGAGACCTGTCATGGCTTCCGAGATCAAGTCGAACGAAGACTACGTGCTCGAGCGAGACACCGTCCGCAAGCGCACCCTCGCGCTCAAGGCACCCAGACGCGTCGCGGTGGGTGACCACATCACGGTGTTGTTCGAGAACCGCGATACCGTTCGTTACCAAGTACAAGAGATGATGCGTGTCGAGGCCATTAGCGATCCCCGAGCGATTGCCCACGAGCTAAAGACTTACAACGAATTGGTGCCCGGCGACGAGGAACTGAGGGCCACACTTCTCATCGAGTACTCCGATGAGAAAACCCGCGACGTGTGGCTGCGCAGACTACTCGGCCTGGAGGATCACGTGTATCTAGAGGTTGACGGCGCCGGCCGTACGCAGGCGGAGTTCGACATGCGCCAGGTCTCCGCGGAGCGCATCTCCGCAGTGCACTATATCCGTTTTGCACTCGGGGCTGCTGCGGCCGAGGCGTTGCGCAAAGGCGCGGGCGCGAAGCTCGGCGTTGATCATCCCGAGATGAAGGTTTGTGCTGATCTGTCTGCAGCGCAGCGTAGCGCGCTCGGCGAAGACCTCCGCGCTCCCTGAACGCGGGCGGAACTACCAACCAGTTTGTTTTCGTGCCGCGCGGAACAGCGCAGCCCAGGCTTCCAGGCTTGCGTAGGTCGGGTCGCCGAACCCGGCCAGGTTGGCGGCTGCGGTTGTTGCGACGCCGACGGCGAGCCTGGCGGGGAGCGTCGCGCCGTGGCGCTTGCGGTCGTAGCACTTGGCGAGGAACCCGGCGGTTCCACGCGCCGAAACCCAGCGGCGGAAGCCGGCGTTGGCTTGGATCGGAACGGCCGGCTGTTCGCCGCTGCCTTGCGCGCGTATAGCGGCATTGAGCGCTTCGACTGCCAGACTGTGGCCGCTCAACGTTCCGAGCGTCATCCACAGCCAAGCACGCGGGTTGGCGTCGAGGAGCTTGAAGCGCCCGTCACGGGCGTCGCGTTTAAACTCGACGTCACAGATTCCCCAATACCCAAGCTCGCCGAGCAGTGCGAGCGTGGGCTTGGTGATACCCGGGTCCGCAGTTAACTCGACGATGAGCCCGTCGCCGTAAGGCTCGGGGTACTCGCAGTCTTTGCGTGAATGAAACGCATCGATGATCTCGCCGCCTGGGCCGACGGCAAGACCGACGCTGACCAAATCAGAAAATGGGCCGGGGATTTCTTCCTGCGCCAGCACTGGGAAGCCCGCTTCGACAACCCGCCGCGCGGCCTCGGCCGGATCACCGCCGATGGCTTTGGATCCGCCGGTAATCGAAAGAAAGGTCTTGATGCCTTTGCCGTCGAGGATATATCGGCACGACGGTTTGACGATCCACCCATCACGGCCAGCGAGCTTTGCCGCCTCGCCCGGCTCGGTGATTACTTGGTGCGCGGGGACAGCGACGTCTGCACGCTCCGCGGCGGCATACAGCGAGCGTTTATCGGCGATCGCGTCGATGACGCCCGGTGTCGCGTAGGCAAAACGAAAATGTTCAGCGAGCAGATTATGATGGGCGTTGCCGGCCAGCAGCGCGGCGTCCTCGGTCGGAAAGAAGAAAGGCTTGACGCCTTCTTCTGTGCGGAGTTCGCGGGCGATCTGCGCCAATGCTTCGGCCCAGGCTTGCGTGTCGGTGTATAGGTCGGGCACACGAACCAGACGGGTATACTTTGAATGTCGCGCGGGGCCGTCGCCATGGTGGTGCGCGAGAACCACCGGAACGCCGGCCGCTCCAAGCTCACGCGAGATCGCCAGTGCTGCAGGGTTGTCGGGGGCAACCACGGCGGTAGGTGGGCGTTTGGCCTTCAAGGCTGCTTGCCTGTAAGCCCCGCGAAGTTGAGCAGGCCGTAGGCTTTGCGCCAGTAGGAGGCCGAAGTCTCGCGGGTTCCCATCCATTCGACGCCGCGGACGACGCCCGGAATGCGTAGCACGGTGTCGATTGCGGGATGAAAGACGATCTTTTGTGCAAAAGGTTTCTTGACGTAGCCCATCGAGAGCTTGAAGGAGTCCACTGACTCTGTCTCTTCGAGAGATTCGATGCCGTAGGTCACTTGGCGCAGGCCGCGACGTACGAGCATCTCTTCGGTCAGGTAGTAGACCAGCGCATTGTTGGGGTAGTGCTTGAGCAGCGCGTTGCGCGAGCGCGCCTGGTAGAACTCACAGACGTCGTCGATCAAAAAGACCATCAGATAGGCCGCAAGTTCCCCCTCGAACCAGGCGCTCCAGATCTCGACGCCTGGTTCACGATCGACTGCTTCGAGTACGCGATGCCATTTCTCAAACGGATAGGTCTTCTCGCGGTCTTGGCGGGCTAGTGTGTCGGTGAAAGCTTCGCGGCCGGCAGTCTTCAGTTCCTCGCCTGTGATCGGCCGAATCTCGTGGCGCTTTAAGCCGCGACGGATCTTGCTGCGAGCGTTGGATGCCAGTTTGTCCAGCGTGTAGTCGGACCCGGAGGCGACCATCTGAAAGCTCTTACGTGCGCGCTCTGCGTTATCGACAGTCATGTAGCGAAGCCCGAGCGCGCCGGTCGCACGCATGACCTCGCGCTGCTCGGTGACGGGCGGATCGATCGCTTCGTGGCTCGGGCTGGCAAGCCAAAAGCGCGGGCCGGCTTCGTACCACATCGCGCTTTCGCTGGTGTGCGAGCGGAAACCGCATTCCCCGAGAAAGCTGAGCAGTTGCTTGGGTGTCATAGTACGACAAAGTGCCGGGCGGTCGCTGCCCCGGTGCTTAGGTGAGCTGCGGGCTGGTCGAGAGGCGGGTTTCACCCATCAGGAAAGTATCGACGCCGCGCGCGCACTCGCGCCCCTCCCAGATCGCCCACACTACCAGTGACTGACCACGCCGGGCATCGCCGCAGGCGAAGACGCCCGGTACCGATGATGCGTAGCTCGCGTCGCATTTGATATTGCCGCGCTGGTCGTACTCGACGCCTAAGTCGTCGAGCAGGCCCTGGTGCTCGGGGCCTAGAAAGCCCATCGCGAGCAGGATCAAATCCGCCTCCATCTCGAACTCACTACCGGGCAACTGGGTCAGTTGTGGGCGACCGTTTGCGTCTTTCTTCCATTCTACGCGGGCAGCGTGCAGCTTCCTCACGGTGCCGTTCTCACCGCTGATGCGCGTGGTCGAAATCGCGAAGTCACGTTTGACGCCTTCTTCTTGTGAACTCGAGGTGCGGAAGATCATCGGCCAATAGGGCCAGGGCATCTCGTCGGTTCGTGACTCGGGGGGCTTGGGCAGAATCTCTATCTGGGTGACGCTCTTGGCGCCCTGACGGTTCGAGGTGCCGATGCAGTCCGAACCGGTATCGCCGCCACCGATGACGATGACGTGTTTACCCTTCGCGCTGAGGAACTTCTCGGGCGGTGTGGTGTCGCCTGCGTTACGTGCATTTTGTTGAGGGAGGAACTCCATCGCGAAGTGCACGCCGTTGAGGTTACGCCCGTCGACCGGGAGGTCTCGCGGATCGGTAGCCCCCAAACAAAGAGAAACTGCGTCAAATTCCTTCTTCAACTGATCGACGGAAACGTCCTTACCGATGGTCGTGCTGGTCCTAAAGGTAACGCCCTCTGCCTGCATCTGTTCCACCCGCCGGTCGATGCAGTGCTTCTCCATCTTGAAGTCGGGTATGCCGTAACGCAGCAGGCCGCCGATACGGTCGGCGCGCTCGAACAGCGTGACATCGTGTCCGGCACGTGCGAGCTGCTGGGCGCATGCCATGCCGGAGGGACCCGAACCGACCACTGCGACTTTCTTGCCGGTCTTGTGCTCCGCTATGTGCGGTTTTACCCAGCCCTGTTCCCAGGCGAAGTCGATGACGTTCTTCTCGATCAGCTTAATGGTGACCGGATCGTCGTTTATATTGAGCACGCAGGCTTCTTCGCAGGGCGCCGGACAGATCCGGCCGGTGAACTCCGGGAAGTTGTTGGTGGCGTGCAGCGAGTCGATCGCCGCACGCATGTCACCGTGGTAGGTGAGGTCGTTCCAGTCAGGAATCACGTTGCCGAGCGGGCAGCCGTTGTGACAAAACGGAACGCCGCAATCCATACAGCGAGCCGCCTGTTTGGTGAGCTGATCTTTCGTCGGCTTATCGTCGAACTCGCGATAGTCGTGCAACCGCTCTTCGATGGGACGCCGACCCGGCGTCTCGCGCTGGTACTCCATGAAACCTGTTGTCTTGCCCATCTTCGTTCCGTTGTATTGCTCGACCGAGGCGTCTGTACGGTCAGACTGCAGCCAGGTTCATTGCTTCGGTATCCAGGTGCATTTGCTCGAGTACCTTGCGGTACTCGGTCGGCATGACCTTGACGAACGTGCGTAATGAGCCGTTCCAATCGGCGAGTAAGCGCCCGGCGACGTGACTTCCCGTGTACTGCTGGTGGCGCTGAACGAGTTGGTGGAGGTCGTTCCGGTCGTTCTGGTCCTTGAGTTTGAACAGCTCGACCATGCCCAGGTTGCAGCGGCTCGCGAAGCTCCCGTCCTCGTCGAGAATGTAGGCCACGCCGCCGCTCATCCCTGCAGCAAAGTTTCGCCCGGTGGTACCGAGGCAGACCACAAGGCCGCGTGTCATGTACTCGCAGCCGTGGTCGCCGATCCCTTCGACGACGGTGGTTGCTCCACTGTTGCGCACGCAGAAACGTTCGCCGGCGCGTCCGCGGATAAACACTTCGCCGGCGGTCGCGCCGTATAGCGCGACGTTGCCGATAATGATGTTGTCTTCGGCCTTGTAAGTCGCCTTCTTCGGCGGCGCGATGACGACGTGGCCGCCCGACATGCCCTTGCAGAAATAGTCGTTGGCGTCGCCTTCGATACGCGCTGAGATTCCGTTAGCCATGAACGCACCGAAGCTCTGGCCGGCCGACCCTACGAAGTTAAACTTGATTGTGTAGGGCGGAAGTCCTTCTTCGCCGTAACGCTTGGTCAACTCGTGCGAAAGAGTCGTGCAGACCGTACGGTTGATGTTGGAGATCGGCAGCGTTGCCTCGATCGGCTTGCGCTCTTCGAGCGCCGGTTTGGCCAGCTCGATCAGTTTGTTGTCCAGGGCCTTGTCGAGGCCGTGGTCTTGCTTGCCGGTTCCACTGATGCCGACCCCAGGCGCAGCCTCCGGCTTGGCAAGGATTGCCGACAGGTCTAGGTGGCGTGCCTTCCAGTGGTCGACGGCACGTGACATCACCAGCCGGTCCGAGCGTCCGGTCATTTCCTGGACTTTGCGGAAACCCATCATGGCCATGATCGTACGCAGCTCTTCGGCCACGTAGAACATGAAGTTAATCACGTGTTCGGGCTTGCCCGCGAACTTCTCACGCAGCACCTTGTCCTGGGTCGCGATACCTACCGGGCAGGTGTTCAGATGGCACTTGCGCATCATGATACAGCCCGAGGCCACCAGTGCGGCGGTCGCAAAACCGAACTCGTCAGCGCCGAGCAGTGCCGCGATCGCTACATCGCGGCCGGTTTTGAGTTGGCCGTCGGTCTCGACGCGGATGCGGCTGCGCAAGTCGTTACCTACGAGCACCTGTTGGGTCTCGGCCAAGCCGAGTTCCCAAGGCACGCCCGCGTGCTTGATCGAACTCAGCGGCGATGCCCCGGTGCCCCCGTCATGGCCGCTGATCAGGACCACGTCGGCCTTGGCTTTGGATACCCCCGCAGCGATTGTGCCGACTCCGACTTCGGCGACCAGCTTAACGCTGATGCGCGCGCTCGGGTTCGCGTTTTTGAGATCGTGGATCAACTGCGCGAGATCCTCGATCGAGTAAATGTCGTGATGGGGCGGCGGAGAAATCAGGCCCACTCCTGGAGTCGAGTAGCGTGTCTTGGCGATCGCCTCATCGACTTTGTGACCCGGCAGTTGTCCGCCCTCGCCGGGCTTGGCACCTTGCGCCATCTTGATCTGAATCTCGTCTGCGTTGGTCAGGTAGTTGATCGTTACGCCGAAACGTCCAGATGCGACTTGTTTGATCGCGCTGCGGCGAAGGTCGCCGTTTGTATCGGGAGTGAATCGCTTGGGGTCCTCTCCGCCCTCACCGGTGTTTGACTTACCGCCGATGCGATTCATCGCAATCGCGAGGTTCTCGTGCGCGTCGGCGCTAATGGAGCCATACGACATCGCGCCGGTCTTGAATCGCTTAACGATGTCGACAGCCGGTTCGACCTCTTCAAGAGCAACGGGGTGGTCGGCAGGCTTAAACTCGAGCATGCTGCGCAATGTACAGAGGTTGCGGCTCTGGTCGTTGACGAGCTTTGCGTACTGCGCGTAGACCTCGGGCACCGAAGCACGCACCGCGTGTTGCAGCTTGGCGACGGTCTCGGGGTTGAACAGGTGGTACTCGCCGCGGCGACGCCAGTGGTACTGGCCTCCCGGGTCCAGACCCGCGACCTCGGCGGCCTTGGGACCGAAAGCGAAGTCGTGGCGGAACTCGGCGTCCTTGGCGATTGCGTCGAGTCCGACCCCCGCGATACGCGAAGGCGTCCAGGTGAAACAACGTTCGACGACTGAACTGTTCAGCCCGATACACTCGAAGATCTGCGCGCCGCGGTAGCTTGCGAGCGTCGAGATACCCATCTTCGACATCGTCTTAACCAGTCCTTTGTCGATGGCTTTTTTGTAGTGTTCGATCGCCTCTTCGGCGCTGTGGCCGTGAAGGTGCCCGGCGTTGGCCTTTTCGATCAACGTATCGAGTGCGATGTACGGGTTGATCGCTGCTGCGCCGTAGCCGGTAAGCAGACAGAAGTGCATCACCTCGCGCGCCTCGGCGGTCTCGACAACCAAGCCGGCGAGCGTGCGCTTTCCTTCGCGGATCAAGTGATGGTGCACGGTACCGACTGCGAGCAGCGAGGGGACAGCGGCGTTTTGCGCATCGACGTCGCGGTCGGAGAGAATCAAAATTTCCGCGCCCGCATCGATCGCGGCGACCGCCTCGTTGCAGATCCGTGTAAGCGCTGCGTCGAGCCCTTTCTCAGCGCTTTTCGCTGGAAAAGTGATGGCAACCGTCGCGCTCTTCAGGCCGTTGGTTTTGATCTCGCGGATGCGTGCGAGTTCCTCGTTGGTCAGAACCGGGCTGGGCAGCGACAGCTGACGGCAGTGGTCCGGTGTTTCATCGAAGAGGTTCGACTGTCGCCCGGTGGTGACGTTGACCGACATGATGATATCCTCGCGGATCGGATCCACGGGCGGGTTGGTCACCTGCGCGAACAGCTGCTTGAAGTAATTGAAGATCAGCTGCGGCTTGTTCGAGAGCACGGCCAACGGCGTGTCGGTTCCCATCGAACCGATGGGTTCTTGGCCGTTCAGCGCCATCGGCTCGAGCAGAACGCGCAGATCTTCGGTTGTGAAGCCGAAGGCGCGTTGGCGCACGAACAACTCTTCGCCGGTCAAATGCGCTGCCACTTTCTTCGCTGCCGGAAGGCTACGGATCTCGACAATGTTGTCCTTCAGCCACTCGCCGTAGGGCCGGCGCGAACCCATCTCGTGCTTGATCTCGCCGTCGTCGATGATGCGCTGTTTTTCCAGATCGACGTAGAACATACGCCCCGGCTGCAAACGTCCCTTGTATGCGATGTCCTCGGCGGGGATGTCGAGCACGCCGGTCTCCGAGGCCATGACGACGTATCCGGCCTTGGTGACCAGGTAGCGCGAGGGGCGCAGTCCGTTTCGATCGAGCACAGCGCCGATTGAGCGGCCGTCGGTAAACGCGATTGATGCCGGACCGTCCCACGGTTCGAGCAGGCAGGAGTGGTAGCGGTAAAACGCCTTCTTCTCCTCCGACATCGATTCGTGTTTCTCCCACGCCTCGGGGATCATCATCATCGCCGCGTGGGCGAGTGTCCTGCCGGTTTGGAACAGCAGTTCGAGGCCGTTGTCGAACACCGCAGAGTCACTTTGTCGCGGCGGCACGATCGGCAAGAGCCGCTGCATGTATTCGCCGAACCTGTCGGACTTGAACAGCCGTTCGCGGGCGTTCATCCAGTTGGTGTTTCCGCGAACCGTATTGATCTCGCCATTGTGGGCTAGGTAGCGGAAGGGCTGTGCAAGCTGCCAACTCGGCATCGTGTTGGTGCTGAAGCGCGAGTGGACGAGCGAGAGGGCGGACGTGCAGCTAGGATCGGACAGGTCAGGGAAGAACCCCTTGAGCTGTTCCGGCATCAGCATCCCTTTGTAGATGATGGTGCGGCACGAAAGGCTGCAGATGTAGAAGTCGCGTTCCAACACGCCGGCTGCGGCTTTCGTGGTGTTCTCAGCTAGTTTGCGGATGATGTAGAGGCGGCGCTCGAGGTCGTGTTGGTCCAAGGGGTCGCCCGCGGGGGCATAGAACACCTGCGCGATGTGGGGCTTACCCGACAGTGCAATTTTACCGCAGTAGCCCTCATCGACGGGAACGTCGCGCCAGCCCAGACAGTCGAGCCCGAGTTCCTTGGCCGCAGAGTCGAGGAGGCCGCGCGCGTGGCTTTGAAGCACCTCGTCGAGCGGGAGGAATACCATCCCGACGCCGTAGCTTCCCCGTTCGGGGAGTCGAATGTCGTCTTGCCTGCAGGCCGCTTCGAGGTAGCCGTGCGGGACCTGAATAAGGATGCCGGCGCCGTCGCCCGACTCGGGGTCGCAGCCGCAGGCGCCGCGGTGCTCGAGCCGTTCGAGAGCCTCTATGCCGTCGAGGACGACCTTGTGGGTGTGCTCTCCGCTGGAATTGGCGACGAAACCGACGCCGCAACTGTCGTGCTCGGTCGAGGGGTCGTACAGTGGACCCATCGTGTTGGTTCGGTATGTGTCTAAGGGCGCCATAGTCTTGTAGCCCCCTAGCGGAGGCGTGACCGCCAAAGGTAGCCAAAGCCAAAAACCGAGTCAAGAAGAATGGCGCCCGGGCGGATACCTGGGTATACTAGCCATTACGCTCCAAATATTAGGATATTTCGGCAGTGAATACCCAAAAGAGGCACAGGTGAAGGATCTCGACGAACAGGAAGTCAAAATAGCCAAGGCGCTGATCAGGAACCCCAGGATCTCGGACAATAAACTGGCCGAGCAAAGGGGCATCTCGCCTAAGACAGTGGGAAAGAAGCGACAAAGGCTGGAAGACGACGGATTGCTTCGTTACTTCGCCGAAATCGACATGTCTGCTGCGGGAACCGGTCGCTATCTGTGTCGTCACCTCTACATCATCCGCTGCAAAATCGGGGTGACGGTAAAGCAGCTCTTGAAGGTGGTCGAACAAGAGCCCAAAGTTGCGACAGTGTTCACGCAATCGGTCTACGAGTCGCACGTCGCCGAGGTCGATGGGCGGGTGGCTTTGGTAATGCTCATCGATGGAACCTCGGATGCCGACATCATCGAGAAGTTTCAGGAGCAAATCGTCCCGGCACTCGAAGAGCGCCATAAAAAGCCGGGTATCATCGACGAGGTCTCGACCATGCGGCTGATTCATCCTATTCGGGTGATGCGCAACTACATCCTTCCCCTCAACATGGAGCACGGGATGCTGCGCGACGATTGGAGCGATGACTCAATTGTCATCTAGACCTGCCCGCGCTCACGGGTGCACCCGCAGTTGCACAGGGCTTGGTGCGACGCTGGTCGTTTCAGCGCTTCTGGTGTCGGTAGTTTGCGGCAGCGGCGCTGCACAGAACCTACCGGTCGGTCCCACCGGTGCGACGCGCGCACCGCTCGAGCGCGGGCAGGCGCGTGGCAATGCACGCCAAGAGTTACCGGCAGATCCCGCGGCTGATATGTATTGGAGCAAGGACAGGTTGCGACCGCATGAGCCGCCTCCCGAGTCGATTCTGAGCGGCGAGGCAAAGGACGGGATAGATGGCTTGCCGCCCACCGACGGCGTCAAGCCGTTGCCGTCTCCGGCGGCGAGGCCGGAGCTCGGTTTGGCGTTGCCCGACCCGTATCTTGACCCGAACTTTCCAGATGTCCGGCCGCCTTTGCTCGACGAACGCCACAAGCGTCAAGCCGAAGAGAATGCCGCGCAGCAGGCCGCTACCGACGCCAAAGACCGTGGCGAGGAGCCGCCGCTTCCGATTACCGATGAGGAACTGTACATGAAGGAGGCCGCCCGGGAGCACTGGGACGGAGACTTCCGCGAAGAGAACGGCGGCAGTGACGAGTTCCTCGACGAGTTCTACGACGATCCGGCGGATTGGTAGGCGAAATGGCAAATCAAAGATCTTCCATCGCTCTGAGTGACGAAGAGGTACTCGACTATATCGTTGGTTCGAAAACCTTGATCATGGGAACCATCAATCACGACGGCTGGCCGCACCTGGTGCCGATGTGGTTTTCGATGATCGACGGGCTCGCTCACATGCATACCTACAAGACCTCGCAGAAGGTCAAGAACATCGAGCGCGACGATCGTGGTTCGGCTTTGATCGAGGATGGTACCCAGTACAACCAACTCCGCGGTGTGTTCATGCGCGGACGCTATCAGGTTGTCGACGACCAAGAGCTTTGTTATCGCATCGGTGTTGCGAACTCGGCGAAGTATATGGGCGCCGAAGAAGATGTGGTTGCAGACATGGTGCGCGCGCAGGTTCGCAAACGGTTCGCGTTGATCTTCCAACCCGAGAAAATCTCGAGTTGGGATCACCGCCGTATCGGCTGAGAGCGTCAGCCGAGAAAAAGTCTTCGGCCCGTTCTCATACCGAAAACCGTTTTGCCGGCACCGAGCGCAGCAGCACGGGGAACAGGTAGATTGTGCTGACATAGCAGATCAGAACGGTGGCAGCCACCAGCGAGCCGAGTTTGATCTGCGGGTTGAAGCGGGCCGTCAGCATTACCAAGAAGCCGGCGAACAACACGATCGCATTGAACAGTAGCGCGCGACCGGCGGTTGTGGAGGTGGCGATCACAGCCTCTTCGTGATCGAGGCCGCGGTTGCGGAACAGGCGGTACTTGAACAAGTAGTGGATCGCGAAGTCGACACCGATGCCGATCGCCATCCCGCCAAGCATGACGTTGGCGATCTCGAGCGTAAGGCCCACGTAAGCCATACTTCCATAGATCACGATGACACTGATCGTGACGGGCAAGATGGACATCAGCGCCATGACCCTACTGCGGAACATCAGCCAGTTCAGCAGCAGCATGATTGGTAGACAGACGATGAGCGTGCCGGCTTGACCGCGGACGACGTGGTGTTCGGTGTGTCCGAATTGATAGGCTGAGCCGGCAAGAATCGTTTGCACCGGCACAGGTCCGAGCGCGGAGAATATCTTGGTGCTCAGTTCGCGCGCGCGGCCCTCGACCTCACGCGCGAGATGTGTCCCGGGATTGTTCAGGTAGACCATCACGCGTGCATGGCGGTAACCGTAGTCGACCACGTCGTCGAAATCTCCAGGATCAGCCGAGATCGAATAGAGCAGCAGGTATTGTGCGACGAGTTCCTTGCTGTCGGGGATGGTCTCAAATGCCGGGTCGTCGCCGTGCATCATCCGGTTCATCCGCTTGATCATCTCGGCTATCGAAAAGCTGTCGCCGACGCCTGGGATAGTCTCGATCTCGGTTTGGAAGCGGTCGATGCGTCGGAGGATCTCAGGTTCTTTGATGGTCCCGTCTGCTTCGCCCCAGACCACGAGGTCGAGGATCGAGCTGCCTGGGAAGTGTCGGTTAACGACTGCGTCTGCGTCGCGGAGGAAGTGGCCGGACTTGAATTGCTTGACGAGTGCACTGTTGGTGCTGAGAAAGGGGATGCCGGCCCCGGTGACGACGACTAAGGCCACGAACGCGAAAATGGTGAGCCGAGGGGCGCGCAGCACCCAACGGGTAGAAGCCGTCAAGAAGTCGTGGATCGGCCCGGATCCTACGCCTGTGGGATCGGCTTCGTACTCTTTGCTCCTGAGCGGCATCAGCATGAGGAAGGCCGGAATCAACACCACCGTCAAAATCAACGCCGCCATGATCCCGAAGCTGATGGTGATCCCGAAGTCCTGCAGCGGAGGTATCCGCGTCGTGTACATCGATAGGAACCCCACCGCGGTTGTGATCGACGTCATCAGGATCGGTCCGCCCATCTCGCGCATCGTGTAAGCGACAATGTATTCGCGACCGTGTGCGGGAAACTCGAGCTGCGCGTCATAGTAGCGCGCGAGCAAGTGGATCGAATCGGCGACGGCAATCGCGACGATGATCACCGGAAGGATGGAGCTTATTGTGTAAAACGGACGATCGCAGGCTGCGTGGAACCCGAGCATCCATAACTCGGTGGAGAAGAGGATAGCCATTGGGATAAGCACTCCGCGTACGCTACGAAACGCCACAAAAAGAAATATCCCGATCAAGATGAGTACGAGAGGGAGCATGCGAACCGCTTCGGCAGGTATGTACTTTTCGAACACTCCCTGAACGACGGGCAGACCGCCCATGAAGTACTTTTCGTCGCCGCCGGACGCCTGCAGTTGATCGAGGTAGTCTTTGACGCCGAAATAGGTAGAGGGGCGGTCGCTTTTCCCTTGCACGGACTCGCGCACGAGAATCAACGCGGCGAGCCCGTCTTCGGATGCAAGGGTGCCGTAGAATATCGCGTTGTTTTCGAGCGCAGTCTTGACGGCGAGGGCGTCCTCGCGCGTCTTGGGGGGAAACTCCATGAACGGCTTTACGGTCAAGCCGTCTTCGTCAGCCAGAATGTCGTTCGCGGTCGCGAGGCTACGCAAGTCCGAGGTCAGCGCTGTTTCAAATTCGTTGCGTGTACTGAGCCAACCACCGATCTCGGCCAGTCGGCCAAGCGTGTGTGGGTTGTAGATACCGTCTGGGTCGGTGGTGTTTCTTATGACGATCAGCAGCAAGCTCTGCCTGCCGAACACACTCTCCATGTAGTCTTGGTTTATAACGGCGTCGTCGTCGGCAGGTATGAAACCGTCAAGGTCGGTTTCGACACGAATGGTTGGTATCTGGACGGCAAATAGCGCAGTCACCAGACCGACGGTGAGGATCGTAACGATCGGTCGCCGGATGACGAACCGGATGAGTTGCTCGTACACGCGCAGTCGGCCTTGTCTCAGTAGCTGTAGCGCACCGACGCGAGAAACAGGTCGTTATCGTTGAACATCCCGAAGTTCCCGCCGTTTCGTCCGTCGAAGCCGTGTCCCATGAACTGGTCGTACTCGATCGTGAACCGCCAGCTGTCGAATGGCTCAAAATCGATCTTGGTCTGGATCCAGGCATCGTCGCCGTCAGGGTTCACAACGGTGAGAAGGCGCGGTTTGATCGTCTCGTTCTTGTACGCGGCCGAGGCGATCATGACCAGATAATTCGTCTCATTCTCTTCAACAAGTGCGGGATGGGGGTCGATCAACTGCTCGTGCACCAGTTGGAAGGTCAGATCTGCCTGTTGCCACCAGTCAAAGTCGGGCTTGGTTTCTACGGCGACCAAAGTCCGCCAAACATCGTGTTCGCTTACAAAACCTGCGTTGACGGTGTCGAGGGCTTGCAACGTAAACGGGTTGTCGGGGTCGAATGTTGAGTGTGCTTTGCCGACCTCGTAAACCGTTTCACCACGAAACAGGTAGTTACCCTTGGGGTAGGCAATGTCAGCCATGAACATATGAAATTGGTCGTAGATCGGCACAACGTTGGGAAGGAAAAAGCGCGGAGTCGGTATGTCGGTCCAGCTACGCAGGTATCCAACTGACCAGTCGGCCCAATCGGGGTGGGATTGGTAGCGTATGCCGTACTCGGAGTTCGCGACAGTCCAGGGGGGATCGACGGGGTCTTGGAAAGTCAGACCGTTTGCTTGCAGGGCTTCGTTGTCGACGAAAGTCCATGGTGAGTCGTGGTCGGGGAAGTTGGGAGGGATGAAGCGGGTGAGCCAGACCAGCTGTAGTTCGTCGCCGCTATCGAAGTAGTAGTCGAGCAGCGCGCCATCGACTCCCTGGCGGATCTCGTCAAACTCGGGGACGATGAAGTTGGTCAGGTCGAACGGCGTAACTTGATCGGATATGATGAGTGCATCCGATTGGCCCCAGCCGATCTGGAACCGACCGAAGCGTAGATCGAATTCGTCGAAACGGAACTTTACGTGTGCCTCGCGGATACGTGATTTATAGGAGTCGCGTTCGAGAAAGTGCGGGTCGTCTCGCCACAGGTCTGCTTCAAATAAGAAACCGACGTTTTCGGTGATCTCGCCTTCTACTTCGGCGTTGAAGGTTTGGCGGTGAAACATGACATCGTCGAGCTGATCTCGACGAACTGCGATCGACTCTTGTAAGTATCCATTGATGTTGACCCGGTCAGCATCAGCGAGTGCCGCTGCGAAGACGATAGCGAGAGTGCAAACAGCTAGGACCGCTTGCGTCGTTGAGCCCTGGCCGCGGTGCCGGCTAACACCGTCACCGGCGGCGTCGGATTTCCCGCAATGATCCACTAAGGACTACTGCCTTAGGTTTCGCTGGCTGAAGATGTCGTCGTCGACTTTTACGTCGAGCTCTATTTGGCTGAACACAAGTTCGGTCTTGTGTTTGGTGATGAGATTGTCCATTAAGAACTTATGCGCACGCTGCCGTGAATCGGCGGCGGAAACCGCTCGGATCTCCTCGAACCGGAGTACCTTGGAAAGCCTGTCTTTTTTGTCGTAATACTCGACGCGGCGTGAGATGAAGTCCTCCTTGCCGACCCAGTTGACGATACGCGAGTAGGCGGTTTGCCTGCGCTCGTCGTCGTTGTTGGGGAGGCCGTTGACGACGTAGCAGTCGACGCCGTCCTGCTCGGCGCTACCGGTATGGGTGTATTCCCAGTTCACCAGGTCGGTGTTCTCCATGTCTTCGTAGGTGAAGTCCGAACCCATAAAGTAGTCTTTCTTGTTGGTCGAGAGAATACGCTTCACCTTCTTCAGTGCAGGCAGGTACAGCCAGGTGTCGTCGTCCTTGGCGGTATAGTCGTAGTACAGAAGCGTGGTTCCCTTGACGTCAGGGGGTTCGAGGAATTTAGAGAAGCGTCGTTCTTCGTCTTCAGTGACCTCTAAGGACCAACCCTCGATAGTTCGCACTCGTTGCTGGCCGCGGCTGTTCTGCAGCGTCATCGTCATGACTTGATGCTCGGTGTCGGAGCGACGCGCACGGTCGTTCTTTTGCATGATCTCGAGTCCGCTCAGGGGCTCGTCGGCACCGACCTGTACGGGCCCGGCGAGCAGCAACACGCACACGGCGGGGAGAACCACCGAGGCATAACCACTGGCGCGCAGCAACGGTCGGGGCTGGGCGGATCGAAGCGGGGTATCGGCCATTCCATTCATTCCTTCTTGTTGGGGTGTGCCTTGATGCTCGAGAGTGCCGCGAGCGCAGCGCCCTTACCGCGCGGTTCCGAGTTCGTAAGCCCACCTATTACGATCGCGCGCAACTCCGGTAGCAACTCTTCGATCGGGTGATTCTCGGGGTCGTCGACGTGCATGAACAAATACTCAATCGCGACCGCCTGCAGTGCGACCGCGCCTCGGTAGGGGTCGACGGGCCGGAATGTGCCGTCGGCGATTCCGTCGGCGATGAAGCCGGCCAACATCCTGTTACCCTCTTCGAACAGTTCGCGTGTTTCGGGCGCCAAGGTTGCCGAGAACGACAGCCGCGCATCGGCCATCACGTTCAGGTAGGTACGCAGTTGGGCGGATTGTTCGAGGAACATCGCCGTCATCTCGTCGATGTAGCGGTCGAGACAGTCGATTGGCGAGGTGCCGCGGCCGACAGCAGCGCTGACGCGTTCGAGGAAAGCCTCGGTGCGCGTGTGGGTGAGCGTGCGGTAGAGTTGTTCCTTGCTACCGAAAAGGTTGTACAGCGTGCCGACGGCGACCCCGGCGGTATCGGCGATCTGAGCCATCGAGACTTCGAAGAAACCCGAGTTGCTGAACAACGATTCCGCAGCCTGCAGCACGCGCAGTGAGTTGTTCTCGCGCCGCTGGGCTGCATCGGCACCACTACCCCCCGTCTGGGGCACGATTCTCAAATTTGAATTCGGGTTCATTGTTGAGCCTGGATTCAACGACCCCCGCCCCTCTGAGTCAAGGACTCGAGGGGCGGGGCCTATGGAACAAAAGCGGGTGCTAGACGTAGATGCCGCCGCCGAATTCTCGGTCCTGACGCATCATGACGTTCACGCAGGCCGCTTTGCCGCTCGCAAACGCTCTTTCCAGTGCGCCGCGGATCTCGCCGGGCTCAGTCACGTACTCGCCGTGACCGCCGAGCGCCTCGACGACCTTGTCGTAGCGGGTCGGTGCCAGCTCGGTCGCGACCAGACGGTCCTCACCGTACATCATCACCTGCGGACGCAGCATCTGTCCCCAGGCCGCATCGTTGCCGATGATGCCGACGATGGGCAGGCCGAAGCGCACGGCAGTGTCGTACTCGAAGCCGTTGAGTCCGAAGCTACCGTCGCCGTAAACGATCAGCACGCGCTTGTCGGGATGCGCGAGCTGCGCGGCAAGTGCGAACGGCATACCGACGCCAAGTGTGCCGAGCGGACCCGGATCCATCCACAAGCCGTTTTTGGGAACCGGCAGTACCTTCGCGGTCTTGGCGACGATGTCGCCACCGTCGCCGATCACAATCATGTCGTCGGTGACGAAGTCTGCGATCTCTTTGCACAATCGCATCGGATCGATCGGCACTTCATCGGAGGTGAGCTTGCTTCTCAGGGCTTCCTCTTCTGAAACCTCTTTAGCACGCCACTCTTCGACGACATGACTCCAGTCGCACGAGATGCCTTCTTCGTTCATGACTTCGACCCAGGTATCGAAGGTGAGCCCGAGGTTGCCGACCAACCCGACATCGGCGCGGCGGTTTTGACCGATGAGAGTGGCATCCAGATCCATTTGGATGATCTTCGCTTCGGCGGGGATCGACTGTCCAAAGCGCATACGGAAGTCGAGTAGCGAACCGGCGAGAATGACCAGGTCGGTAGACTCCATGTAGTCGCGGCGCGTTCGGTTGAAGAAGTAGGGACTGTCGTGCGCGACCATCCCACGGCCCATACCGTTGCAGTAGGCGGGCATCTTCGTCGCATCGAGAAAACGCGCGAGTGCATCGGCGCCGTTCGACCACTTAACACCGGTTCCGCACATGACCATCGGCATCTTGGCATCGCGGACCATCTCGGCCGCCTGCTTCACCAGGGCGCGTTCGGGACGCAGCCGCGGCGGTGCGAGCGGTGCCGGGCACGATGCCGTTTCGAGATTGACGGGACCGGACAGCACGTCCATCGGGATCTCGAGGTAAGAAGGGCCCGGATTGCCGGCCAACGCGTAACGAATCGCCTCTTCAACGTACTCACCGATGCGGTCGGTCGCGTAACAGGCTTCAGCCCACTTGGTGATCGGACGCATCACACTGATGTGGTCCATTTCTTGAAGTGAACCCTTTCTCAGGTTCACGAGCGGACCCTGGCCGCCGAAGACGAGAATAGGGGAGTTTGCACGCCAGGCGTTGGCGATGCCGGTTACGCCGTCGGTTGCGCCCGGACCAGCGGTCAGGATTGCGACTCCGACCCGCCCGGGGTGCAGGCGTGCATAGGCATCGGCGGCGTGAACCGCGGCCTGTTCGTGCCGTACGTCGACGACCTTAATCCCTTCGTCAAGACAGCCGTCGTAAATCGGCATGACGTGACCGCCGGAGAGTGTGAATACGGTATCCACGCCGGCTTTCTTGAGTCCTCTAGCTGCTAGTTTTCCACCGTGCATGGCGGCGGTTATACGCGGCGCGGCGTGCTGAGGAAACCCGCGCGTGCGGGGCGGGTCGGCGGGTGTGGCGCGGCTACGGGCTAAACAGTAGCGCGCCGCAGAACCAGCGAGGTAAAGAACGTGATGATGCCGACCAGCACCATCGCTCCCCCCGCCGCAATATCCAACCCGTAAGCCGCCGCCAACCCCAGCGCCCCGCAACCCGCGCCCAAGAACGCCGACAGCGCCACCTGCGCACGAAACCGATCGGTCCACAGTGAGGCCGTCGCGGCGGGCACGACGAGTAACGCCTCGATGAGCAATACTCCAACCAGGCGCACGCCGATGATGATGGTGACGGCGAGCAGTACCAGCAGAGCGGAGTTGAGTAAGTCGACCGGTCGTCCGTACGCGCGCGCGAGTTCTTCGTCGTACGAGATGAACAGTAGTTCCTTGAACAGCAGCACCAACACCAGCGCCACCACAGCGGCAACTATGGTGAGCAGCACGAGCTCAGCAGATGAGATCGTCAATACGTTGCCGAATAGGTAACCGAAGAGGTCTTGGCGAAACCCGCGTCGTAGGCTGAACAACACCACGCCGAGCGCCATCGACCCCGAAAAAAATACCCCGATGACCGCGTCTTCACTCAGCCCTCCGCGCTTCGAAACCCGCGCAATCCCGAGTGCGACGGCGATCGCAAATACCGCTGCGGTGAGCATCGGGGCGATGCCCAGCAGCAATCCTATCGCTACGCCTCCGATCGCGGAGTGGGAGATTCCGACGCCGATAAACGCAAGCCGACGCAAGACAACGAAGAACCCCAGCAGCCCGCAAAGGAGTCCGATGACCACCGCCGCCGTCATCGCCCGCTGCATGAACTCGAACTCAAACATTACTTGTCGCCATGTCCGTCGTCCCGCCCGGGCGTGTCCTCGTCGTGGCTGTGTGCGGGCCCGTCGTGCGGACGTACGCCTTCATGATGCGCAAGCTCGCCGGCCAGGAAGCTGAACTCGCAACTGTAAGCCTCACGGATGGCGTGGCTGTGGACTACGTCTTCAGGGTTTCCGTGGATGTGCATGCGCCGGTTGATGCAGATGAGTTCATCCGCCCGTCCGCCCAGTGCAACCAAGTCGTGGGAGACCGCGATGATCGTGAGTCCGAGGTCAGCTTTGAGCTTAGCAAGCAGCGCGTAAAACTCGTGCTCTGCCGGCAAGTCCAGCCCGATGGTCGGTTCATCGAGTACCAGCAAACGCGTGCTCGCGCACAAGGCCTGCGCCAAGGTTACGCGGCGCAGTTCACCGCCTGAGAGTTGCCCGATGCTGCGCTCGGCGAGGTGTTCGAGGCCGACTAGCGCGAGTGTACGCTTGACGTGTAGCCAGTCTTTCTTGCGCGGAAAGGAGAGCGGTCCCATGCAGCAGAACCGGCCCATCATGACGATGTCGGCCACGGTCGCGGGGAAATTACGCCCGATTTCTTGCCGTTGCGGCACGTAGCCGATGCCGTGGGCGTCGTAGGCGCGGTCGCCCGGCGGCGCACCGAGTACGCGGATGCTCCCGCGCGTAACGGGGATCAAGCCGAGGAGCGCCTTCAGTAGAGTAGTTTTGCCTGCACCGTTTGGACCGACCAAGCCGATGAACTGACCGTGGCGGACAGAGAACGTGATGTCTTCGAGTACATCGATGCCGTTGCGTTGCACACTGAGGTCGCGGACCTCGACGACCGTATCAGGGTTTTCACGGCTCATCCCCGTGTGTCTCCAGCGCTTTGGTCCGCGCCGAGGGCGCGTGCGAAGGCACGCGCGTTGTATTCCATCAAGACTCGGTATCCCGAGCGCTCGGGGGCGCGTGGATCGCCGAGCGGATCGACCGTGACCGTGGTTCCGCCAAACTCTGCTGCGACGGTGTCGGCCATACGTGCACCCAACTGGGGTTCGATCAAAATCGCAGAAGCCTGGGCTTTGCGTGCGCCGCGGATCAACGCTGCTATCTCTCGCGGTGTCGGTTCTTCGCCTGCCGCTTCCTCGATAACGCCGATCTCGCGCAGGTCGTAGCGCGCCGTGAAATAGCGCCAGCCGTTGTGAAACGCCAGGTATTCACGGCGCGGTGCACGCGCCAGCTCGGTTCGGATCGACTTGTCCAGCTCGGTCAGCATCGTTACCGTGTCGGCGGCACGAGAGTGATACGCATGGGCGTGGGTGGGGTCCAAGCGTGCAAGCCGGAGCGCAACAGCAGGCACGATGATGTCACGAACCTGCACCGGGTCGAGCCAAACGTGTGGGTCGGAGGCGGCGCCGGGCACTCTTTTGGGACCCTGGTGGTGCCTGAGTTCGTCGGGCTGATGATGTTCGTCGCGCCCGTGCACGTGCTCGGCGGCGAGTAGTCGCAAGCCACTCAAATCGAGTATGCGCATGCTGCGCAAATCCCTCTTCGGTGAACTCATGCCGGTCTCGGCAAAACGCACCGCCCAGTCATCGAAGCCTCCGCCCACCGAGATCAGTAGATCGGCCGCGTCGACCGCGCGCACGTCGCCGATCGTCGGTTCAAAAGTGTGGGGGCTTGCGCCGGGTGGCAGCAGCGAACGTACGCTGCCGCGATCACCGGCAACTTCGCGCACTATGAACGCAAGTACAGGGATAGTGACGACTATACTGAGCCCCTGATGGCCGGACCGCAGATCATCGCTACGCGGTAGGCTGTCCGGGTTGCACGCTGAGCCGCCGAGCAATGCAAGTACTGCGGTAACTGACGCGATGGTGGTTGAGGCAGCGGCGCAGCGCGCGAACGGGACGCTGCGCACAAAAGGAAGCCTCATCGCAGCACCCGGAGTTTGACGCTTCCGCCAGGACCGGGTTCGACGACAAAGTTACGCGTACGTCCGAGAACTTTCTCCATCGTCTCCAAGAACAACCGTTCTTCGGTCAAGGCCGGCGAGGTGGCGTGCTGAGCGGCAAGGGCCGCGAAGCGGCGGCTACGTCCGCCGGCCTCTTCGGTGCGCGCGCGTTTGCTGCCGGCTGCGGCGTTGACGATGCGGTCGGCCTCGCCCTTGGCCTCGGCCACAGACTGGGCGGCCTGCGCGCGTGCTTCGTGGATGAGGCGTTCGCGGTCCGACTTCGCGTTCTGAACGTCCTGGAACGCGCCGCGCACGCCACCCTGGACCGGTGGGGCGAACTCTTCGATGTTGACCGACTGGATGTCGATCCCTGCCTCCAGCTGGTCGAGAACTTCCTGAACGCGTTCCCGAACGGCTGTCGGAATAGTGTTGCGGCGGGTTGTCAGTACGCCATCGACACCTTCACCGGCGAGAAGCTCGGCGAGTGCCCGTTCTCCGGTGCGGCGAACCAGCTCGCGTGGCGAATCATTCGAAAGCACGAAGTCGGTCAGGCTCTTGATCCGGTACTGCACAATCATGCGTGCAGTGATGACATTGGTGTCGCCGGTCAGCCACATATCTGAGATTGGTGACACATCGGGACGTGGTTGGAACCGGTAGCCGATCGGCATGATGAAGCTGGTCGCGGTTTGCGCGATGACTACGCGGCCAAAAGGCCAAGGTGGATTCCAGTGCATCCCCGGCAACACATCGCGGCCGACGACGCGACCCAAGCGAAGCGCGACTGCACTTTCGTCTGCAGCGACCTGGTAGAGCCCGCTTGCGACGTAAGTAAGCAGCAAGGTCGCTGCGAGCGCCCGCCCGACGTATGAGAGAAGTCCTTGCACTCGTTCCCTATTTGTCGCGTCCAGGCAAGGGTGGAGTCCTGCCGACCTTGCCGGTCGTCAATAAGCCGAAAAGCGGGGTATCGCTCGGTAAGATCAATGTGGTCTGTTCGCCGAGGACTTTCTCGTAGGTCTCCAGTGTACGCAGGAAACGGTAGAAGTCTTGGTGTCCGGCATAGGCTTCGGCGTAGATCTTGGCGGCCTCTGCTTCACCCTCGCCACGCAGTTGCGTTGCTTCGGCCTCGGCGGCGGCGAGCGTTTCGACGCGCTCGCGATCGGCCTGCGAGCGGATCTTCTGCGCCTCGGCTTTGCCCTCGCTGCGGAAGGATCGGGCTATCTGTGAGCGCTCAGCCCGCATCCGACCGAACACGCTTTGCAGGTTCTGTGAAGGGAAGTTGAGGCGCGTGATCCCGAAGTCGGTCACCGCGATGCCGAAGTTCTGGTCGGCTGTTTCGGTGCACTTCGCTTCGACCTTTGCGGCCAACGCGCGCAGGCCGGAGCCGTCTCCATCAGCGGATACCAGCCTGGCGAACTCGACATCGCCGAGCGCACTTCCCAACTCCGATTGTATGAGCGCGCGAAGTCGGTTCTCCGCCGCCTCGCGGGTACGAAGTGCGGAGAGGTAGCCGAGTGGGTCGGCAATGCGCCAGGACATATACGCGGAGACCACCACGTTTTTCTTGTCGGCCGTGAGCAACTCGTTCTCGTCTGTTTCGGTCAATAGAAGCCGCTTGTCCATGCGCGTCACACGCTGGAACGGCGTAGGTAGCTTGGCGTACAGTCCGGCGGTTGTGTGCACAGCGGTCGGTTTGCCGAACTGGGTGACCACCACCTGTTCGGTCTCATCGACGATAACGACGCAGGTCGCCGCGAGCAGACTACCCGCAAGCACGGCAATCCCGAGAAAGATCTTTGCGGTTGGGCTCATTCGTTCATTCCTTATCAGTCGGCGCCGGGCCGTTGGTATTGCTGCGATTGGGTACTGCGTTGTTCGGCACGGCGTCGTCCGAGTTTCTATCGCGTGTCAAGTCGGAGGTGATCGGAAAAACTGCCAGTGGGGAACCTGAGGGTGGGGTTAGCGCTCCGAAGCCGAGCCACAGGTCGATGTCGGTGGCGTGGTAGCGACGGTCGTGAATGTACAACGGAGTACCAGCCAAAGTCCTGTCGATTGATTCAAGACTCAATCTATAGTCGGTCGTTACCGCGTTCCCGGCACGCGCGCCCTCTAGCGCGGTAAACGCCCGCGCACGCGCGGCGGCGCGGAGTCGCATGGCTACGGAGTCGCCGTCGGCTGCGAGTTTGCGCTGAACGGATTCGCCCGAGGCCTCGGCTTCACGCTCGAGAGCATAGCCACGCGCAACGTAGATGTCGGTTTCTCTGTCTTCGAGGGCGCTTGCAATGTCGCGGAACGCGTCGTGGACTGCTGCCGGTGCATGCGCGTCGAGAAAGCGTGCATCCTTGATTCGGATACCCAACCGGCGGATGCGCACATAGTTTTCTATCGCGTCGCGGTATGCGAGCTCGGCTTCGCGGCGACCACTGGTGTACAGGCCGTCTATGCTACGCGTGCTGACCACGCCCACCAGTGCACGTCGTGCAACGCCGCGGACCAGCAGATCCGGATCTTCAGTGCCCAGTGCGACGCGGACCGGGTCGCTGACCTGGTAGGTGACCACAGAACGGATGTCGATGAGGTTCTCGTCCGCGGTTAGATAGTAAGCCTCGGCTTCGAGCACCAGGCGACCGCCACGCTCAGTTTCTTCGAAGCCGATGGGTACTGCGCGGATCCGGTCAACGTCGACAGCGGTTCCGCGACCCAGTGGTGGTGGCAGATGCCAGTGCAGCCCCGGGGCCAGATCACCGGCCGTTACGTGGCCGAAGCGTTGAACGACCCCGCGTTGTCCGGGTTCGACGACGAGCGCGAACCTCGGCAACGCGAAAGGGACTATGAGCACGGCGGTTGCGGCGAGAACCGGCGGACGTATGAGGTCACGCAGCCGTAGCCCGCTGAGGGTGCTTCCCATACGCACGGCTTGTCCACGCAGGTCGGATAATCCCGCTGAAAGTCCGATGCGCCGCAGGCTCGTCCACAGCAGGGCGGAGAATACGAAAGCGGCACCGAGTTTGAGGATCGACAGCAAGTCATAGCCGGGCGTCACGGTGCGCGAGAAAGCGGTTGCGCGTACGGCTTCGCCGCCGAATGCATCCACGGCAATCCCGGCTGCGAGGCTCACGCCGATAATGCTGGCCATGTAAACCTTGAGTCTGCGTGAGCCCAACAGTTTTCCGACCACCGTGATAGTTGCGGCGTTGGTTGCCGGGCCAACCAGTAGGAATACCAGCGCGGCACCGGGCGAAAGGCCTTTCGCGATCAAAGCGGCTGCCACCGGCGTGGATGCGCTTGCGCACAGGTACAAAGGCAACCCAGCGACGATCATCAACAACATCGGCATGATGCCGCGGTCTAACCCGAGCGCAGCTGAAAAGAAGTCGCTGGGCAGCAGTGCGGCGAGCACACCGGTCAGGCCGATGCCGAGCGCCATCCAGAACGCGATCTCGTCAAGCAGCGTACCGAAGCCGTAGTTGAGTACCCGACGTGTGCGGTCGGCGGGCGTGCCGGTTGGGTTCGCAGAGGGCCTGAGGCCGCTGCCGCCGCTGTAGCTTGCGCCGCCCTGCGGGTGTTCGTGGTCGGCCTCGCCTGGCGCGTGGGTGTGGTTTTGGTGGCATGAATCCTCAGCCTCGCCGAGTCGTTCGTCGAGCAAATCCTCGTCGGTTTCAGGCAGGAGGATCGAGACCAGGCCGGCGACGATCGCGGTGATGACCGCGACAACCGGTCGTACGATAGCCATGACCGGGCCGAGCAACCCATAGGTCAGCGCGATAGAGTCTACTCCCGTCTCCGGTGTCGAGATCAGGAAAGACAGCAGCGCAGAGCGGCTCGCGCCTTTATTCCGTAATGCCGCAGCGGCGGGCAGCACTCCGCAGGAACACAACGGGATAGGCGCACCGAATAGCGCGGCCAGCGTGACCGAGCTCGTGTCGTCGCGGCCGAGGTGGCGCGCGATCGCATTGGTCGGCATGAACTCGTGCAACAGCCCGGCGATCAGAAACCCAAGTAGAATAAACAGCGAACCCTCGTAGAGGATCCGCGCGGTCTCGATCAGTACGTTGGCGATGAGGTCCATAGTACGCGACTACAACCGTGCCTCGGGGTCCACGGTCGCCGGACAATATAGCATTTCCGCTCCGAGGACGCGGGCTTGGGCCGCAAAGGCATGCGCGGGGCAAGCGGCTCGTCGGCATGCCGCCGGTTGCGTTGTCAGCTGCGCCCGAAGCCTCCACTGACGCTGATGGCCTGGCCGGTCACCCACGAGGTGCGGTCAGAACACAAGAACACGATCATCGGCGCGATGTCTTCGGGTATTCCCAGCCGACCCAGCGGGTATGCCGAGGCGAAGCGTTTTTCGAGTTCTTGACTGTCCTTTAGGTAGGCCGTCATCGGGCTGTGTGTCACACCGGGACAGACACAGTTGACTTTGATGTTGTGGCGGCCGAGCTCGATTGCGAGCCCGCGGGTAAACGAGATGACGCCGCCTTTGGTCGCGCCATAGGCGACGATGCGTTTTTCGTTGCCCTTGCCGGCTTCGCTGGCGAGCGTAACGATGTTGCCTGAGCCTCGCTCGATCATGTGCTCAGTCACGGCACGACAGCAGTTCATTACGCCGATCAGGTTGATCTCAATAAGGTCGTGCCAATCCTCCGGCCCGGTCTCGACGAAGAGCAGCGCGGGGCCGCTGATGCCCGCCGAGTTGATAAGGATGTCAACGTGGCCGAAGTTCTCGATGCCGTGCCGTACCATAGCCTCGCACGCGTCGTAGTGGCGCACGTCGAGCGCGAATGTCTCGACCTCACCCTGGTTGAGCGTGGCCGCGGCCTCCTTGAGCGTTTCTTCTTGGATGTCGGCGATTAGGACGCGGACACCTTCGCGTTGCAGAAAACGCGCCGTGCACAGTCCGATGCCCGACGCACCACCGGTGACGATCGCGGTTTTGTCTTTTAGGGCGAGGTCCATGCCCGTCTCGTAGCACCGCGCGCCGTCAGTTCATAACAGCGGCATCGTCTGCTGGGCAGCGGTCGTGGGGGCGGGTGCTGGTGAGGCTTATTGGGCGGGGCAGTTCATCGACACGTTTTGGCCGACAGAGCGGCGCAGCACCTGCATGGCGTCGGTGGCGTCGTGGTTGCCGTCGCCGTCGACGTCACAAACACCGGCGGAGCAGGGGAACACACCGATTGCCGATCGCACTACGAGCATCGCGTCGACGACGTCAACGGCGCTGTCACCGTCAGCGTCGCCGCATTTCGTCGCCGTGCAATCGGGCATGCATGCTTCGCCACGGGTAAAGGTCTGGTCGCCGTCGTCGCAGTCCTCCGGCGGTACGTTCAACTCGCCGTTGCCGCACATCGATCCCCACGGAGTGACGACGTCTATCAGGCGGAACGCCTCGAGGTGATGGGTTTCAAACATGCACTCGACGAGTTGGGCAAGGCCGAACACGGAGCCCTCGGGGTGCTCGCACGCGTTCGGTGCGCCGATATCGCTGAGATCTACGTTGTTGCAGGTCTCGGCAATACCGACAAGGACCTTGTTGTGGGCGCTGAGCACATCGTTGTCGGTTTGGGTATCGCCGGTGTCGGGTTGGTTGCGCTCTGCTTCGCGACGGCATTCCGCGTCGACGCTCGCGCGACCGTCGAGTTGCCGGAAGATACACAGGGCGCGGTCGCGGAACTCCCTGATCAGCAGGCGGCCGGACTTGGTTGCGATGTCGTCTTGGCAGTTACGGTCCTTCTGACGTAGGTCGGCGAGCCCTTCGGGCAGCGGTGCGTACTGGATCGGCAGCAGTTTGGCGACGGTTGCGTTGATCTTCTGCATCAAACAATTGGCGTGGTTGAGCGAGTCGTACGGGGCGCCGTCCGGATCCGGGCAGGGGCCGGGGAATTGCAGCTCGGAGAAGTCAAAGCCGGTGCACGCCCGAGCGATCTCTTGCGCCAACTCGGCCTCGGCACGGCGCAGCTGGAGGTCGGTTTCTGCGTGGCCCGAGTCCTGCGCAGTGCTGACTAGACAGTCGGTCTCGGCAGGGATCTGTTGGTCAACGCGGGCCTGCAGACACGCCTGCCGCGTGGTCAGGCTGGCGCGGAGGAAGTCGACCGATCGGTTGATGGTCGCCCTTTGGCAACGCAGAGCATCCGGAGAGAACTGCGGCAGGGCGGCCTCGGCGGGCACAGGAGAGGCGGGAGCCGCAAAAAGGCTCGCAGCGAGGATTACCAGGGTACGAATAAACATGAGTGTCGGCTCTTGGGCGCCGCGTGGCAGCTCCGACCGTCGACGTTAGCCCGGAAAAATCGCGCCCGTCAAGTGACTATGCGGCCCGTCGGGCCGAAGCGGGGCGTCTCTGAGACGCGGTGACCGGGCCGAAGCTCTAACTTATGCCCCCCGCGCACGTCCCCCGGACTGTCCTCTGCGCCGGGTATCCCTTATATACGGGCGGTCGAAGTTTTGGCCCCCCTCGAGCCGACAGGGCCTCCAATGCAGTGAATTTCATAACCGCCCCACACCCGTTTGGGGGGCTTGAGTGCGCGGACCCGAGCAAGGCGCTTCCGGCGCAAAGTTAGCTATGACGGAGAGAAACAAGGATCCAATGACCGCTGAAGAACTCAAAGAACGTCTGAAGGAGATCAAGTATCCCGGTTTCAGCCGAGACATCGTTTCATTTGGTGTCGTTAAGGACATCCGCTTTCGCGATGACGCCACTGAGCTGCACCTTTCGATCGTAACGCAGAACGCAGATGTGCGGGCGCAGGTCCTGGCGAGCGTCGAAAAACTTCTCGACTCTATCGACGGTATTCCGAAACCGGAGATCATCGTCGAACAGGGCGCGCCCGACCGCAGGGCGCAGGCACGTGAAATGGCGACGGCGATGGGCGGTGGGCCGGGCAAGCCGGCAGGCATCAAACGTGTAGTTGCCGTGGCCAGCGGCAAAGGGGGGGTTGGTAAGTCGACAGTTGCATCCAACCTCGCGGTTGCGCTTTCGAAAGCAGGCCACCGGGTCGGTTTGCTCGATACCGATATTTACGGTCCGAGCATACCGACTATGTTCGGGCTCGCGGGTAGTAAGCAGGGGCAGAGCGACGAAGACGGCCGCCTCATCCCGATCCAGCGCTACGGAGTCAAACTCGTCTCGATGGGTTTTTTTGTCGGCCAAGGCGCCCCGCTGATCTGGCGAGGCCCGATGCTTTCGAAAGCCCTAGGCCAGTTCTTTAACGATGTTAACTGGGGCGAGTTGGACTACTTGATTCTCGACCTCCCGCCCGGCACCGGTGACGTACAGATGACTCTTACGCAAACGATAGCGCTGGACGGTGGAATTATTGTTACCACACCTCAAGACGTGGCGTTGGCCGATGTCGAACGCGGTGTCAAAATGTTCCAGCAGGCCGCGACGCCCGTCCTCGGTGTAATCGAGAACATGAGCTTTCACGTTTGTTCTTCGTGTGGAGAACAGACCGCGGTATTTGGTGCCGGCGGCGGCGCGCGCGTCGCCGAGAAATACGGGGTCGCCTTCCTCGGTGGTGTGCCTTTGCTCCGTGCTGTGCGCGAGGCGGGGGACAAGGGCCGGCCGATTGCGGCAGCCGGAGGAGATTCTGAAGCTGCCGCTGCGTTCAAGTCGTTGGCGGGCAGGATCGTCATCGAACTTCCGGTCGCGGAGGTTGTCAATGTCTGATCACAACCACGACCATGATCACAACCACGATCACAGCCATAACCACAGTCATGGTCACGGCCACGCCGAGGGCGCGGCCGGTCAGTCGCGCAAGACTAAATTGCCGACCGCCGATCACATTATCGCCGTTGTCAGCGGCAAGGGCGGGGTTGGCAAGTCGACGGTGGCGTCCAACCTCGCACTCGCGCTCAAGGCGCTTGGTAGCCGCGTCGGGTACGCTGATCTTGACATCTATGGCCCGAGTGCTCCGTTGATGCTTGGGGTCGCTGGTCAGCCGCGCCCAGCAGACAGCAAAAGCGACATGATTTCACCGCTTAAGGCCCACGGGATTGAAGTAATGTCGATGGGTTTTTTCCTCGATGATAACGCTCCAGTGGTGTGGCGCGGGCCGATGGCGATGAGCGCGACCAAGCAGTTCTTGCGCGGTGTGGCTTGGGGGAAAGTCGACTACCTTGTCGTCGACCTGCCACCCGGTACCGGCGATATTCCCCTGACGCTCGCGCAAGAGGTTCCCTTGGACGGCGCGGTTGTGGTGACCACACCCCAGGACGTTGCATTGGCGGATGTCGAGCGCAGCGTCGCGATGCTTCACAAAATTAACGTGCCGGTGCTGGGTGTGGTGCAAAACATGGCGGGTTTCGTTTGTCCTAAATGTGGCAATGTTGACGAGCTGTTCGGTACCCGCGAGGCGAGCGAGACGGCTGAGAAGCTCGGTCTGCGACTACTCGCCGAAATTCCGATTGATCCAGCTATCGGCGTGGCCGGCGACAACGGTACGCCGATCGTGGAGTCGGCTCCCGGCCACCCTGTGAGCAGGGTATTTGCCGATCTCGCGGTCGAAGTACAAAAAGCGATCGAACGGCGCAGCGCAGAGAGCGATGCCCCCGAGCCGGTTGAGATTGTCCACGACAAAGAGCACCAGTTGGTTCGCATCACCTGGAGCGACAGTGCGACCACGGTATATAGATCGGAAGGTTTACGCGGTTGGTGCCCATGCGCTGCGTGCCAGGGGCACTCAGGTTCGTTAACTTTCGTCAAGGCCGAACCGGCGGTTCTAGTTGGCGCCGAGGGCGTCGGGCGCTACGCCGTGCGTTTCATGTGGGAAGACGGACACGACACCGGTATGTATTCTTACGACTATCTGCGCGGTCTCGCCGACGCCGAAGAGTGCAAGCCAGACGACGCGACCGAATCCTGAGCGCGAGCGTGGCGAAGCCGGGGCATACCAGTCATGAGATGGGTGTTTCGCTGCGCATCGGTGTTTCTTCGTGCCTGCTGGGCAACCAGGTTCGCTACGATGGCGGCCACCAGCGCGATCGGTTCTTGACCGACGTCCTTGGGCCTTGGGTCGAGTGGGTACCGGTGTGTCCGGAAGTCGAAGTTGGGATGGGGGTTCCGCGCGAGACCGTCCGCTTGGTTGAGGACGGCGGCCAGGTTCGTATGATCGCCGAGAAGAGCGGGACCGACCACACGCGTTCGATGGAGTCGTGGGCGGCCAAGCGGGTGCGCGAACTCACGCGCCAGGACCTATCCGCTTACGTCCTCAAAAAGAACTCGCCGAGTTGTGGGATGGAAAAGGTAAAGGTCTATCGCGCAGGCGCGACGCCGCGGCGCAACGGTGGGGGTATGTTCGCGCAGGCGCTGCTAGACCGTGTCGAAGGACTTCCGGTCGAAGAGGAGGGCCGCTTGCACGACCCGCCGCTACGCGAGAACTTTATTGAGCGAATGTTTGCGTACCGTCGTGTGCGAAAGCTGTTCTCGGGCAGATGGACGCGCGCACACGTGGTCACGTTCCATCCCGGCCACAAGATGCAGTTGCTGGCACACTCCGAACCTGACTACCGCGCACTCGGCAGAATCGTCGCTGCAGTTAAAGATACTCCGCGTGCGCTCTTCGCCGAACATTACCAGCGGGGTTTCATGCGAACGCTGGTCAAGATCGCCACAAGGAAGCGGCAGGTCAAGGTTCTCGAGCACATGACCGGAGATCTACGCGAGTCGCTCGACGCTGCTTCGCGCGCCGAGCTTCGCGATGCAATTCGCGACTACGGCGCGGGACTCGTTCCTATCCTTGTCCCGGTTACGTTGATTCGTCATCACGTAAGGCTGCACGGTGTTGAGTGCTGGTCGGGGCGGACTTACCTCGAACCGCACCCAAAAGAGTTGATGTTGAGGAATCATGTTTAGACTACCTCATGCCGGATCGATTGGGTGGTTGCGCTCACCCGGCGCATCACGGCCCGTGGTGAGATTCTCCGCCGTGCTGTCGGTTTTTGTGGTGACGCTCGCGGGGACAGCGCTTGCGCCGTTGCAGGCCGTGGGGCAGGCCGGTGGGCCGTGGTCGAACGTCGGCAAGGGTGCACTGTTGCGCGCTGAAGTTGCCGGAGAATTGGAGAAGGTGGGTTCGCGACTTGCGACCATTCCAGCAAATGGCGCAACCGGCGGTGTTGACGAGCGTGTCAGGCGCGGCCTCGAGCGGCGTCGCTCGCTGCTCGAGGAGCTTGACTCGTTAATCGATCGGCATGAGCAGCTGCAAACCGATCTCGGGGAGAGCCGGCGCGATTCCGAGTCGTTGCGTAAGCAAGCCGCGGCATTTGACGAGACCGGCAAGCCGGCCATTGCCGATCTAGGTGTGGTTACACTGCAGGGCCTGCGTATTAAAGAGCAGGAAGCTGCGAAACTGCGTGAGACCCTCGACTCGATCAGCGCCGCGCTATCGGTTGCGGCGAAGCGTCAAGCAGAGGCGGGCGAAGAACGGTCCAAGCTCGAAGCACGGACCGCCGCGGCGGTTGAACGCCAGAAAGCGCTCGAGGAAGAGGCTAAGTCCGCGCAGGGCGACAACGCAGCAGCAGTAACTCTTGAACTCGCGAATGCACGCCTCAACGAGTCGATTGCGCGCCGCGCAGTCGAAGTGATGGATGCGGCACGCGATGCGGCGCCGGAGCTGGACGCCTACCGGGCGCTTGCCGTCGAAACTACGAAACGCGCCGGGGAACGGCTCGAACGCGAACTCGCGCAGTATCGTGGCGCGCTCCGTCAGCAGGAGTCTTCGCGCCGCAAGCAGCTCGAAGAGCAACTCGCCGCCAAGGAGATTGAAGCGCAGGCGGCCGAGGGGCCTGCCGGTAAGATGCTGGCTGACTGGGAGGCCAAGGTCCTGCGGGCGCGGGCCCAGACCAGCCAGTTGCAGGACTTCGCCGTCGTTCTCAGCAAAGAAGTCAACGAGCAGGAGCTGCGTATTGTCGAGGATCGAACCGCACTCGAACGCCTACGTCAGTACCTGACGCAACACGGCAGCAGCGGACAGGTTGCGCAATTGGTTCGCAACACGCTTCGGCAGATCCCGCTGAAGCGCAAATCGCTCGGCATCGCAGTCACGCCGTCGGTCGCTGAGAAGCTGTCGCGATACCGTGACCTTCACTTTGAAGTCGACAACACTCTCTACGACCTCACCAACATTTGGCGCAAAGATATACTGGCGATCCGCGAAGGACTCTCCGAGGATGCGGCTGCCGACCTGCGTACGCGAACAGCGAGGGTGCGCGACGAACTGCGCGGGCTGCTCAACACCGAGAAGACCGCGTTGAGTGATGTCATCGCGCAAGGTCAGCGGCTCGAGTCGCTCAAGCTCGACCGGACCTTCGCGCTCGACGAACTTGATACGTTCATCCGCGCGCGGGTCCTGTGGATTCGTGATCGCGATCCGATCGGAACGGAAACGTTGCGGACGCTATCGCACGAGCTGCAGGAGTTCGGCGCTTGGACGGTTCGCGCCGGATCACCGGCAACATTGGGGCAGACCTACCGCGACCTGACTTCGTCCTATCGATCCATGTACTTGGCGGTGGTTTTCTTCGTTGCGCCGTTGATCTTCTTTTTCGTGTGGCGTGGGCTCACCCAGTATGCACGCGGGCGAGAGCAACAGGACGCCGGCTACAATCGAGGCGCAATGCGGCTTGCTGCGAGGGTCTTCGTCGACCTCCTACGCATCGTGCTTTTTCCTGCCTACGTATGGTTCACGGCAGCCGTTATCTCGAGCTTGGGGCTGCCCGAGGGCCTAGGACTGGTCGCGGCATCAGGTCTGCGCGCCTTCGCGGTACTCGTCTTCGGTCGTTCGTTGAACCGCGTTCTGTTCCGAGCAGACGGCGTTTTCGTGCTGGCCGTGGGGATTCCGGCGGCGGTTGCCGCGGCAATCCACCGCGGCGGCCGGGTCGCACTTGTAGGATTCGCGGCGCTGATGATTCCGTGGGCGATTACTTCTGCCGAACCTTTCGAGTTCATAGCGGTTCCGCGTCTAGCCCTGGCAGGCTTCGCGCTGGTCGTTTCCTTCTGCGCTTTCCGGGTATTTCGGCCGAACTCGGTCGTCATTACGCATGGGGTACGAGGCGTGACAGCACGGGTGATGCACCGCAGGCGAGGCCTGTGGCGGGTGCTGTTCCCAGTTCTGGTTTTCGCATCACCGGTCCTTTATGTCGTCGGCTACGGGTTTGCGGCGCTCTACATTGCCCGTGCCGTCGGGCTCAGTGTCATCGCCGCGGCGGTGCTGCCTCCGCTACATCGCCGGGTAGCCGCGGTTGTAGGTCGCTACCAAGCGCATAGACGCAGACTGCAAAAATATGAAGCAGAGGCAGAGGCAGCCAAGACCGGTGATCCGGTCGAGGAACCGCCCGCCATCGAACTCACTGCGATCGCGCGTTGGTTGTTCGTGCTGGTCTCCGTCTATTTGTTCGCACTGATCTGGGGATTCGACGAGCGTGCCTGGCAGACACTGGTTTCTATCGACATTTGGCAAGCTGGTGTTGGTGCCGACGGTCCGGAGTTCGTTACCGCCGCCGATCTCGTGTTCGCGGTCGGTTTGGTGCTCGCGACGGGCTGGTTGTTGCGAGATCTGCCGGGGATTTATGATCTCACGCTGTTCCCGCGCGTCAGTCTCGATACCGGGTTGCGCTATGCAATCGTAACCATGACCCGCTACGGCTTGGTGTTCATCGCTGCATGGTGGGTGACGTCGACACTCAAACTCGACACCGCGAGACTTGGGTGGCTGATCGCGGCGATGGGTGTCGGGCTCGGTTTCGGTTTGCAAGAGATCGTCTCGAACTTTGTCAGCGGTATCATCCTGCTGGTTGAGCGTCCGATCCGTGTCGGCGACCAGGTGACCATAGGCACTGTGGTAGGCCGTGTGCAGCGGATCAATATTCGCGCAACCACGGTCCTGAACTTTGACCGGCAAGAGGTTCTTGTTCCCAACCGGGCGCTCATCACTCAAGACGTGATCAACTGGACGCTTGCCGACAGCGTGACACGGTTGGTGGTCAAGATCGGCGTCGACTACGGCAGCGACATCGAGCAGGTACGCGCGATCCTGGCGGCGATCGCAACCGGCGACCCCGAGGTTCTCAAGGACCCGGCGCCGTCGGTGGTGTTCGTCAACCACGGAGAGAGTTCGTTGGATTTTGAGTTGCGTCTGTTTGTGAGCGACGTCATCCAAAGAGTCGTGGTTCAGGACCGGGTCAACACTCAGATCAACGCCGAACTCGCAGCACACGGAATAGGGATTCCGTTTCCCCAACGCGACCTTCACGTTAAGTCGTGGCCCGGGGGCGAGGTGACGGCGATGCCGGTCGCGGTTGCCGGCGACGACACGCCCACGACAGCGCTGGGTCAAGCCGGCGCTAGGCAGCCTCCGTCCGGAGAAGACGGCTCATGAACGACAGGCTCTACTGAGAATCGAGTTGTGGTGCGACTCGGCTAAGCTCAGCTGGGGGGTTGGGGGGGGCTAGGCGGCGCAGTGCGGTGTCCGCATCCAATGATGGCTGTTTTTTAGAACATAATCTTTACAAGCCGTTGCGCACGGCGATAGACTCAGCGGCTGAGGTGAGAAACATGCGTACTACCGAAGAAACCGCCGCGCGCCGTCTCGCATCTTTCGGTCGATCCGATCGAGTCGCAGCGCTCGGCTTTGTTACGTTCATTGTGCTCGCGTTTTTGTTGCTGTGGTTCGCTTCGAGCGCTGCAGCGGTTGAGTACACCGGGCGCATCGCCGGGCACACCGTAAGTGCCACTGCGGTCGCGCCGTCCGGCGCAAGCTGGGTGTTGTACGAGGCTCCGCGCACCGGGACGTTCATGCTGACGCAGGCCTGTTCGGATCATACCGCTGTCTACGTAGCGACCAGTGACGAGAACGTCAGGTTCACCTACGGCAACGCGGGTTGTACCTACTTCAAGCCGGGCGTTGCAGTCGCAGCCGGCGAGCGTCTGCGTTGTGTGAACAAAAGCGGTCTCGCACGAAGCTGTACCATCATGGGTGTGTTTGACGCCAAGGGCGGCAAAGCGGTGCGCCCAAAGTGGGTCGAATCCAAGAACTGACCCGGGCTGCTTAATCCGGCTTATCGGCGTTCGCTTGGGTTGTTCCAACGCCCTTTTCCGCCAGCGCTTCTTCGATGGAGTTTCAGTTGTCGGCGTGCTAACCGTACCCGCCTGGAGGAATAGACATGCGAACGACAAGTGAGCGAATCGAAGTATCCGTGGATGGCGGTAAGATGCCGGCCTACGTCGCGCGGCCGGAAGCAGCCGGGGCGCATCCCGGCGTGGTGCTTTTTATGGAGATCTTCGGTGTCAACGGACACATTCGCTCGGTCGCCGATCGCGTCGCCGCCGAAGGCTACGTGGTGATGGCTCCCGATCTATTTCATCGCACCGCTGCGGGCATCGAACTCGGATATGACGCCGAAGGGTTGGGCAAGGGGCTCGAGCTGATGAATAAGGTCACCGCGACTGAGTTGCTCGCGGATACCCGTGCGGCGATCGACGCATTGAAGGCCCGCTCTGACGTCGGAGGCAAGGGGGTCGGCGTCATGGGGTTCTGTTTCGGTGGCCACGCCGCCTACCTCACCGCCTGCGAGTTGCCGGTCGCGGCGGCAGTCAGCTTTTACGGGGGCGGGATCGCGGTCGGCGCGCCGGGAGGGGAGCAGCCGGCGACCATTGAGCGAACCGCCAAGATCGCCGGCAAGGTTCTCTGTCTCTTCGGCGATAAGGACGGTTACATCCCAGCCGACCAAATCCAGGCAATCCGTGACCGGCTCAGCGCCGACGGTGTCGATCACGACGTTGTCGTCTACCCCGGGGTGGGCCACGGTTTCTTCTGCGATGCTCGCGAGGACTATCACGAAAAGTCGGCTGCAGATGCCTGGCAAAGGCTGACCCGGCTCTTCGCCTCAGAACTTACCTGAGGCCTGCACTTCCGTGTAGGCGTCGTCTCAGCATGAGAGCATGGCTTCGCGTGCCGCGTTTGCGCGGTCAAGTAGCCGATGGCCTGGACACGACCGTGTGCCCCATGCCGGACAGTCAATAAAATCACGCCGAGATTGTGCCTGCGCTGTCTCCGTAGCCGCTGAAAACTCCAGCGCCACCGGGTGGCACAGCCGTTGCTCAATGAAATCCCTAGGCGCGGATGTTCGCGCGACGGGATAAGGAGCAACGCATGTCAATCGATACCCCAAGCCGCAGCAGATACCGCAACACGCTTCTTACGGCGCTTGTCGTAGCTGCTGTTGCGGCAGTCGGCACCGACGCCGACGCGCAAACCATCCAGCTGCAGCCTCCGGTCGGCGTACAGGCGTCATCGGTCGCGGAGTATTCGCCGGGGGTGCAGGCACGCTTGCGCACCTCGACAGTCGGCCTTGTCGAGGTCGCGAGCCCGGTGCCCGGAGGCGGCATTATCGTCGATCTTGGCGGCGGATTCGAAAGCGTTATGGTCGCTGTTGTTGACCCCGGTGGTGTGTTGCACAGCGACTGTGCGCACTCTCACGCAGATAACAACAGCGCAACTCGCGGCAAACACGAGTAGGGGGATCGACATGCGACGCACCCGAACCCGGAACGTATTCGGCGCAGCCCTTTTTGCGACCGCATTCGCCGCTGCTCTCGTCCCAGCATCCGCCGCCCACGCCGCGACCGTTACCGTCGTCAATCTGGACGGAGCGGGTGAAGGGTTTAACGACAACACTTCGGTCAGCCCGGTCGGCGGCAACGACGGAACCACGCTCGGCCAGCAACGGCTCAACGTCTTCGACTTTGCGGCATCGCTTTTGAGCGCGCGGTTGGTGAGCGACGTAGAGATTCTCGTCGACTCGAACTTCGATCCGCTGACCTGTGGCTTGACGAGTGCTATCCTCGGCTCGGCAGGAACCCAGACCGTGCATCGTGACTTTGTCGGTGCACAGTTGAGCGCTACGTACTACCCTCAGGCTCTTGCCAACGCGCTGGCCGGTTCAGACCTTGCGCCCAGTAACAGCGACATTCGTGCGACGTTCAACAGCTCGATCGGGACTACGTGTTCGTTTCCTAACACTTGGTACTACGGACTCGACGGCACTCCGCCGCCGGGAAAGATTGATCTCGCCACCGTGGTACTGCACGAGATCTCACACGGGCTCGGATTCGCTGCATTCGTCAACCTACCGACCGGACAGAAGTTCGGTGGGTTGGACGACGTCTTCATGTTCAACCTTGAAGATCACGGCACCGGTAAGATCTATCCTGACATGAGTGATGGCGAGCGCGTAGCCGCCAGTACCAGTAGCGATGACCTACACTGGGTCGGACCGACGGTCGTCGCCGGCAGCGGCGATCTTATTTCGGGCGCGCACGCCTCTGGGCACGTCGAGATGTACGCACCGAATCCCGCACAGCAGGGGTCTTCGGTCTCGCACTACTCGACGGCGCTTGCACCGAACGAGCTGATGGAGCCGAGTTATACCGGCGCCAATCACAATCTCGAGCGCACGCTTGAGTTGTTTACCGACCTCGGCTGGCAGCTCGTAGTCGCTCCTTCTGTGGCGTGCGGCGACGCGAATGAAGACACCAACGTGTCCACAACCGACGCACTGCAAGCTCTCAACACATCCGTCGGAACGCAGAACTGTGTGGTCGAGGTATGCGATGTCAACTCGACCATGGCGGTGACGGCTACCGATGCGCTGTTGATTGTCCAATACGCGGTCGGCCAGCCCGTCGAGCTGACTTGCCCCTAACACGGCTTGTGCCTGCGCAGGCCGCAAGGACTCGATGAAACCGCGGGTTTTTCTGCACCGGGCAGGCTCACGAAGGGTCGCGTAGCAGTCTTTTCCGCGGCCGGGTTTAGGCGTGACGTGCCAAAATAGACGAGCCTCGCATTACGAGGTTGGAGAGGTGATGGAGAACGCAATGAAGGATTTTCGATTCTGCCGTGTCGCCGTGATTGCCGTAGTGGTAATGGCGTTGACCGCCGGCAACGCGGTAGCCCAGGTGGTCTTCAGTGATCCTGAGAGCGGGAGTTTCAGCGAGATCGAGCCATTTAGTGGTGATGGAAGCGAGGATCTGCCCTTGCCCGCCTACTTGGAATTGGGTCCGGCTATCGGAGCGGTGACCGAATTTGCGGTCGAAGGGCCCACAGGCGGAATCGGTGTGCATGCCGAAGGCGGCTTCTTGCACATGATGGTCGTCGGTCCGAACCGCGACGCGCACAGTGTTGAAGCGGGTTGCGCGCCGGTGGTGCCGCGCGAGCCGGTCGGCCAATGCATGGCCGCAGTTGGGGAGGAGCGCTGAGTTATGCGCAAGCTCTTCTTGGTCAGTTTTGTCGCCGTGGCACTCTTCGCAGGCAACGCGTCGGCGGCGACGTTCCGCATTGTAAACAACGACACCACCGGTGAAGGCTTCCTCGATGCAACACCTGTTGCACCTGTCGGCGGGAACACCGGTGCGACACTCGGGGCACAGCGGCTGAATGCTTTTCAGTTTGCTGCCGATATTTGGGCTGCGCGTCTGGACAGCAGCGTTGAGATTATCGTCGATGCACAGTTTGACAGCCTAGGCTGCACGCCTGGAGCGGGGGTGTTGCTTGGCGCGGCTGGAGCGATGACGTTCTTCAGAGACTTCACCGCGGCGCGCAGGGCTGAGACGTGGTACCCCTCGGCTTTGGCGGATGCACTCGCGGGCAGCGACCTCGGCTCGGGCCTGGGCGACATCTTCGCGCAGTTCAACAGCGATGTAGGTGGCGCCGGTTGCGATATCGGGTGGTATTACGGTTTCGATCGCAATGCGGGACCGGGAGAGATCGATCTCGTCTCCGTGTTGATCCACGAGCTCGGCCACGGCCTTGGTTTTGCTACCCCGATGAACGCTTTCTTCGGCAGCAAGATGCTCGGCTATGACGATGCTTACATGGTCAACCTCGAGAACCATTGCAATGGGCTTTCGTTCCCGGTCATGAGCAATACTGAGCGTGCACTCGGCGCCACAGCGGTCAACGCCCTGCATTGGACGGGCTCGGCTGTCAGCAAAAGTGCCGGCGATCTCGGATCCGGAACCCATGCCAGCTGCCACGTTCAGATGTACGCCCCTGCGTTCTTCGAGGCTGGTTCAAGCGTTTCGCACTTCAGCACCGCACTTTCTCCCGACGACATCATGGAGCCCCAGTACGTGGGGCCCAATCACGACATCGAAAGGTCGGTACAACTACTGATCGACGTAGGATGGTTGACGATGGGTGGTCCCGCCTGCGGTGACTTCACCGCCGACGGTCTGATCGCGTCTACCGATGCGTTCGGCGCGTTACAGGCCTCGGTCGGCAACCAAGCCTGTATGCCCGGCGTCTGTGACGTCAACGCGAGCTCAGCGATCACCGCAACCGATGCGTTGCTGATCCTGCGCTACGCAGTCGGGCAGTCGGTACGGCTGACCTGCGGGGCGTCTTCTGGATCATGCGCGGCATCGAACCCGGTTTGTAACGTCTCCACGGCCGAGGAATACAAACGCTTCAACCCCAACAGGCCGCACATTCCGCGTCCCGACTCCGGCGCGTCCCGCCCTGACGCCCCACGGCCCACGTCGCCGCGGTCCGGGCTCGGGTACTAGGGAAGCTCTACACAAGTGACTGAGCGGACCGATCATCGTGCCGCCGGTGTACTTTGCGCCGAGTTATCCACATTCCGCGCGGAATGTAGCGCGGTTTCAGCTCGCGAAAGGTAGCCCGCCGGAGCCCGCCGGAGGCTCCGGCGATGGATTCATCCGTTTGTCCCGCTAGGCTGGAAAGTCGCTATGTCGGGGGGGCCTAAACATATTCTGCGGGTCTTCGCGCTGTTGCTGTGCGCGTGGATTGTATCTTCGGCTGCCGCTACGCCTGCGTTGGCGAGGGGCGGCGGAACGAGTGCTCGCGACCTGGACGTGTCCAGCCGCATCATCCCCTACGCGCCGGCCGAGGCGTACCGACCGCCGACCGCCGAGACTCCACCGCTGCTCAGCCTGGCCGAGAGCCCGCCGCGCGCGATGCGCATGCTGATTCGCGCCCCGGCGGCGTGGGGTGTACTGGTCGCCGGCCTGGTCTTCTCGTTTGCGACGCTGCTTGCCAATCGGGCGGGGGGGCTGGTCAATGCGTGGCCGGAGAGCGCGGTGGTAGAGGCGGTCTGTGCCGGTTTTACCGCCTGTGTGTTGAGCGTCTTGATCCGCGCGTCCTTGCTACTCGAGCTTCCTCAGGGCTCGCCCGGCTGGCCGGGCTCTCTTCTGCTCGCTAACCAGGACGTCGCGTTGATAGCGGTATTGTCGCTTCTTGCGGCGGGCATCGGTGGCACGTTCGCGGCATTACCGGCGCTAAGACGCGCAATGATCTGGTGTTTTCGGGGAGTGTGTCTTGGCCTGGTCCTGCACGCCTATCTCAACCTATTGAGTGTCGAACACACCGATGCGCCGTGGTCCGCGCAGTGGGTGCGTGCCGCGCGGGGGTTAGGGGCGCCAAGCGTCGGCCCGACCGTGGCCGGTCTCGCCTCGGTGCACAGCGCAGCTTCACTTGCAGCGTTCTTGTCGGCATTTGTTCTGCTCCTCGAAGGCACACGGCGGTTGGTGCGAGCTTTTCACAGCGAGGGTTGGCGGGTGTGGGTGACAGTGTCCTTGTGCGCTTTGGTGGCGGGATATCTCCAGGTCTCGGGTGTCCTGGTCGAGGACGTCGATGTCCGCGCCTCAGCACTCGAAAATCCGTGGATGCATACGCTGCGAGCTTCCGGTGGAGCGCTTGCTTACGCCGACCTCTTGGATGCCGTGCCGCCGACGTGGGCGAGCGAGGAATACGAGAGCATCACGCGGGCGCATGTCGGTGTTGATGCGAGCATTGGAAATCAAGATGCTGGCGCGGTCGATCATGAGTCGAGAATCCGCAATGCGCTGGTTGTTGTTGTCCAGGGTCTCCCTCCGGCATTCTTCGAAGTGGCGATGGCCGCGACGACGCAGGAGCAAACCGAGTCGCGGTTGTCGCGCTTCCGCCGCGGCTCTGTGACGGTGTCTGACATCTACGCACCCGCGCCGTCGGCAGATAAGTCGCTGTATGCGATCATCACCGGGCATGAACCGCCGCTAGCTTACGCGTCTCCGTTTACATCTAGGCCGCGAGACGGAGTGACATCACTTCCTGCGCTGCTCTCCGCGCACGGCTACGATACCTGGTTGATCAGAGGATCGGTGACCGGCGCGGTGTTCGCATCGCCGGACGACGTTGTGACGCGCTTCCTGCGGGCTCACGGACTGAAAAACGATCTGCAAGCACGAGCAGGTTGCGCAGAGCCGGATTCTTCTTGGGGTGGGTGCGTCTTGTCGCAAATCGAGGCGGAATTAGCGGCTTCGCGTGAAAACCGACGGCCGCCGTTCTTGGGCGTGGTGGTGTTCGGTCTGGACGCGGACTCTCACGATCACACTATTGCGCTGGGAAGTCCGGACGCGCGTGGTGCCGAAGCAGCCGTCGTAAAGATCTTAGAGGCTCTTGAACGCAACGGTCTGGCCGAGACTACGATTGTTGCCGTCATCGGGACAGCGCACGTGACAGCCGATACTGGAGTTGGCCTCCAAGAACGATACATCCGAGTCCCGCTGGCGTTGTTCAACCCTGTAGCCTTGGGTGGATCGCAAATCGAAGGGATCGCGTCGTTGTCGGATCTCCCGCCAACGATCACCCAGCTGCTCGGGGTGCCCGGCTCATCGTTGTGGACGGGACGGAGCGTATTTGAGCGAACACTGGAGAGTTTTGTCTTTTTCTTCTCGCCGTATCCGCCCTACGAGTTCGGGTTTCGCGATCGCAATTGGAAGACCGTTTACTCGGCAGGCCCTGGAACGCTCTCGATCTTTGATCTCCAGCGCGACCCGGGTGAGCAAAGCGATATCGGGCCTTTGCAGCGCGAACTCACCTACTTGGAGCATTCGCGTCTGACCGCGTGGCTGCGTGGACGCGGGTTCAGCGCTCAACGGTAACGAGAATCTCGCCGTTTTCCTCGCGAACATCCAAAGACCGCAGGGTTTTACCTTCTGGTGGGCCCGCTACGCACAGGCCGGTGTCGATCTCGAAGAGCGCTCCGTGCGTTGAGCATTGGATGTAGCAACCATCGCGCGAGAGAAAGCGGTTCTCGACCCAGTCCATTGTCATAGGAATGTGTCTACACTCGTTGCGGTACGCCGATATGCCAGATGCATGACGGATCACGAATCCTTCGCGTCTTGCACCGTCTTGAGTGAATTCGAATTTCACTGTTTCGCCGACGCCGAGCGCGTCGCACTTGGCTACTTTGAGGACTGCCATAGCTCTGCAAGCTAGCAGCGGCGAGTGTCAGTGTCTCGCGCGCCGGCTCGCTACTTGGTCGTAATGGGTCCAGTGGTCCGGCGCCGTTGAGCCGGTGTGCGCGAGTTGTGGCCCGTCGCGACCAACGGCACACTGGTTCAATGGCCGGATCCGGTAACAAGAAGCACTTCACCTCCATGGTTCCCGAAGGCGACGAACGCGAGCGCTCGGTCTGTGGTCAATGCGGGTTCATCGACTACCACAACCCGCGCATGATCGTCGGTGTCGTTGCGGCTTGGGAGGGTCGCATCTTGCTATGCAAACGGGCAATCGGTCCACGTAAAGGATTCTGGACGCTTCCGGCGGGCTTTATGGAGGTTGGCGAGAGCATGGAGCAGGGCGCGGCCCGCGAGGCCTGGGAGGAGGCGCGCGCACGTTTTGAGTTTGACGGGCTGCTCGGTGCCTATGACGTAACACATGCCTCGCAGGTGCACATGATATTTAGGGCGCGGCTGATTACTCCCGACGTCGAGGCTGGGCCGGAGAGCGAGGCGGTCGGTTTGTTTGTTTGGGACGACATTCCTTGGGATGAGATCGCGTTTCCGAGTGTGCGCTGGGCCCTGAACGATTACCGGGCTTCGTTGTCAGACGAGATATTGCTCACACGTGCGGCCCCGCCGGGCGAGACTGGTGCGTGGTAGCGGTCGGCCGCTGGTCGGGCCTTCGGGCAGGCCTTTCGGTCTATCGTGACCCGCGCATCCTCGGTATCGGTGTGCTCGGATTCTCCAGTGGTTTACCGCTGGCGTTGACGTTCTCGACGCTTACCTTTTGGCTGGCGGAATCCGGGATCAGCAAGACCAGCATCGGTTTGTTCGCCTCAGTCGCTACGCCCTACTCGCTGAAGTTTCTTTGGGCTCCGTTGATTGACCGTCTGCAATTTCCAGTGCTGGGAAGGCTGCTGGGCCGGCGGCGCGGCTGGATGCTGGCGACACAGGCCGCTCTTGCCGCGAGCCTGGTCGGGCTCGGGATGACCAGCCCCGCGCAGAATGCATGGATGACTGCGCTATGCGCAGTCATCGTGGCGTTTTGCTCTGCGAGCCAAGATATCGTCATCGACTCCTACCGCGTCGAGCTTCTCGAAGAGCGCCGGCAAGCAGCGGGCGCGGCGGCAGTCGTCTTCGGCTACCGCGTCGGAATGCTCGTGTCCGGCGCCGGCGCTCTGTACCTGGCCGAGTTCTGGGGATGGTTCGAAGTCTACGCATTCATGGCCGCGTTGGTCGGGGTAGGTATGCTCGCGACACTTTTCGGTCGTGAACCCGAAGTCGTTGCGTCGGCGGAGTCACGCGCGCTGGAGGCCAGGGCCGAGGAGTTCTTGGCCGCGCGTCCGGCGTTCTCCGGGGCCTTTGGTCGCGCCGCCGCGTGGCTGTACGGCTCGGTGGTGTGTCCGTTTGCCGACTTTATGCAGCGTAAGGGATGGGCGACGATCCTGCTTTTCGTGATGCTCTACAAATTCGGCGACACGCTTGCCGGCGTGATGACCAATCCCTTTTTGCTCGAGGTCGGGTTTACCAAGACCGAGATCGCGACGGTGGTGAAGAGCTTTGGATTGGCGGCCACACTGGTCGGTGCCGGGGCCGGCGGCGGGCTCATGAACGCGGTTGGGCTGAGCCGGTCGCTGTGGATCTGCGGAATCTTGCAGATGCTTTCGAACCTCATGTTTGCGGTTCAGGCGATGGTCGGTCATAGCACCGCGATGCTTGCGGTAACCATCGGCTTTGAGAACTTCGCGAGCGGGATGGGGACGGCGGCGTTTGTCGCCTACCTGTCGAGCCTGTGCAACGTCAGCTACACCGCGACGCAGTACGCGCTGCTCACGTCGTTTATGGCGGTTGCGCGCACGTGGCTAGCGACTTCGGGAGGCTGGCTCGCTGAGAACTACGATTGGGTAACGTTCTTCGTGATCACCACGGTCGCAGCGTTGCCGGGCCTGGCGTTGCTTGCTTGGATGGGACGGCGCCGGCGCGAGGGTCAGCTTGGGTCCGAACCCTTGAGCCGGAAATCGCTGACGAAGTAACCCGCGTTGTTGAATGAGGCGTCACATTCCTCGGCGGTCAAAGCTTGTCCCTGTTTCATCCGCACGACCGCTTGGGTGCGGTTGAAGTCGACCACGGCGCTACGGACTCCGGGAATTGCCGACAGCGCTTTTTGCACCGTGGGAGCGCAGCTGACGGCACAGGTCATACCCTCGACAGTCATCACGTAAAGGGCGCCGATCTCGGTGCTGTCCTGCGGAGTATAGGCATGGGCAGCGCCGAGGGCCGCTGCAACCAGCGCGATCGAAAGGAAGCGGGCGATAATGCTCGTTGGTGGTCTTTCCATACAGGCCGGAAAGATGCCACGGTTCGTGGATAGTTGCCAGCCGTCGTGTACAAGGATGCCGACTTGTCCAAAGCTGCGGCTTGCCGCATTGTTGGCGGACTACCATGACGCAGCAGCGTAACCGACCCGGAGTCCGCACGCCTGCGGAGTGGGAGCCTCACGAGGCGGTATGGACGGCTTGGCCGAGCCACGCCGATCTGTGGGGCGAAGATCTTGCCGCCGCCCGCGGTGAATTCGCCGCGATGTGCGCGGCGATCTCCGGCGAGCGCGTTGCCTGTCTGGTGCGCGACGAGCGCGGTGAAGCCGAGGCGTCTGCCGCGCTTGCGGGCGCCGAGATCAGCTTCTACCGTGGATCGTTCGGCGACATCTGGCTCCGAGACACCGGGCCCGTGTTCGTGAGGCTCGGCGACGGCGGGCTGGCGGCGGTGGTGTTCGATTTCAACGGTTGGGGCGGTAAGTACGTGTTCCCCGAGGATCGCGAAGTCGCCGGGCGGGTGGCAAAGCTCGCTCGGACGTCGTCGCACCGGGCCGGGATAGTGCTCGAGGGTGGCGCTCTAGATACCGACGGGCAGGGCACGTTCTTGACGACCCGTCAGTGCGCGCTTAACGCGAACCGCAACCCGGGTGTTTCCGAGCACGATATCGAACGAGCGCTTGCGGCGTCCCTGGGGGCACGCACGGTGGTATGGTTGGACAGGGGTCTTGCAAACGATCACACCGATGGTCACGTTGACACACTGGCCCGCTTCACCGCTCCGGGCAGGGTCGTGTGCATGACCGCGCGTGATGCCGCCGATCCCAACCGCGCGGTATTGACCGCCGTCGCCGAAGACCTGCGCCGCGCGCGCGATTGCGATGGGCATCGGCTCGAAGTGGTTGAACTTCCTTCACCGGGACTGGTCGCGGATTCGGCCGGAAACCCGATGCCTGCAAGCTATGCGAACTTCTATGTCGCCAACGGCTCGGTGGTGGTTCCAGTGTATGGGACACGCTACGATTACGAGGCTGTTGATGTTGTTCAGGCCTGTTTCCCCGGTCGCCCGACGGTTGGGGTTCCGGCACGGGCGATTCTGACCGGTGGTGGTGCATTCCACTGCATTACACAGCAACAGCCGAAGCCATGAGTGAAATACGAAAGGTCAACGTTGCGGTCGTTCAAACGGCGTTCGCCGAAGATATTCGCGATAATGTAGACCGCACGATGTACCTCGTCAGTGAGGCCGCCGACGCCGGTGCCAACGTCGTGGTGGTTCCTGAGCTGTTTGAGGGAGGCTACTTCTGCAAACACGAGGACGAGCGCTTCTTCGATCTCGCGCAGCCGCTGAAAAACCACCCGACCATCGGCAAATTTCAGCAGCTGTGTGCGCAGCGTCGCCTAGTCGTACCGGTCTCTTTTTTTGAGCGAGACGGGCAATCCTATTACAACAGCATAGCGATGGTGGACGGTGACGGTTCGGTGCTGGGGGTGTACCGAAAGTCGCACATTCCCGACGGACCTGGATACGAAGAAAAGTTTTACTTTCGTCCGGGCGATACCGGGTTTCGTGCATGGGAGACCTGCCATGGTGTGGTGGGTGCGGGGATCTGTTGGGACCAGTGGTTCCCCGAAGCCGCGCGCGCGATGGTCTTGCAGGGCGCCGAGGTGCTCGTCTATCCGTCCGCCATCGGCAGCGAACCCGACGATCCCGACCTCGATACCAGGAAGGCCTGGCAGCGAGTGATGCAGGGCCATGCGGTTGCCAATGTCGTACCGTTAGCGGCGGCGAACCGCGTCGGTAATGAAAACGGTCAGACGTTCTACGGACACTCCTTCGTTTGCGACCACCGCGGTGAAATCGTTGACCAAGTCGGCGACGGCGAACACGGCTTCGCGATGGCGAGTTTCGACCTCGCCGAGATACGCCGCAACCGTGCTTCGTTCGGTCTGTTCAGGGATCGGCGCTGTGACCTCTACGGCTCGCTGGTGGGTGGTTCCGGGTTAACAGCCGAAGCTGACAGCGACGACGGCGACATAGACGGCGAATAGCCGGTAGTTCTCGCGTGGTCGCGCTGGGTTTGGACGGCTCCGCTCCGGGTCAGCCCTCGTTGCGGCCACGCATCGCGTAGATACGGGTTAGCTTGACGTCGATCTCGACGACGTTGCGCTTCTCGCCCTCGCGTGAGTCACGCGTCGGCCTCAGGCTGTCCGGCACTTCGGTCGCATTCCCGTATATGATGACGGCTTCCCCGTTTCGTCCCCATGTCACGAAGGATGTCTTGGGGTTGTGCTCGATGTCGCGTCGGCGCAGCGTGTTGTCGTAGACGACCAGGGAGAGATGTGCGCCACGAATACGCGCGTGGACAGGGGCGGAGTGGGGAGCTCCGTTGCGGCCGACCGTCGTCATCGCGAGCACGCCGGCGGTTTCCCAGAACGCAAGCAATTGTTCGGCCGACATCTGCCGTCCAGCTGTGCCCACCGATGTCGATGCTGCAGGGCCGGCCGTCGCGGTGCTTCGGTCGAGTAGCCTCTGAAGCTCGCGCAAGAGCTCGTCGCTGTCGGTCTCGTGCTTCAATCGCGGTTCAGCCTGGCCACTAAGTCTTCGAGGCCGCCGCGCTCGACATCGACGGTTTGTCCGCCGTTGTCGAGGAAGCTCTGCATGAGGCGTCGTGCTTCGGGGTGGGCCGCCGCCTCGTTGAAAGCGGCCGCTTCTTCAATCAGGCCCGCGACCGGATCGGGCTCGGCCGCTGCAGCTGCGCGCTTCGCTGCAGCCAGTGCGTGCGCGGGGAACAGCGCGATGCGCCTTGCCAGCCCGTATACGAAACTGTCGATCTCCTCGGGGGCAAGTGCACGGTTGATGTAACCGTATTGTGCGGCTTCTTCGGCATCGAAATCGCTGCAGCCGAGAATCACTTCCAGTGCGCGCCCACGCCCCATCAGTCGCGGCAGGCGTTGTGTTCCACTGCCGCCCGGAATGATTCCGAGGGCGACCTCGGGTTGGGACAGTACGGCCCTGCCGATCGCGCCAAAGCGCATGTCGAGGGAGAGCACAAACTCGCTCCCGCCACCGCGCGCTATCCCGCTGATCTTCGCGATGCTCACCTTGGGCATACGGCGGAACCTGTCGCACATCTGCTGAAACATGTTGGGTTCTGACGGGCGCGGCTGAGCGTTATCGGTTAACGCTTGAATCATGCTGACGTCGGCGTGGGCAATAAAGAAGTCCGGGTTCGCGCTTTCGAACACGATGACGCGGACTTCGTCGTCGTGTTCGAGCTCGCGACCGAGCCTGTCCATCTCGGTAATCAGCGTAACGTCGAAGAGGTTCAGCGGGGGATGGTCGATGGTGATATCGGCCACGCCGCCGTCGGTGTTGATTTTTAGTGCGGTATAATTCTCGTACGCCATAGACCTGTTCCGTGGTGGTTGTGTGTATACCGGATCATCTCTTCGTCGCGGGTTCGATGTGCACCGTCACGTCGCGGATGCCGAGCTTGCTTTCCAATGCCCGTTCTATGGTATTGGCGATCTCATGGGAACGTGCGGTCGACAGATCGCCGTCGACCGCCACGATCACATCGGCCACGGTCCCCGAGCCACCCTGGCGTGATCGAATGCGTCGCACCTCGCGCACGTCGGGAATAGCGTTGACGGTACGGGCGACGTCTACGGCGTTGGCCGCGGCTTGATCGACGAGCGCGGGGACCGCGCGGCGAAACAAGCTGTATGCAAGGTAAAACACCAGCACGGCTACGAACATCGCGAGCAACGGATCGGCCCACGGATACCCGTGGGCGGCGGCCTGCCAACCGGCGATCACTGCAGATGTAATCAAGACGTCGCTGAAGGTGTGGGATGCATCGGCACGCAGCAGGTCGCTCTCGAGTTTGCGCGCCTGTACGGCCTCCCATCCTGAGACCACGACGTTAACCACCAAGACTACGGCCATTGTCGCCAGTGCCCATGTACTGGTCTCGATCGGCTCTCCCAGCCGCGTGAACGCGTGCACGATGATCTGTACGGCGACTGCCGAGAGTAGGGTCGCGAGCGCGAAGACCGCGAGTGGCTCGAATTTACGATGTCCGTAAGGATGGTCGGGGTCCGGTGGCGCGTACGCCACCCGAGCAGCGAAAAACGCGAGGACATTGTTGAGAAGATCGGTCAACGAGTGCAGCGCATCCCCGAGGATGGCGATTGACCCTGTGTGCAATCCCACTACGAGTTTTAGCGTCAAAATGCAGGTGTTTGCCGCGCCCTCAATCAGGAGGACTCGAATTACGGGTGTTCCCAGAGACCCGGTTGGCTTGCTCACCTTCGACTCACTCGGGATCGCGGTCGTTGGTACCGACCGACAAGATCGGTGTGGAATCCTTGATGAGTTCGGGCACTGCTTCTCCTTATGGGCGCAACCGTCGCGTTGACGCGGGCACCGCAAGCCCTTAGCATCTCCGATTCGGCGGGCGGAGACCAGAACTATGGCGTATCGCGAAACAATAATCGAGTTCCGCTCGCGAGACGGCCTTGCTCTCGCTGCGAGCGCGTGGGGTGATCCTGCCGACCCGGTGGTCTTGCTGTTGCACGGCGGCGGGCAGACGCGTTTTGCCTGGGGATCGACGGCATGCGCCTTGGCCGGGCGTGGCTACTACGGGTTGGCGTTGGACGCCCGTGGCCACGGCGAGAGTGCTTGGGCGGGTGCCGGCGGGTATTCTCTTGACTCTTTAGTCGACGACATCGAGGACGTCGTCGACCAATTGCGCGGGCGGGGCAGTGCCGTTGCGTTGGTCGGCGCGTCGCTCGGCGGGATGGTCGCGTTGTCTGCGACCACGCGCGAGCCGCAGTCCCCGGCAGCGTGCCTGGTCCTGGTCGACATCACCCCGCGAACTGAACCCGAAGGCGTGAGGCGCATTGTCGATTTTATGCGCGCGAAGCCGGAGGGTTTCGCCTCGCTCGACGACGCTGCCGATGCCGTCGCTGAATTTCTTCCGCATCGACCGCGACCGTCCGATCCTGCAGGGCTGGCGAAGAATCTGCGCCAAGGAGAGGACGGGAGATACCGTTGGCGTTGGGATCCGGCGTTTGTTGGGTCGGCCGAATATGGTCGACGCGCGAGCGATACCCCGGCCAAGTTGGAGAGTGCAGCGAGAGCGTTGCGCCTGCCGACTCTGCTTGTGCGAGGAGGGCGGAGCGACGTGGTCAGTGAAGAGACCGCCCAGGAGTTCCTCGCGATGGCCCCGCATGCAGAGTATCGGGACGTTGCGGGTGCCGCGCATATGGTTGCGGGTGACCGAAACGATGCCTTCTCCAACGCGGTGATCGAGTTTCTCGAGCGCGTTTATCCCCCTGGTTCAGTCAGCGGAGGCACGAGAACAGGCGCTTAGCTGCGTGGAGTTACCGATAGTCTCGGCCGGGTCAGACTTGGCCGGATAGGTTACGGCGCGACTTTTCGATCTGTCGTTTCCATTTATTGCCGAGGTCACCGCCTCGGGTGCGGGCACGTTCCAGTGCCGCTTTTGTAGCCGTCGCGGCCGTGCGTAGCCCGTGTAGTGCGTCGACGAGCACCGCGACTGATGCCCCGTGATGCTTGCGGAAGTAGTGGCGCCGACTGGCCTCGAACTGGTACTTCGGCCACCCGCGAAGGCTTTCTCGCACGAAAGATGAGGATCTCTGGTTCCTCACCGACAATCCCGGGTGGTAGTGGATCCCCCAACCGACGCGGCGTGCGCGGCGGCACCAGTCGGCCTCTGCGAAGTACATCGAGTAGCCGTCGTCGAATGGTCCGACCTGTTTGAGAGCGTTTCTGCGCACGAGCATGCAGTGCCGTGCCACCCAGTCGACCGACGAGGCCTGTTTGGGAACCGCGACTTGGTTGGGCTCGATGCCGACACGTTGCGCTAGCGGTCGCCACTCGCGGGCGAATTCTTCGCGCAACGACGGGAACGTTTCAGGGCCCGCGCAGCATTGGCCATTCTCGTCGACGACCTCAGGGGAGACAGCTCCGACGTGTAGGTGATTCTCCATGTATTCGACCAACTTCGCGACCGTGCCTTTAGACACCCGCGTCTCGGGATCTAACAAGAGTATGTATCTGCCGACCGCAGCGTCGGTTGCAAGGTTTGTGCTGCGCGCAGTCCCCGCGTTATCCGGCCGATGAATCAGCACGACGGCCGGGAACTCCGCAGCCATCATCGGCGTGGTGTGTTCTCCGCTGCCGGCCTCGACGACAAAGACTTCGCGAGTACTGTGTTTCTCGGAAAGCGTCTTTGCGTAACCGTCGCACGCCAGGGTTTGTAAGCACTCGCGTAGTTGGGTTGTGGCGTCACGGGTGACGATGACGACACTGACGCTCGGCTTGGCCTCTGTCTTTTCCCGCGTCCGTCTAGCCCGCGGCTTTGCCGTGGACTTGGAAGCCTTCTTTGCCGCAGCCTTCGCTGGTACCGACGACTTAGTCTTGGCCGAACCCGCGGTTCGCTTGGGTGAGGTCTTTGCCGACGTCGGTTTTCCGCTCTTTACCTTCGCGCTCGAATTCTTCGTCCTGTCGGCGGCCTTGGCCGGCTTTTTCGATGCGCGGTTGGCGGTACTTGTCTTCGTGCTCATGTTTGATTGTTCCTCGGTTAGGGCGCATCGCTGCTTGCCAACGGCATCGTCTGACGCCCTCGGCCGATGTAAATGTCGGCGAGGGTCTCGGGCAGCCGTCGCCAGAATTTGCTATTCATTAGGTGGTTGCGTGCCGCGAGCCTTGTCAACACCGAGACCATCTCGCCGAGGCTGAGCGGCCGGCTATCGACCTCGAAACGTCCGTTACGGATCGCATCAATGATCGCGAGAGGCTCCTTGCGCGCCTCGACCATCGTGTAGGTGCGATTGAATTGGTCGGCAAGGTGCACATCGCCGGTACCGATCACGGGTATGTCGTAGCGTTCGGCGAACGCGCGCGCGCGTAAGTTGGGGCGCGAAACGGTCTCGTTCCAGAAGCTCGACCACTCCAGTGCATCGAAGAGTTCGACCCACTCGGTCAACAGTTCCTCGCCGAGGCCCTTGCCCGGATAAAAGGGGTGGGCTGCGATGATCAGGTGCTCGGGGCGACGTATGGCTTCGAGTTCTGCCAGCGTTGAGATCCCTTCGACTTCGCTGCCGCAGTTGATCACCAACACATGACCACCACCGTCGAGGGTGCACTCGACGCCCGGCAGTACGATCAGCCCAGTGCGCTCACAAGCGGCACGTGCTGCAGCACCTTCTCGGTAGTAGGCGTCGTGGTGGGTGAACGCGATCGCGTCGTAACCCTGTGAGGCTGCCAGCTCGATTGTTTCGACGATGCCGAGTGGCAAGTTGTCGACGGGGTCCAAGGAGCTGTGAACGTGAAAGTCCACCTTGAGCATACGTGTGCTTTTCTCTGCGTAATGCGGGTGTTGTTGCATGAGAGTTCGGGTGGAAGCGTCGGCTCACGTCCGCCACGCGGCCGCACTTCAATTCAGTCAAAGCAAGGGTTGTGCCACTGCCCGTCAGCGGCCCGGTGGCGACGGGAGGGCCTGGGGTCTATCCGGAGTTGGCGAACATCCGCGTGCCGGCGTAACATTCGTGGTCGTTGCGGCGCGCGTTTCGCGCGCCGCCGCATACAGGAATGGCCATGGATAATGTCGTGCGATCTTTTTGCGTAGTGCTGTGTAGTTTCTTGTTTGCCGCCGGATGTGAGGCGTCCGCGCCCCAAGTGGTTGCCGAGCCGAAGGCGCTGAGCACCACCGCAGACGATCCGGGATTGCGTGCTTACATCGATCCGGACACTGGAGAGTTTGTTCCAGCGCCTCCGGGTAAGCGGCCGAGCCCGAATCCGCGCGACACCCATGACGGGTTGCGCGAGGTGCCCTCACCAGTCGAAGGCGGCGGTGTCATGGTCGATATGGAGGGGCGGTTCCTAAATCATTCAACAGGCGAGAGTCCAAGCGGAGCAGAAGAAAAATGAAGAGCCTCGAGCATCGGATAGGTCGGTTGGTTCTCATCGCCGCGCTGGCGTTCTCGGTCTCGTGCAAAGCTGCACCTGAGCAGCCCGAACAGCCTAAAGAAGCAGCTACCCAGTCGATCGTGTTTCGCGCGGTCAAGGGCGAGCTGTGGTCTACGGGGCAGCTCTCGGAGGGCAAGGCAGACAACGAGTTCGTTGAGGTTGTGCTGAGTGGCAAGTACCACGATCCACCGATCGTGGCAGAGGAGGTCGATCGCGACACAGCCAGTTGGGACACGCCGACCGACACAGTGATTTCCGAGTTCTATGCGATGAAGAACTACGACAAGCAGTGGATTCTCAGTAACCACACAGACGAGGACCGATTCGAAATCGCAAATCTCATTTCCGACGGTACCGCGGAGCAGGAAAATCAGGCCTTTTTTGCCCAGATCGATAAGCTCTACATCATCTCTGAAATCACCTACGGCCCTCGGTACGCGCTGGTCATCTACGCGCTCGGCGTGCCGTCCAAGCGCTTAGTCGGTCACTATGAGAAAACCGACGCTGGGTGGAAGATCACCGAGAAGCTCGCGAACGACGAGACCGCCGCGGTGGTGGAGGCCGCGTTGCGCGTAGGTGAAATTAAGCCTCTGCCGTCGGGCTCGTAACCTTTTCGCGGGCCGGCTCGTGAACTTTGCAGGGTGCGCTAAGACACCGGGAGTTTGCAACCATGAGCCAACAACAGCGACCCAAGAATAGTGAGAATAGCGTGGATCTTGCCGTCGTTGGCGGCGGTCTAGCCGGACTCGCAGCCGCTGCGTTGGTGGCAAGCGCCGGCAAGCGCGTGGTCGTGATCGAACGAGCCGAGCACCCCGGGGGCCGGGCCCGTTCGCTCGTCGAGGACGGTTTTGTCTTCAACCAGGGACCTCATGCTCTGTACCGCAAGGCCGCGGGGATTGCCGTCCTCAAAAAACTCGGCATCGCACCGCGTGGGGCACTGCCGGGAAATGGATTCGTGACAACCTGCGCGATCCGGTCTTCCTCCTTGACGACGTGGTCGAGGATCTCGAGCTGGCGGCGTTCGAGCAGTGCTACTCGGTCAACGGAGAGATCGCAGAGATCTTGGAGAAGATCGACGAGGTCAACCCCGCCGTGGACGACGAGCACGGTGAGGATGGAGACGGCGGCGCCAACCGTTCATGCTCCGGGGGGTCTCCAAGGTCAGCGGCGAATGGGCATTGGTATGCAGTGCGTTTAACCTGCGGCGGATGATGGCCTTGGCGCCGGCTCCGGCATGATGCGAGTGGCTCTAAAGGCGTTCGCAAGATGAGAGACACCGTCAATGACAGGCCCGGCTGCACATTCCGCGCGGAATGTGGGTAACCGTGACGCTTGCCCAGCATGAACTAATGTAGACCCGCGCCGTGACGCTTGCTCAGCATGAAAGTTCGTCCGTAATCCAGCTCTGCCTGATACTGGTTGTGGGCCCGGCAACGTAGCGATATTCTCTGCCTCGTGGCGGCCGCCTTTGCCGTACGGGATCACGTGATGGTATTCGATGCACCTCGTTGCCCGGCAGCGCCGTCCCTGTTGATCGACGAACGTGCAACGACCGACGTCGCGTTTCCGTACTTCGCGCCGAATCGCAGCGGGAATCGCGCGTGTTAGCTTGGTGCTCGGCTCGACGCCAGCTCGCGCCGCCCTGGTGACAACCGCTCCGGTGCCGGAAGCCTTGGCGACCGCCGCCTTCTTCTTCAGCGTATCGTCGAGGAGCAACTCGATCGCGCGGCTGACAATCATCGCAGGGTCTGCGCTCGGTGATCGGTGGCCTAGCAAATCCTGCAGCGAACGGAGCTGATCGTGAGTGCGCTGGTCCACGGTGATCTCGATCTTGAAACGCCGGGGGGCGAGCGCAACGACTTGTTTGTGAACGGGGAAGGGCTTGGCCGCGGCCGGCAAGCAGTTCAGCACGCCGTTCGGCACGCACTGCCCGTCGGGACCGCGTTGCTCGTCGGGCCCGCGATCCTCTTGCGCGTTTGCCGGCAGCGTCTCCGCAGCCGCGACGCCTCTGGCCAGTCTCGGCAGCGCGCGCACGCGCGAAGGCACATCAGGTCGCGGAGCCAGCTCGGCCAGCAAAACATCAATCTCTCGTGAGCTCTTGTGCTTGGCACGCCCGAGCAACGATCGATGGTTGTCTTCGGTCAGATGCTTGCCCAGCTGGTTGATAGCGCTTAGGTGCAATTCGCCTCGGGCTACCATCGGCAAAATCACCGGGAAGCGCCGCGCAGTGCGCGCGGCCCAGATGCGCTTGGCCGTCATCGACTCCGACATATGAAAACGCTCCATACAGAACGCGAACATCGACGGGCACGCGTGCTTGGCCCACAGCCTGTGCTCGTCGATCTCGCCGATGTGCGCGAGTAGCTGCGCGGTATTGTGTCGGTCTTGACCGACCAGGTCGGCGAAGCGCTGGAGAAGCTGTTGCTCCGGGAGGTCTGCAAGCGAAGTGTTGAATTCCATAGAAGTGTTGGTTTTCATAAGCCGAGACTAACACGGGTTTTTTCATGCACGTCGGCGCACGGGTCGCGACGCCGCGCGGAATCGCTGACAGAGCAAACCGGCGCCACGCTGCCAAGCGTTCGACGTCGTTGGGACGAAAAGTTTGCGTTGGTCAGAGAACGTCGCGTAGCCGCGAAACTATGAGGCCGAAAAACCTGTCAAGAAAAATCGTCATCGCGCTTCAGTTGATATTCCGATCAAGCATATCAACGCTTGAACATGCCGCGCGGAATATAACGCCGATCCGCGCATCTCGGCACTTCAGCATTCCGCGCGGAATGTGAAGTCGATGACCCGCCGCGCAGCCTTGCTCGACGGTCTCTCGCTCGATTTCGCCACATCACTGACCGACTCGCCCGGGCGGGTGAGTCTTGAGTCGGCCTAGACCGGCTGTATGCATCGCTCGTCATCGTGGCGGGCGTTATTTACCCAAGTCGAAACAGCGACGGCCTGCATGTGCGCTTCGCCGTACGGCCGCAGAAGACGCTGCAGCGTGTTCTTGTCGTCGAATGATGGGTCGAGCCAGCGTTGGTAGTCTGCGGGCGTAAGGATGACCGGCATCCGGTCGTGGATAGGCTCGGTTAGCGGATTCGTGGTCGTGGTGATCAGTGTGAAGGTCTCCTCCGTGAGTCCGTCAGCGTTGGTCCACTGCTCCCAAAGCCCGGCAAGGCCGAAAACGCGCCAATCTTCCATCCCGATGCGGAAAGGTTGTTTGCCGTCATCTGTCCTTTGCCATTCGTAGTATCCGTCGGCCGGGATAAGGCATCGCCTTTTTTTGAAAGCCGTGCGGAACGAGGGCTTCTCTGAGACCGTTTCAGCACGTGCATTTATCAGTCGAGCGCCTATCGTTGCGTCCTTCGCCCACGAAGGTATCAGTCCCCATCTTAATCCGGCCGAAGTCCGTGTCCCGTCTTTGTTCGCTCGAATCGCGAGCGCCTGTTGGGTCGGCGCGATGTTGTAACGTGGCGCCGTTTCGTGCGGCGCAGACTCAAACGACGATGCGATTCCGAAGTGTTCACCGACGGCCGACTCGGCCGCGGTCAAGGTGAAGCGTCCGCACATGCGAGGCTGTATATACCGTGGGCTGTACCGGCTGAAGCAGTCCTAGCCACGAGCTGGGTCAATCCGCAGTTATACGCAGTCCGGCCGGAACCAGCACGCGTTCAACGGCTTCGAACGCTACCTGAACGACCAAGGCCAACGCGGCCGCGGGGATCGCCCCTTCCAAGATCAAAGCCATGTTGTCGAGACGTATACCGGTGAGTATGGGCTGGCCAAAGCCCCCTGCACCGATGAGTGCACCTAGTGTTGCGGTTCCGATGTTGATAACCGCCGAGGTTTTGATACCCGCCAGGATGGAAGGTGAAGCGAGAGGCAACTCGATCCAGCGCAAACGTTCATTGGGCGTGAGCCCCAGTACGTCGGCCGATTCGATCAATGAGGCCGGAATCCCTCGCAACCCCGCGTGGGTATTGCGTAGGATCGGAAGCAGACTGTAAAGAAACAGCGCGACGATTGCCGGCGGCCCGCCGATCCCTAGGGCCGGTATCATGAACACCAGCACGGCGAGTGCGGGGATCGTTTGCACGACGCCGGCTACTGCGAGCATTGCATGTCCGACCCGGGCGTTGCGTGCGGCGACGATACCGAGCGGTAGTGCAACTAAGACGGCAGCAGTCATCGAGACCCCGACCAGCCATAAGTGCTCTCGCGTGCGCAGCAGCACCCGTGAGAGCCGTCCCCGTGTTTGTACAGAGACATCGATGCCAAACGCATCGGTGACAAAACGTCGTGCCACTTCGAGCTCGGGTACGCCTTTGATCTTCGCAGCCGCGTTCATCTCGATCATGCGGGGTTCGGAGATCGTGTCGGCGAGCGACTGCAGCGCTGCGACGGCAACCGGCCAACGACCGGCCAAGTCGCTTCGGTAGAGTATCACCGCGTCATAGTTCGAAAAGTAGCCGCGGTCGTCTCGTAGAATGCGTAACCCGTACTGCGCGATTTCAGCATCAGTGGTGTAGAGGTCCATGACATCGATGCCGCCGGACACCATCGCCTTGTATGCAAGGTCGTGGTCGAGCCCGCGTGCGCTGTGGTTGCTGAGTCGGTACGTGCGCATCAGGCCGGGCCAGCCGTCGGCTCTGTCCATAAATTCGTTGTTGAAGCCCATACGGAGCGTGGTTCGCCCACGCAGATCGGAAATATTGCGGATCCCTGCACGCGCGGCGGTATCTTCACGCATCCCGAGTGCGTAGTTGTTGGCAAATCCGAGAGGCCTCGAGACCGAAACCTGGAACGCGGCGAGGGCATCGGCGAGTGAGCGTAGGTCGGGGGCGATGTGTGTTCCCGCCAGGATCTCTTTCCTGATCGTGCCCGTGTATTCCGGGTATGCGTCGATCTCGCCTGCGCGCAGAGCGTTCCACAGTACTCGAGTGCCGCCGAGCTGGCGGCGGTGCACGGCCGCCAGCCCACGCGCGCGGATGGTGAGCGTCGCGATATCACCGAGCAACACGGCTTCCGTAAATTTTTTGGACCCGACGGTGATGACGGTATCCGAACCCGAGCCTTCGGCGTCAAGGCCTTCCGTATCCGCAGTGCTGTTCGCGGTGGTGGATGTGAGCAGTAGTGCGGTAACTACCGTGGCGAGCGCCAGCTGGAGGGGTTTGCTCACCGTTGGTTTCCAGTCTCCGCCCCGTCGGTATGCTGATTCTCGCCCGAGCGCTGACGCGAACAGTCGAACCCGCGTTGTGCGGCAACGAAGGAGCGCACGAAGTCCGTCGCCGGGCGTTCGAAAAGGTCGCTGACGCCGCCGTCCTGTACAACCCGTCCCTGGTCGAGCAGGACGATGCGATTTCCGAGGTAGGCTGCTTCGGCGAGGTCGTGGGTAACGAGCACGACCGTCGTCCTCAGTGTCTTGAAGAGCACCCGCAGCTCGTCCTGGAGTTCGGCACGGATCATCGGGTCCAGGGCGCCGAGCGGCTCATCGAGCAGCAACATCTCGGGGTCGAGCATCAACGCGCGCATCAGTGCTACGCGCTGGCGTTGACCGCCGGAAAGTTGCGCTGGGTAACGCTCCAGGAGGGGGTGGGAGAGCCCGACCAGCTCGGTTAGTTCGTGTACCCGGCGGTTTATTTGATCGACGGACTCGCCGAATGAGCGAGGCGCGAGTCGGAGGTTCTCTAGCGAGGTTAGGTGCGGGAAGAGCCCACCTTCCTGGATGACGTAGCCGATGCGCCGCCGCACGCTTCGGAGGGTCGCCTCGGTGGTCGACCCGTCGATTCGCACGCCACCGCTATCAACGTTTCCGCTGTCCGCGCGCGTGAGCCCCGCTAGTAACCGGATGGCGGTTGACTTGCCGCACCCACTTCGTCCGATCAGGACGGTGGTCGAGCCGCGGCCCAGTTCGAGATCGATCGGTCCGAGTGCCCGTTTACCCGCATAGAGTTTGGTTACGTTGCTGAACCGAAACACTGGGTTTACCGACGTGCGATTTACGCCGGGGCGAACAGGTTAAGAGCGAACCGGTCGTCGCTGTCGAACCATTGCTGGGTAACGCGAAGACCGGAAGCCTGCGCGAGCGCGTCGATTTCGGCCAGCGAGTATTTGTGCGAGTTCTCGGTGTGGATGCGTTCCTCGGCTGTGAATTCGACGTACATATCGAGCTCTCTTATGTGTACGGTTTGTTCGCGCAGGCTGACGATATTGCTGCGAACACGGCCGCTTTCCTCCTCGTAACTTGCCTCGTGACGGAAATGGCGGAGGTCGAAGTTACCGCCGAGTTCGCTGTTGATCCTTACCAGAAGGTTCAGATTGAATTTCGCGGTCACCCCTTGCGCATCGTCGTAGGCCGCTTCGAGAACGGCCTTGTCTTTGCGCAGGTCGATCCCGACCAGCAGGCGGTCGTCGCCGGTCATGGTGGCTTTGATGCGCGCAAGAAACCTCGCGCTGTCTTTGCGCTCGAAGTTTCCCAGCGTCGAGCCGAGCCACAGGATGAGTTTGCGCTCAATTGCCTCGCGACCGAGTTGTCGGAGTCCGGTGCTGTACTCCGCCGCGATCGCGACGATTTTGAGACCATCGTAGTCTTCGAGCAGCGCCTCGGAACTCTCGACCAGCATCTTTTTGGAGATGTCCATCGGCACGTAGCGAAGTCGCCCGTTGCTACGCAGGAACGCCTCAATCAGCACCCGGGTTTTGCTCGAGCTGCCGCTACCGAGTTCGACCATTGCGAGGTCTTCAGGAAAAAGGGCTGCTATCGCGTCGGCGTTGTTCTCGAGAATCTCACGCTCGGTGCGTGTGACGTAGTACTCCGGAAGCTCGCAGATCTGCTCGAACAACTCGGAGCCGCGGCGGTCGTAGAGGAATCTGCAGGGGAGGGTCTTGTGCTCGCCGGTGAGGCCCGCACGAACCTCTGCGCCGAATTCATCTGCGTCGTTCTCTACCTGCGGTGTCCGGACGGTAAGACGTCTGCTGGATTGTTGCATTCTTTGATTTCTCCCGGGCGCGGCGCGGCAGCAACGCACGGTTGGTTAGCACCAACTTGATTGGACGGCCTGCTACGGAGACCGAACCTAACCTCGTGCCGGTGACCAATCAATACCGAAGAATCGCCACCGCGTACGCCAAAGCCCGCGTGGCCAAAAAAATTCGATGGCTTCCGCCCAGGTAGCTACCGGGGCTCAGGCCTTGCGTGCCAACGCGACGGCCTCCGCTGCTTTCCTTCCGCTCGTCAACGCGCCGTTGATCGAGCCGGTCTCGCGATAATCACCGCAAACGACGATGCCTTGTTTAGCCAGGGTATTGTAGGCGGTGCTCCTGCGCTCAGTCGGCATCTGTGCGGGTAGCGCATGCTCGATACGGTCGGTCTGTAGGTGCTCCCAGCCATCGACCCGGTTGCCAAACCACGATGTGAGTTGGGCGCGTACCGATTCTTGGAGTTTCTTTACCTGGGCGCCGCCGGTGTCGAGCAATACGGTAACCGATAAGAGGTCACGCCCGGCGGGGGCGTAAGTGGGCGCAACCCGACTTGGAAAACAGAAATTGTTGATCGGCCCGCGATCTGTGCCGTTCAACATCAGTATCGGGTCGCGCTCAGGCGCGTGGTCGCAGGAGTAGTACAGTGTGGTGACGCAGCGGTAGGGTGGTGCGGGCACCGCGGGCACCAACCCGGCCGCGGCCGGACCTTCAACGGCGAGCACCACGTTGGTGCAATCAACGGTTTCGCCGCCGGCGATTCTGAGCCTGCCTCTATCGAGCCCTTCGACGCGTGCGTCTAGGTGAATCGCCTCGCGCTTTAGGTGCCCGGCCAATTGGCGGGGGATCTCTTCCATCCCCTTGGCGGGTAAGGCTGCGTCACCTAGCGCAAACATCTTGAGCACGAATTCGAACATCCGTGATGACGTCTGCAATGCGGGATCGAGGAAAACTCCGCCGAGAAAAGGCCGGAAAAATCGCCGAATACAGCGTTCGGAAAAGGTCAGTCCTTGCAGTGTCCTGATGGTGCTGAGGTCTGCGCCGGCCATGATCGCGTCGAGCGGCGTTGAGGCCAATTTCCGGCGCAGTATGCCCATCCGCGCTTTGTCGCTGAGTGGCACGACTGGCGAGAGTAGCTCAGAGAACGCCTCGCCGGGCTTGCGCCATGGGTCGCTGATCCGCAGACGATCGTTTTCAGTCTGGATCAGAGCTCCGGGGTAGAACGCTTTGAGGTCGAGAGGGTCGTATGCGAGCACCCTACGCGCTTCCGGATAGGCGGTCAGGAACACCTGGAACCCGCGGTCGAGTAGGAAGCCGTCGCTCTCGTCAGTCCGCACGCGCCCGCCGACTCGGTCTCCGGCCTCGAAAAGAGTCGCCTCGATACCGAGTTGGCCCAGTCTCCGTGCACATGCCAGTCCTGCCAAACCGGCCCCGACGATCGCAACATCGATCTTCATCCGCTGGACTTCATCCCTTTCCGAACTCCGTGGCGAGCGCGTTTTTGAGATCTGGGTGTTCGAACGAGAATCCGGCCTCGGTCAGTTTGTGCGGCAGTACCTGCGCGCCGCTAAGAAGGAGTTCTTCGCCCATTTCGCCAAACAACACTCTTACTGCGGCGGTAGGCAGCGGCAAGAGAGTCGGGCGGCCGAGCACTGCGCCAAGGGTCTTGGTGAATTCACGGTTGTTGACTGGTGCCGGTGCGGTAGCGTTGACCGCCCCTTCGAGCGCTGTGTTCTGCAGCGCGAAGTGGATCGCACCAACGAGGTCGTCGAGCATGATCCAGCTCATGAACTGTTCGCCGTTTCCTACCACACCACCGACGCCGAATTTGAAGGGCGTGCGCATCTTCGCCAGCGCGCCGCCGCGCGCTGAGAGCACGACTCCGATGCGCAGGTTCACCACGCGAATTCCGGCCGCGGCGGCCGGCTCGGCGGCGGCCTCCCATGCGCGGCACACGTCGCTCAAAAAGCCGGCTCCGTGCTCGCTGTCTTCGTCGGTCACGGTGTTGCCGCGATTGCCGTAGTAGCCGATCGCAGAAGCTGAAATAAGGGTCTTAGGTTTGACCTTTAATCCCGCGAGTGTACGCGCTAGAAGTGAGGTTCCGTCGACGCGGCTGGCGTGGATCTTCCTCTTACGCTCTGGGTTCCAACGTCCCGAAGCGATATTCTCCCCGGCTAGGTGCACGACCGCATCGAGACCTTCGAGCGCTTGCGCGGCTATTTCGCCGGTCGAGGGCGACCAGTGGGCCTGATCGGGGGCGATGTCGGCTTTTGCGCGCACGAGTCGTATGACCTCGTGGCCCCCGGATGTCAGGAACGCGGCCAGTTCGCGGCCGACCAGACCGCCGGCGCCGGTGATAGCGACTCTCATTGTTTGATTGTCCCTGAACTGGCCGTGGCGTTTGAGATCGGCTGCGGTACGCGCGTGACGGAATCGAAAAATACGTTCGAGCTGTGACTTTGCTGCCCAGCCCCCAAAGATTTGTCCGAGGATCCCGACCGGTAGACGGTATTCTATCTCGTCTTCGAGGACGCAGCGGCGCTTGCCTTCGTCGAGGAACTTGTGGGCGTGTCGCCACAAGGTAAACGGACCTTCGGTTTGTTCGTCGTGAAATGCATGAGGTGGGTCGTACCCGTAATGCCGGGCGACCCAGCGCAGACGAATCGGCGGTCGCGTCAACAGCAATACCGCGCGCTCGCCGTCGCGTAGGCTTCGCGGGGCCTCGAGCAACTCAGCTTCGTTCCACGGCGGAACCAGTCGTTCGAAAGCGCCGGGTCTTTCGTGCCAGTCAAACACCTCGCGCACGGGCGCGTCCAGGAGTGATCGTTTGCGGTACACCGGCATCGTAACGGGATTGTTAGCCGGTGCCGCGGGCCGCGCAACCACTTGGGCTAAATCGACCTTTCAAGAGTATGCGCGGGTGCGGCGGTAGAGCCGAGGCTGCCGCAAAACGCTCGGGCGTCCGCGAGTGTATTCGCGGACGTCCGCAAACCGGGCGAGAACCGAGAGGTTCTAGCTCTTCTCTTCGCCGCTGAAGTACCAGCGCAGGACCAGCCCGAGCGAGTTCTGCAGCGGGTCGGTGTCCAACATTTCACCCTCGGTCGAGGTCAGCTCAACGCCCGACACGCCGAGCAGTGTGTAACGCAGTTCGATGGCGCCCCGCACCGTGAACTGCCACGAGAGCCCGAGCAGCAGCTGGTAGGCGAACGCGGTGTCGTCGTCGTTGACGATGATCGACGAGGCGCTGTTGATGCCGCTGTAGTCGACGTTTGCCGCGCCGAGTCCGAACCCTGCGTAGGGACGAAAGCGTGCCTCAGAGTCAAAGTCATATATGAAGTTCGCCATTGCACTCCAGACCGTTGCGTCGCCGTCGCCGGCGAACTCGCCGTTGCCGGCTGCGCTTATGAGCCTGTTAGCGGCTGGTACCCCGCCACCACCCGCTAATGAGAATACGGCGGTATCAAGCGAGTTGTTGCGGTGGCCGATCTCTAGTTCAGTGCGGATATTGTCCCACTGATAGCCGAGCGACGCCGTGCCGAATGCGGCGCTTTCCCAGTCGGGTTCCACTTCGTTGCCACCACCAAAGTCCCACTCCTCGTCGAAGGGGAGGTTAAGACCGGTCTGTACCGAGAAGTAGAGACCCGTGCTGGTTTCGGCCGCTGCTACAGCGGGGAAGATGAGAGCCACGGCGGCGGCCAAGAAAATTACTCGATACATCGGTTCCTCCTTAAAAATACGTTGACGTGCCGGCGCGCGTGTTGCGGTGCGCGGGCTGGGCCGGGTGCGGTGCGACCGCCGCAATCTGCCCCGATTCCGCAATTCTCACAAGTAGACCTAGTGTAGAGCCCTGGGGAAATCGTCGGATTCTCTGATCGCCCCGAACTTTTCCTCGTACTTGCGGATATTCTCCGACAGAGCGTTGGCGATCCGCTTTAGGTGCTCGGGCGTCACAATGACGCGTGAGCGCAGGTTCGCCACACCGTCTGTCTGGCCTTGAACCATCGGCTGCATGAAAAAGAAGTCGAGGATGAATTCTTCCTTGCGGTGGTTCACGGTCATCATGTTCGAATAGACTCCTGACGCCGTCTCCGGGTCACTTTGTACGTTGAGCCTGTGTTGATGCGGTTTCGCAGCCGGAGTCTTGGGTTCCATGGCGCAGGTTTGTAGCCCGAACGCGCGGGTCGGGCCAGCCAGGGCGGTGCGCTGGCTCGGCCTTAGCCAGGGCCTTGTTGACAGCGGTCCGACCGCCACCGATAACTTTGCCCTCGGCAGTACCCAGAGAGGTAAGCGAATTGTCAGAGGAGACGACACCAGTCTTAGTAGGGGCCGGCCAGGTTTTGCAGCAGGACGTAGAACCGCGCGACGCCGCCGGCCCGCTCGACTTGATGCAACAGGCAGCAAGGGCCGCAGCTGAAGACGCCGGAGCTGGCAAAGCGTTGCTCGAAGCCATCGACACGCTCGCCGTAGTCAACGTGCTTTGCTGGGACTCAGGGGACGCGCCGAGACTGCTCGCCGAGGCATTGGGAATCAACCCCGCGCGGCGTATCTACTCGACGATTGGAGGTAACACCCCGCAGGCTTTGGTGACCGCGATGGCAGATCGCATCGCGGCCGGCGAGGCCGGTACTGTGTTAGTCGCCGGGTCGGAGGCATTTCACACAGGCCGTGCGGCGCATCGTGCCGGGATCGAACTCGGCTGGCCTATCGTCAAAGATTCACGTCCCGAAGGATTCGGCGACGACCGTCTCGGTCTTGACGACACCGAGTCACGCTGCGGTTTTCAGCAGCCGACCCAGGTCTATCCAGCCATTGAAACCGCGTTGCGCGCCGCGAGTGGCAAGTCAGCTGCCGAGCATGCGCTCGATATCGGACGCTTGTATGCGCCCTTTACCAAGGTTGCCGCCGCGAATCCCTACGCCTGGTTCCGCGATGTGCGAAGCGCGGAAGAGATTGCCGAAGTTTCCGAGCATAACCGCTACGTCGGTTATCCGTACACCAAGCGCATGAACGCCATCATGATGGTCGATCAGGCCGCGGCGGTGATCATGACCTCGGCGGCGAACGCACGGCGACTGGGGATCGACCCGGCAACATGGGTATACCCGGTTGCCGGCGCAGATGCGCACGACCACTGGTACTTCAGCGACCGGCCCGACTTCACCCGTTCGCCCGCGATACACGCGTGCGCACAAGCGGCATATGAGATGGCAGAGGTGGGTCCGGAAAATATCGAGTACGCCGACATCTACAGTTGTTTCCCCTGCGCCGTGCAGATCGCCTACCGAGAGACAGGTCTTGAAGGCGCCGACTTTATCGGTCGGACCGGCCGCGCGCTTACGTTGACCGGCGGTCTCGCCTACCACGGCGGAGCCGGCAACAACTATGCGATGCACGGAATCACCGAGGCGATGCGTCGGGTGCGCGAGAATCCCGGCATCAAGGCAATGGTGACCGGGGTCGGATGGTTCATGACCAAACACTCGGTCGGCATCTATGCTTCGGAGCCGTGCTCCGTCCGTTGGGCACGAGCGGATCCGTCCGCCGTGCAGCGTCGTGTCGATGCCGGGCCGCTCGTGAGCCGCGTCGAGCACTACGAAGGCGTCGGGCACATCGAGGCCTATACCGTTATGTTCGACCGCGCTTCGCAAGCGAAGTCGGCGCTCATTGTCGGGCGAACTGGTAAAGATGTCGGCACAGGGACCGAGCGCTTTCTCGCAGTCGCAGACACCGATGCTGAAACGGTCGCTGCTTTGATCGAAAACGAAGGGGTCGGCAGCGTCGGCAGAGCGCGCATCGCGGACGGCATCAACCGTTTTGTTTTGGTCTGATCCGTTTGGCGCAAGTCTCGGCGCTCAAGCCCAAATTGCCTCGATCGGGGCGCTGGTTGGGTTTAGTTTGTTGACAACGGAGGCGTATCCGTGCCAATCGATTAGCGGGGGAGCGCCCCGGGAGGACCTGGTGATATCGATGATGTCGAGTTGTATCCGGCTTGTGACTGTCACCGCCGCTTTTTCGTGCGCGGTGTTCTTTGGTGCTTCGCAGGCATCTGCCGCTGGTCCGGTGTTCGGTTCGTCGGCTGCGCTCAACACCAACGCGGGCGCCGATTCGGGAACCGATTTGGTGCCGTGTATCTCGACTGATCAGTTGGGCAACTGGGTCGCGGTGTGGCGTTCCGACGAGAACCTTTCAGGCGCGGGTACCGATCGCGACATCTTCGTGGCGACCTCAGCGGACGCCGGCGCCAACTGGAGCGCCCCGGCTTTGCTCGCGAGCAACGGGGCGACAGATTCGCGCGACGATGAGGCCCCGTTCGTGGCGAATGACGAGAACGGCACTTGGTTAGCGGTGTGGGATTCCGAAGAGAGCTTGGCCGGTGCCGGCATCGATGCCGACATTTTCATCGCGCGTTCGAGCGACAATGGGGCGACCTGGACTGCCGTTACCAAGTTAAACACAAACGCGAACGTCGACACGGGTCAGGATACCGACCCGAAGATCATATCCGAGGGCGCCGGTGTGTGGGTGGCGGTGTGGCACTCGACCGATTCGCTTGCGGGGACGATCGGTGCCGACTTCGACGTCCTGTTTGCGCGCTCGACCGACAACGGAGTGAGCTGGACTGCGCCGCAGGCACTGAACAGCACCGCGGCCGGCGACGTCGGCGGTGATACCGAGGCGGTATTGGCCGGTGACGGCACCGGCAACATGGTTGCGGTATGGGCATCCGCAGAGAATACCGGCGGCGCTGGAACTGACTTCGACATTTTCTTTGCGCGCTCGGTTAACGGCGGCCAGACGTGGTCGATCGCACAGGCGCTTAACTCCAACGCCTCCTCAGATTCGGGCAACGACCGCACCCCGGCTGTCGTGACCGACGGCGTAACTTGGCTGGCAGCTTGGGAGTCGCCCGATAAACTCGGAAACTCGATCGGCAACGACTCCGACATCCTTTACGCGGTCTCGGCGGACGTCGGTGTAACCTGGAGCACGGTCGCTGCGCTCAACACCAACGCGGGCTCGGATGCAGGCGAAGACCGCAATGTGGTCCTCGCGCGAGCCGCCACCGGACCGATTGTTGCGGTGTGGGAGTCGAACGAGGACATTGGCGGGTTGCAGGCCGATTTCGACATATTGATGGCCCAGTCCTTCGACGCAGGCTCGACGTGGTCGAGCCCCGACGGAGTTGATCCGGATGCCGGAAGCGATATCGGCGACGATAGCAACGCGGCGATCGTCGGTGACGGTCTCAACTACGTCGTGGTGTGGGACTCAAACGACGACAAAACCGGTTTGATTGGTACCGATCGCGATATTCTCACCTCTCCGTCGGTCGGTCCGTGTGCGGCTACACCGCTCGTCGGATGTCGGACGCCGTTCGTCGGCGGCAAAGGCAAGCTCCAGCTCAAAGACGAGATCCCCAACACCAAGGACAAGTTTTCATGGAAGTGGAACAAGGGTTCGGAAACCACGCTTGCCAATCTGGGGTCTCCGCTTACGACGACCGAATACACGCTGTGCTTGTACGACAAGTCTGGAGCGGCAAGTACCGACAAGCTATTGTTACCGGCGTTGATGCCCGCGGGCGGAGACTGCAAAGGTAAGCCGTGCTGGAGGCAGCAAAGTACAAAGGGCTTCAAGTACCGCGACTCGCTGCGCACGCCGAACGGGGTGACGTCGCTGAAGTTGCGAACCGGTAGCGACGGAAAGGCCAAAATCACTCTCAAGGGCAAAGGCGCCGAGTTGGATGGGCCATCTTTGCCGCTACAAACGCCGGTCTTGGTGCAGGTCTCGAATTCGCTCGGTGAGTGTTGGGAGGCGAGTTACAGCACGCCGCGGACCAACGACAGCACGCAGTTCAAGGCAAAAAACGACTGACAAGGAAAAAGCGTCAGGCGGCGACGAGAACGGCGGCTACGAGACACCGGCACCCGATGGTGTCTCGTAGCCAAGGCGCGGCGGCTGCCGAGGGGGACAAGTGCCGCGCCTGTTTCCGCGTCCTAGAACCCAGGTACCAAGACGTAGAACTCGAGCGGCCCGTTGCCGTGGCTAGTGTCGAACGCGCGTTCGAGGCGTAACCCGACCTGTAAGTCGGACTGACCGTTGCGTGTGACGTCGTCGAGTCCCATCGCTGGGTCGAGCGAGGAGCCCATCGACCATGCAAGTGACGGCAACCGTCCGTCCATGATCACATGCCGTTTCCTCTTCATAGACTCGGCGTCGTCGCTGGCCATAACCGTGGTCTCCGCGGGCGTCTTCGACGGTGCGAGTGCAATAACCGGCGCAGCGGCGACTCCGATTGCGTGGCGAGCAACCCCGGTAAACCAGCGGATCGGGCTGACCACGACTAAGTCGGACCAGTGTGCGAGTTTTTCCTGAAGCTCTGAGGTGCCTTCCCAGGCCAATAGCTTCGCGAAAAGAGCCGCAGGTTTCCACGCGAGCTCGCTCAAGCACAGATTCAGAAACCGTCCTCGCTCGGGCGCGTATTGCGCAGACGGCGTAAGAGGCGCAGACGCGGGCGATACCTGATCGGTGCCGGCACGCGCTTCAACCGGCGCATGCACGTCGATCACCTGCTTCGTATACGGGCAGGTCGCCCTTTGCGGCTGAGGCAATTCGCTGAAGCCGCAGCAGAAAAGTACGGCCGCAAATGCGGTAGCTGTAGTCGCTGTGGTGTTCATCTGCTGTCTGCTCCGCGCCGTACCGAGACCGTGCGAGCCAACAGGTTCCGCTACGGTCAAAATGAAACTACGTCGTGGCGTGTCGGTGTCGCAACACATTTCGTAACGCTACATTATCGACAGTGGTGCTGTTTGTGGCGCTGCGCTTCGAATCCTGAGTAGTCCAGCGACAAACGCTTTGTCGGCTGCGGTAGTGCGCGTGCAGTCGGGTGCGCGGTGGGTCTACGTAGGCCACACTGCGTATTCTGATGAATCGGGAATCAGCGGTGACGTGACAAGCCAAATCGGGCTGCGTTCAACAGTTGCGCGCAGTGCTGTCTATGGGCTTTCGGCCCGCAACTCCGATGCAGGGAGGAATGATGTGCGGGCGCGGGTCTCGCCGCGGCCGGATCGTGGTACAATTTGGCCGGTCGGCTTGCCTGAGAAAATCTTCTCCCAGAGGCGTTTTCGCCAAACCTGAAGGCGGCTCTAAGGGGGGCCCCCAAACGGGCGGGACTCGTGGCCGGACCTGGGCCGTGCAGATACCGGGCAAGTCTTGCCACTCGGGTGGGCTCAGATACCGATTTGGGTACGCCGCAGCTACGCCCAGACCAAAGCCGCCTTGACACCGCTCTCGGGGGTCTGCCACACTCCGATGAGGCTGTGCCGCTCTTTATTGCCAGGCGCGGGAAGGTTTTTTGGGATGAATCTCGGGAGAAGTTTAGGTCACATTCTGGTCGTCGTGCTTTTTTTGATGCAGGCGGCAGCCTTTTCCTCGCCGGCCCAGGCACAGATCCAGACGGTCGTAGTCAGGGGCGACCCGGCGCCGTTGCCGGGTTCGGAGTTTCGCAAACTTAACCTACCCTTCGTCTCGGACGCCGCAGGTGAGCACATCGTGTTTCGCGGCACGTCGCGGGGGTTGGGTGGGGGAGTCCACGGCATCTATCGCGTTGACGATTCCGGCGCCGGCAGTCTGATTGTTCAAAAGAGCGAGTTTTTTTTCGGGCGGAAGTTCCGGAATTTGCGGCGACCTGCGATCAACGGATCGGGCGATGTAGCCTGGTTTGGGTTCTTGACGGGCGGCGTAGACGGAGTCTTTCGCACGGTCGGCGCGGCTGGTCCGATCGGAGTTACGCTCACCCTAGAGCCGACACCGGTCGGGGGCGTGTTCCTCGCCCTCGGGATGCCGGGGATTACCGATACCGGTGCGGTGCTTTTCTGGGCAAGGACGAGTGCCATTGGTCTTGAAGAAGGCATTTTCCGTTGTCAGGGCGGCGACGGAGACTGCTTTTCGGGGACAGGCACCGGGGTGATGGATTATGTAGTCGTGAGCGGCATGGCGATTCCGGACCGGCCGGGGCGCAAGCTGTGCACATTTCCCGAAGGCCTCCGCAAGAGCGCGTACGGCATCGCTTTCCGGTCGTTAACCAAGACCAACTGTAGTAACGCAGGCGAGACCGCCATCCAGGGGGTTTTCCGCTTGGACTTTGCCGGCGCTGTCGGAATAGAGACCCTGGCGTTGGCTGGTGAGTCCACTGACCTAGGCGGCGGCGCAACCTACGATCGGTTCCGCGACGCGCCTTCGATTGAGAACAACGGCCTGGTCACGTTCTATGCGTCAACGGTTGGTAGCCCGAAAACCGAGGCGGTATTTCTATGTGATCCTGCGGTTTGCCCGGCTGCGGTCTCGGAAAGCGTGGTCGAGAGAGGTGATTTAGACGCTGACGGCAACGAACTGGTCAAGTTGTTTTCACCGCAGATAGCCGACAATGGAGATATTTTCTTCCAAGCCAAGCCGCGTGGACCCACCGCTGGCGGTCCGACTTTCTACGCCTTGCGTTTTGCAGGAGCGCTGGAAAGGATCGTGACGAGGGGCGACTCGGTGCCCGATACCCCCCCTGCGATCTTCCGCCGCGTGGGCTCGCACGAGCTGACTCCAGGCGGAACCTTGGTGTTTCGGTCGAAGATCAAAGGCGATGGGATCGGTGGAACCACCGGGATATTCGTCCTTCCGTAAAGGCGAAAGCGCAGCGCCGTCTTCGCCGCACCCCGAACGGGGGGCAACCACTGAAAAACCCTTGGCTGGCAGGCTTGACGCGCCTCAAATTAGGGGGCTATCGTCGGGGTCGGTTGTCTCCCCAAGTGACGCATATGGCTCCCCTGGACACGTTAGTCAGGCTGGACGCCGGCGCTGACGCGCCCGTAGGGGTGGGATGACAAGGCCGAGAAAATGAACCTGACCGGAACTCGCTGGACGGGGCGGTCGGGAGCAGCGACGAGAATGAAGACGCGAACGACAAGGGAGCAGGACCTGATGCGTAACATCCTAACTAAGAGCGGGGCTCAGTCCCGTATGGCCGCCAAAGCGGTCGCGGCGGCCGCAACTTTGTCGTTTGTACTGCTGCTCGGCACGGCCTCACCGGCGGATGCGCTCAGCCCGAGAGATATCAGCTGCCGGAGCAAAGTCTCCCAGGCTACGCGCGTCGCAGCTGGTCTTGCATTGAAAGCACGCACCGGGTGCGTATCCAGAAGGTTGTCGTTTGAATTTGGACCGTCCGTCGACTGCATGGCCGACCCCCCGATCCTCGGCGGTACCGGTACCGGTGACGCCATTACTGATACCAAGCTTGCCAGGATTTCGCTTTATCGCGATCGCGTGGTCGCGAAGATTTCGAAGAAGTGTACTGGTGTGGCGACCCCGGTTGGTGTCGGCATATCGGATGTTTGCAACCCGAACGAGCCGACCGATTGGTCCTCGATCGCACGCTGTGCCGTAATCGACGTGGGCAAGGCCGCAGGTGATGCGCTCGCGTCCCATCTCGATCTGCCGCAGCCGGTCCAACCGTTGGGTCCTGAGCAGCGCATCTGTTTCGGGAGTGTCTCCAGGGCCATGCTTCTCGGCCAAAAAAAGATAAGCCGGTTCAAGGACAAATGTTACAAGACGGCCGACAAGTCGGCGGGGTCGGGGATCCGGTGTATGGCTACGATTGTACCGCCCGGCCGAAGCGAATCCACGTTCTCCGCTAAATTTGACAAGAAGCTGCAGGCGCCGCCTCGGGCGTTTCGCACGAGGATCCTGAGCCCCATTTGCAACCTCGATCTAGATGGCATGCGCTTTCCTCAAAGCAGAGGTGGGCCTTCTCCAGATCACACCGGCGGAGCCTTCACCCAGGAAGACTTGTTTACTGACGTATACGACGTGCTTCAAGACGAGCTGACGCGGGTCGACGATCTTTTGTACCCGGACAACGAATTCTGTGGCAACGGACTACTCGACCAGGCCGGTTGCGGACAGGGTCTGGGGGGGAGAGACATCTACCCCTGTGAGGAATGCGACGACGGCAACCGGTTGAGTTGTGATGGGTGTGATCGTGACTGCACGACTCCCAGGTGCGGTAACGGCGCAGCGTGTGCACCCGATCAGTGTGACGACGGAAATCCCGATGACGGTGACGGTTGTTCGGCGGTTTGCGTGATCGAATCGTGCGGTGACGGCATCGTGCAGTTCCAGATCGGCGAGGAGTGCGACGACGGCAACTTGGTTGACGGTGACGGTTGCGACTCCAACTGCACACCAACCGGTTGCGGCAACGGCGTCATCACCGGCAACGAAGCCTGCGACGATGGAATTAACAATTCCGACGTAGACCCGCTTGCATTTTGCAAGACCAACTGCACCCTCACCAACAACAACCCCAATTGCGGTAACTTCTTCCTTGACCCTAACGAAGGCTGCGATGACGGCAACCGGGTTGACGGTGACGGTTGCGACTCCAACTGCAAGGTATCGGCGTGCGGCAACGGCGTGATTGTGGCACCTGAGGTCTGCGACGACGGCAACCTGGTTGACGGTGACGGCTGCGACTCGAACTGCAAGGTATCGGGGTGCGGCAACGGCGTGATTGTGGCGCCTGAGGTCTGCGACGACGGCAATGTTATTAACGGTGACGGTTGTGACTCGAACTGCACAGTAACGGGGTGCGGCAACGGCGTGGTGGTGTCACCTGAGGTCTGCGATGACGGCAACCTGAATGACGGTGACGGCTGCGACTCGAACTGCAAGGTATCGGGGTGCGGCAACGGTGTGATTGTGTCACCTGAGGTCTGCGACGACGGCAACCTGAATGACGGTGATGGCTGTGACTCGAACTGCCAGGTATCGGGGTGCGGCAACGGTGTGATTGTGTCACCTGAGGTCTGCGACGACGGTAATGTTATTGACGGTGACGGTTGCGACTCGAACTGCAAGGTAACGGCGTGCGGCAACGGTGTGGTTGTGGCACCTGAGGTCTGCGACGACGGCAACCTGGTTAACGGTGACGGTTGCGACTCGAACTGCACGGCAACGGCGTGTGGCAACGGCGTGATTGCGGCACCTGAGGTCTGCGACGACGGTAATGTTATTGACGGTGACGGTTGCGACTCGAATTGCAAGGTATCGGCGTGCGGCAACGGCGTGGTTGTGGCACCTGAGGTCTGCGACGACGGCAACCTGAATAACGGCGACGGCTGCGACTCGAACTGCACGGTATCGGCGTGCGGCAACGGCGTGGTTGTGGCACCTGAGGTCTGCGACGACGGCAACCTGATTGACTTGGACGG
>JAJCZL010000036.1 GCA_029262415.1 Deltaproteobacteria bacterium | reverse complement strand
CGTCACTACAACGCGATCGGCCGTCATCCGACTCTCAGACCCTCAACGCCCGACCATCAATCAACGACTTACGACAAACTCCGGCTCGAAAAAACTTTCAGAAACACCGATTTCCCAAATCACTGGGGAACTTGGGCTAGCTCCCGTTCGAGGATATTCCGTCGATGATTCCGCAGCGTTCGTTCGCAGAGGGACGCATCCGGTTCATGCCGAATGTCCAGGGCGTCGTGCCAGGCGATATTTGGCCCCACGGCTTCCACAGTCTGGGCATCCGTCAAATCGTGGAGTTGCTGCAGGATCAAAGCGCCCAGCGCCACATGCAGATCTTTGGTCGGCCGGCCGAAGCCGTCGTGGAAATGAGAAGCCAACTCCTTCACCGGCAAGTGCGCCGGCAGATGCTGGCGAAACACGCCCGCCCAGCTCCGCTCCAGCAATTGCCGGCGTTTCGGCCCCAAGTGCTCCCACGGATCGAACAGATCGCCACTGTGATGGTCACGGATGCGTCGCATCGACGCAGGTTAGCGCTACGCAGAACAATCGCAATGCCGATCGCCCACTTTTTGCCGGCCCGTCAACTTCCGACAATGCCTCTTCAGCATTTCTGTTCTGTCGCCGGTCGGGTTGCGGGTGTCCCGCGCTGGGCAATCCGGGGTGCTCAATCATAAGATGTTCGTCGCACGGCGAGTGGTGCAACTCCGGTGAAGCGACCTTGCCTTGTCATGTTTGCCGAGTTGTTGGCCAGCGCTGAAGTTGTTGTGGGACACGGGACCGATTGAAAGCCGCTCTGACGATGAAGCACCGCGAACTGCATGACGGACGGTCGGACGGGCTACAGCCGCTGGAAAGCCTGTGTCTCGACGAGGTGGCGTCGTTTGGCGATTTGCTGAAGGCGATGTCGCGGACGGCGTTTGGCGGACGGCAGTTGGGCGAGGCATTTCAGGTGCTGCAGGAGATGATTCGTGACGAATCGTGCCGGGTGGTGCTGACGTTGTCGGGGGCGATGACGGTCGCCAAGCAAGGACGCATGATCTGCGACATGATCGACCGGGGTCTCGTGCAGGCGGTTGTGTCCACCGGAGCATTGATCGCACACGGGCTGACGGAGTCGATCGGGCTGACGCATTACCGGGCCGATCCTTCACAGGATGACGCGACATTGTTCCGTCGGGGATATAACCGCATTTACGACACGCTGGAAATGGAGTCCAACCTCAACCAGGTCGAAGCGTTGGTCCGCTCGGTGTTGAATGAAACGAAGCCGCCTCAGGGGGTGTGGTCGTCGGCCCGCTTGTGCCGGGAACTTGGCCGGCGATTGGACGAACTTGACGAGGGACCGGGGGTCCTTCGCAGCGCTTTTCGGCGCGACGTGCCGGTCTTCATCCCCGCGTTTACCGATAGCGAGGTCGGCCTGGACGTGGCCACGTGGGCGATGAAGGCCGCCTGGGGGGAGTCGGACGGCTCGGGGCTGACGCTTGAGGAAGCGACGCGGGCGGTGCCGCCGTTCAATCCATTTGTCGACCTGATGGACTATGCGCGGCTGGCCGGGAACGCAGAGCGGTTGGGAATCTTTACCATTGGTGGAGGGGTGCCTCGCAACTGGGCGCAGCAAGTGGCACCGTTCATTGACATCGTCAATCATCGGGTGGGGACGGACTTCGCGACGCCGCGGTTTTTCTATGGAGTGCGGATTTGTCCGGAGCCGGTACACTGGGGAGGGCTGTCCGGGTGTACGTATTCGGAGGGAGTGACCTGGGGCAAGTTTGTTCCGCCGTCCGAAGGGGGGCGGTTCGCGGAGGTGTGCGCCGATGCGACCGTTGCCTGGCCGGTGCTCATGAAGGCCCTGTTTGAGGAGCTGGATCATGACGACTGAACGACAGGATCGGGCGCGATTTCTCGGATTGGATGACGTCGCCACCAGCGTGGCAGACGTGTTGCTGCTGCCGGTTCCGTTTGAAGGAACCGTCTCCTACGGAAAGGGGACGGCGGCCGCCCCGGCAGCCATTCTGCGGGCCTCTCAGGAGATCGAACTCTGGGATGAGGAGCTGAACTACGAGCTGAATTCGCTGTCGTATTCGACCGGCGAGCCGGTGTTCCCCGCCGAAGGAGACACGCCCGGCACATTTCTCGTGCGGTTGTTTGGGCGTGTCCAGCAGTTATCGCAGAACCTCGGATTGCTGGTCGGCATCGGCGGGGAACACAGCGTGACCTCGGCGATCGTGCGCGGCCTCTGCAAGACGAAGGGGATCGCGTTTTCCGATCTGACGGTCCTGCACTTCGATGCCCATGCTGATCTTCGGAGCGAATACGACGGGTGGCGGCAATCCCACGCCTGCGCGATGCGCCCGCTGGTCGACCTGGGTGTGAAGCTGATCAGCATTGGCGTCCGTTCGGCTGAACGAGACGAGTTTGTCTACGGAGAGGAGACCGGCCGGGTCGACACGTTTTTCGCCCAAGGATTGGCGAACGGATCGGAGCAGGAAGAGAAACTGCTCTCGGTTTTGGGAAACCTCAGCGGGGATGTGTACCTCACGATCGATCTGGACTCGCTGGAGGTGCATCTTTGTCCGGGAACCGGAACGCCGCAGCCGGGCGGGCTCGGCTGGTGGCAACTGCTGCGGTACCTGCGGACCGTGCTGCACGAGAACCGCGATTGCCGGCTCGTGGGATGCGACCTTGTCGAAACCGTCCCCATGCCGGGAACACAGGTGAATGAGTTTGTCGCCGCGCGACTGCTGGCGAAAGTGCTCGCGTACCGCTTCGGACGAGAGTCCGCCGGGCGGTGATCCGCGCTGGGACGGTCTCTCGCACCAGCGAACGTCAAGGACAGGAGGGAAACGCGGATGAAACGGCTTCGGGCGGATCGCCGCAGATTTCCCGGGCGGTGAAGAAATCGTCGCCACACTCCCAAGCCAACGGCATTGCCGTCGCTCCGCCCGACTTCCAAATCCCGATTCCCGTCAAGCCCGGCCAATCACGCGCCCCCTCCGCAACGTCATCACCCCATCACTCTCACACTCGCCGACTCGATCACTCACAACTCGACCAATCACCAATTCACCCCGCCAATAACGCCCATGCCCGGACTATTCGACCAACAAGAAGCCGCCCATCTGGAAGCGGCCCAACCTCTGGCGGCTCGCATGCGTCCGAGAACGCTCGACGAATTCGCCGGGCAACGGCACTTCCTCGGCGAAGGAAAACTGTTGCGGCGGATGCTGGAGGCAGATCGGCTGGGGTCGCTGATTTTTTTCGGCCCGCCGGGGACCGGCAAGACGACGCTCGCGGAGATCATCGCGCGGCAGACGTCTCGGAAGTTCGTGCCGATGAACGCGGCGTCCTGCGGCGTGAAGGAACTGCGATCGGAGTTGGAAGCCGCCCGGAACCGCCTTCAGACCGCCGGGCAGCGGACCGTGCTGTTCGTCGACGAACTGCATCACTTCAACAAAACACAGCAGGACGTGCTGCTGCCGGATGTCGAGGCGGGCGTCGTCGCGCTGATCGGAGCCACGACGGCGAATCCTTTTTTCGCGTTGGTGTCCGCACTGGTGAGCCGCTCGCAGGTGTTTGAGTTTCAGGCGCTCACTCCGGATGACGTGTTGTCGTTGCTGCAACGGTCGCTCGCTGATGCCGAGCGCGGATTCGGCCGGCGATCCGTTGAAATCGACGCGGAGGCCCTTGCGTTCCTGGCGGACGTCTGTGACGGCGATGCGCGGCGAGCGCTCTCCGCGCTGGAAATCGGCGTGCTGTCGCTGAGCGAGACGGACCCGGTGTTCACCCTCGCCGTCGCGCAAGAGTCGATCCAGAAGAAAGCGATCCAGTACGGCGACGACGAGCATTACGATGCCGCCAGCGCACTGATTAAGAGCATGCGGGGCAGCGATCCGGATGCGGCCATCTACTGGATGGCCCGGATGCTGGAAGCGGGCGAGGACCCGCGATTCATCGCTCGCCGGGTGGTCATCGCGGCGTCCGAGGATGTCGGCAACGCCGACCCGCAGGCACTCCTCGTCGCAACGGCGGCGGC
>JAJCZL010000035.1 GCA_029262415.1 Deltaproteobacteria bacterium | reverse complement strand
CGCGTCCATCTCGGCGAGAAATCGCTCCCGGCGCGTTACCTTTCCTTTCTGACTCCACGCTACCGACGCGAACCTACGCTGCTCACCCATCGCCCAACCTCCTCACGAGTCGCTCGACTTACGTACTTACTCTCATTTTGAAAGACTTGTGCAGAGCTTCCCTAAGACGTCGAGTAGGCCGAGTCGATCCTCTTCGGACAAGCGCCATCGAGGTCGACCTGCCCACCGGGCGCGCACATGCCGAAATTGCCTCGGTGCTCTGAGCCACCGACAGCAGCCTGGTGGCGTTGATTCACGCCGCCGCCCGGCGTGCTAGGATGCGCACGATGCACAATTCTACACACCGCCCTTCTAAGGATGACATCCGAAACGCTTGGCGGGCAACCGTCGTCGCCGGCCTGCTGGTGGTCGCACTGGCCGCTGTCTTGATGCCGATGTTCCCAAGCCAGGGCGCGGGTTATGCGCCGGGGTACGGCGAACCGGTGTACGCATTCGAGATGGCGCGCACGCGAGCCGACCTGCTTGCAGTATTCGGAGCGAGCGAGGATCCTGCACGCGCCTCGCGGATCGCAGCGATGGACCGAGCGAACTACGTGGATTTCGGATTCGCCGCTGCCTATGGATCGTTCGTCGCTTTGTTCTTTCTGGCGGCATCCCGCGAGAGCGAACAGCGCATCTGGTTGCTGCTTACCGGCTTGGGCATCACCGCGGGGGTTGCGGATGCCGTCGAGAACATGATCCTGCTCGAACTCACCACCGATCTAGATGCCGCACTGGGATTGGGCGTTCTTGCCTACCCGGTGTGGACAAAGTTTTGGTGTCTGTTGGCCGCCGGGCTCGCAGCCGGAGTTTTTCTGATCTCGCGCGGCGGCGGCCTCTGGCCGCTGCTCGGCATACTCGCCGCGGCGGGCGCGTCGACCGTACTCGCCGCTTTCTATTCGGCTGAAACCTACGGTTGGTTGGTCGGGGCTGGGATCACCGTGTGTTGGAGCATACAACTCGCCTATGCCGTCACCGCTGCGCTGCGCTCAAACCCGGAGCCGGCACCCTGAACATCGCGATGACGGCTCCGAGGCGGACATGATCGACAGCGAAGAAGTAACGATACAGGTCACCACTGAGGGCGGTGAAGCACGCGACATCGCAGCCTCGCTGGCCTTGCCCGAGGCTGCCTTCGGGCCCGCGCCGGCAGTCCTAGTGTTACATGAGATTTTCGGGCTTACCGACGACATCCGCCGGATTGCGCGGCGCTTTGCCGAACATGGATACGTCGCTCTCGCTCCCGACCTATTTGGCGCGGGATTCAGGCCTGCCTGTATCGCACGGGCGTTTATCGAACTGCAGCGACGTTCGGGCCGCTTGTTCGGCGACCTCGACGCCGTGCACAACTGGTTAGCCGAGCGCGGCGAAGTAGACGGCTCACGGGTGGGTGTCGTCGGCTTCTGCATGGGCGGCGGCTTCGCGCTGGCTTACGGCGTGACGTCTAAGGTCGGCGCCGCCGCGACGTTTTACGGAGACGTCCCGCGCAAAGCCGCCGATCTGGCAGGCGTCTGCCCGGTCGTCGCCGGCTACGGCGCACGCGACATGATGTTTGCCCGACAGGGCCGCCGGCTCGAGAAACTACTCAGCGAGATCGGCGTCGAGCACGATGTAAAGATCTATCCCGGCATCGGGCACAGTTTCATGAACCAGCACGAAGCGGGGTTGCTTAAGAGTTTTGGAGCCGTCTCGCCAATGCACGTCGGTTACGACGACGCAGCAGCAACCGATAGCTGGGAGCGCATGCTCGCATTCTTCAGCAAACATTTGGGGGAAGCATGAACGAAAGAACTCGCGTACTACTGGTCGCCAACGGCGCCGGACTTTGGATCACTGCAGTGCTGGTCGGCTGGATGTTCATGTTCATGCTGCTCGGTGAGGTGGTGCTGTTCCCACTCATCCCGGCTATTGACGTGAAAATTCCCGGTGAAGCACGCGCGTGGAATATGGCGCACCTCGAAGGCATCACCAACGGCCTGCTGCTGATGGGCCTTGCCGCGCTCGCTCCATTGCTTACCCTGAGCGAACGGCAAGGCCGTATTCTGTTTTGGTCTGCGCTCGTGACCGGCTGGGGTTTCACGCTGCCGGCATGGGCGAACGCTTTAGCCGGGACGCGTGGCCTGGCTTTTAACGGAGGGCCGTTTGCGGGCAGCCGCTTGGCCAACAACCTCATCTACATAAGCGGCTGGCCTGCGGTGATCGCGGTCCACATTGTCTTTGGATTGTTGTTATGGGGGGCGCTTAAACGGCTAGCGCTGTTGCGCGGGGAGTGAAGTTTTTTGTGCGGGCGACCTAGCGATCGCCGCTGCGCCTGGGGCCGCCGCCCGATGAATGGCCCTCGGAAGCCCTGCCTCTGCTACTGGTGGAACCGCTCCCGGCAAAGCCACGCGCATTGACGACCTCGATCGCGCCACTCTCGACCAGCGCCTTTACCGGCGCGGTCTCGAGATCATTCGAGGCTATCTCGCCGCTCTTGCCGGGACTGAGAAACAGCTTCTTGCCGTGGCTTAGCGGGATGCTCAAAGCCTTGCGTGTTTTGTTTGTGACAGTCGTCGCCATGGTCATCCAGGGTATTCCTCCAGGGCGTAATGACAAGGCAGCGGCGCGGATTAGTGCCTTGTGCGCAGGGGGAGCAATAGCCGCAGCGTGCGGCTAAAGTACGCGCTGGAGGATTCGCCGATGTTTTGTAGTTGTGGTGCTGCCGCCGCTCCGCCCTCTCCTTTTAGTAGCCCGTTGCCGCCGCTGCCTGCAGATGACGGGCGGGTCTATCCAGGCCCTGCCGCCGGGCAGATTTGGATGGACGCGCACGCCCACCCCGGGCGCTGCTTTCTGCTCGACCTACCCCTCGATGCACCGTTCATTCGCCTGATGGGTGCGCCCGACACCGACACCGCGTTCTCCGACCTCGAGGCCGGCGGCGTCGGCGTTACCGCGTTCGCGACCGTCGGCGACATGCAAGTACTCACGCTTTCTGAGACCGGGATTTGCGCGGGGCGCGAGTTCGCACCGGGTGAAGCGGGCGAGGATCATCGCCGTCAGATGCGCGGCTTGCTGCGCATAGCCGCCGGCGAAGGCCGTCGGATTGTTCGCAGCGCCGCCGAGTTGCGTTCAGCGGGCGAGTCCGACCTCTGCATCGTCATCAGCTGCGAGGGCGCAGATTTCCTGGAGGGCCGCCTCGAAGGTTTGCAAGAAGTCTACGACGGCGGCGCGCGCTCGATCACGTTGGTTCACTACAGAGTCAACGAACTGGGCGACATTCAGACCGAACCGGCTCGCCACGGTGGGCTCACCCGCTTCGGCGCCGATGTCGTGCGCGAGATGAATCGGCTCGGCATGGTCATCGATCTCGCGCACGCAACCTGGGACGTAACGCGCGACGTGCTCGATCTTACCGGCGCGCCGGTAGTGATCTCGCACAGCCACCTCGCAAGCGAGAGCTACAACCACCCGCGCCTGCTCGGCCGTGAGCACGCTCTCGCCGTAACCCGCGCGGGCGGTGTCGTCGCCGCGTGGCCCGCCGGTGTCGCATTGGCGAGTTTCGATGACTACATCGATGAAATCCTGCGCATGATCGACCTACTCGGCATAGACCACGTGGCGATCGGTACCGACATGGACGCGAACTACCGGCCCGTCGTGCAAAACTACCGCGAGTTTCCGCGCATCGCGGATCGGCTCGGACGCAAGGGGTTGGATGCCGACGAGGTCGGCAACGTACTTGGCGGAAACCTGCTGCGGGTCTACCAGCAAGTGCTGGCACCGAACTGACTTCGCCTAAGCCTTGGCGGCGGCTGCGGACGTATCTACAGCGGGCGTTGGGATAAACGCCGCGGAGGTGTTGCCACCCATACCACTGCGACACATATTTATCATCCGTGGTGCCCGAACAACACTCACTACGCAACGCAAGTGTTAACTCCATTCGGCAACTGCGAGGGTGCGTACGCGTATATCGCGTCCGCTAACACCCCTCGATTGTAATCGAACCAGCCACCTCCGACGTTCTCTCACGCACGCAGCATAACAGCCTGCATACATTTCGACACTGCGGCCTGACTCTTGCTTCTCCCGTGTTCGGGTAGGCAGCCAAGTATGCGCGGCTAGAGTCCTTCGAGAAGGCTCGTGCGCTTCTTCGCGGGACTAAAAACAATGAGCACAGTACAGCGGTCGCACAGCACTCAACGCACAATCACCGTGCTTGCAGTTGCGATCGTCATTTCAACATTCTCGCTGAGTAGTGCGTCGACAGGCAACGGCAAAGTTACCGCTTCGCTCTCGTGGGACAATCGACCGGTCGTAGCGTTCGCCGACGCCTACAAGACCGGCGGCACCCGCACTCGCAGACCGGACCATGCACGCCTGACTTCGCGAGAATGCTTGTCTTGCCACGACGGTTCGAGCGCGCGGATTCACAAGGACGATGTCGGATTCAACGACTGGTCGTGGCAACAACCGGCCTCGTTCGGCTCGATGGGTGGGCATCCGGTCGAAGTCCGGTACAACACCCTGAATCCTCGCTCCAGAGTGCGACTCTTCGATCCAACTACCACTCCCAGTGGTCTTGGAGGCAACATCTCCGAAGACCTGTTGATAGACTCAAAGGTGGAATGCTCCTCGTGTCACCTCCCCCACGACGCCTCCGGCCGCGGCAGCGAATTGCGCATAAGCAACAACGGCAGCAGCCTGTGTCTCACCTGTCACGATATCTAGGAACACTCAGCGTAGGCATCATTCGAGAAGCGCGCGTTACGCGCCACCGAAGCTCGCCGGTATCGTCGAACCTCTGCGATACGACCATTCCTCAAGTGATTCTTTAACTCGCGGCTGGGCCTGTGGAGCCGCACGGAAAACCGGGCGGAGAGCGCGAAACGCCGATCCGTGTGCGGGGCTGGGTTCGCTTCCGTCTGCCGGGATTAGGCGGTAGTTGGTAGTGCATGAAAACAAGAATCACCGAACTCCTTGGTATCGAGCATCCAATCATCCAAGGCGGCATGCACTACGTAGGTTTCGCCGAGCTCGCAGCCGCGGTTTCGAATGCCGGCGGCCTGGGCATCATCACCGGGCTTACGCAAAAGACGCCGGCCGACCTTGCGAACGAGATTGCGCGCTGTCACGAGATGACCGACAAGCCCTTCGGCGTAAACCTGACGTTCCTTCCCATCGTCCAGGCCCCCGACTATCCCGGCTATGTTCAAGCGATCATCAAGGGCGGCATCAAGATTGTCGAAACCGCCGGCAACAACCCGCAAGAGTACTTGCCCTCCCTCAAGGACGCGGGCGTCAAAGTGATCCACAAGTGCACATCGGTTCGCCACGCACTCAAGGCTCAGAGGATCGGCTGCGACGCCGCATCAATTGACGGCTTCGAATGTGGGGGGCACCCCGGCGAAGACGACATTCCAAACATGATCCTGCTCCCGCGCGCCGCCGATGAGTTGGAAATCCCATTTGTCGCCTCCGGCGGCATGGCCGACGCGCGCTCGCTGGTGGCGTCGCTGGCGATGGGTGCCGAGGGCATAAACATGGGCACGCGCTTCATTGCGACCAAAGAAGCGCCTGTACATGAAAACGTAAAGCAGGCCATTGTGGCGGCCAGCGAACTCGACACCCGGCTCATCATGCGGCCTTTCCGCAACACCGAGCGTGTGCTGTTGAACGGGGCCGTCGAGCGTCTGCTCGAGAAAGAAAAGCGTCTCGGCAAGGACCTCAAGTTCGAAGACATCATGGGCGAGGTCGCGGGTGTCTATCCACGCGTGATGACAGATGGCGACATGGACGCCGGCGCGTGGTCGTGCGGAATGGTCGCCGGACTCATACACGACATTCCAACCTGCAAGGAACTGATAGACCGTATCATGTCGGAAGCCGAGGTCCTCATCCGTTCTCGGTTGGGCAGTATTTTGCAGGCCTAGCCTATTCACGGGCGAGTGGTTGGGTCGTCGGAGTTGGACCTAGGAAAGCTCTGCACAAGTGACTGAGCGGACCGATCATCGTACCGCCGGTGTACTTTGCGCCGAGTTATCCACATTCCGCGCGGAATGTGGCGCGGTTTCAGCTCGCGGAAGCTAGCCGGCCGGGCCCAAGCCGGGAACGGCACGGTCTCGCCTTTCGGCGAGCACCTGCGCGAGGATTCCCCGCAAATGGCGCGCCACTATCTCGTGTCCGCGTGAGTTTAGGTGCGAGTTTCTCTCGATGAACACCTCGTCGGTCCCGGCACTGTGAATCGGGCCGGTCAGATCAAGAAAGGGGATGCGATGTTCGGCTGCGTATGCACCGAGCCATGCGCTGCGTTTCCTGTCTCGCTCAATATCGTTTCTGCCCGGTAGGAAGATCACGACAAGAGAGATGTCTTGGTCGCGTGCCAACTCGCCGAAGCGGTCGAGAATGGCAGAGTTGAGTTTCCATGCGGAGTCGGTGACCTCCTGCAAAGCCCGCCGTGCCAATTGCCAGACGTGCAAGTTGTCTACAAGTTTCCGCTTCGGGTAGGCGACACTCACCAAGCCGTTCTCTCGGAGTTCGTAGCGCGGTATGGGAAAACCGGCGCCCGAATATAACGGATCAACGCGCCGGAAGTCGTCTGTGTATATCGACAAGACGACGACTTCGGGGCGAGCGTCGAGTCCGACTTGCTCGAATGCCCGCAACATGAGATCGGCGCCGAAGCCGGGCATGCCGAGATTGTCGACCCGCCACTCAGGTACCAGCTCCTCCAGGCGGTTGCTGAATCTCTCGGTTTGTTCAACCCCTTGGCCAAATACGAAAGAGTCGCCGACGATCATGATGCGGCTACGGCCGTCGTCTTCCGAATCGAACTCTCTTGCGCTACGAAAGCCGTCGCGGTTGGAGGTTAGGGTCAGACGGCGCGGGTTGTTCTTCGGATACTCATAAGAGATTCGCCGCGCGGGCCACAGCCGGTACCCGTAAGGATCGTGCTGTTGGTATAGATCGGGCCGGCTGCAAACCAACGGGTGCGGGGGTGGATTAAACTTGCCCACCGCTCGCAGTGCCACCTCAGCAGCTCCTACAGTAACGACAGCGACAAGGCCGCATAGCGCGATTAGCAGAAGTCTCGCTACCATCGTCTCCAAGAAAGCAGGTCCGGCAAAGCGACGCCACCGCTTCGACGGAAGAGTCGCTTTGGCCAATAGGTAAGCGTTCGTATATCCCTAGGGCCACATGTAGTTCACGGCCGCGCCGGTGCCGCCGCAAGACCCGCCGGCCTAGCGAGGACGCTGAAAGGACACACCACCGATGAGATTCGTATCGATCGCATTCTTACTGCTGGTGACCGCGTGGTGGGTGACCGCCGCGCCTCGCGATGAGATCGTGCCGGCCGAGGCAGTGGTGTTCGGCGAGGCGACGGCCCGTGCCATGGCTGCGGTCGATCGCTCCAATCAATTCGCGGCTTCGCTCGAAGTGTTTCCCTCGTCGTTACCCGGACACGACGACGTGGTTTTTCTCGCCGACGGTAAACGCGCCCTGGTGACGGCAATGGACGGACGCATCTGGGCGGTCGCGCTGGACACCCACGCGGCCGAACCGTTCGTGGACCCACCGCTTATGCCCAGCGGGATGCACGAGGCACCGGGCGATGATGCGCACCTGTACTTTTGCGCGTCGCGTTTGTACGGCCGGACCTATGACGCCGACGAAGCCGTGGGGTTGTACCGCCTAGACATCGAACGACGCAGCGTCGAAGCGGTAGTACTGCGCGTTCCCTCAACCGAAATCGATTACGACCACCCCATCGTTTACGCAGACGCCGACACTACGGCGCCGGAACTGACCAAACAAGGCAGTGACAACAGCCGTCCCCTCGCCTTCTGCAACGATCTTGAAGTTTCCGCAGACGGCCGGCGCATCTATTTCTCCGAACCGTTCGCGTACCAAGGTGCATCGATGGGCGGAGGCGCCGTAGCTGAAGCGGTTGCGCTGGCGCGAAACGGCAGACTGTGGCGTCATGATCTCGAAACCGGCACCACCCGCTTGATTGCCGAAGGCTTCAACTTCATCGACGGCGTTCTCTACGACCTGCATCCGGGTTCGCCACGTGAGAGTTCGCTGTTGGTCAGCCAGACGCCGCACTTCCGCATCACTCGTTTTTTTCTCGCGGGGCCGGCGGCCGGCACTGCCGAGACCGTGCTCGACGGTATCGCCGGGATGCCCGACGGCATGGACCGCGACCGCGACGGACGCATTTGGATCGGGTTGATCAAGCAACGCAGCACGCTGCTGACGTGGCTGCATGCCAACCCGTGGATCAAACCGCTGTTGCTGCGCCTGCCCTTAGACCGGGTGCCGCAATCGCGGCGCACCGGTGTGCTGGCGCTAAGTCGCGACGGTGCGACTCCCATTTACGCCGCGAGTTATGACGGCGCGGTGGTTAGCAACGTCGCCTCGGCGGTTCCCGGGCCCGACGGCATCTACCTGACCCCCTTCGATCCCGACCACACAGGTATGGTGCGGCTACCCTACCCCGAGGCGGTCCGCTAGTATCGCGCAGCCGCGCGACCAGTCGGCGGCGCTAGCCTAACTAAGGAGAAAACGATGCTGGCCGGACATTACGCAGCCGCTTTTGTAGGCAAAACCACCGAGCCGCATTTACCTATGTGGGTTTTGTTCCTAGCGGCTCAACTCGTCGACATCCTCTGGGCGGCTTTCGTGATGGTCGGACTGGAGCGGGCCTCACTCGACTACTCACTGCCCTCCAACCCCTTGGTCGCCGACTATATGCCTTACACCCACAGCCTGCTCGGCGCCGCGGTGATTGCGGCGCTTGCCGGCGTGGCGGTGAGCGTTTGGCTGGGGTCGCAACGCAACGGCATAATCGTCGGCTTGGTGGTTTTGTCGCACTGGTTCTTCGACCTGCCGATGCACCGGCCCGATCTGACACTGGCCGGTTCGGGGACCAAGCTCGGCCTGCAAATGTGGAATCATCCGCTGGTCGCGTTGAGCTTTGAGCTCGGAGTGCTGGTGCTCTCCTATTTTTGGCTGACCAGCCGCGCCGCTTCGCGCTCGCTGTCGGCCAAGTCGGCCAAGTCTGCGCTGGTACTCGTGGTGGTTCTGGTCGCCGTACACCTGTATTCGATCTTGGCGCCGCCGCCGAGCACTGTCACGCAGATGGCGGTCTCTCTGTTAGCGGTCTGGCTCGGACTTGCGGCGCTGGCAGGATGGCTCGAAACTCGCGGCGGCGCGTAACTGACTCGCGCCTCAAAGCCTGCCGATCAGATCCAAACCGGCCTCGATCGCATCGGTCCCGCCGCGACGGCGGCGACGACGCGAACTCAATCCTTCCCACTTGGCGCTCTCCACAAAGGGATTTCTTAGGTCCAGGACCCGGTTTTTCTGATGGTCGAATACGGCCTGCCATTCGGCGGCCGCATGGCCGCGGGCCGCAAGCTCGGCGATCGCGTTACCGCGTACACGGGCGCGACCCGACGCCGGAGGAGTATGCATCGCGGCTTCAATGCGTTCGTAGGCGACCGGCCCTTCGGCGAGCAGGCCGTCTTGCTGCAGCTTGTCGTAAATACCGCCGGTAAGCTCACCAAAGCGGCAGTCGAGTTCGGCGAGTTGGTTGCGCAAGGCAACGATCGCATCAAGGCCCCGGCGCTCGAAGCCTGCCAGCTCGAGTTGACGCAGCCGGGTGTTATCCCTGTCGATCAGCGGCATCAGAATGTCGTCCAGCAAGCGCCGAAGCCTGCTCTCCGCCGAGTCGTTCTCGCTACGAAGACCGGCGCGCACGGCACGGTCTATTCGCGCCGACATCTGCGCCAGAGTCTGCAGATCATAACCGTGCGCGCGCAGATGTGTGTCGAACAGATTGCGCTTGATCAGCCAGTCTAGTTCGGTCGATAAAGTGCGCGGATCGGTCTGTAGGCCGTCGAGGACGCGCCCCCACTCCGTACACACGGCGCCGGCCCAAACCGGCATGAACGGCGCATCAACGTGCTTCAGCGTCTCTTCAAGGTACATCCGCTGTATGTCGAGCGCGGTGCGGCGCTCACCGGACTCCAGTGCCGCCTCGGCGCACAAAGAAAAGTCGTTGGCGAACGTGCAAAAGGCCTTGACCGGCCGCGCGAGATTGAACTTGGCGGAGTCGAGCAAGCCGTGCTCAGCGAGCCTGAGGATCAGCGCAGTGGCACCGAAGCGGAGAAACAGCCCGATCCCCGAGCACAGGCTCTCGCCGCTGATCACGTGCAGCCTATGCCAACCGGCGTTTCCGAGGGACTCGTCCTTGGTGTGAAAGATCGGACGGTGGCTTGTCGATCCGCCTGAAGCAGCAACGCGGGTGAACTGCGCGCGCGGCGAGACCATGAACCTGACGCCCGCAGAGGACGCGTCAAAGCCTCCCGCGCCGGTATAGACAATACGCGACACCAAATGCGGGATCAGCACCGACGAAAACTGCGTAGGCGAGAACGTCGATAGGTATGACTCGTGCGAACCCCAGGTCTCACGGTTCACGTAATCGACGTTGGTCTTGAGAACCTGTACCGGCGGTCCACCGGTCGCAGCACCGAGTTCACGCGCAAGCCCGGCCACGATCCGGTCGCCGGCTGCCGCAAAGGCGACGAGTTCCCACGGCTCGCCGCACTCCGGCGTGCACATTTCCGGATGCTCACCTGCGTCTACGTAAAAGCGCCCACCGTTTGCCATGAACATGCCGGTCGCGCTGCCGTCGCTAAGCGTGGGGTAGCGGCTGCGTGCGAGCCCGAGCAACCGGTAACCGACGCCCAGCCGTTCGGACTGTTCGCGCCGGCCGGGGTCGCCGCCGGCGACCCCGTACTCGGTTTCGAGGCCGAACATTACCTCACGCCCGCCGGTCACTGCCCGCCCACCTGCTTTACCTGCTCGAGGAACTCGGCGCTGTTGCCTGACAGTGTTTGCTCGATCACCCGCTCCATCCCGTTGTTCATGCGCGCCAGCCTCTGCAAGGGATCCGAAGAACCCGACGGCGCTATACCCTCGGGTGCGCCGTCACCTGAAACCGTCGATTCATTGCTGCGATAACGTTTCTCCATTGGTGTTCTCCTTGTCTTTTCAGTTTCGTCGTTCAGTTCAGGTTGCGGTCACCAGGCGGCAAGTAGCGAGGACTTGGACGCAGTGAAATCTCGGCTCCACACACCGACGCGGCACGCAAGAGCCCGGCCAGGTCGGTGTCGTCTTCGCAGGCACCGGCCGCCAACATCGCTGCGCGCGTGCAGCCCTCAGGATTGGATAGACGGATGTCACGAACCCGGCCGCTGCGACGCGAACGAATCGCCAGTCTGTCCCAATCGACACTTTCCACCCGCTCACATCCGGCCGCGCGTAACAGCATCGCCCGTGTCCACGCCCTGGTGTCGGTCGGCGGCCCCACGCAGAACGCGTCGATACATTGGTCATCGACTACCCGTTCGACGATCCCTGCTTCCATGCACTCCCAGAACAGTCCGCTGTCGGGGCTCAGCGACGCGTAGGCTTGATCGAGGATCCTCGCGATCGGACTGTCCCAGACGATACCCCCACGCTCGCGCATCGCGCGTTCGAGTAAGCGGCGGCGCAACACCCAATCAAGACGCCCGGTCAGCGCATCGAAATCGCGCGCCGCTAACTTGAACAAGGTGTCCTCCCACAGCGCGAGGATCTCGGAGGCACGTGGTACCACGCCCTCAAGCGCGCCGACGGCGGCAAACGATCGCGCCTGATCGAGCAAGGCCATCTGTAGTTCAACCGCGGTCAACCATTTGCCGCTGACCGTGCGCGCGCACTTGCGCAGACCGGGGTCATGGCTGAAATCCACCAACGCCGCCAGCGGGTCGTCGAGCAGCATATCCAACGACAGCGCCTCGGCTTCGATCATCGTAAGAATGATCTGCATGGTGCCGACCTTGAGCAGCATCGGGACATGACAAAGATTGGAATCGTAGAAAATACAGTGCAGCCTCGCGTGTTCGCGCGACGCGCCGCAGAGGCTCTCGTCACGGCTGTTGACCAGCGGGCGATTGAAGGTCGTTTGCACGCCGGTCAGCGTCTGGAAAAAATCGGCACGTTGGCTGATCTGGTATGGCACCCACGAGCGGCCGTTCTCGGAGCCGACCTTGCCCGCTCCCGTATAGACGATGCTGGAGACCTGATGCGCAACCAGCACCCCGAGTAGGTGCGTCTTGCGGTGCAGCAAATTCTCCCAGGTTCTGCGCCGAACCAAGAAATTGAGATGCGCACCCCAGGAATGCGATTGCCCATCGGAGTTATTCGCAGTCACTTGCAAAACCACGCCTTCGGGCAGCAGCGGCGCCGCCCGCCGCATCGCTGCTTGCACCTTCCTGAGCATCGCGTGCACTGCGGCGACATGATCGTAGGCCGAGACCACCTCGGGGATGCATACTTCGAGTTTCTCGAGGTCGATGTAGACCGATCCGCCGTTCTCGGGCAGGTACTTGCGTCCAATGTCTTGCGGATCGATCGCCGCGGTGCCCGACGCAAACGAACACGCCGGGGTACCGTCCAGACATCGCAACAACAGCTTGGAGGCGATATCCCCGCTACCACCCCGGCAACGCACGCCGAGGAGAAAATTGCCGAGCTCGATATCGGCGCCATTGATTCTTTGCATCGGTGCGCTGCTCACGCCGCCCTCAGATAGCGGAAGCGCCGCTTGACGCCGCTCGGCGGCCGATCGATGCGGACCACATCGACGTCCTCGGGCAAGTCGGCGATTAAATCGCGCGCATTGCGTACCGTAACCTGCGACGCCAAACGGCTGCGCGCATCCTCGGCGGCCTGTTGCACGTCGCGCACTTCCATCCCCTCTCCACACCCGGCCAAATGCCGAACCAGGGCCTTCTCGCGCGCCGAGACACAGATCTGCTCGATCAAACGGCCGCTGGCGAGATCACGCGCGTAGACCTGGCGGTTAGTACCATCGCGAAAATGCAGAGTGCACAGCCGCGCAGCAGATTCGCTTTCGTAAAGCATCGCCACCGCCGCATCGATCATCGCCTGACGCGTCCCGGCGGCCTCGCCCGCATAGTAGAGATTGCCCGGCAGATGCACGGCGAAGATCTCGCGCGCCGCTTCACGCCCGGGCCGCGGCACATGAATGTCGACTTCGGAGATGCGTTCGAGCATCGCCGGATCGATCAAGTGCTTGGCGTTGCAGGTCGCGACAATCGCAATGTCGCCGCGCCCGGTGTGACCGTCGAGCGCCGCCATCCACGCCGTCAGGGTCTTGTCGGAGTGGTGGGCGTTATGGTTGCCGCGCGTACGCGCGATCGAATCGACTTCGTCGAGCATCACCACCACGGTGGTGGTCTCGGCAAGCTCACGAAGCCTGTCAAACACGGCGCGTACGTTGCGTTCGGACTCGCTGACGTAAACGCTCTCGAGTTCGGCCGGTCTGAGGATGACGAAACTGCACGGACGCGCGCTCCTGCGTTGAATCTCGGCGGCCGCAATCCGGCACAGAAGCGTCTTGCCGACTCCCGGCGGTCCGCTCAGCAGCACGCCGCGGCGGCCGCTGACCCCGTAGCGGGCGCTGAGCTCCGGATCGAGGAGTCGGCTGGCCAACGCATTGAGCAGCCGTTCGAGCGCGTCGCGCTGACCACCGAGCATCTTCGCGTCAACGTCATCCACGCTCACGCGAACAAAACGTTCGCTTTCTTCATGGCCGGTCGCTTCCAACACCATGTTGCTGTTGCGATCCCACAACACTTTCTGACCGGGTTTGAGCGCGGCCGGATCGACGCCTGCCGCACACGTGACCAGCAGCGTCTCGTCGCGATGCGCGACGACAACACGACCGTCGCCGACGATGCGCTCGAAGACTGCAGTTTCACCGCATGCGGAACCCGGAGCGCCGGCTTTGGCCATCACCAGGTTCTTCTCGCTGCTAAGGAACACTTCGTCGCCGCTGTCGAGGTCTTCCAGCGCGAGTGCAGGACCGACATCGAGCGCCTGACGGGCGCCGCCGCTCACGACCAAGGCCCGCATCCCGAGCGCGGTATCGGCGACACCGAGAAAGCGGGCGGTCACCCACGGAGTCGATGTGACCCGGGCGATCTGCTCTTGCATCGCCTCGTGCCGTTCGTCGATTTCATGGACGCGGCTCACCAGTCTGGCGAGCTCGGAGACCAGGTGACGGTCGAGCGAAGAGTGATCTACGCTTTCGGCTGTCCTTGCCGCTTGCAAATAGCTGTACAGACCCGAGGCTGTAACCTCACCGTCGTGACGCAGCATCGCCGCAAGCACCTCGCTGAACTCTTCGCCTTGCAGTCTTCTTCTAGGCATCAGAACCTCCGTTGTTGTGAATTCTGGTCGTGTGCAGCTGCGCAGAGACGGGCGGCGTCAGCGTAAGCTCGCGCTCGCATACCACGCCGCGCCGCCAGCCGTACAAAGAAGCGCTCAGCCCGTCGCCGAGATCGCTCAGCAGCAGGGCCGCGTGATAGGCGCGCTCAAAGCACGTGCGGTGCACGACGACATCGTCCTCGCTGAACAGTGATTTTGTGCCGTAGACACACCCGGGGCGGCTGGCCGCGGGACAGTTTCGGCAGAACACGCCGAAGGGGTGGTAGTGCCACCACCCAACCATGAGTTCGGATCCGCCGCGCAGGGCGATGGCGCCGCGCACCGCCGCCCAGGTTTCGTGCGTGAACGTCAGGCTGGCTTCGCGCGCCTCGGTGTGCGGAGCCTCGATCTGCGCACGCACGTCTAGAAACAGCCGGCGGGTATCGGGATCGCGGCAGAGTTCACCGACGAGGATTCCACCGGTTTCCAACGCGCCGGCCTCGAGGCAACGCGCCGCCGCCTCTTGCACGACACCGGGTGCGAGCACGACTGCGATGTCTTCGGCGCCGTCGCCGTAGGAGACCGCCGCTGCGGCGGTTACGACCTCGGCAAGCCCCCGCTCTTTGATAGAAAGCGGCTGCGGAACTTCGACGGCAACAAATGGAACCCCCTTACCCGGCCGCTCCGCGCGAGGTTTCGCATAAGCCGCGACGGCGTACACATACTCCTCTCCGGCGACGAGCCTGCCTTTCGCGACCAACCCCGCGGCCCTTTTGCGTGCGATCGCGTCGAACAAAGCCGCGGCAACGCGGACTGTGCTCTGCTCGGCTCCACCGTGCACCTCGACGGCCTCGATAAGCGGCGCTCCCTTGTTCTGATCCCAGAGCGGCCTGATGACCGCCTCCGAGCCATTGGTGTCGGCATCGCCAAGCTCATCGCGAACCACAGCGAAGCGCGCCGACTCCAACGCCGGGCCAAAATCCGGCTCGATCGGAAAGCTGGCGATCGGTGTGCCCTCGGGGCGCGTAAGATCCATCACGTATGTGAAGTCATCGCTGATCGCATGGTTGGTGGTGCACTCGTTCATTGTTCTCTCCTGCCGCAGCGAGGAATTAGAGGACGGGGCGCGATGGAGACACGCTCCCCGCGCTCTGCCTCCCCCCGCGCTAGCCGGCGTTGACCTTCGGGGACAGCGCGATGGTGTCGCCGGGTTTGACCGCATCGCCGACACGTTCGGCCCCGTGGAGGTGGCGACCCTCTCGGTCGAGCCGCGCACGGTAAGCGATCTGGTTGCCCTTGGCATCGTGTTCGACCAAGCCGAGGGTCGTACGCAAGCTCCTAACAAGTTCGGCTA
>JAJCZL010000034.1 GCA_029262415.1 Deltaproteobacteria bacterium | reverse complement strand
GTTGCGTCTTAGCGTACTGTACTAGCCGGGACCAATCCTTTGTAGCGGGAGTCTGACACTGTGAAAACGCGTGCAGCAATCATAGAACGGCGAGGTGGGGTTCTTCGTATTGAAGAAGTCGACCTGGCTGAACCCAGACGTGGCGAGGTTCGCGTTAAGGTGGAGGCCTGCGGAATATGCCGCAGCGATCTGCACGCGATCGACGGCGGAGAAGATGTAGTATTCCCTGCGGTGCTTGGTCATGAAGCCGCTGGAGTCGTCGATGGCTGCGGAGCCGAGGTCGAACGGTTAAAAGTCGGCGACAGGGTGATTCTCTCGTGGACCCCGGCCTGCGGACAGTGTCCGTCGTGTGTGCGTGCGCAACCGCAGTTGTGTGCGGGCATTACCATGAGCACCGGTGGTGCCGGCCCTCTTACCTGGAACGGGAAGGGAGTCGATAGATTCATGGCTCTGGGAGCGTTCAGTGAATACACGGTGGTTCCGGAAACGATGGCGATTGCGATTGAAGGCGAGATTCCCGCTACACACGCCTGCCTGATCGGCTGTGCGGTCATGACCGGTTACGGAGCCGCGACCAAGACCGCTCAGGTCCACCGCGGCGAGACGGTTGTCGTAATCGGTTGCGGCGGAGTAGGGCTTGCAGCCGTACAAGGCGCGCGGATTGCCGGTGCGAGTCGTATCTTCGCTGTCGATCCGATCGACACACGTCGCGAGATGGCCCTTGCCGTAGGTGCGACCGACGCGCTTGCGCCCAGTGACGCGATGGAGGTCATCGGCACCATCACGAACGGTGGTGCCGACGTCGCCGTCGAGTGTGTAGGGCGTTCCGAAACGATGCAGGATGCGTTTGCGTTGGTTCGACCCGGCGGCCGCGCTGTCGTGGTCGGGTTGCCGGAACTCGGCGACCGACTCGAAATTGAACCCGTGTTACTCTTGTTCGAAAAATCGATCAAAGGATCAATGTACGGCTCCGCCGACCCGCTGCGCGATTTCCCTGCGTTGGTTTCCCTCTACGAGGAAAGGCAACTCGATCTCGGCGCGCTCGTAGCCGGGACCCGCCCGTTGTCCGAGATCAATGAGGGGATTGCTGAAACGCGTCAGTGCCCTGCAGGCCGAGTCGTGGTGACGTTTTGACTGTGTGTGTTCAAAATCGGCATTCCCATGCGCTTGTATCTGAATAAGTCATAGTTTATGAATCCTATTCATTAAAACTTGAGCCCGTCGTAGCTGTGCCCTTGCCGCCACGGCCCATCCAGGCCTCGACTGCCAAGACGTCCACGAAAAGCATAGGAAGCGCGCGCGGAGGTACCTTAGGATGAGCGAAACCGCTGATACGATTTTCGCCGAATTGATGACGCCGGCCGGACACGCCGACCCCTATCCGATATACAGACGTTTGCGCGAGACCGCGCCGGTGTTCAAAAGCAGCATCGGTGCGTGGGTGGTCACCGGCTACGAAGACTGCCGGGCGGTGCTGCGCGATGCGCGCTTGGGCAAGGATTGGGAAGGGTTCATGGCCGCCTCGGGCCGCAGTGATTGGCGGGGGCACACATCCTTGGAATACGGTGCGACCTCGTTGTTGTTCGCCAATCCGCCCGAGCACACGCGTTTACGCGGACTTGTTTCGAAGGCATTCACGCCGCGTATGGTCGAAAAGCTGCGGGCGGGCATGCGCGCGATGATCGACGGGCTTCTCGATCCGCTGGAGCAAAACGGAGGCGGCGATCTGCTTGATGCCTTGGCGTTCCCCTTACCGGTGACGGTGATCGGAGAGTTGTTGGGGATCCCCGTCGGCGACAGGCATGAGTTTCGCCACCGTATCCGTGTAAGCACCGCAACATTGGAAATCGGAGTAACCACCGAGCAGTTGGCCGAGGCCGACGAGGCTGCGGTCTGGATGCGGGACTACTTCGCCGATCTTGTAGCCGAAAAGCGCGCTCATCCGGCCGACGACATGCTGACGGCAATGATTGATACCGAGGAAGCCGGCGACCGCCTTACCGACGAAGAAATCATCGGCATGGGCCTGGTTTTGTTCGGCGCCGGTTTCGAAACTACGACCAACCTGATCGGCAACGGGGTGTACGCCCTTTTGGATAACCCCGATCAACTCCAGATTCTCCGCGACAACCCGCGTTGTCTGAAAAACGCTGTCGAAGAATTGCTCCGCTACGATTGTTCTATCCAGATCACGGGCCGTGCGGCATTCGAGGATATCGAGTTCGGTGGGCAGGGATTCGCCGCGGGCGACTCTGTGTTAACGATCCTCGGCGCTGCAAACCGTGACCCCGCACGCTTCGCGAATCCTGACCGGCTCGATGTCACGCGCAACGAGGTCGAACCGCTGAGCTTCGGCAGCGGCGTTCATTTCTGTTTGGGTGCATCGTTGGCCCGTGCCGAGGGCTACGAAGCTTTGAGCGCGCTTCTCGAGCGATTCTCGACGATCGAACTCGCAGAAACGCCCCGCTACCGCGACCAGCTGGGTTTCCGCGGACTGGAGTCGTTGCCGATCCGTTGCCGTCGCTGAAATCAGCCCACCGTGCCGGCCCAGCCGGAGTCTCTTTCGCATATCTACTTGCCCGCCTCTTCGGCCGTCGCTTCCTCCTCAAGTTGGCAACCGAATTCGGCCCCGCAAGACGGCGGCGCGGGTATGGTGATGACGTCAGGCTCTACGCCGAGACGTTTGCACTCTTTCTCGATAAAATCGCCGAGCGCCGCGCCAAGCGCTTGATAGAACGGGTGGCGCGCGGCTATGGAGAGCTGCTCTGCGAAAAACGGCGCCCATCGTCCGAGGTGGTCTTCCATGAACTTTGTGGCCGCGTCTCGGCAGACCTGAACCTGCTCGTCCTTGCCCACCTCTGTGCCGCGCTCCTCCTTACACACCAGCCAGTGCATGAACTCCAACTCGGCACCGATGTGGTCGATACGCTCCGGGGCCGTCAGTTCCACGCCGAAAGCCTTGTGAAAACCGGCGATGTCGGCCATGCGTTGGGTCTTGCTGAACGCTCCCGGGTCACCGTACTCCAGCTGGTAGGGGGCGACGCCCCCGGCAACGGTCAGGGAAAAAACCCGCGTATGCTCGCTGAGAAGCGATTCGACGTCGGTATCCTCCGGCAGAGCCGCGCCAAAGAACCCGGTTGCCCGCAGTGCAGCCACCAACTCTTCGGTCGGTGGGTTGAAAGACAGAGCCAGCACCTTGTAGGTGATTGCGATCTCGTTCATCTGAGCGACCAGAGATATGACGCCATGTCGCGAAAATCATCGTCGGTAACGAGCAGCGGCGATTCCAGATCGTCCTCGTCTACCCGCATGTTATAGAAGCTCGGCATTGTCGACAGCCCGGTAGCCGGGTCAAAATATCCGGGTGCCGGTACGAGGATGGCGTTGGGCTTGATGATGGATTCCAGCAGATACTCGGGACGGTGGATCGCCCCCGCATAGCTCAAATCTGGGCCAACCTGTCCGCCCGCCTCTAGACCGGGAAGCTTGTGGCACTTCGGGCATCCGAGCGTGACGTGTAGCTCTTTGCCCCTCTCCGGATCCGCACCGGCCAAAACCGCAGAAGTAGGCGCCGCTTGTGTCGCCGATGCCATCTCATCCGAGAACGCCATAAAGCGCCAACGGGTCAAGCCCTTCATGCCGTTGCGCTCCCCCGAAGCCCCGTCCCACACGGCGAAGGTGATAGGCAAGAGTCCCGCAGAGGCGCGTATGTGCGCGCCCACGCCCTTGGGCTTCAGGGGTCTCTTCATCACCACCCGCCACGCTCCGTCGCTGTAAGTCCCCTTGCCCTCCAGCCCCGCCGACGGCGTCGACGTCAGCGTGCCGAACCCCTCGGCCACAAGATTCTCTACCGGGCTCGTGTGCGACGTTTGCGACAGCGGCGACCCGGCCGCTTTGCCGGCAACATAGTTGATGGGTCCGGCACGAGGCACACGGTTCGGGTAGGCTTCTGTGACGCCCCTAAACCCACTGTCAATGTCGGTCTGCCAGGCGGCCTTCCATTGCCAGATATTGACGGGCCGCCCCGCGTTGCCCATGCCGATGTATGGAAGGGGAACGTCCTTGCCATAGTCGGTCGGAAAGCCGACGGCGATTGCATCTCCGAAATGACCCGCCGCACTGACGTCGTCGTTCTTAGTCTCGTCGGCCGAGACCAGGAGAAATGCCAACTCGCCGTCATTGTACAGAGCGCGGACGCCGATCTTCGAGCGCCTCAGTTTCGCCGAACTCGGCGCGACCGCGAACTGAGACACCAGAGCAATCTCGTACTCCGATGCCGCATCCCACTTCGCATCATCAGGTTCGGTCGGGAGCGCGCCCTTGACCTTCTGCGCCCGTAAGAGATCTCCAGCCTCCTCAAGACGCTCCAACGGCGTCGGGTCTGCGGCTTGGGCGCATCGCACGGGCGAAACGATCAAAACAACCAAGGCAGCAACAAGGGCGGCCCCGGCAACGGATAGAAGTCCGGCGTTTGGTTTCATATCGCGTTTGACCTCTCTGCCGGCCGGGCAATTACCGGCTCTTCGACATCGGTACGGAAGATTTCCTCACCGTTCTCGCGGTAGGCGATCACGGTGTCGTTGTACATCGTGAACTTCTCGCCGCGCACCATCGTTTCGTACGCTTTCTTCCCTTCTTTGATCTCGTAGTGAAAGACGATTTCCTGCGAGCGCCGAAACAGCTGCATAACCGCGAGCAACTCGCGACTGGGTGCACGGTAGGAGTTGATTGCTTCCTCTACTCCAGGTCCGAACATCTGCGTCAGGTATTCCCTCGGTACCCAGCGTGGCGGGATGTAGTAGATGTTCGGCTCAGTGCCAAACTGCGGGTACAGCGGCAGTGCGACCTTCGCGACCTTCACCATGTAGTAGAGAGGATTCTGCCTGTCCTCTTTCCACGAACCGTCCTCATTGAGATCGACCAACCCCTGCAAGCGAATTTGGCCGACGCAGGCCGCCATGCAGCGGGTCTCCATCGGATGACCGTTAGTGAGCGGGTCCGAGCCTTCCACGCGCGGGTAGCAACCGATGCATTTCTCGGAAACCCGGCTCTGCGCGTTGTACATCGGCTTCTTGTACGGACAGGCCTCCATGCACTTGCGGTAGCCGCGACAGCGTTCTTGGTCGATCAAGACGATACCGTCTTCGGGACGCTTGTAGATCGCCTTGCGCGGACACGCCGCCACGCAAGCCGGATAAGAGCAGTGATTGCAGATTCGCTGCAGGTAAAAGAACCACGCCTTGTGAGCGGGCAGTTCTGCTCCGCCGTCGGCGAGCCCGATCTTCCCCGCCGATTTGTACTTGGTAGAGGTGTCTTCGTACAGATTCGGCGTACGCCACTCGGAGTTCGTTGGCAGGTAACCTAAAACGCGTTCGTTCTTCGGCGCGGCTTCGAAGATCGTTTTTCCGTTGAAGGTTCCATCTTCTTCCCACTTCTGGCCATCCGGATCAGCCTCGGCCAACTGCGAGAGAATTTTCGAATCCCAATTGGCAGGATATCCGCCGTAGGGCTTACTCTCAACATTGTTCCACCACATGTACTCTTGCCCCTCGGAAAAGGTCCAGGTGGATTTGCACGCCATCGAACAGGTTTGGCAGGCGATGCATCGATTGGTGTTGAAGACCGCTACAAACTGTCGCTTCGAATGGCGCTCCTCATACGGATACTCCATGTTGCGGCCGAGTTGCCAGTTGTACACTTCAGCCATTGCGTACCCCCTTAATGAGTTCCGTTACGTAGGATTCGCCTTTGCTTTTCAGGATTTCATGGGTGGCCCGATAAAACGGGTTGTGAAAAAGCCCGATAATCTTCTCGTCCGAGAATCCGAGCAACATGTACTCTTCGACAAACGTTTCGGCCATTTGCCGGTAGGACGCCTCGTCCATTGGCATGTCCATGACCGCAGGAACCAACGCCAGCGGATCGTCGGCATCGAATTCTCTATCAGGATTTGACATATCCGCCCCTCAAGTACGTGGCCATTTCTTCGCTCTCGTTGTCAGGTGTGTGACCAGTCGTGGCCGGCTGCCACTTGCCCTTCGCGTTCAGCCCACCGTCCTCGGCCTTGGTAATCTTCACCAACGTCTCTTTGGGGACAGTGTTGATGTAATGGTTGTCGGCCTCTCCGCCGAAGATGAATTTCATGCCTGCCTTGGCTTTGTGAAAAAGGCTGTCGGTCTGGTGCATGGGCATCGCCCACTCGCGCGTGATGCTCTGTTGCGACCCGTAGCGGAAGTTGGCTTGGTAGCCGGTCTCCGACAAGGCTCGTCCATCCTCACGTGTCTCGTGGGCCTTGACCGTCCTCTCCGTAGCTATCCACGTCCCGTGCTTCATCATTACCACGTGATACGGATACGCGGGATTGTACTTAGCCCGCAACATCAAACGCGCAACCTTGTAGAACGGGTCCTTGGGGTCGGCACCCTTGTAGGGGCGATCTGCAGGGTTCGCGTCCACGTAGATGCAATCCCCATCGCTGATCCCCAAATCCCTGGCGGCCTTGGGGTTGATGTGGAGTTGGTGGTCCCCCGAGTCCGGCAGCCGCTTGTCTTCGCGAAGCGCGTCACCGAAGTTGCTCGCCCACACCCGGTTCCACATCACGTTGGACCATTGGGAGTGGACGGTGTGCCTGGTCTTCGGTGTCACGCAATAGAAATGGAAGCCGTCCTCCCAAAGTGGATTCTTAGTATTGCGGACCTTGGCCCAAGCCATCTTCACGTTGCGCACATGGCGCGCCTCACCATCCATTTCGTCGAGCGGAATTCCATAGTCTTCAGGCCGCACCAGCGGGTTGCTCGATACAATCGCGTTGGGTAGGTACGGCGTCGCCTCGGGCCCCTCGCGGTGCACGACAAAGTTCTCGCCGTATTCGAGTGCCTCGGGTATATCGCAGTAGCTATGCAAGCGACCCGAGTCGGTGAAGAACGGCTTGGCCTCGTGTATCTGCTCCCAGAACGGAATGCGCGGATACGTCCTGAAAAGCATAAGCGCCGCGCCGGGCTCGCCGTGCTTGCCCTTGATGATGTCCTTAAACCTGTAACCCGAGGTCGTCACCGAAGCGTCGAGCAGTCTTTGAATGTAGACCTCCGTCTTCTTCTCGAGCGCAAACTTCCAGTATTTTGCAAAACGACCATCGCCGAGCAGCTCGCCGAGTTTCTCTGCCAGGCCGGCCAGAATCAGCACGTCGTCACGCGAATCGAACTGCGATTTGATACTCCCTTTCCAGATCTGCAAGAAGGGATTGGAGCAGGAACACGTGATCTCGTGGGTCTCGGTCTCCATCCACCAGTTGGCTGGGAAAGCAACGTCTGAGTACTCGATGCTCGCGTTCAGTTCGAGGTCGTTCCCCACGATCATGGCAACCCTGGGGATGACGTTTTTGATGACGTTGTATGCCCACTTAGAGTTATTGATGTGATTGACGTTGGTGTAGAAAAACGCCTTGGTCGGTGACGGCATGTGCGTGTCGCCGGTGAAGACCTTGCGACCATACTTGGGTGTGTCGACAATTAGCGGATGGTCTCCGTGCGGCCAATAGGCAGAACTCTCGTCGAGCGCATGGTTGGCGATCGGGACATCCTTTCCCTTAGTGCGACTACTCAAATCGGGGTGGAACGGATCCTCGGCTACCCAGGTGCCGAGCCCCGCACCTACTTCCGGAGAGGCCTGGAAGTTGGCGGTTTTGTAGTTGCCCGCCCAAGTAAAGGAGCCGGCACCGGGTTTGCCGATATTGCCCGTAAGCATCAGCGGCAGATAGGTTGCTCGATTCACCTGGGTGGCATGGAACCAGTGATTGATTCCCTCGCCGACATGAACCGCCACCGGTTCGGTGGTGGCGATGTCTTCGGCCAGTCGCTCGATGAGTGCTTTCGGGGCTTGCGTGATCTCGGCTACACTGTCGATGTCGTAGTCCTTGAGATGTATCTTGTAGGCCTCCCAAACCGTCATGGCTTCGACTTTCGTACCGTCGGCGAGCCTCACCGTTCCTTTCCAGTCGAGGACCGGATCGATACCGCGGCTCTTCATTCCCGTGCCGACGTCGTCGCGCGTGATGGCCTTGAACTCGCCGCCCGCATCGCGGACCACATAGTCTCCCAGCTTCTCATACTGTTCGCGGGTAAGACCCTGCTCGGCGAAGCTCGGACCGTCCGCCTTTAGCCCCGGCTGATAGTCGGCAAAGACATGGGCGGCACTGATCCGCTCCAGGTTGTCGGTGCGAATGAGAAGCGGGAAGTCGGTGAATTCCTTGACGAACGAAGCATTGTAGCGGCCGCTGTCCATCAGAATTTTGGTGACGCCGAGAAACAGCGCCGCGTCGGAAGACGGCCGGATTGGAATCCAGTAGTCGGCCTTTGTCGCCGGCGGACTGTACTCCGGAGTAATCACGACGACCTTTGCCCCCCGCTCGATCGATTCAATGAACCAGTGCGAGTCGGGCATTTTGTTTTCAACCAAGTTCTTGCCGCACTGGATGTGGAGTTTGGTATTACGCAGGTCGTTGAAGTCGCAGTCGGAGGTTTGCAGACCGTGCACGAAAGGATGGCCTGGTGCCTGGTCGCCGTGCTCGGTGTAGTTGTCCCAGCTGCGGCCACCCTTAGCTTCTTTCTCCTCGACACCACGAACATGCGAATCGACCAGCGCCATCATGTTAGAGAAGCGGTACATCCCGAGTTTGCCCATCACTCCAAGCAGGCCCATTCCGCCGCGGAACTTCAGGGTGCGGGTGCCCGCTCCCTCCAGCCGGTCGACCATCTCGGGGGGGTAGCCCTCGGCGAGCAGGCGCTTGGCGCCTTGTGGACCACTGTACTGCTTCGCAAGTGCCACAAACCCGCCGGCCACCAGCTTCATCGCGTCGTCCCACTGCGCGGGTTGCAATTGATCGGTTCCGCGACTGTCGAACTTGTACTTGGTCTTGAGCTCAGGAGTTAGATAGGGGTAGCCGGCTTCCGCCCACTCTCGCCAACCTTTGCGTACGACCGGCGTCTTGAGGCGGTTCGGACCGTAGATCCTTTGCGCGATAGTGAACCCTTTCGGGCACATGCGAGGATTCCAATTGATCGTCGCTTTGTTGCCGTAGAGGTCTCGATACTTCTGGATGTCATAATTCTGTTCGGTCCGCGTGACGATCCCGTTTCGTACGATCGCCCGCACCCGGCAGGAGTGCGTGTCGTTCGGGGAACAGACGAATGTAAACGAGGAGTCGTAGCGGTATTGATCCCGATACACCTTCTCCCAATCTCTATCCGGGTAGACATCCAGTGGATTCTCCACCCCCACGATCGGTTTCAAAAATGCGTAAGCCGGTGACGAAAGGACTACGCCCGCCACCCCGGTCAATCCTGCGATCTTCAAGAAGCCGCGTCTCGAAAGTCGATCCATCTTCTTAACCTCCGATTTGTCCAACCGGCCGGGTCTCGAACCCGACAAGAGGATCCCTCGTGTTGAACTGCGAATCGTTGGAGTGCCGCGAAAGCCGCGCCGCTTTCGGGCGGGAGCGGGTCGGTAGGAAGGCGAAGCGGTCGTAGCCGACAACATCCGTGGTCGCTAAAACCAAGCCGAACGAAACGGTACACGATCGATTCCTCACAACCCCCCCTTCTAGGACGTCGAATTTAAGACCTTTTACTCGCCTATCTAGGCCTAGGTCAACCCTTTTGGCGCCGGGATTGAGAAATAACCGCCAGATCGGCGATCGAGGCCGCCCGAAGCCGCCTCAATAGTCCCTCCCTGATACCTTTCCACTCGTCGTGAGCTGGACATGGCGCAACCTCCGAACACGCGGGTAGGCCGAGGAAGCACTGGGTGAGCGATTCCGGCCCCTCGATACACTCGATCACGTTAAGAATTGTGATGCTGTGAGGGAGGATGGCCAGCCTTACCCCGCCGTTGGGGCCTTTGAAGGAATCCAGCAGGCGACCTTGGACAAGCTGAGGGATCAGCTTGGCGAGAAAGGCGTAGGGAATACCCTCGGCGTCGGCGATCTCGCGCACCCGCATGGTCGTCGAAGCGCTGCGGCCGGCGAGACAGACCAACGCCCGTACTGCGTACTGCGCAGGCGTGGAGATCCCCATCGACACCCGGCAACACTAAACCACTCGCCACCTAGTGTCACGGAAATTCGGACTCGTTGGTCAGAAATATGCACCGCTGCCCGGGGGCTGGCCGATCAAGTGATCCGACGAACCTTCATGCGTCCCTCCGTCTCACATCCAGCTCATCCGCATCACCGTTGGCTGCTTGAGCAGCCACAGGCTCATCACGCTGAAGGCTATCATCGACAGCAACATCGGTAACTGACTAGCGCGCGCGGCCGCGTCGCCGGGATGAAGCTGCCCGGCGACGTCGCGAGCGATCCACAGGCTGTACACGTGCCCAACCAGCACAAGAAGCACCTGGATCGCCCATAGCGTGGTAACACTGACCATCGGACCAAGATCCCAGCTCGCGGTCCCGAACAGGTCCCATTCGAATCCGAAGGGATCGGAAGCAGCGCATAGGCGTAACGGATGAAATGTTCGCGGTAGGGCCTGCTGCGGTCTCCGCCCGCCTGCCGCGAGACCCACACCACGCCGGCATACAGCAGCACCGGCCCGACCATGACCGCGACCATCCCCATCGAAAACGCGGCGGCTTCGCTCAAGCTGAAGGCCGCACGCGCGCCATCAACCAGCGAACCCCACGCCGCAGTCATGGTCAGCCCGTGAAAACCTGTGAGCGAAAGCATGATCAGCGCGAGATAGGCTTCGAAGGGAGCTTGCAGAGCCAACTCTCCTTAGTTAAAAAAATATCAATTGGGGGGTGCAGAATGGCGTTAATCGAATGTAAGGATTGTAGCAACGAAATCTCGGACTCCGCTGTGTCGTGTCCCAAATGCGGCGCTCCTGTTCCGAGGGGAATCAATCCGAATGCAGAACCGTGTCCTTTTTGCGCTACACTCATAAGCGAAGACGCAACTGTTTGTCCGAGCTGCAGGGCGGTACAGGGCTTCTTGTATACTGAAAATCAAGGAGCACTTGGCAAGGGTGGTACGATATTCTTTATCAGCGTGTTCGCCATACCGGGCTTATTCTTCCCTATGGTGGGACTGTTCACGATACCAGTCGCGTTATATGGGACATATAGATTGGTAACCGGACCTCGCTGGTTTCAAAGCAGGCACGCCGGGTAGAGGGCTTAGCGTGGCGGGACTTCCCGCGCTTTCAGCGGCCGAGATTCACCCCCGCCACACCAATCACGATCAGCACAAGAGCACCGACCTTGATGGTGCCGAGCGGCTCGCCGAACCACGCGGCTCCGATGACGGCGACGACTGCCGTGCCGAGGCCCGACCACACCGCGTAGGCAATGCTGATGTCGATCCGCTTCACGGCAAGCGTCAAGCAGACCATACTGAGCGCGTAGAACACGAAGATCAGCGCCGACGGCACCATCTTCGCAAAGCCGTCGGAGAGCTTCATCGAAGTCGTGCCGCAGACCTCCAGCAAGATCGCGGCGATGAGAAACACCCAGCTCGTCAGCATCGGCGCCTACTTCTTGCGCGCGATGAAACGCCCCTGCACGACTTTTCCCGCGTGCGCCAGTTCGCGCAGGAAGGTCATCTCGCCGGCCATCGCCTCCATCATCGCCATGTCAAAGCCGAGGATGCGTAGCGCGTCGTACGTGAGCTGCATCTCGAGCATGTCCATGTAGAGGTCCATATAGGAGGGAAACCGGCCAGTGTCTTCAGCGACATCGACGCGGCAGCCGCTGCGCTCGAGGCAGCTCGCGTAGCCTGGAATGCTCTCCAGAGTCGGGAACTTCATGAAGCCGAGAAAACGATCTGCCTCCGTCGACGAAAGCCCCGCTGGACCTTCGACCCAATCCGTGTACGCCACCGTCCCGCCGGGACGCAGCAAACGTGACGCCTCACGAATCAGTCCTGGTTTGTCGGTGACGTAGCACCACGCATCCTCGCCCCAAACAAAATCCGCACCGCCGACCGGCAGTCCGCTGTCGCAAACATCGGCGAGCACGAAGCGAATTCGGTCTGCGAGACCCTCCTCCGCGGTACGTCGCCGACCGCGCTCCACCACACCATCTGTCGCGTCCACGCCGACCATGGACGCGACGTTGCTGAACCTGACGAGCGCGCGCATCCCCGCGCCGTTGCAGCAACCGAGATCGATGCCCTTCGTGCCCGCCACGATGCCCGCGCGCGCGACGAGATCGAGTGAAGCCTTGAGGCCTCCGATGTGGATCTGCTGGCCCATGATGAGCTCCCACAGATCGCCTTCTGCACTGTTGTAGGCCGCGGTGACGTCCGCAAGCCCGATGTTGCCCAGTTCCTTCATATGTCCCTCCGGCTCACATCCAGCTCATCCGCATCGCCATCGGCTGTTTGAGCAGCCACAGGCTCATCACGCTGAACGCGATCATCGATACCAACAGCGGTAACTGGCTCGCGCGCGCGGCCGCGGCGCCGGGATGGAGCCGTCCGGCCACGTCGCGAGCGATCCACAGGCTGTAAACGTGCCCGACCAGCACGAGCAGCACCTGCAGCACCCACAGCGTGGTAACGCTGACCATCGGGCCGAGATCCCAGCTCGCGGTTCCGAACAAGTCCCATTCGAATCCGAACGGATCAGAAGCGAGGGCGACTATGCGTTGCCCCTCCATGAGCAGATGCTCACTGTTGTGGGCGAGATGGTAGAAAAGAGCGATAGGCAACAGCGCGTAGGCGTAACGGATGAAATGTTCGCGGTAGGGCCTGCTGCGGTCTCCGCCCGCCAGCCGCGAGACCCACACCACGCCGGCATACAGCAGCACCGGCCCGACCATGACCGCAACCATACCCATCGAAAACGCAGCGGCTTCGCTCAAGCTGAACGCCGCACGCGCGCGATCGACCAGCGAACCCCACGCCGCAGTCATGGTCAGCCCGTGGAAACCCGTGAGCGAGAGCATGATCAGCGCGAGATAGGCTTCGTCGGCACGCGGGCGATCGAACGAGAGCAAATCCTCGCCCCAGGGACGCATCCGTAACGTGACGTTTTCCTCTTCGCACGACTTCACACACTCCATGCACGAAATGCAGTAGGTGTTTTGCTCCATCACCGCCGGAAACTGGAATGTCGGACAAGGGTCACCCTGGTCGTTACCCCGGTAACAAGACTTTGTAGCACATGCGCGGCAAACTTCGCGGTCGGCGGCGCGAATCTCTACCGGGGAGAACAACGCGTACAGGCCGCTGACACGGCCGACCAGACAGCCGTAGCGACAAAACGACTTACGATCGAAGACGAATGCCGACGCGAACGCCATCGCCAACATGATCAGCGCGAGATAGGCGGTTGCGCGCGGACGCATGGTCACGCCGAAGCCCAGTTCGACCCACGTGAGCGCGACGAAGAAGAACGTTGCCGGCCAGATGTTGCGAAAAATTCGCGGCCAAGCCAGGCCGAGGCTGAGCGAGGTTCGCGCGGGGCCCCACAAACGCAGGCTCTCGGCCCAGCCTGCAATCGCGTCCCACGGACAAACGTAACACCAGGTCTTGCCGGCGTATAAGATCAACGCCACCAGGCCGCACCACCAGATCGTCCAGGTCAGCAGCGGCGCGATGTTCTTGGTCGGAAGCTGGTTACCAAACAGACCTGCGGCGATTATCAAGACGAACAACGCGACCACCACCGCCTGTGCGGCAAAGCGCGACATCGGGTGCGTGATCAGAGCGCGCAACGGCGCATACGCGAGCAGATCAACGCGAGGGCCTGCATCACGCGCCGAGCCGGCGGTCTTTGCGCGCCGTTCTATCAACGCAAACGATACGAGGAGAACAACGGCGATACTCGAGTAGTACAACGGCGTCGGCAAACCGGCGATGCCGATTCCGGTCGTCGCCCCTGATGCCATTGCGTCGTGACACGTCACGGCGGCCTGCCGCGAGTTTGCGGCCGGCGGCCCGAACCACGCAAGCAAGGCGTCGAACGCGATCAATCCGAGCACGGCCGCTGCGAGAACGTAAGGCAGCGACAGTGACAACGACGCGCGTCTGCTCACGGACGCGCCTCGCCGACAACGCGACGCGATGCGCGGCCGCGGCTTCCACCCGTCGCCCGGCGGCCACGCTTGATGCGAACGGCTCGAATCACCACGAGAAACCCCGCCAGTGCGGCAAGCACAATGCCTACTACCATGGCCGGCGATCCCGGCTCACCAACCACCATCGGCAGATCGATAGTCCACGGCGCGCCGTCGGCCTCGAACTCGACGCGTACAAGGTAGTCGGACTCTTCTTCGAAGCGAGGGTGAAACTTGTAAATCCGCTCGTCCAAGCGGCCGACCATGGGTCCGTACACAACCGGATCGGCAAGGAACATGCGGTCGCGGCTGACGGTCATGGTTACCGGCGTGTCGAGCAGCTCGCCGGTACTTTTACGGTGGATGTACAGATGAATGCTGCAGCGCTGCCCGGGCGAGATCTTTCCCGGATATCCGGTCATCTTGACGTCGTAGTCACCGGCTTCGACGCGGTAGGTCAGCACCGGCGTCTGCGGATAGTCCTCGTCGTAGGAATAGTGTGGGATTCCGAGGATGTGATGCGCGTGCACGGAACCGACCGGAGCCACGACCAGCAACGCGAAGAAAAGCGCGGCCGCGATCGTCGGTTTCATGCTGCATCCTCTGCAAGCGTTTCGTCAGTGCCGTCGCTATCTATGGACGCAGACTGGTGCACACCCAAACCGTAACCGAGCGCGGCATCGTTGCACGACGAGATGCACGCGCCGCAGTTGTCACACTCGATCCCCATCTGGTTTTTCATCGGATTGAGGCCGATCGGACACGCAGCGACACACAGCGCGCAATCGGTACAGCTCTCATGGCGCAGCTTGACGCGAACCGGTCTGGCTGCGCCGAGAAGGCTGTAGAGGCCGCCGCCGGGACACACGTAGCGGCACCACCAGCGCCGCGAGACAAAGAGCTCAATGGCGACGATGGTCAACATGACTACGGCCATCCAACTCATGCCGCCGACCCAGAAACCGAAGCGGCCGTGTTCGGCGCGGTCGAAGGTAGCAAAGACAAAATCGTGGATCTCTCGGCTCAAGACTGCGGGCGGATAGATGTAGCCCAACACCGGCGCCGCCACGACGAACGTGAGCAGCAGTCCGGCCGCGAGCATGCCGTACTTGGTGCCGCGTGCCATGCGAAGATTGCGCGGATTGATTTCGAGGAAACGCAGTACACCACGCAGAGCGTCTGTGATCTCAAAGAGCAGTCCCGCCGGGCATACCCACGAGCAGAACACACGACCCAGCAGCATTGTGACGAGAACCGGGATCACCAGCCCGACCGCGAGCACCCAGGGGAAGTGACGGCTCCCGACCACGCTTTCGGCAGCCGCCAAGGGGTCGGTCAGCGAGACCGGACCGATGTCGGCCGACCAGACACTGCCGCGTACCTGGTGGGTGTATCTGCCGATGCGTTGGCGATTACGCTGCATCGACCCGGCGCGTTCGGTCTCGCCTCCGGGGAGCGCCCGAAACACGGAATCGACCGACGCAATGACACCGCCGGCGAGCGTACCTTGCCATTTTTCAATCACGCGGTCGGCCTCGCGCGCCGATACGTAGTTCTGGTAGCGGGCGATGGTCGGAATCAGAAACAGCGAAAGAAGCACGGTCAGTTGCACACAATGGCGCACGACTTGGAGGCGGCGAACCTGAGGAAGCCTCACGATCGCGCCTCGTCAGAGGGTCCAAGCAACAAACGGCCGCTGACGACGCGAATCGCGCGCCGATCCTTCACAATGCAAAACTCTTCGCACAGTCCGCAACCGGTGCAGTGCTCCGGATTCACGGTTGGGGCGTTGCGATAGTCTTGAACGATCGCACGGTTGCGCAACGGACACGCGGTATGGCAAGCACCGCAAACACCGCTGCCGTTGTGCGAGACGCACAGGCGCTCATCGACGACGGCCGTCCCCATCGCGATGTCTTCTTTGCGTTCGAGAACCGCAAGCGCCTCGGTCGGGCAGGCGTGGCCGCAATCCAGACACGACGTGCAGGCGCGCTGGTCGGTCTGCAGATACGGGGTAGCGTGCAGCGCCCCGGCTTCCGGCCCAAAATAGCGAATGCATTGCGCCGGACATGCATCGGCGCACTCGGTGCAGCGGATACAACTCGAGAGAAAATCGACTTCTATCTGAGCGCCGGGCGGTCGCACGATACCCAGATCGCCGCGTGCGCCCGCCGGCGCGGTTCTGCCCTCACGTAGCTCGAGAGCGCCGTATACCAGGCCGGTTCCGAACCCGGCGCGCGTGGTCCCACCGACTAGAGATCGCAAGAACTCGCGCCGCGTCAGTTCTTTCACGACGCCACGCTCCAATCGCGCGGGCGCGGCACAATCCGGATCGCCTGCGGGTAGTGCACGCAACTGCGCTCGCACAAGCCACAGCCGACGCACGCGCTCGGATCGACGATGGGTCTCTCCCAGAGCCCCGCACTCAAAGCCTCACCTTCGAATGGGCAGGCACGCACGCACGCCCCGCACGATGCGCCGTTGAACGAGTAGCAGATGGTCGTATCGACGACCGCGGTGCCCATGTGGACGCCCTCTTGAATAGCCTCGGGAGTCTTGAGCGTCGGAATCAGTGCACCGGTGGGACACGCGTCCGTGCACAGCAGCTTGTCGCCCGGCTCGCCGTTGCAGAGCATGCAGGCCTTTCGGCGCGGAAAGATCACCGGCGTACCGAACTGCCGAGCTCCCGGCGTCAACGCGAGCTCGCTGCCGGCCTCTTTTGTAAACGGCGTTATGCAACGGTTCGGACACGCGTCGGTACAACGGCCGCAGCGAATACACGTAGCGAGAAAGTCATCTTCGAGCAGAGCGCCCGGCGGCCTGACACAGGCCGCAGCTTCACCGGCGCTACCGAGGCCGGCAAGCAAGCCGGTGCCCGCCAGACCGGTGACCGTGAACGCCCCGGTTCCCAAACGGGTGAGAAACCGGCGGCGGGTGAGTTTCGACTCCATGAACTCGCCGGCGTTCCTCAGGCTCTCTCGATGCGCGCGGCCAGCTTTTTGTAGTCGGCCTGTCCCGAGACGGGATCCCAAGCGCGATGGGAGACGGCGTTAACGAGCCAGCGGTTCTTCTTCGGGTCGGCACTGTCGGCGACCGACAGGTTCCACGGGCTGAACAAGTAACCGTCGGGTACCTCGCTGCGCGCGGGGCGGACGATCGAACTGGTACCGACCGATACCCGTGCCTCATAGCTTGAACGCCGAGTTACCACGCGAACGCGTTCCCCGTCCTTTAGCTTCCATCTCTTCGCGTCGTTCTCGCTGACCTCCACGTACTGCTCAGGAACCAGTCGCATCGTCGTTGCGCTGCGAATCGTCTTGGCCGTGTGGAAATGCTCATAGACGATCCCGAGCCCCAGCCAGAAAGGATACTTGTCCTCCTTCTTAGCGTCATCGAGATGCTTGGACGGGTCGTCGTAGAACTCGAGATCGGGAAACTCGGGGACAAGCCCAAGATCACGCGCCTTTATCAACAGGTCTTGGTTCTTATAGAGCCACGGCCCCTCGCCCTTCTTCGCACCGTACTTGGTGAACGCGGCAGCAACGGCCTTCAAATTCGCGCCGTTCTTGCCGTAGTCCTGTTCGCAGAGAAAGAATCTCGCCTTGCCGTCGGGATGGCGGAAGTTCGAATAGGGCGAATCCTTCCATCCTTCTTGGTGCATGTAACGGCGCGGTGTTCCGCCTGTACTGGCGGTATCGTAGTTCGGAGCCGGCCACTGAATGCCGCGCGCCTTGCGTAGCTGTTCGTACAAGCCGATGCCGTCGCGCTCGCGCACTTCGAGCATGCCGGTCAGATCGGCGTCCGATCCCTTCGAGGCCTTGACGATGTCCTCGAACACTTCTTCGGGATCGTAGAACTTCTGTCCGTAGGCGTTCTCGAGCTTCTTTTTGTAAGGAATGATCGCCGCGGCATCGAGTCCGAGCTTGGTAGCTATCGACTTGCACTTGTCGATGGCCAGGTCCATGTCGGGCAGCGCCTCGGTCAAAACGTTGCCGTTTTCGTCGCGGCCGACCGATACACCGTCGCACACGTACACCCTACGTTCGGACTGGATGTAGGTACCACCCGTCCATTCGCCCCAAGTAATCGCCGGAAAGATCACGTCGCCGTACAATAGATTCGGCGCGTGGCGGTAGATCTCCTGCACTACGCAGAACATCTTGGTCAGTGCGGGCCGCACCAGGGTCTCGACGTCGGGCAGATGGATGTGCGTGGTGTACATCCAGAACATCGCCTTGAGATCACCCTCGATGGCACGCTCCATCATTCCGATCGCCATGGGGTTCTTCAGCAACGAGGTCTGCTCCAGGCGCTCGCGCGGAACGCGCCAGCGATCGGCGATCCAGTCGCGCCACTCGGCATTCGACATCGGCTGATTGAACGGCAGGCGTCCGGTCAGTCCGCCCATCAAGCGCTCGCTCATCGCGTTGGGCTGCCCGGTCTGCGAATGGGTTCCGCACCCCGCCCGGCCGATGTTGCCGGTCAAGAGGTGCAGGTTGATAATCGAAATCGTGTTGTGCTGGCCGTGCAGCATCTGGTTGTAGCCGATCCCCCAGTACGTAAGCACTCCGCCGCGGCCGCGCTCCCTACCTTTGATCGACGCTGCCGCCCACTCGGCCGCCACCTTCTTGATCAGCTCTACGGTCACTCGACCGCGATCGATCGGACGCACACGATCGACGACCTGTTGCGGCGAATATCGCGCTTTTACGCCTTCGACGTACTCGCGCCACCCCCCGGTGTTCTCGTCGAGCCACTTCTCGGGCATCACCGCCTCGGGATGTTCGGTGAGGATGACGTACGCAATCGCGTTTAAGTAGGAGATATCACCGTTGAGGGTAGGCACATGATAGGAATTGCGTGGATTGATGTTCTCCAGGCCTTGCACGGTACCGGTGCGACGCGGATCCGACACCACAGTGGGGATGTCGGCTTGTTGCTTGTGGTCTGCAACCCGCCAGAAAAGCACAGGATGTGCTTCACGCGCGTTGTGCCCCCAAAAGGTGATCATGTCGGCGTCTTCCAGATCTTCGTAGCTGGTCGGAGGCGCATCGGATCCGTACGATTTGAAGTAACCGGTGACCGCAGAAGTCATGCACATCCGCGCGTTCGCTTCGATCGAATTGGAGCCGATGATCCCTTTCAGCAGTAGGTTCTCGATCCACTGCGTCTCCATCGTCAGCTGCCCCGAACCGCTCAGCCCGACTGAGTTGCCGCCGAACTTCTTAGTGACGGCTGCGATCTTCTCGGCGACCAGTTCCTCGGCTTCCGCATACGGCATCTTGTGAAACACATCGTCGTCAAAACTGCCCTTAGTCGCAGAGACGTGACCGGTAAGCGGGTCCGACATGTCCTTGCGGACCAGAATGTGCGTCAAGCGATCTTTGTAGATGGGCTCGTGGGCATTGAGCCCCTTGATGCATTGGACGCCTTTATTCGTAGGGTGGAGTTTATCCGGGACAATGCCGGTTATGCGGTCCCCCTCGGCGGTGATCAGTGTGCCGCAACCTACTCCACAGTAAGGGCAGGCGGCCAAGAGTGTCCGTCTCCCACCGGCGGCGGCGGTCTTTGGCAGGTCGTCGGCATGGACGAATTCGCCGGGGTAAGCGGAGAACGCGCCGGCAGCGGCCACGACGCCGCCCGACCAGCGTAGAAACTCCCGGCGTCCGATACACGGCAGATCAACCTTTTTCATTGAGACTCCCTCCTGTCGCGGCTTGGGTCGGTGCCGCTTGCCACGAGCGGATAAACGAAACGATGTTGGAAATGACTTCGGATTCAAGTTCGACAATCCCACCCGAGCCCTTGCCGAACGGGCGCATGGGGGTTCCCATGCGGCCTCGCGCAATCGTCGCGAGCAGGAACCCGTCAGAGGCTGCGGTGAGGAACTCGGGATTGTTCAAAGCGGGCGCAAAGACTCCTCGGGTTCCGTCGGATCCGCCGCCGTCGGCTCCGTGACACCCGGTACAGTAGATACCGTATGCGTCTCGCCCGGCCGCGACGGCACTAGCGCTGATGTCCGACACTCGGCGCGTGAGCCGCCAGGTTCGCGGATTCTCCCACGTGCGCATGTAAGCCACGAGGTCTTGGACGTTCTCGGGGGCAATTTGTCCCAGCCCTTCAAACCCGTGCACCATCGACTGCATCGCGGTTCCCGAACGGCCCAACACCACGGTCGCTTCGAGGAAGCCGTCCGAGACTGCGTCCAAGAAGAAAGGATTCGCGAGTTGCGGCCCCGACGCGCCCTCACCATCGCTACCGTGACACGAGGCACAGCTGTCCGTGTAGATGCGTCGGCCTACGTCGGCCCTGCCGATGCCGAGGCGCTGCGATACCGTCTCGCTCTGATCGCCGATGAAACGGATGTAGGCGATGATATCGGCGATCTGGCGATCGTCGAATGTGACCGGACCTTGTGCCGAAGGCGAGAATCCCTTCATAGCGGTTCCGGTACGCCCGTGGGATATCCAACGCAGCAGCATGCCGTCGCTTACCGAGTCGAGGAATACCCGGTTGGTAAGTTGCGGCCCGATGCTCCCCGAACCCTTCGGCCCGTGGCATCCCACGCAGGCCTCGCCATACAGCACGCGACCGACATTGTAGTTACCGCGAGGCACCTTCTCTTCGACCTGTAGCGCAGGAGTGCGCTGATAGGTTCGCAGGTAGGTAATCAGAGCGCCGACATCGTCGGCACTCAGGTGCTTCCATGCGGGCATTGCAGTCGAGGGCCGGCCTTCAACGATCGCGCGGTACAGGTATTGGTCGCCGACCAGAGCGAGGAAGTCTTCGCTGACGAGCGAAGGTCCGATCAGGCCTTCGCCGCCGGCACCGTGACAACCCAAGCAATGACTTGCGTAGATCGATTTTCCAAAGCGGGCGTTCCTCTCGTCGTCAACTCGTGCCATCGCCGTACGCACGTCGGCATAAGACGGCGCTTGCGGCTGCCAGCCGCGAATGAAGGCCAATAGGTCGCTGATCGTCTGTGCTGAGAGACGCCGCCACGACGGCATGGCCGTCCCCGGACGGCCCGCGATGATCGAGCGCGCCAGTAGTGGGTCGTCTGCGATCGCCAGGAAAGTTTCGGAGCGCAGCGAGTTACCTATCCCACCCTCACCGTCGGCACCGTGGCAGCCTGCGCACAGCGCACGGTAGTAAGAGCGCCCCTGCTCCGCATCGCCGTAGCTGGCTTTCACGTCGGCTTCGCGCGCACCGGTCGGCTCCCACCCGCGTAGATGGCCGACGATACGGTCGATCTCGTCGCGGCTCAGGTTGCCGGATCCTTCGCGCCAAGCCGGCATCTCCGACTGGCTACGGCCGTTGGCGATGATCATTCGCAGGTAGTCGTCGCCTGCGACCGCAAGGAAGTCGTGATTGTTCAGCGAAGGCGTCGTGATCGCCGAGACTTCCGAGCCGTGACCGTCCGCGCCGTGACACGCCGAACAGTAGCGCAGGTAGAGATGCTCACCGCTGACGGGGTCGTCGGACTCACGATCGTCGGCACGATAGACCACACTGCCGCCCAACGGTCGGTTACGACTCAGCATGTAAGCGGTGAGCGCCGCAGCTTCCCGCTCGCTGCGCGCGGCCGGCATAATCGACCCCGGGCTGACGATGGTGGGCTCGATGAAATGCCGCTCGAGCCAAGCGGCGACATCGCGGGGTATTGCATCGCCGACTTTCGAGAAGTCGAAATCGTGGCGGGTCTTCTCCGCTTCGAATGTCAGATCCGGTCCCAGACTTCCCCCCTTGCCTGCCACTACGTGGCAGCCCATGCAGCCGCGTTCGGTGGCCAGCAAAAGTCCGTCGGCGAGCAGCGGTTCTCCCGCGCTACCATGATCACCATGGTCGGCGCGCGCGATCAGACCGTTAACGCCGAACAACGCCGACTCTTCGTGACATTTAGTGCACGAGCTCCTTACGTAGCGCGGCTCGAGCATCGGCCAGTCCCAATGCGCGACGCGACCGTGTGCATCCGCCTTCGTCGCAGCACGGCCTTGGCCGAGGTGACAAACCGTACAACCAAACTTGGTTGGGTCGTGAAGCTCGAGATAGCGCCCCGGGTGCTTACGAAACGGCGGCTCGACGTCGGTCATGCGCGGGTCTTCAACGCCGGCGTGGCAGGTCGTGCAACGGTCGACGACGCCAAGCGCAGGCACAAAGTTCTGCGCGATTCCTAAAGAAAACTGCGCAGCGGCGCTGCGACCGGCGTCGTCGTTCGCTTTCGCGTCGAGCAGCTCCGCGAACTTACGGCGGTACCCGTGCCATTCGGCGAAGTAGTTCTCTTGGAGCGCGGCAACCGCAATCGCGGCGATCGTCGCACTGCTGACGACGAGAAGCGCGATCTTTGCACGCTTGTCGGATAATCTTATTTCGGGGCGCACCATCATCGCTCCTTTAATGCGCCGGCCAGTCCGACTGGCTCCAGTAAAAGTCCCAGTTCGGACCACGCAGGTTCATGCCCACGTAGGTGGTGATCAAAAACCCCGCTACGAAGCAGGTGAACAGCGCGATCGCGGCGAGCCTTGTCGAGCGAGTCTTTTGTAACGTTCGGATCGACCAGGCGGCATAAGCTGCGGTGAGCAGAGATCCCGGATTGACGAGGATCACCCAGAGTTGCGAGATGTCGGGGAACCAGTTACGCAGCCAGCCGAAGTTGACAGGAACCGCCACTGCGAGTACCGCGGCGGTGACACCGAACAGCAGGCTCTTCAACGCGACCGCGCGACCGTTGCGGCCGCTGAAATAGACACCGGGGGGGTCGTCTTCGCGATCTAGATAGGGAATCAAGCCCAGGCCCACGACGACGATCGCCGGGATGATGAGACCGCCCATAAAGGCCGAGTAGGAAACCATTTCTTGCAAGCCCAGGAAGTACCAAGGCGCCTTGGCCGGATTCTCGGGAATGTTCGGGTTGGCGAGTTCTTTAAGCGGAGCGTCGGCAACGATCCCGAGAACCACCGACAGAAACACGCACGCCATGAACACCACCAGCTCGGCACGCAGCAGATGCGGCCAACTCGGTACGGTTTCGTCGATTTCGAGATCGGTCGCGGCGGTTTTTCCGGCCACAACACACATCAAACCGTAGGTCTTGGTGGGCGCGTCTGCAGGCAGCGTGGGCAGGTTGGGGTCGGTGTCCGCGCCCTTTCCCGCCGCGGTTTGCGCGATACCGGGCCTGCCCAGTCCGCCGTCCTTACGAATGCGCCAGAAGTGCACGCCGATCAGCGCCGCGAACGCCAGCGGCAGAACCATGACATGCAATAGATAGAAGCGTGTCAGCGCATCCTGCCCAACCTCATTCGCCCCCAACAAAAGCTGCTTGGAGAAACCGCCGGGATCAAAATAGGCGGTGATCCCGAGAACGTCGGTCAACTCGCGCGGCGACCCTGCAATGTTGGCACCGATCGTAATCGCCCAGAACGCCAACTGATCCCAAGGCAGCAGGTACCCGGTAAACGAGAGTGCCAGCGTCACGATGAACAGGCCCATCCCGACCAGCCAGTTGAACTCCCTGGGAGTCTTGTAACTGGCCGTGTAAAAGACCCGGCACATGTGCAAGATCACCACCACGACCATCAGATGCGCTGACCAGCGATGAACGTTTCGCACCAGCCGACCTGAGGGCACCACAAAATGGATGTCCTTCATGCTGTCGTAGGCGAGACTTGTGGACGGCGCATAGTAGACCATCAGCAGAACGCCGGTCACCAGCAGGATGATGAAACACGACGTCGCGGCTATCCCCAGTCCGAACGTAGCCGTCAAGCGCAACGACTGCAGGTGGGTGCGGGTCGCGTGGATGTGTAGGAAAAGATTGGAGAAGACCGCCTGCGAGCGGCTGCGAGCGGATACCGGGCGGTCGTGACGCACGAACGACTCGCGCAAATGTCGCGGTAACGCACGCAGGTTCTCGGCAAAAATCGCGATTCCGCTCTTGCTCATCCCATTCTCCGGTCTCACGTCCTCAGACGCGATAGTACGTACCTGGATCCACCTCGTTGCCGGCGTTTACTATCAAGCGACCATCAACCGCCGCAGAGACCTGCAGCCAACGCAGGCCGCGCGGTGCAGGCCCGGCCACAATGCGCCCGTCTCCATCAAACGCCGAGCCGTGACACGGACACGAGAAACCGGCCTCGTTCTTGCTGACGATGCAGCCGAGATGCGTACACACCAGAGACAACGCAGCTATACCTTGCGGCTTGGAGACGACGAGGACGTTTTGGCCGGCGATCACCTTCGATGTGCCGGGCGGGAATTCGTCGGGGCGTCCGAGCCGGAAACGCCGTGAGGCCTCCGGCAAGACCGACGGCTTGGGCAGCCTGACCATGCCGAGCAACGCGCCACCGATCGCAATCGCCGTGGTCCACAGCCCGGCAAGACCGAGAAAATCACGGCGCGCAATGGGTTCACTCTCTAAGCGGCCTGACATGCCGGTACCTCCTTGAAAAGGAATCTCTCCATCGTGATCGCTCCGGTCGGACAGCGCTCCGCGCACAGACCGCAACGAATGCAGATCGTCTCGTCTTTAATGATCGCCGAAGCCTGCTCGAGCGGAAAACCGTCGAGCTGGCGCGCAACGGTTGTTTCGAGGCTCGCGTCATCGACGAGCCTGCCCGCTGACACAATCAGCAGGCACAGCGAGGGACAAACATCGACGCAGCCCCCGCACAGGATACAACGCGCACCGTCAAACACTGTGTTGACACCGCAATCCAGGCAACGCGACGCTTCGGCTCGCGCGGCGTCGCAACCGAGCGAGAGTTCGACCGGTGCATCTTGCGATAGCGTGCGCTCGGCCGCCGAGTTGGTCGGCAAGACCACGCGCGGCCTCATCTCGTAGCCGGCCTCACGGGCGAAATCCGGAGCCGCAAGGTGTAACTCAACGCTCTCGGGGCGAATCTCGCGGCCGGTGCTGGCCGCATAGACGGCCCGTGCAACTTTCTTGCCCGATGCGACGGCGTGTATCAGCAGCTTGGGACCATAGGCGAGATCACCGGCGACATAGACATCCGTCGCGCTTGTCGTTCCGGAGTCGGCGTCACAACGAATGAACCCGCGTTCGTCAAGCTCGATGCCGTCGCGATCGGCGTCCAAAAAGCCTAAATCCACCGCCTGACCGACCGATACCAGGACGGTGTCGCACTCGATCGTCTCGGTGTCATCGTCGTCAAACGCCGGGGCAAACCGCCGGCTTTCGTCATACACCCTCAAGCAACGTCGAAAAGTAACACCGGCGACACGACCGGACGGATCGACGAGAATCTCGGTGGGTCCGACGCTGTTGCGCCGGATGATGCCCTCCTCGTCGCCTTCGATGATCTCGATGTCGTCGGCCGGCATCTCTTCGAGAGACTCGAGCGAACAGAGATAAACGGTGGCATCGGCATCGCGCCTCAGCGCCGCACGTGCGGTATCGACCGATGCCTGGCGAACCACCGTCCGTCCGACGTCATAGGCGACGTTACCACCACCGATTACCACCACCCGGCGACCGAGCGGCGGCGGGTTGCCGATCGAAACGTCGCGCAAGAATTCTACGCCGCCGATCACACCGTCGGCGTCGGCGCCGGGAACCGGGAGCGGCCGCGAGCGTTTGGCACCTACCGCAATGATGACGGCGTCGTGGCGCTCGCGCAGCTCGGCAAGAGTCACGTCCTTACCGATCTCGCACGAGGTCTCGGCCTTCACACCAAGCTCGAGGATCGCCTCGACCTCGGCGCGGATCAGATCGCGCGGCAACCGATACTCGGGTATCCCGATCGCGAGCATCCCGGCCAGCACCGGCTCCATCTCGTAGATGGTCACGGCGAAACCGAGGATCGCGAGGTCGTGTGCGGCGGCGAGACCAGCCGGACCACTGCCGATGATGCCTACCGAGCGTTCGCTGACGAGCGGAATCCGACTGTCCAGCGTTGCCTGCAGAAGCGGAAGAAGTTCCTCGGTGGCTTCACACTGGCGCGCCGCGGCGCGGCGCCCGGCCTGTTTGAGGTACTCGATGAGACCGCGGCCGCCGCTCTCGCGCCCTTCGGGGCCGAAGCGCTCGCACACGAAACGTTTGAGGGCACGGATAGCGATCGGCTTGTCGAGTTCGCCGCGTCGACAGCTCTGCTCGCAAGGCGCGCCGCAGACGCGGCCGCAAATCGAGGCCAAAGGATTGGGACCACGCGCGATGAGATAGGCCGTCTCATAGTCGCCTTCCGCGATCGCACGTACGTAGCCGCGCGCGTCGGTGTTGACTGGGCAGGCGGCCTGGCAGCTAATCTGCGACCGCCAGTAGTCCCGATTGGGAACCCTCACCTCCCCATTGATCACTGCGCGGCCATCTCCTTAAAAAACACAGGCGCGACACGCACCCCTGGCACTAACTCTGCAACGCGTGTGCCATGTCGGGGCAACCGCCAAGAACTCGGAGCACATATAGTGATCAGACCAGCCCCGCAACATCACGAGAAGATTCGGCAACTTGCGCAGCCGCCGGGCCGCGGCCGAGGGCCCGGTTGGGCGAAGCCGGATTCCCATAATAGAGAATCGATCGGCGTGCCACCTCTCGCTTACCGGAAAACCATGCTGAGAATCTCGACTCGGGAGCGACAATGAAAACACCGGACCAACGCAGCGACTCCGAACCGTTGGTGCCGCCCGGCGTGGTTACCGAAAGTGATGAGTTGTCGGCCGCGCCGCTGATCAGGCGCGAGCCTTATCGCATATTCTTCCCGCTCGGCGTCGCCTTGGCATGGGCCGGCGTTGCCCACTGGCTGCTCCACGCGGTCGGTGCACTCGAGAACTATCGTCCGATCTTCCACGCGATGACACAGATTCAAGGATTCCTCATGTGTTTCGCGGTCGGCTTTCTTTTCACGATGATCCCAAGGCGAACCGGCAGCAGGCCGCCGGCAACCTGGGAGATCGTGACCTGTCTGTGCTGCCCAATCGGCACCAGTGTTTCTGCGTGGCTTGGGCGCTACGGGCTGGCACAGGTCTTCTGGCTCGTGCTTGCCGCAACACTGCTAAATTTCATCGTTCGGCGTTTCCTCGATCGCCGCTCAACACGACGGCCGCCGAACAGCTTTGTGTGGATACCATTGTCGTTCGCCATGGGTGTGCTCGGAGCAGTGCTGACGGCATCGTTCGCGGTGCTCGGCGCCGACTACGCATACTTGCATACGATCGGCAAGGGACTGGTTCTGCAGGGCATGTTCACCGGGTTGGTACTCGGCGTCGGCGGCCTCGCGATTCCGTTGATGACACGCGGACAAGCGCCGGCCGATGCAACCCACGCCGCGACCGACAAGCGCGAACGTCTCGCCCACCTAGCGTGCGCGATCATCCTAATCTGTAGCTTCTGGATTGAGAGCGAAGTATCGCCGCGTATCGCCTACTCGATGAGATCCGGCGTGACCCTCTTGGCTCTGGTGTTCGGTGCCGAGCTTTGGCGGCTGCCGACCAACCCGGGCAGCAATCGGCGGCTGATTTGGTTCTCAGCATGGATGCTGCCTCTAGGTTACGGTCTCGCCGCAACCTGGCCCCAGTACCGTATCGCAGGACTCCACGTGGTATTTATCGGCGGCTTCGCGCTGATGGCCCTGTGCGTAAGCACCCAAGTCACCCTCGGGCACGGCGGCGACATGAAGCGGCTCGCGGGGCGCCCGTGGCAACTGACGTTGCTTGCAGGACTACTCGCATCATCGCTGGTCTTTCGCGTTGCAATGGAGATCGACCCCGCTAGGTTTTTCACGTGGATGGGCTGGGCAGCCGCGGCCTTTCTCGGCGCGACGTTAGCTTGGGCAGCGTTGGTTGGTCCGTATCTACTGGCACGCCGAGCCTAGTGTCGAGGGCTTGTCGGTGTTTCACCGGTGGATATTCGGCCTTTTTTACGCACAACCGCCTCTAACCTCGAAGAAAATAGGGTTTTTCCGCTCTCAGGACTTGAAACGACACGCCGGGTATCGGAAAACGTAGAGCCAGATGGGTTTCGTCGCTTGCCCAAAGGGACCGGCGACGAGGCGGAGAGGCCGAACGGATGCACCCTCGGGTGCCAAGTCGGCGGAGTCGAAAAGTCGTTTTCGAAACCGAATAATTAGGAGTGGAGAGGTACATGGCAAAGAAAACATCACCAGTGAGAAAGGCAATGACGAAGTCCGAGGTCTTCTCGGAGATCGCCGAGGGCACAGAGTTGGCGAAGAAAGATGTGGCGGCGGTGTTCAGCGAACTCGAAGCCATCATGAACCGGCACGTTAGGAAGGGTGCGGTTGGACAGTTCACGCTTCCCGGCCTGCTCAAAGTAAAGACTGTAAAGAAGCCTGCCCGTAAGGCGCAGAAAGGCGTTCCGAACCCTTTCCGCCCCGGCGAGCTGATGGACGTCGCTGCCAAGCCGGCCACGACCAAAGTCAAAATCCTCCCGCTGAAGAAGCTGAAGGATATGGCGCTCTAAGCGCAGTCGGATTCGCCGGCCCTCTCCGAGGTTCGGCAGAGAGAAGGGGCGTGTCCGCTGGGCACGCCCCTTTTTTTGTTATCGCTCGCAGCGATCGCGCGAACCCATACTAACCGACCTCGATCCTCGCCTTGGTAATCGAGAGTGGCTCGCTGGTACGTCCGCTGTTCGAACCGGCCGCCTCGAGTTTGCCAAGCGTGTCCATACCGTCGACGATCTCGCCGAAGATCGTATGGTTACCGTCCAGATGCGGCGTCGGCACGAACGTAAGAAAGAACTGGCTGCCATCGGTACCAGGTCCCGCATTAGCCATACTCAACAAGCCGGGCTTGTCGTGACGAACTCCCGACTCGAACTCGCCGTCGTACTGATAGCCGGGGCCGCCGGTGCCTTGCCCTATAGGACAACCACCCTGCGCCATGAACCCGCTGATGACTCGGTGAAACGCCAGACCGTCGTAGAACCCGAGCTTGGTCAGGTACACAGTGCTGCCGACGTGCATCGGTGCAGCCTCCGGCATCAGTTTGACGCGAATCGCGCCGTGACTGGTCTCTAGGCTCCAGTGAATCGCCTCGCCCGTAGCGAAAGTCGGCCGCGGCGGCTTGGCCAGTTTGGTGCGCCAACCAGATGCCGACGTGTCGATGTTTTGTTTTTCAATGAATACGTCGATCTCAGCGACGCCCTTTACCTCGGTTCCCAACGTGCTCCTCCGTTTCGCGGTTTTCATTGGTGTATCAGGACCCGGAGGCGGCGGCGACCCGACCTGCCGGTCGGCGGGCCGGACAGCATGGTCGCAACAACCGCGGCTTTCCTACAGATTGCCGGTTTTCAAGGAGCAAACCATGGCCATCGATTTCAGTTTCCCTCCCCATATTGAAGAGCTTCGCAGCAAGATCCGCAGTTTCCTTGACGAGGTAGTCCGGCCGATCGAGGCCGCGATGGACGAGGACAACCGTACCTCGCTGCGCGAAGGCATCATCAAGATGCGCCGCGAGGCGATCGCGCGCGGACTGTGGCTGCCACACATGCCTAAGGACTACGACGGCATGGGACTCGGCCACGTCGAGCTTGCGATGGTCTCTGCAGAGGCCGCGCGCACGCGCCTCGGTCCGTTCGCCATGAACTGCCAGGCACCCGACGAGGGCAACATGCACACACTGCTCAAGTGGGGAAGCGAAGAACAAAAAGACAAGTACCTGCGCCCGCTGTGCTCGGGGCGTATGCGTTCGTGCTTCGCGATGACCGAACCGGACGTCGCCGGCTCCGACCCGACGCTTATCCAAACGCGCGCCGTTCTCGATGGCGATGACTGGGTGATCAATGGGCGCAAATGGTTCATCTCCGGAGCGCGCGGCGCGAAGTTCGCGATCTTGATCGCACGCACCGAAGACCAGCCCGAGATCCCGCAAGCGGCCAACTCGGCATTTATCGTCGACATTCCAAGCCCGGGCTGGAACGACGTGCGCGAAATCTCGACGATGCACGGTAGCAGTGGTCACTCAGAAATCGTCATCGAGAACCTGCGCATACCACGCTCAGCGATGCTTGGTGGGCGCGGACAAGGCCACTTGCTCGGGCAGTCAAGACTCGGCCCTGCGCGTCTGGCGCACTGCATGCGCTGGCTCGGCCAGGCCGAAACCGCACTAGAGATGATGGTCGACCGCGCAACCAAACGCTTCGCCCACGGCTCCTATCTATCGGAGAAGCAGGGCATCCAATGGATGATCGCCGACTCGACGGTTGAGTTGTACCAGTGCAAGCTGATGATCCTTCACGCCGCGTACAAGATCGACGTCGGCGAGGACTTCAAATCCGAAGTCTCGATGACCAAACACTTCGTGGCCAACTCACTCGGGCGGATCATCGACCGAGCGATCCAGGTACACGGCGCACTCGGGTACTCCAATGACACGCCGCTCGCGCATATGGCGCAGCAGGCACGCTGGGCACGGTTCGCCGACGGAGCCGATGAAGTGCACCAAATGCGTATCGCACAGCGCACGATCAAGGCGTGGCAAGGCGAGGCTTCGCTTAACTCGGCGACCGGCGGCCTGCCTCTTTGAGATGCGGCGCTTACCGGTTTGGCCAGGATGACGGCCGGCCCTTCCTTAAAGAACACGCCTTAGGCATCATGGTCGGATGGTACGTGGCGCTTCGGCACTGAAGATCTTCGCCGTTTTGTTCGGCCTTTTGGCCGTCTCTAACTTCCTGAAACCCTTGCAGCTTTCAGGACATGTCGGCTTTGTGCTGTTCGGCCATCGCCTCACCGGCCTTGCCAACGCGATCGCAGGACCGCTTTTCGGCCTTTTCCTCGCGATTTATTCCTCCGCGATTCTGCGCCTGCGCAGCTACGCCTTGCCGATGGGCATCGCCTATGCCGGCTACGTAATCGTGAACCTGGTCTTGTTCCAGTTCTACATGCCGGCGGATGCTGAAACTTCGCTCGTATTCGCGGTCGGCTACTCAGTGGTCGCGATCGGCGTCTCCTCGGGAGCCGCGCTGTTGCTTTATCGCAACCGCCACGCGTTGACGTAATGTGTTTTGTTTAATTGCAACTACAGTGGTTACGATTTACTCTCCACACAATGTCGCGCAGTACTTCTTTCGCCGTGGCGATCCATCTTTTGGTTGTCTTGAGCCATGCCAACCGGAAATTCGTTTCTTCTGAGACCTTAGCCGCCGGGGTGCAAACTAACCCCGTGGTCGTACGCCGGGTACTCGCGCGGCTTCGCAACGCCGGCTTGGTCGACTCCCAACCGGGGGTCCTCGGCGGCAGTCGCCTGGCTGTAAAGGCCATTGATATCAGTCTTTTAGACGCCTATCGTGCGGTCAGAACGGGCTCGCTTTTCTCCCTACACACGCCCGCCCCCGACTGCCCTATCGGCGGGCGGATCCCCGAAGTACTGGGCGAGAACCTCGCACTGGCCGAGGAGGCTATGGAAGAGTTCCTCGAAGAAGTGAGTATTGAAGAACTCGCCGGAGAGATCCTCCCCGGCTACAGCGACGACCTTAGGCACTGAGCGCAGAGCGCGCGGCTCAATCCGACACCACGGGTTCGACCGAACCTTCGGACAGCCACGCGTCGCGGCCGCTCGCAAGCACCACACGCACCCAACCGGGGCGCCGTTCGGTAACCGTGAGTTCCGTGCCTGCCGGCAGCGGCTCGCGGAACCGCGCGGGCGCGTGAGCGGAATCCGACGCGCGACCGAGCGCGCCGTCGACAACTACAACCGCTTCTTCGCCGGGCGACTCCCACCAAGTCAACCGCGGTGAGAGCGCAAGAAACGCCCAAACAATCGCCGCTAACGCAGCAGTCACGATAACACCCGTCCGCGCGCGCGCGATACCGATCGCGGCGATGAAGCACGCGAACGCAAACAACAACGCCGCGACGCCCTGCAGCGTCGCCGGCGCAACGTGACGGGGCCAGGAGAGAAAACTGTCGAGCAAACCCTCGTCGTGCGGCCTCGGAACCCACGGCGGCAGTAGCCCACGTACATACACAAGGTTTTTCTGCGCGCGCTGATTGGAAGGATCAACATCCAACGCTCTGCGAAAGGCGAGCACCGCGTAACCGAGCCGCTCTGCCTGCAGTGCTGCGTTTCCCTGGTTCGCGAACAGGTCTGCTCCCGGAGTTCCGGTCTGTGCAACGGCCGATGAGAAAAGCGCGTACGACTTGGCGAAGCCCGCCAAGCGCGCGCGACGTTGATTCTCGTTCTGGGCTTGCGCGTAAGCATCCAGCGCCGCTTGATTTGCGCTCGCCGGCCCCGCCATCGAGCCGTCATCCGCCGCCGCTACCGACGTCGGTACGGCCTGCAGAGCCGCGCACACCAGCATCAGGCAAACCGTAACCCGTGACGCGAGCTCGCGCGCCCGCGCAATCAACGACGGCGCCGCGGGCGCACGGTGGCCACCGGGTCTGTAAACAACCTCTTCAAGCTCAGCGACGAGTCCGTCGACCTCCGCACCGTCCACGTCACCGGCCAACCAGCGCAGGCTGCGCAGCACCTCGGCCACATCTTCGGCGCCGCCGGCACGCTCCAAGCGCGCACGTAGGGCCGCAAGCTCGACCCGGCGCCGCCGCTGCAGCGGATCTTGGTCGGCGCGGCGGCGAACGACTGCGGCGCCGCCAAGCATCAACAAGCCGGTCGCATACACCAGCGCACGAAACGTCGTCGACCAAAGAAATCCAGATCCGCGCGCGAACATTCGGTCCGGCGCAATCTCGACCGATAAATCGGCACCCGTCAGCACGAGACCCACCTGCCGCCCGCTAGTCGTCGTTCCATTCGCAGCGCCGGAGTTGGTTGCCGCCGCCTGCGTGCTTGCGAAATCCGTATCGCCATCCGCCGGCGGCTGTACCTCTTCTTCACCGTCTGCGGCCTTCTCCGCGCCACTGAACACATCGGCTGCCGAGACTATCTTCGCTTCGCGCACCGAGAGTGCGATCGGTTCCGATCGCGCGGTTTGGTACTCACCTTTGGCCGGATCGAACCAGCTGTACGTAATCGGTGGAATCTCTCGAACCGAAGGATCGAGCACTCGCACGCCGACTTCGAACTGCTTGCTCCCGCCCTCGTACTTGCCGGTCAGCTTTGCGTGCGGAACCCGAAAACGATCCGCATCCAGACCGGCGTCGGTAAGAACCGGCAGTGAGGCCGTTTCCAGCCCACCGTCACCTCGCAGCGTCAGTGTCAAAGTGATCGGATCACCGGCCTGTACGACAGTACGGTCGGCGCGGGCTTGTAGATTGAAGCCGCTGCCTACCGCGCCCGCAAAACTCGCGGGCCGACCCTCGACAGGCAACCGGGAGATCTCTATGGTCCGCGCCTGGTCTACAGCTCGAAGCGCGCGGGTCTGCGTGGGAGTACGCATCCCGAAGAAGTCACGGCGCCACGCAACCGCTTCATCGACAGTCAACGTCGCGGGTTCAAAGGTAAAGGCGCCGGCTTCGAGTGGAACCATGGTGCGCTCGGCCGAGCGCACAACGAAGGTCTGGTCGCCGGCGCGTTCGTTGCGCACAACCGCGGGCAGCTCTTTAAGTCCGGTTTTGAGTTCGACCGCAACGTTGAATCTTGCGTTCGGTACCGGGTTGTCTACAAAAGCAAAAGCGTCGATGCGGTCGAAGAGCGGAACCACCGCCCGCTGGCTGACCAGCTGATCGGCTGCGCCCAGTTCCGTCCACCACTCGATCTTTACAGGTACGCGTTGCCCCACGTAGACGGGCCCTGCGGGCAGTACCAGGCGTATGCGTTGGTTGCCCGCCAAGGGGACGGAGCCGAGCGTGACCTCGAAAATGCCGGTCTGACGCTCTAGTGCCCCCTGCTTTACGTGAAACGGCCCGATCCGGTAGCGGCCCGGTTTCTGCCCGAGGAACCGCAAGCGGTACACGAACTCGACTTGCTTGGTGCGTGACACGCGCCCGTTAAGCAGTTCCATGTAGGTGCTCACCTTCGGACTGACACCCACCACTTCGATGGCGGTGCCGGGCGGTGTCTCGGCGCTTACCTCCGGCCGCGGCTCCTCTTCGAAACCACGCGCCGAGATCTGAAGTTCGATGGGAATACCGGCGTAGTACGGTGCTTGCGCGGCGCGCAGCTCAAGGTCTTGCGCGGACGCCGCCTGCGGCGCGGACGCCGCCTGCGGCACGGATGCCTGCACCAAAGCGATAGCAACGAGCAGAGCAACCGTGAAACGCCTCACCAGTCTTTCTCCACCGGGGTATAGCGCCGCTCGGCCGCACGCTCGTGTTCAGAGCGCCGCTCGGCTTCGCGCTCGCGAACCCCCTGCAGCTGAGCGCTGGGATCGCTGTTTTGCTCGGGCTGTTCCTGCGGTTCGCCCTGCTCCCCGTCTTGCTGGTCTTCTTCTTGATCGCCGTCTTGGCCTTCAGGCGGCTTGGGCGGTTCGAGCAACTCGATCGCAGAGAGGATGTTTTCGAGCGCAACGTCTTGGTACTCGCGGAGCTCGGACATCTGCGGTGGATCGATGGTCAGTCCGTTAACAGCGCGACCCATGTCAGCGGCCGCCGCGTCGACATAGGCCGCCGCTTCGTCAAAACGCTCGGCAGCTTGCTCAGGACTCTCGCCCCCCGGGGGGCCTCCCGGCCCTCCCGGCCCGCCTTGCCCACCGGCACCTGCCGACCCGGCTTGCGCTGCCGGCGGAGCTTGGCGCAGCGACATCGCATGCTCGGCCAGCGCCGCTGCAACGGCGCGGCTGCGTTCGCCCAGCGTTTGTTGTTCCGGCGCAAGTCGCCCGGAAGCAACCGCAATCTCCCCTGTCATCGCGTGGGCGGCAAGCGTTGCCAGCGCGCCGCTACGGTCGTTTAAGTCTTGTTGAAGACCCGCGATCTCCTTCAGGTGCTCGACCACCGAAAAAAACAGGCGCCGAAGCTCAGCAGTCGCCAGCTCGGCTGAGGCCATCGACGCGCGAACCTCGTCGAGTTCGGCGGCCTGCGCAAAACCTTCCAACATCGCCGCAGTCTCTTGCATGCGCGCCGCAGCCGCGTCGAGCAGAGGCGCGGCCGCTTGCAATCGCGCACGTTCGGCGGCGGTTTGTTCTTCGTTCGGTTGTGCCTGTGCACCCGTCGCAGCGGCGGCTCCCGCCGGCCGCTCGAGCGCTCGCTCGGCATCACGGATCGAGCGGCTCACACGATCGGTTCGTTCGAGGTTGCGGCGCTGCAACTCGGCGGCGAGCGGCGCGTACTCTCCGACTTGGTCGGTATCGTCCGGCGCCATCGCGGGCGCGATCCGCAGCTGCTCGCTGTGCAACAACTCGACCAATCGACGCAGATCGAGGAACCGCTCGCGCGCGCCGGCCAGCGACTGCAACACCAACTGTAGGCTCGGCAGTGCTTCACGCACCGCAGCTCCCTGCAAGATAGTGTGGGCGTGGACCGAGGCATCGCGGGCTTCGCTAACCAATGGAGTGGCTTCGCCAACCCGCGCGAGCAGCGAAAGCGCATCCTCATCGAGCTCGGTTCCGGCCTCGTGTGCGGCTGCGCCCTGCTCGAGCACGGCGTCGAACCCTGCGGCGAGTTCGCCAATACGTTCACTCTGTGTGTCCTGCCGCTCGGCAAGGAATTCCGTTGTCAGCCACGTCGGCGCCTCGACTTCGCTGACCCTCGCCTGCGCGGCCGCAAGCAACGAAGCAGAACGGGCCTGCGTCAACGCTTCGGCAACCAACGCATCGAGAACGGTGACCGGGTCGAGGAGCTGGTCGCGGGCGCGCTTGAGCTCTTCGAGCGCAGCCGCCCCGCGGCGAAACGCGCGCTCGGCGTCCAACCTTCGCATCGCACTGCGCGCTTGGCCGACGCGCTCCCGGGCGCGATGCAGATAGTGGATCGAGCCGGCCAGCTGCACGGCACGCGCTGCATCCTCAGGGGTCCGCTCGCCTTCATCTCTTGCCTGGATGGCGTCAAATTCACGTGCCGCCTTAGTCACTGCCGCATCTGCTTGCGCGTCGAGTTCGAGTTGTTTTCCCGCGAGTTCACGCAGCGGCGGACGCAGCAATGCGGGGTCGTCAATGCCGGCTTCGAGAACTCCGGCTGCGGCCGCGGACAGTTCGCGCTGCGCTTCGATCAACGCGACGATCGCTTGGGTGAGATCGGACTCCTCGCGTTCGGCAATCGCATCCGCCAATACCATCGCCCGGTAGAGTACGACTTCGAGATTCTTGCGCGCCGCTTCCGCTTCGGGCCGTAATTGCACCGCGCGCCGGAACCAATCGGCCGCGTGCTCCAGCGCCTGCAGCGCCGCGGCCGGGTCGGTCTCGATCGCCGCATCGGCGCGCCGCACATCCACCCAGGCGAGATTGTAGGTTGCGCGGTAGCGAAGCTCGCCGTCGTTGCGTGCGTTCTCGCGTGCCTCAGCAAACGCGCTCTCGGCAAGATCGAGTTCCCCTGTGGTCAGCTTTTCGAGCCCGGTGTTGTACGCGCTACGCGTCGCGCGCTCTTCTTGCGCAGTGGCCGAGGCCGGAAGCGACAAGACGACGAGCGCAACCACAGCGAAAGCCGAACCGCGCGTACCGATAAACGCGGCGCCGAGCAGGCTTACCAGTGCGGCGAGCAACGGCCACTGAAAGCCTTCGTCGCGCACACTGCGGCTCTCTCCGTCGAGCCGTCCGCGCACCAGAGGTGCGATGTGACGCGAGTAGATCGACTCCAAATCGAGAACGCCGGTACCCGCGGGCACGTACGCACCACCGGTCTCACGTGCCAGTTCGCGCAGCAGCGAACCGTTGAGCTTCGAGATCACCACATTGCCGTCGGCGTCACGCAGCGGTTTTGCGACACCGGTACGCTGATCGGTTATCTGGATGTCGCTACCGGCTTCGTCACCGAACCCGATCGCAAGGATGCGTACGCCGCGTTCGGCGGCGGCCTTGGCGGCCTCAATCGCAAACTCGTCGTGATCTTCGCCGTCAGTGATGAGCAACAGGGTGCGCGAAAGATCCCCTTGCGCACCGAATCCGTCTACCGCTTTGCGAATCGGTTCGGCGAGGTCGGTACCGCCGCGGCTGACGCTGTTTGGGCCCGTGCTATCCAACACCAGGCGCAAGAAGCCGAAGTCGGGGGTGAGCGGGGAAATCACGCTTGCGCGCCCCGCAAACGCGATCAGCCCGACTTTGTCTCCCTTCAAATATGGCAACAGGTCGCGCAGCTCGGCTTTGGCGCGCTCGAGCCTGTTTGGTGCGACGTCCTCGGCCAGCATCGATCGCGAGACGTCAAGCGCCACCATGATCTCGGCGCCCATGCGTGGGGTCTGAACAAAGCGCATGCCCCACTGCGGCCGCATCAACGCCAGAACTAGGAACACCCCGGCCGCGGTTAACAATCCGATCCGCGAAAGGCGCCTCAGCAGACCGTGTTGGACGACCAGTCGTTTGGCCATCGCGGTGGACACAAAGCGCGCAAGCAACGTCCCGCCGCGCTGATCCAACCAAACCAGCAGCGCGCCAAGGGCCGCCACCAGCCACAGCAACAGGCCGTACTCCGGGCTCGCAAAGCGGAACGAATTCACGGCAGCCTCCGAAACACGGTCGCGCCTGCGAGTGCGGAGGCAAGTAAGAATCCGAGCGCCGGAACCGCCGCCCAGGCATAGTGCTCGCGGTATTGAAGGTAGCGGACTTCGCTGATCTCGCTTTTCTCCAAGCGATCGATTTCGCGATATACCTCAACCAGGCCTTTGGCATCGCGGGCATGAAAGTAACGGCCTCCCGTACGTTCGGCGACCTGCTTGAGTGTCTCCTCGTCGATCTCGACGTAGACACGTTGCAGCACCGTACGACCGCTTCGCGACGGCACCGGTATCGGCGCGTATCCGGTGGTTCCAACACCGACCGTGTACACGCGCACCTGATGGTCGGCCGCCAGTTCGGCAGCCGCAAGCGGAGCGAGCTCACCGGCGTTACTGACACCGTCGGTGAGCAACACCACGACTTTCGAAACCGCATCGCTCTCGCGCAGACGTTCCAACGCAAGACCCAGTCCTTCGCCGACCGCGGTCGACTGTTCGGCCCGCTCGGTGGGGACCTCGAGTTGGTCGAGAATCGCCAGAAGGTTGGCGTGGTCGAGGGTCAAAGGGCAGATACTGTCGGCGTAGGTGCCGAACCCGACGATGCCGATAAGGTCGTGGGGTCTCCCGTCACCCGCGTCGCCGCCGCTGACAAACTCGTGGAAAACGTCTTTGACTGCATCGAGCCGGCTAATGCTTTCGCGGTTACGCGCGAAATCGACCGCGAGCATCGACCCGGACCGATCCACCGCCATCACGATCGCGATCCCTTCGCGACGAACGACGGTGGTGGCATCACCCGTACGCGGACCCGCCAAGGCGATAGCGGTCGCCGCGAACGCTACTGCAAGGAAGAGAGCAGGCAGGTTCGCCAACCTCATGCGCAGCGAACGAGGCGCGCCATCAACGATCGAGAGATTTGAGTAGGTCAAGACGTTGGCAACACGCGCCGCAGCGGCGTAGACCAACGGTGCCGCGACCAACGCGAGCAGCAGCCAAGGATCACGAAACTCGAAGTTAAGCGGCATCGGTATCGCTCTCGGCCTGCGCACCGGTTTCATCCAAGAATCGCGACGCGGCCTGAACCGCCAATTCGATATCATCGGCACCTGGAATCATACGCGCGAACTTCACCATGTCGGCGCGGTGTAAGAAGTGTTGCAACATCAGCTGATGCTCGTGACCGAGATCGGGAGACGCGCCGGCTTCGACGAGGAACTCTTCGGTAGTCAGCTCCGGGGCACGCAACTCAAAGCGTCGCTCGAGATAGCGGCGCACGACCGTACTCAACGCTACGAAAAATGCTGCGACCTGACCCGGACCGGGGCGCGGTCTTGCCATTAAAGCGTCGAGTTCGGCGCGGGCCTCTTCGTACGCACTCTTGCTTGGATCGCCTCGGCGACGACGCACGAGAAACACCCCCACGGCAACGGCAAGCGCGGCGCACAACAACACGCCGACGATCAATACCCGCGCCAGCGGACCTCGCTGCGAATGCAAGGCGAGTTCGCCCAACGGCGGAACCAGATCGGCCGCGGCCGGCTTCGGAACCACCGAGTCGACACGGAACGGCAATCGCTCAGTGACCAACTCGTAGGCGTCTTCGCCTTCGGGGGCAAGTTGGCTACCATCGCGGTGATCTACGAACTCGACGATGATCGGCGGAATTGCGGCTTCGCCCGAAGAGGACAACTCGAGCGTATAGCGTTGCTCGAAAACCGTTCTCCCTTGCGGGTCTACACTTTCGCGCGGCACGAAACCGACAACCCGGAAGCGCTCCAGGGAACGACCGAATTCGGGCATCAGCAGCTCGACGCCGGACTCGGCCACTACGATCAGGCGCAACTCGACCGGGTCGCCGATGCGCGGTTCTCCCGGTGTGACACTGACGCGGGCGCTCACCGGGCCGCGCTCGCTTTGGGTCTCTACAACAGCGGTTGCAGCGGTCGCTGCACCGTCATCGGCAGTCACGCGAGTCGGAGCAACGACGGCCGACGTTATCGTCAAAGCGCCCGCGAAGAACGCGGCCCTGACGGCAGTGCCCGGCGAAGCGAATATCACTTACGTTTCCTCCGATCGCGCATTCGGAAAAAGCGCACCAATGGGTCTACGACCGAGCGTGAGGCATCGACGTGAACGAAGTCTATTCCGGACGAACGCAGGCGTTTCTCCAACCCCTGTACTCGCGCGTCGGCATCGCGCGCGAGTGCAGCGCGGAAGGATCGCGAAGAGGTGTCGTAAACACCGATGCGCCCGCTCTCCGCATCACGCAGCTGGACGAGTCCGACCGGCGGAACTTCGAGTTCGCGTGGATCGGTCACCAACACCGCGATGACATCGTGACGCTGGTTGGCGGTTTGCAACGCCCGTTCGAAGTGGTCGTCGAAGTAGTCGCTGACCACGAAGCACACCGTCTTACGCTTCGTCACCGACATCAAGAACTCGACCGCTCGTGCGATATCGGTGCCTTGGCGTGGGGTGCGCAGGCGGCGCGCGCGCGAATTTACAGCTAGACCGGCATCGGCACCTTCGTTCTCGGCACCGTGGGCCAGTACCTCGCGCACCACGCGCAGCGCGTGCTTGTTGCCTTTGCGTGGAGGGATGTATTGCTCCACGCCGTTGTGGAACAAAACCAAGCCGACTTTGTCGTCGTTACGGATCGCCGAGAAGGCCAACAGTGCACACAGCTCCGCAGCAACGTCACGTTTGGAGCGCGCATCTGAGCCGAAGTCTTGCGATGCTGAAACGTCGGCCATCAACATGAGTGTCAGTTGACGCTCTTCGACGTAGCGCTTGATGTACGGCTCGCCGGTGCGCGCGGTGACATTCCAATCGATAGCGCGAATGTCGTCGCCGGCGACATAAGGCCGCACCTCTTCAAACTCGATCCCGCCCCCCTTGAATACAGATACGTAGCCACCGGCGAGCACATCGGCAACGTGCCGTCCGGTGCGCACCTGTATTTCGCGGACACGGCGAATGATGTCGCGGGCGAGCATCCGGCCTAGTGCGTCAGGGGACCAACACGCTGTCGAGAATGCGTTGGATCAAATCCTCGGAGGTCTTGCCCTCGGCCTCAGCCTCGTAGGTCGGGCTGACCCGGTGGCGCAACACATCGGGCGCGAGCGACTTGATATCGTGCGGAGTCACATAGTTGCGGCCCTGCAAAAACGCGTGGCCTTTGGCGGCACGCATTAACCAGAGCGACGCGCGCGGCGAGGCTCCGAACTCGATCATGCCGTCCAGGCCCTCGACACCGGCGGATTCAGGATCGCGTGTGGCACGAACAAGGTCAACGATATAGTCACGGACTTTATCGTCGACGAACACCTCGGCCACACTCTTACGTGCGGCCGAAATGTCGGCGATTGTACAGACTGCCGACACCTCGGGCAGCTCCTGTCCGCTGCCCATCCGGTCGAGGACGCGGCGTTCTTCTTCCTTGGAGGGATAGCCGACCTTCACCTTCATCATGAAACGGTCGACCTGCGCCTCGGGCAACGGATAGGTGCCCTCTTGTTCAATCGGGTTTTGCGTTGCAAGAACCAAGAACGGTTCTTCCATTAAGTAGGTCTTGCCCCCGATCGTGGCCTGGCGCTCCTGCATCGCCTCGAGCAAGGCCGCCTGCACCTTAGCCGGCGCGCGGTTGATCTCGTCGGCGAGAACCAGGTTGGAAAATATCGGCCCTTTTTTTACCGAGTACGTTCCTTCTTTTGGGTTAAAAATCTCGGTGCCGACGACGTCGGCGGGCAACATGTCGGGCGTAAACTGGATACGCGAGAACCCGGTGTTGACCGCAGCGGCCAAGGTGCGCACGGTCAGCGTCTTAGCCAGCCCCGGCATGCCCTCGAGCAAAACGTGTCCGCCGGTCAGCAACCCGGTCAGGATGCGTGTCACCATGACCTCCTGCCCGACCAGAACCTTGGCGATTTCGTTGACCAAATTCGCCCCGAAACGCGATGTCTCGGCTTCGCAAAGCGCGTTCATCGACTCCGTTGCAGTCTCGCTGCTCATACTCACCTTCCTCTTATGTAGTGAATGCGGGCCCTAGGCCCGCAGCCGATGCTCGGCTGACACGTATTGTACGCATGCGCTCGTCGAGTTCCAGAATCCGCACCAGACATCGGTCTGACCTTCAAAGGCTGTTCCTGACCGCGCGTTCGGGGGCTAGCGTGGTCGGTGTGGAAGAAACCGACGTTATCATTGTAGGCGGCGGCCCAAGCGGCGCTGCCTGCGCGTGGGCCGTGCGCAGCGCCGGTTTGCGCGTCGTTGTGGTCGACCGCGCCAATTTTCCCCGTGACAAGGTCTGCGCCGGTTGGATAACCCCGGCCCTCGTCGCCGAGCTCGGCATCACCCTGCGCGACTACGCCACAGCCAACACGTTGCAGCCCATCACCGGTTTTCGCGTCGGGCTGGTCGGCGGAAACTCTCGGGAGGTGAACTACGCCCGGGCGGTTAGCTACGGCATCCGCAGAACCGAATTCGATCGATTCTTGCTCGAAAGAAGCGGCGCGCGACTGCGGCTGGGCCGTTCGCTCGAGTCGCTAAGCCGCGACGGCGACGACAACTGGGTGGTTAACGGCGCCTTCACCGCACCCTTGCTGGTGGGTGCGGGCGGACATTTTTGCCCAATCGCCCGCAGGCTCGGCGCTAAACGCGGTCACGCCGTGATCGCCGCGCAGGAGGCCGAGTACTTTCTGGAGGACGACGAAGAAGCACGTTGCAAAGTATTGCCCCACGTCCCCGAACTCTTCATAGCAAGGGATCTAAACGGCTTCGGCTGGGCGTTTCGTAAGGGTCGCTACTTAAATATCGGCATGGGCCGCAAGGGCGGCCTGCGCATCAACGAACACGTCGGCGAATTCATCGACTTCCTCAAACGCAGTGCAAGGATCTCTCCCGCTACAGCCAAGCGCCTGCGCGGCCACGCCTATACGATGTACCGCGACTCAAGCCGCGACCCGGTTGGTGATCGTGTGCTGCTCGTCGGCGACGCCGCCGGAGTAGCGGCACGACGCAGCGGCGAAGGCATTCGGCCCGCCGTCGAATCAGGACTGATCGCCGCACAGTCGCTGGTCTCCGCCCACGGAGCCGGTGGTTTCACCCAGCACAACCTCAATACCTACCGCCGCGCACTGCACGAGCGCTTCGGCGGCCGGCGGCACGCGCGTCTTGCTGCACACAGCTTGGTGCCGCGCAGCCTCTACGGCGCAGTCGGGCGCCGCTTGATCGGGCGCCGCTGGTTCGCGCAAAACGTGCTGCTCGAACGCTGGCTTCTGCAACGCAATACCCAACCGCTGATGCCGCTCTTCAGTCGTGGCGGCACCGGCAAGTCCAACTTTGAGGCGACACCCGTGGTCGCTCAGCGAAAACCTCGCGCCGCGTAGGCACAGGCTGCAGAGATATTTTTAAGTGACGCGTCCCACCAAACAGAGTACCCTAGTAGGCTGCGAGCATCGATGACCCGATACGCCCTCAAAACCGCCTTTGCATGGCTCTGCCTACTGGTTCAGCTCATCGCGAGCACCAGCTCGGCAGCGGGCCTTGTCCTGTGCGTGGATGGCGACGGAAGCGTCGCGATCGAAACACGGCTGACGCAACTCACTTGCTGCGGTGGGTTAGCGAACCCGGACAAGCGGCCTTACGGCGAGTCCGAGCTGTTCGGAGAGGACGCGTGTGTCGATGTATCCCTAACCCTTCCGGCGTCACTACGGGCTGCATCCTCGCGTGCTACCGATGACGTGTACTCCATAGCATCAGCCGTCACTACCATTGCCGTCCCCCTGCTTTTCACCACGCCTACCCATCGGCAGCTGCGGCTGCTTCCACAGATCCTCTTGCCCGATCGCACACGCGAGGCGATCTCTACAATCGTTCTTCTCGTCTGAGACCATAGTCGTTCGAGCGCGCCGAATCTTTTGGCGTGGCAAGTACTCCTCGCAACCACCCGGGGGAAGTCTCCCAATGCTTTGGAAGAATGATTATGAGTGTTTGTTGGTCCACATATTCACATTACAAGTGTACGCGTCCGCTGCAGGCGGTAGCGGTCCTACTGACGATTACCTCGTCTAGCTTGGCCGGTGCCGGTTCCGACCCGCCGAAGCCACCACCATCGGCTAGAGGCTCGGCAGTCGCGCTCGCCCAGAGTGACCTCAATGTTCGAGCGCCCTCAGCCGGACAACTCAAAGATGAGATCACCCTCGAGGCGGCTCTTACGGCAGCTCTGGAGAACAATCCGGAGCTGCTGGCGGTGCGGCAGGAGCTCACCGTTGCGCATGGACACCTTTCCAAGGCGCGCTACTGGAATCCGTTCAACCCCCAGATCGGAGTCGGGGCGGGCCGGCGACGCTTCGAGCAAGGCGGTGGCGACATCCAACCCGAAGCCGAGTTGGCGATCGAGGTTGAGATTGCCGGGCAGCGCGGCAAGCGCATTGAAGAGGCCGAGCAGGGCCTCGCCCGAGCCCAGGCTGAAGTCGATGACTTCGAGCGACTCTTGTGCGCGCGTGTCAAGGAAGCCTTCTACAAAAGCCTGTATTTGCGGCGTCGGCTCGAGCTGTTCAAGAAAACCTCCGAACTCAACAGCCGGCTGCGTGAAGCGACTACCGTGCGCTTTCGGAGCGGAGAAGTTGCCAAGCTTGATGAGAATCTGGCGGTGATTCGCGATGGCCGGTCGCGCCGAGACGCCTTCCAGGCCGACCGCGACTACAAAACCTCGCTGCTCGAGTTGGAGCGCCTACTAGGCCGGGAGCCACTGGGTCGGCTCGAACCGCAAGGCGGTCTCCCAATCGAGCCGGTCGCGTTCGATCCGACAGCTCTGGTCGCCGTTGCACTCGAGAGGCGTCCGGATTTGCGCGCGCGCCGCGCGGAAATCCGGCGCGTCGAGGCCGAGCAGCGACTAACCCGTCGCTCAATCGTACCCAACGTGACGCTCGGTGCCTTCTACGAAGAAGAGGTCGGGGCCGATGGTGAGAGAGACCGCATCGTCGGCGGCAGAATCATGTTTCCGCTCCCAGTGTTTGACCGCAAACAGGCCGAGCTGAGCGTACTCGGCGGCCGCCACGCCCAGGCCGAATACGATCGTCGCGCCGCTGCGTTAGCCGTTCGCGGTGAGGTTGGCGACGCCTACCGCGCCTATGATGCGGCTGTCAACGTTTTGTCGCTATACGAGACCGAAGCGCTTTCGCGAGTCGGCGAGAACTTCCGCTTTATCGAAACCGCCTATCGCGAGGGCAAAATCGACCTCTTGAAGCTCGTGGTCGTTCAAAACGATCTCGTAGACGCTGAGTTCTCCTACATCGAGTCTCTCTGGGACTACTGGCGTGCTGCTGTCGCGCTTGAGAGCGCTGTGGCACGGCCACTCTCGCAGCTACGTGAGACGTCCAAGACCAACTAGATTAAGAAGCAACGGGAACAGATATGAGAATACAAACACTTGCGGTCGTAATCATCGGCGCAATCCTTGCAGCGAAGGCGCCCCAGGCTGCGACGGCGCTTGCACAATCAGGATCTACCTTCGCCGCAGAGTCGTCGTCCAAAGCTTCGATCGACCCGAAGCGGCTCTATTGTAACGAGCACGAGGTGTATGAGGACGAGTGCTTCATCTGTCATCCGGAACTGAAAGACAAGCCCTCTTCGAGCGATGAGGGTCGCGATGCAGAGGGTGCAACCGGAGCGGAACAGACTGCTAACCGACTCATGTGCGATGAGCACGGTGTTGCGGAAGACGAGTGCGGGATCTGCCACCCGGAGTTAGCCGCTACGATCACGTCGGGGCGTGGTCTGAAGATTCGCTTCGCCTCGGCTGATGCGGCGGAAAAAGCCGGGATTGAGGTTGGGAAACCAGAACTCGGGCCGATCTCATCAGGCATTGAGAGCTACGCCGAGATAGCGTTCGACCAGAACAAGCTGGCACACGTCGCCGTTCCGGTCGGTGGCATCATCCGAAACGTCAAGGTCGACCTTGGCGCTAAAGTCGAGACGAGAGAACTACTCGCGACGGTCTCCTCTGCGACCATCGCCGAGGCCGTCGCGAAGATGATTCTCGCCAAGCAAACTCTCGAGCGCGAACGGCGGCTGTATTCCCAGCGAATAAGCGCAGAACGAGAGGCGCAGGAAGCGCAGGCTGTCTATCAAGCGAACTACCAACGGCTGCGTACACTCGGCTTCGCTGAAGAACAAATCGCCGACCTGCACGAAAAAACTATCGACCCCGCTGCGCTGGAACTCCGCGCGCCGTTTGCGGGTGAGATCATCGAGCGAAACGCGGTGCAGGGCTCATTGGTGCGTGAGGGCGACACGCTCTTCGTGTTGGCTGACCGTTCGGTGATGTGGGCGATACTGAGCATCCCAGAGGCGCGACTCGCAGAGGTCCGCTTGGGGCAACTGGTTGAGCTCAATGTAGAACCGGCAGCCGACCAGAGATTTGTCGGGAGGCTTACCTGGCTTGCCGCTCAGGTCGATGACCGTACGCGTATGGCCCGCGCCCGTGTCGAGATTCCAAATCCGGACGGTCTGCTGCGCGCGAATATGTTCGCGCGTGCCCGTATTCTCACGCACCACTCGGAAAAGGCGGTGCTTATACCAGCTTCGGCTCTGCAGCAGATTGAAGGCAGACATTTCGTGTTCGTCCAGCTCGAGCAGAACCTGTTCGAAGCTCGCCCCGTGCGTGTTGAGGCCAAAGCCGACGGGCAAGTCGCTGTTGTCGGAGATCTCGGGCCCGATAACGACATCGTTGTTTCACACAGCTACTTGGTCAAGTCGCAACTGCAGATCTCCCGGTTAGGCGCTGGTTGCGTGGAGTAGACGATGCTCAATCGGATTATCGACTTATCGCTACGTAATCGTCTGCTCGTCTGCATAGCTGCAGCAGTGTTGTTTGCGGTCGGTATCCGCGCCGTCGGCAGTATCCCAATAGATGCTTTTCCAGACACCACCCCCGTGCAGGTGCAGATAAACACCGTTGCTCCGTCGCTAAACCCGATTGAGGTAGAGCAGCAGATAACGCTGCCAATCGAGCTCGAGATCGGTGGGCTTCCCGGCCTCGTAAACGTACGCTCGGTCTCGAAATTCGGGCTATCTCAGGTGGTCGCTACCTTTGATGATGACACTCACATCTATACGGCGCGGCAGCTTCTGAGTGAACGCCTCCGGACCGTAGACTTGCCCGAAGGACCGGAGCGACCAGAGCTTGGACCCATCTCGACGGGCTTGGGCGAGGTGTTCCACTACACGATGACCTCCGACAATCCCGAGCGTACATTGACCGAGCTCCGAGAGTTGCACGACTGGGTCGTCAAGCCTGAACTTCGCAAGGTGCCGGGCGTCGCTGAGGTGAATTCCTGGGGCGGATTCGAGAAGCAATACCACGTCGTCGTCGAGCCCAAACGCTTAATCAAATTCGGCCTCACATTCGAGGACGTGTTCGCGGCACTGGAAGCCAACAACAAAAGCGTCGGCGGCGGACAGATAGTCACGGCCGGTGAGTCGGTACTCGTTCACGGTCTCGGCTTAACCACCGACGTAGGCGAAATCGGCAACATCGTGGTCTCATCATACGACGGTGCTCCCGTTTACGTGCACGACGTGGCGCAGGTCGAGATCGGTACAGAGATTCGCCAAGGGGCGGTAACAGCTCAGGGCAAAGGAGAAGCGGTTCTCGGTCTCGGTTTCATGTTGATGGGTGGCAATAGTCACGTGGTGACGCGCGCCCTCAAAGCTCAACTCATGCTGGCGCAAGAGGCACTACCTGAAGACGTGACGCTAGAGGTCGTCTACGACCGTACACACCTCGTCGACAAGGTGATCGACACCGTCAGGCACAACCTCGTGGCAGGAGCGCTACTTGTGGTCGGCGTTCTGTTCGCGTTCCTCGGAAACCTGCGCGCCGGGTTGATCGTCGCCGCCGCAATTCCGCTCTCGATGGTCTTTGCCGCGGAGTTCATGATCCAAGCCGGCATCGCCGCAAGCCTGCTAAGCCTTGGCGCGATCGACTTCGGGCTGATAGTGGATAGCTCGGTGATCATGATCGAGAACTGCGTCCGGCATGCGGCCCTGCGCACTGACAAGCCGTGGCTCGACACCATTCGTGATGCAGCAATCGAAGTGCGCAAGCCGACAATGTTCGGTGAGCTCATCATCATGATCGTCTTCCTACCCATCCTCACGCTCGAAGGAGTCGAAGGAAAACTGTTCCGCCCCATGGCGCTGACGATGATCTTCGCGTTGCTGGGCTCGTTGGTGCTGTCGCTTACACTGATGCCGGTTCTTGCGAGCCTCTTGCTGCCCGCGCGCAGCAAGGCGAAAGAGCCCTGGCTCGTTCAACGCGCACGACAGCTATACACGCCGGCACTCGAGCTTGCGTTGCGCTTTCGCCGAACAGTCGTCGCGCTCGCACTTGCACTCGTAGCTATGGCGGGAATCGCTGCGACGAACCTGGGCACGGAGTTCTTGCCGAAGCTTCAGGAAGGAGCTCTGGTCATCAACACGATCCGTCAGGCCGGCGTATCGATCGGCGAATCGACGGACTACAACTCCCGCATGGAGCAGCTGATACTGGCAGCGTTTCCCGATGAAATCGACCGCGTCTGGAGCCGCATCGGTACCGCTGAGGTCGCCACGGACCCCATGGGGATCGAGCTTACAGACATCTTCATTACGCTACATCCGCGAACAGAATGGACGAAGGCTCACACCCAGGGCGAACTCACCGAGCAGCTCAACACCCTACTAGCCGACCTGCCCGGCCAAAATCTTGCGTTCACCCAGCCGATCGAAATGAGGATGAACGAGATGATTGCCGGCATCCGCTCCGATCTCGGAATCAAGGTATACGGCGACGATTTTGATACCCTCACAAGGATCTCCGACGAAATTCAACGGGTGCTCCTGACCGTCCCCGGCGCAGCAGATGTCTCGGCAGAGCAAGTAACCGGCCTCCCGGTGCTCAAGATAGAGGTCGATTCACGAGCGCTCGCACGTTTCGGCCTGCAGACCCGAAACGTGCTCAACGTAGTAGAAGCCGTAGGCGGCAAGACCGTCGGCGAGATTCGCGAAGGACAGCGGCGCTTCCCGTTGGTCGTACGCTTACCCGACCGCCAACGCACCGACTCAGACGCGCTCGCCGATACCCTTATACCGACCGCCGCGGGACCGATACTGCCGCTCAGTAGCGTTGCAAAACTCGTCCACGCCGAAGGTCCATCGACCATCAACCGTGAATGGGGTCGGCGGCGGATCACCGTGCAAGCCAACGTACGAGGACGCGATGCGGGCAGCTTTGTCACCGAGGCGCAGCAGCGCATCGCCGCCGAGGTGAACCTGCCCGAGGGCTACACCATCGACTGGGGCGGCCAGTTCGAAAATCTAGAGCGCGCGAACCGCCGACTCGCGTTCATCCTGCCGCTTACGCTGTGCCTCATTCTAGTGCTGCTGTACGTGAGCTTGGGCACCGTGCGCGACGTGCTGATCGTCGCAACCGGCATACCGCTCGGAGCGGTCGGGGGCGTCGGCGCACTGGCGCTGCGAGGGATGCCGTTTACGGTCAGTGCAGCTATCGGATTCATCGCACTGAGCGGGGTCGCCATTCTCAACGGACTGGTGCTGATGACGTTCATCAAGCAGCGACTAGACGATGGTGCTGCGCACAGCGAAGCGATCCGCGAAGGCTGCCACGCCCGCCTGCGACCCGTGTTGATGACAGCACTGGTGGCGGCTGTCGGGTTCGTACCCATGGCGATCAACACCGGCGTGGGAGCCGAGGTTCAAAGTCCGCTCGCTACTGTCGTGATCGGCGGAATTCTCAGCAATACGCTGCTCACTCTTGTCGTCCTGCCGGTCCTCTGCAGCTGGTTCGAAGCGCAGCAGGCGGGGATTAGCGAAAAGAGCTACCAGTCGGCCACCAGGCGGCAAGGGGCCTAGCGGTAAGTCACCCGGGTGGCCCATCAGCGTCGATCGCGGTATTATCATTAACGCATTGCGGCAAACGCTGCGATGCGTTATAGTCTCAAAGGCACGTAAAACAGCGGAAATCTGTGCCGGGACTGAAAACCATGGACCTGAGAACCGACCTCAAACGCGAAATATCAAGGCTTGTCCCGCTCGCCAGGACGGTTCTCGGCCTCGCCTCGGGGCAGCCCGAATTGCTCGGGCCCGTAGACCTCACGATCCTTTTCACCGACATCGAGGGTTACACGGGGCTCACCGAAGAAATCGGCGACAAGCGCGCCCTTGCCCTGGTCCGCACCCACAACCGGATCGTGCGCAAGTCGCTGGCCAACATGGGCGGGGTCGAGGTCAAGCAGACCGGTGACGGTATCATGTCCTACTTTCTGTCTGCAGCGCGTGCGCTCGAATGTGCCGTCGAAATCCAGCGCGACTGCGACGACTACAACTCGACCACTCAGGGCCCGCCGCTGCAGGTGGCCATCGGATTGAACACCGGCGCACCCGTGGTCGACAATGGCGACATCTTCGGCGCTGCGGTCAACATCGCCTCGCGTATCGCCGAGCGTGCCCCGGGTGGCCGCGTGGTGGTATCCGATGTCGTGCGTCTGCTGACTGCGGGCAAGGGTTTCCACTTTCACGAAATCGGGACGGAAACACTCGACGGCCTGCAGGAGCCTGTCCGGCTGTTCGACGTGCCGTGGCGCCAGGTGCCGCGCGAGCTCGCGATTCCGGCGTAATCTTATAGAAACGCGATCTCGGCAGGCTGCGCGATCGCATCGCCTTTATAGACGGATGAGTTCGATGCCGACGAATTCGCGCCGTTCTGCCACTTCGACCGCGGAGCCCAGCAGCTTCAAACAACGGTCGGCATCGTCGTTCCAGTCGCGGCCAATTGCCAGCCAAACAGACGCGTCGGGCAACGGCGCAGCGCTACCCGCGGTCTCAGCCTCAGCCTGAACGGCGTCGGAACAGGCCGCGCCCAGGCCTCACCAACACCGGGGCTGGCAACGAAACGATAAAGGAAATGCGACAACGGGGCCTGATCGCGGACCAAGAGCCGGTAGTCTACATTGGGACGGTAGTTTGCGATGATCTCAAGAAAGGGGTTGAGAGGAAACCTCGAGTTGGAAGACTTCGTCGATCCAAAAATTCTCGTTTCCGATTCGGTACACGCGCAGGAGCGCAGCGCCGACCAACCGTGTGCGACCCGGCGTCTAGTTCGGGCGTCTTCACGGACGGTTCTCCGCGTACTGGCGTTTGACCCAAGCAGCTCCCGGGTGGTCCTTCCACAGGGCCAAGTACTCGATGAACGATGCCGGGATCGGCTCGCGTCTGGCCATGTCAGGGTGTTCGACCCGCACCAAAGGGCACAGCAGCGCAGCCGCGGTCAGGTCGGCAACGCTGAAGCGATCGCCTACCAGATATCCGGTCGCGGCCGACTTGCTCGCAACCTCATCCAGAGCTTTTCGACTGACCTCAAACGCCCGGTCGATGCTCTCCTGTGAATCCACACCGTTGGCCTTAGCAATGATGGGTTTGACCATCGGCAACATCGCTCGATAGCCGATGAGCTTAAGCCGCGGTTTGGTCCAGCCGAATGTCTCAACCATGTAGTTCGGCTCATTAATGAAGATCGAAAACACCGTCGTGCGCGTCGCCGGGCCGACCTCTGCATCGAAACGCTTCTGCAATGCCAGGGCTTCAGCGCGCAAGCGATCGTCGGCCGGATACAAGGCTTGTTCGGGATAGGCTTGTTCAAGGTGATCGATGATCTCGGCCGAGCCCGAAATGTATCCGGACGCGGTTTGCAGCAACGGAGTACTGGTTTTACCGCCTGAGAGCTTGGCGATCGCCGCTGCATGCGGTCCCGGTAAATAGTCTACCCGGTCATGAGGGATGCCCTTGTAGGCGAGCGCCCACCTGACCTTGTCGTTGAAGTGCGAAGAGAGAAACTGGTGAAGAGTTACCTCGGGCATAGAGACTCCTCGGACAAACAATACCAAGCCACGCGGCAAGACTATGTCTTCGTACGCACGTGCGTCAAACGATCGCTCTAAGGTCGGTAGCCTCTCGAGGGCGGCCCCGTGGCTTGTCCCGCGCAATCATCTGCGGCACTCTGGCGCGGTGTCGGCACCTCCCCAACGTAAGCTTCTCGTCGCCTCACCCCGCGGTTTTTGCGCAGGGGTGAGCTATGCGATTGAGATTGTCGATCTGGTTCTCGAGCGCTACGGACCGCCGGTCTACGTGCGCCACGAGATCGTCCACAACCGACACGTCTGCGACGACTTGCGCTCGCGTGGTGCGATCTTCGTCGACGACCCCGGCGACGTTCCGGAAGGAAGCCTGCTGGTGTTCAGTGCACACGGCGTCTCGCCCAAAGTCCGCCACGATGCGGACGGTCGTAAGCTGCGTGTTATCGACGCAACCTGCCCGTTGGTTACCAAGGTGCATATTGAAGCGCTCCGCTACGCGCGCGAGGGCTACAACATCCTCTTAATCGGCCACCGCGGCCACGTAGAAGTAGAAGGAACGCTGGGCCACGCGCCTGACGATATGCAACTGATCGAGACCGTCGAAGACGTCGCAACGATCGAAGTCCCCGATCCGAACCGGGTTGCAGTGGTGACGCAGACCACGCTCTCGGTCGACGATACGCGAGACATCATCGCCGAGATACGCCGCCGGTTTCCAAAGGTGAATGCGCCCAAGAAGGACGACATTTGCTATGCCACACAGAACCGCCAGTCCGCCGTCAAGGAGCTCGCCGCGCGTAGCGACTTGATTCTCGTAATCGGATCGCCGACCTCGAGCAATGCCAATCGCCTCGTCGAGGTTGCCGGAAACCACAACAGCCGTGCACGGCTCATCGAATCAGCATCCGACATCAACCCGGCTTGGCTCGACGGTGTCGAAACCATCGGTCTCACTGCGGGCGCGTCGACCCCGGAACGACTCGTTCAAGAGGCCATCGTCCATCTACGCAAGCTCGGCTGCACCTCCGTCGAACACCTGGAAACCGCTATAGAAAGCATCACGTTCCCGCTGCCGAAAGGTTTGCGCGAAGACGCATCGCGTGCGTAACCACACCCGGCAGGACTGCGACCAGATGATCAGAGTATTGTTCGTATGCCTGGGCAATATCTGCCGATCGCCGACGGCGCATGGCGTCTTCGTATCGTTGATCGACGAGGCCGGCCTGCGTGACCGCATCGACGCAGATTCGGCGGGTACATACGGCCACCATGGCGGCGCGGGCGCCGATCGCCGTGCCGTCGAAACCGCGCGCCTGCACGGCGTTGACCTCTCAGCGCACCGTGCGCAACCGGTGGTGCGCTCGCACTTCAGCGAATACGACCACATATTCGCGATGGATCGCCAGAACTACGCAGACCTGCTCGAGCTGTGTCCGGCCGGAGCCGAGCACAAGATCGAGATGTTCTTGGCGCTCGCACCGCACCTCGGGATCGACGAGGTACCCGATCCCTACTACGGAGGAGCGTCGGGGTTCGACAAGGTCTACGAGATGATTCACGAGGCCTCTCTCGCTCTGGTCGACAGGTTGCGTGCGGACAACAAAGGTATGAGTCGCTAGCGAGACTCCAAAACCACGTGTGTCCGACGGCCGTACGGCATGACGATCCACAGTACGATGTAGATCAACACCCCCCACCCCGCACCCATCAGCGTGAGCACAACTGCAGCGACACGCATAGCGGTAACGGATAGACTGAACTGGTCGGCAAGCCCTGAGCAGACGCCAGCGATCATCTTCCCTTCACGCTTTCGGTACCACTCACGGCCAACCGGCCCGGTGCCGAGATTGCTGCCGCAGTAGCGGCACTTGATCGCAGCATCGCGGATTTCTTCGGCGCAATAGGGGCAGGTTTTCATGACGGGACTCCATCGGGTCGCAGTGCTCGCACGCCCGGATAGCCGGCTCGGAAGCGGTCGAGAAGCAGCGGGACCGCCGCGTAGGTCGATGCGTAGACGAGAACGATCGACGCGGCGTAGGCCGTAGTAACATACGCAGCCACGCTCTCGGGGAGCAGCTTGGCCGCAACCGAACCGACGAATGACACAACCGCGACTCCGTAGAAAGCAATCAACGGCAGCGGCAGCATCGCCAATGCAATCGCGGCTGTGATACGTCGCCGCTGCACCCACGCTGCGTTGCGCGCGAGCTCGACTCGGGCCATACGCAGCAGCGCCTCGGTCGATGCATCGCTCGGCCGGACCGAGGACAACGAACACAGCAGCGCTTCAGCCGCTGCGAGGTCGATAGGATCGGACTCGCAAACCTCGCACGAGGTAACGTGATCCTCCAATGCCGGACGTAGCTTGTCACGATCGTCGTTCACGCGTTTGGGCATCTCCGCTCCCTATGATTTCTTCGCACGATCCACGCGCGATCCGTCGCCACTGGCAGCTGCCGCTTTGGCAAGCCGCGCGAGCGCGTAGTGTATGCGGCTTTTCACGGTGCCGGGAGGACACCCGAGTAGATCGGCGATCTCGTGCTCGCTTAGATCGGCGTGAAAGCGCAGGATCAAAACTTCACGTTGCTCCTCCGGCAAGCGGGCAAGGAACCGTTCCGCATCGATACGCGCGGCTGCAGCGTCTTCGACCATAACGGAAGAGGCCTCGCTTTCGACGTCTTGTTCTTCGCCGTTGCAGCCGGACTCGGCCTCTGGTCCGCGAACGCGTCTGCGGCGGCCAAAATCCCGGCAAAGGTTGAGAGCGACCTGAAAGAGCCAAGTCGTAAACCGCTTGCGCGAGTCGAATGAACCTGCGGCGCGCAGGATCCGCATCCACGTCTCTTGGACGATATCGTCCGCGTCCGGCCCGCCGGTGTGACGATAGACAAAAGCGAACAACCGCTGCCGGTATCTGACGACCAACTCTTCGAACGCCCGCTCGTCTCCGCCCGCGAGCGCCGCGACCAGTTCTTCATCGCTCGCCATTCCATCGGCTTACCACGGCCGCGCGGTTAGCACGCCCCCCCAGCGGGGTGACGCTTGTCACGGGTGCATTTGCCTCCGAACCGCGAGGCGGCATCGAGAGCACGCCGGAGCAAGCGCTCGAGGATCGAGTCCTCGCCGCGACGGCCGGGGATGGCCAGCCACAAAAACCCATAGACGATCGGCCCGAGCAGATGGAAGAACGAGGCGAGGACGAACCCGGCGCGCACAACCCCCGGCGATACCGCAAAGGCCTTGGCCACTGCGGCACACACCCCCGCCACACGCGCCTCCTCGTGGTCGCGGTACCACTGGTCGCGGTCAAGCCCCTGAATTCTGCTGCGGCAATGTGGACATCGGACCGCCTGGGCGCGAATCTCCTCGGCGCAATACGGACAATCTTTCATTTCAGCCATGATCCCCTCCTCGATGGGTTTTGGTCACTTAACGGTCGGTAATACGCACCTGGGCGGCGAATCGTTCAAAATTTTTCCGCTATGGTTAGCAAATCCGCTGTGGTTGTATGTTGGTGAAGATGCAGACGATTTTCGAAGGGATCCGGGTCATCGAGCTGAGCATGTGGGTGGCCGGCCCGGCCGCGGCCGGCCTGATGGCCGACTGGGGAGCCGACGTCATTAAGATCGAAGCGCCTAGCGGCGACCCCCAACGCAGCGTCTTCGGAGCCAGCTCCGGGATGGACGGCGCTACCGCGCCGCCTTTCAATCTGGACAACCGCGGCAAACGCAGCATCGTACTCGACTTGCGCACCGAGGGGGGCCGCGAGGCCGCGTCGCGACTCATCGACGGCGCCGATGTCTTTATTACGAATATGCGCCAGCGCGCACTAACAAAGCTCGGCCTGGACCCGGAGACGCTGCGAACCAGAAATCCACGCCTGGTGTATGCGTGTGTAACTGGTTACGGGCGCAGCGGCCCAGAATCTGACCGTGCGGCCTACGACGTCGGCGCGTTCTGGGCACGATCGGGAATCGCGCATCTTTTGTCGCGCAGCGCCGGCGATCCGTCGCCGTGTCGTCCGGCACTGGGGGATCACGTGACCGGCATAACCTTACTGTCGGGTATTTCCGCGGCGCTGTTCAAGCGCGAACGCACCGGCGCAGGCGGCCTGGTAGAAACATCGCTTCTACGCACCGGCATGTACACGATCGGATGGGATATCGGTACCCACATCGATCTCGGTTGGCACACCAAGACCATGTCACGGTCGCGTTATCGAGTACCGTTAGTCAACTGTTACAAGACCGGTGACGAGCGTTGGCTGTGGCTACTCGGCTTGGAAGCCGTGCGTCACTGGCCCAAGGTATTACGCGCCGTCGAGCGGACCGACTTGGAAACCGACCCCGACTACGCGACGCCGGGCCTGCGCTCGGAGAACTGCCAAGCGCTGATCGCCTTGCTTGATCTCGAGTTCGCCAAACGTCCACTGGCTGAATGGGCGACGCGGCTGGACGCCGAAGATCTCTGGTGGTCACCGGTACAGACGCTCGAAGACGTAATCGCCGATCCGCAGGCCCACGCCGCCGGAGCATTCGTCGAGGTCGAGCAACCCGGGGGGCAAGGAAAGACCACTGCAGTAGCCGGCCCTGTGGATTTCGCGGGCTATGACACCGCCCCGAAAGGCCCACCACCTCGGCTCGGAGAGCACACCCACGCAGTACTTGCCGAGGCAGGATTCAACCATGCCGAGATCCAACGGATCGGCGGTGCCGAAGCCATCGGCACAAAGGGATAGCAGACGCGACGGGCTATGGGGACAACCAGGCCAAAAGATCTCGCCGTCGGCGAACAGAGCAACGTCAGGCTCTTGCAGGCAAGGGTGAGTGAACTCGAGCAACGGCTCAACGACCGTGCCAACCGCAGACGCCGCTTCGTCGAGCGTGATCAGCTCTTCAGCACCTTCCTCGACAACATCAACGAAGTGATCTGGATGCTCGACCGCCGCACCAACCAACTCCTCTACGTAAGCCCTGCTTTCGAACGTGTTTGGGGACGAGAGCTCAAGAGTCTCTACGAATCTCCTCTCGTCTGGCAAGAGGCGATCCACCACGAGGACCATGGACGCGTCTCGGCTAGGTTCGCGGAAATCTGGGAAGCGGACTCCTACGCGGAAGAGTACCGCATCCTACGCCCAGATGGGGCGATGCGGTGGATTTGGGACCGCTCATTCCCGGTGCGAGGCGCAGACGGCCAGACTGCGTACATGATCGGGATTGCCGAAGACATAACAACCAGGAAGCAGGCCGAGCGCGATGCGCGCCGATCCGAACGTTTGGCGTCGATTGGTACACTCGCGGCCGGCATCGCGCACGAAATCAACAATCCTATCGGCGCCATCCTTCTCGCGGCAGAGTTCGCCAGGGACAACGAAACCAACCCGCGTACCATAGAAGCGTTAACCGACATCGCCTCCGAGGCGGCACGCTGCGGCGACATCGTTCAGAGCGTCCTTCAGTTCGCGCGCGAAGAGACCGCGGAGAAGCTGCCGGGCGACATCAATGACGCGATACGCCGCGCATCTGCGCTGGTGAACTCGTACGCGGAAGAATGGAACGGGACACTCGAATTGGCGCTCGGCGAAGATTTGCCTCGGGTCTCGTTCAACGAAACAGAGATAACCCAGGTCATTGTGAACCTCGTCAGAAACGGCTTCGAGGCAGGATCGTCCACCGTTGAAATCCAAACCCGACAAAACGCGGACGGCTCGATATCGGTCTGGATACGCGACGATGGTCCAGGCGTCAAACCAGAAGCCGTCAAGAATCTTTTCGATCCTTTCTTCACTACCCGACGCGATAAGGGCGGCACCGGCCTCGGATTGAGCATCACTCATGGGATCGTAACAGAACACAAAGGGACCATTGAGGTTGCCACACAACTCGGAGCAGGCACCACCATGAAAATCACGCTTCCTTCATCCCGCACGACCGACACAGGAGAATGACCCAATGACAAAAGTTTTAGTTGTCGACGACGTCGAAACATACCGCAAGTACTTGGCGCTCGCGCTCGAGGACGAGAACTACGATGTGCGAACCGCCCGTGGCGGACACGACGCCATCAAGATCGGAAACGAGTTCAAGCCCGACATTCTCGTCGTAGACTGGATGTTGAACAACGACATCGACGGCATCGAGGTCAGTGCACAGCTGGAGAAAAGCAAGCCGGGGATGGAGACGGTCTTAATTACCGGCTATCCGTCACCTGGACTCAAACGTGAGGTGCTACGTTCGAACATAGCTCACTTCATCGAGAAGCCGTTCACGTTGGCCGATATCGTCGAGGCGGTCGACCGCATCAGCGAGCGGCGGACGACCCGGGATGCTGCCGAGAGGTGATCCTAGCGGCGCGCTGCTTCCAACCCCCACGCCGGAAACTCCACAACAACCACACTGCCCTAGCTGCGTGATCGACGATCAGTGCAGCCCAAATCCACACCAGTTCGGTATGCAACACGACCCCGGCGAGCACCGCAAGCGGAACACGGAACACCCAGTTGCCCAACGTCGCGGCCAACATCGGCGTCCAGGTATCTCCCGCGCCGCGGTGCGCGCCACCGAGGGTGAAGTGAAGTTGCAGCATCGGCTGCGCGAGCGCGACACAGAGCATGAACGGCCCCAGAGTCTGGATGGTCTCCGCGTCGTCGATGAAAAGCGCGGCAAGTTCGAAGCGTCCCAGCGCGCACGCCGCGCCCAGGGGTATAGCCGTCGCGACGGCGAGACCGGCGGCACTCCAGCCAACCCGTTCGGCACGCTTTGGCGATCCGGCACCAAGCGCCTGACCGACCAGAGTCGCCGCCGCAGCCGCGTATCCGGTGCCGGGAATCCATGAAAACGAAAGCACGCGCACGCCGACCGTATACGCGGCAACGGCAACCGTCCCATAGGCCCCAAGAATGGCAAAGTAGCTGAGCAGCGCAAAGTTCAGTACCACCCGCTCAAGCACTCCCGGCAAAGCGATGCGCCGTACATCGGCAACACGCGTGCAAGCAGGCCGCAGATCCGCACGCCGTACTGCGATCGTCGATGCGGGGCGGCTGCGTGCAACAAAGATATAGCAGGCGACGCCAACCACCTGAGACACTACCGTGGCAATCCCAGCGCCAACCAGTTCGAGACGAGGAAACCCAGCCACCCCGAAGATCAACAAAATATTCAGCGCAACCTTGACCAACGTCACCGCGAGTGCGATCAGCATGGGCGTGGTGGTGTTCTTGTCGGCACGCAGCGACGCATCGAAGACCATCGACAGGCCGAGCAACGACGCCGAGCAGAGCAAAAGGCGTAGGTACGGAAGCGTCCGCTCGATAACGTGTGGTTCGGCGCTGAGTAGATTGAGCCACGTGCGCGGAGCGGCCAGAATCGGAACTGTAAGTGCAAGCGCAGTGAGCACCGACACGCAGAACGACGCAGCCGTCGCTTGGCGTGCGCTCTCGCGGTCACCGGCACCGAGCGATTGTGCGACGAGCGCAACGCAGGCGAACCCGACCGAAATCAACGCAGACTGCGCAAGGAAGAAAAACTGGGCCGCGTAGCCGACAGCCGCGACAGAATCGGCACCCAGCCTGCCGACCATCGCGATGTCTACGATGCTGACGGCGTTGACGAGGAACTGCGAGAGCATCACCGGCCACGCCAAGCGCCAGATGTCCGCGACTGTCCCGATCTTCGCAGACGGGCGGACCGTGCGCGCGGCCTCGCGTACACTCGTGAGCGCGGCGAGGGCGTGGCTGGCCAGCGAGGCCGCCGGTAGCGCCGGAGCGGACTCCGGATCCAGCGATTCGCCGGGGATATCGGTCTGAGCGGAGTCCTCAGGTGGCTCTTCGGCGCGCATGAAACACGGAACTGTAGAAGGAACCCGCAGCGGGGCCAATCCCCGCACGATTGGATGGAGGGCTTTTCTGACCCGTGCCCGCGCCATAGAAGAGGAGGCCGAGCCTTTTCCCCATCAAAAGGAGCATAACCGTTGAGTAACCCGATGCATTTCGAGGCGGACTTCACCCTCCGTGCGCAGATCCAAGCCCGTGCCGAACACCCCGAGGCTTCAAGCAGAGTTTTCCTGCGCCAACACGACCGCAGCTGGACCTACGGCCGCTACCGCGACGAATGCGCTCGCACAGCGAACTTCCTGTTAGGCAGACTCGGCGCGATCGACGAGAAACACCCGGGGCACGTCGCGATGCTGCTCGACAATCACCTGGAGCTGATGTCGTTGTTCGGCGCATGCGGTGTCGCCGGACTGACACTGTTCGGCGTCAACACCGGGCTTCGCGGCGAGACACTGGCAGGTGTGATTAACAGTTCGGGAGCCCGTGTCGTTGTCGTCGATGAGCGCTACGCCGAAGAGCTCGAGAAAGTCTGCGACAAGCTGGGAAACGTCGCGCGGGAGAACATCCTGGTATTGCCGAGCGAGGGCGGCGATGTCGACGCTTCGCGCGACCTCCATGCATGCATCGCCGCGGAGGTCGCCGCCGAGCATCCGTCTTACCCAGACGTCAACGTTACGCCCGACACCAACCTGATGATCATTTACACCTCGGGGACGACGGGACTACCCAAGGGCATCAACAACAACCACATGAAACTGACTGCCATCGGCATGGCAGTCTCGGCGCGCATGGAACTCGGCCGCGAGGACGTCGGCTACGCGTGCATGCCGCTGTTTCACTCTAACTCGATGTTCATTTGTGCGATGCCGGCGTTCTGGGTCGGCGGGACCGTCGGTATCCGCGAACGCTTCAGCGCCAGCAACTTCGTCCCTGACATCACAAAGTACGGCGCGACGTACTGGAACTACGTCGGCGAACCTGTCCACTACGTGCTCAGCCACTTGCGCAAACAATACGGCGACGACGAAGCCAGGCTGCGCGCCGAGGTAACCAACCACCCCAACAACAAGCTGCGCTACGCGGTCGGAAACGGGGCTGCGCCGCCGGATATTGACCTATTCAGCGATTGGTTGGGCCTCGAGGACATGTTCGAACTCTACGGTTCGACAGAAGCCGCAATCTCGACGTTCCGCCGCCTCAAAGACCCTCGCGGCAGTGTCGGCGTGATAGAAGACGCCGCGGTCAAGATCCTCAACGAGGCCGGTGCCGAATGCCCCCCAGCCGAACTCGACGGCGATGGCAAGATCACAAACTACGAGCAAGCGGTCGGCGAGATCTGCCGGGTAGCGGCGGACACCGCGCTCTTCCAGGGGTACTTCGGCAACAAAGAAGCCACCAGTTCTAAGTATCGCGACGGGGTGTATCACTCCGGCGACCTGGGCCACGTGCTGGTCAGCGACGGCAAACGATACCTCTACTTCGATGGACGCACCGATGACTGGATCCGCAAAGACGGGGAAAACTTCTCCGCCTTGCAGGTCGCACGCCTGATCTGCGAACATCCCGACATCGTTCTCGCCGCAGCCTATGGTGTTCCTTGCGCGGTATCCGACGAGCTGGTCATGGCCGCTGTCAAGATCCGCGATGGTGCGCAGTTTGACGCGCAAGACTTCTTCGATTTCTGCGAGAAACAGGTCACCGACGGCGGCATGGACCGTAAATGGTTCCCGGATTTCGTACGCGTTGTAGCCGACTTCGAGTACACGGGCACGCAGAAGATCCTCGTGCGTAACCTGAAAGCCCAGCATTTCGACCCAACTAAGATTCCCGATCCGCTGTATAGACGAGAACGTGGCGACAAGACCTACGAACCTTTCGATGCCGACGGCTACCGCGACCTTCGGAAAACCTTTTGTGCCGCCGAACGTCTGAACCTTCTAGAAAGGTAAGCACTGTGGAAGAACTGATTTTTCCGGACGATCGCGGCTGTTTTGGCTGCTCGGCCAGCAACCAAACCGGGATCGGTCTGCGTTTTTTCGGCGACGGCCAACGGGTGGTGTCCCGCCACACAATCGCGCAACGCTTTCACGGTGCCCCCGATATAGCCCATGGCGGCATCGTCGCGACAATTTTCGACGAGGTTTCGTGCGCAGTGGTGTTCTTCGGGCGCCGAACTTACGTCGTGACCGGTGAACTTACCGTACGCTACGAGGCCCCGTGTCCGGTCGAAAAGGAAATCGAGTTCACGGCATGGATCGAGGACGACAGCCACGAACGCTACGCGGTGGTCCACTCAGAGGCCCGTCTGGCCGACAGAGTCATCGCCCGTTCGCACGGGCGGTTCTTCTACCAAGGCGACCGAGCCCCTTCGTCGCTTACCTACGCAGCGACCAGCGTTGGCCCTTGCGAATAACGGCGCCTTGGTCCACGAGCCTGCGCAGGTGCGCTTCGACCGAGACCCCCGCCGCGGTGTGCAAAAAGGCGGGAACGTCGCTGTAGATCCGCTCTACCATCGCCGAAACCAAATCCACGCCGTCACCCAACACACCGAGGATCTGCGAATCGCGCAGCGCCCGGTGTTCTATGTAAGAACGGATCTTGTCTTCGGGTTTGGTGATGCGCGGACCGTGCGCGGGGTAGATCAGGTCGACGTCGAGTTCGAGCAACCGCTGGAGCCCGTCTAGGTACTCGCCGAGGTCGCCGTCGCGAGGAATCACCGTCGTCCCGGCGCCGAGGACCATGTCGCCTGAGAACAACGCGTTTTCCTCTTCGAGTAAGAAACACAGATGGTCCCGCGCATGGCCCGGCGTCCACAGCGCACGCAGCGTCGCGCCCTCGACGCGGATGACCGCACCCTCGCCTATCTCTTCGAGCACCAGACCACGGTCGTGTTTCGGCCACGGCTTCTTAAGCACCGGGACAATGCCGAATCTTTCGAAGACATCCTCAATACCACCGATGTGGTCGGGGTGCGCGTGGGTCAAAACTATCCGTTCGATACGGGCGGATCGATTCCCGGCATCGACCGCCTCGGCAAGAGCGCGCTCGAGAAGATCGATGTAGGCCTCCCCGCCTTGCGCAGAATCGAGAAGAATCCGAGTCGGCCCGGTGCCGACCAGATAGGTGTTGGTTCCAGGCCCGGTAAACGGTCCCGGGTTCTGCCCAAGGATCACCGTAACGCGGTCCGACCAGCGATCGATGTCCGCCATGTCCAGGCCGATCATCGAATCCTTTACGATTCGTTGCGGTGTATCAGTCATGTCAACGGGCTACCACGCCGCCTCAGGCCGGGCAATCGGCCAAGGCGGTGAGTTGCACGGTCATTCCTGCGAAGAATCCCCGGGATCGGCCGGGTCGGCAAGCGCGTCGGCTCCGGTGAGTTCGGCGACACCCTTCGCGAGATAGAGCGCGCTCAGGAATCCCAATCCACCCGCACTCCAAAGCAATGCTTCGAGCGGCCACAACGCGTGGCTGTCGATGTCAACGCCGATCTCGTAGATGATCTTGGCCGCGATCAGCGAGATCACCGATGCCGGCAGGAGGGCACTGGTCCACCACCATCCTTCCCAGCGGCGCAACGCTGATACCTGACAGAGCAGGTACATTACGATGAAACCGCCGGCAAAGCCTGCTAGTCCGGAAGCAGCCATCTTATAGCCACCGCCGAATCGTCTTCTCAGTAATTCTCGAAGGGTGTCCACGCCAGATGATCTGGTTGTCACGAATCGCCACCGCAGAAGGAACACCGTCGATATCCAGCTTCGCGGACATGCCGCCGTCTTTCTCTTTGCCGATTGGGAAGCCGATGTTCTTGTCGCGTAGGTAGTCGCGAATCTGCGCCTCGGTGATCCCGCGGGTCGCCCTGGTCAAACCGATGACATTCAAACCGGCAGCAGCGAAGTCACGATAAAACTCGTTTACCCGCGGCATCGCCGTGCGGCAGTGCGGACACCACGCCTCCCAAAACACCAGCAGCGTAACCTCGGAGGTCGCAAGCGAGCCCCGGCCTTGTATCCATTGCTCAACCTCCAGCGAGCCGACATCAACGCCGCCCGCGCGCACCCCACCGCCGGCCATGAACAACCCCAACAACAAACCGAGAGTGACGCCCGCAATCCGCTTCATGCCGCCATTCTAGCCCGAACCGAGCGTTCACGGCCAGGAAAACCTCTGCCTATGGGACCATCGGATCCGTCCGGCCCGAGGCCGTCATGCACGGAAACAGGCTAGCGCCAGGCGAAAACCGGCTGCTCAAATCCGTTTACGCGTGTCGAGCGGCCGTGAACCGCCGCCTCGCGCAACTGGTAAACCAACGCGGCAGTGGGGGCATGGATCTTGGTTCCGAGAATCGGGAGCGAGATCAGCGGGCGATTGCTTTGGGGTATGCTCCGCAGTTGCGGAACCTCCGGGTGCTCGAGCAGCGAGAGCGGGACGCGATAGATGCCGGCGACCTCGACCTGATCGGGCTCAAGGACCGCATCGTCGGCAGCCCATAGAACCACCGGCGTAATCACAAAGCCCGAGCGCGTCTCGTAGTCATCGAGAACCCCGAGTATGTCGTCGGCTTTGCTTTCAAGCGCGACTTCTTCGCGCAGCTCGCGGCGAGCAGCGTCGGTTGGTGTCTCGCCTTCATCGGCGCTACCGCCGGGCAACGCCCATTGGCCGCCGTGACGGCGGAGCTTCGCCTGACGCTTAGTCAACACGAAACAGGCCTGCCCGGCATCGTTAGCGACAATGGCGAGCGCCACCCCCGCACGCCGCTTGTCGGCGTCGTAGTGCGACCGCGGTGAAAACCTCTTCATGTTGCGCGCGAGCCGATCGCGTAGCAACGGGCCATGGGTGAACTCCGACGCCATCGGTTCGATGATCCCATCGAGCGCGTACAGCATCGCGCGGTGCGAAAGTCCGGCCTCGATGAACTCGGGCCCATCGAAGAAGAACCCTCGCCCGTGATAGAACTTGGCGGCAGTGCTTTGTGCGTGCACGAGGACACGGGCAAGACCGAGACGATCGGCTTCCTCGAGCCCGTGGCGCAAAAGCAGCGAACCGGCACCGCGTCCACGCCACGGGGCGCGGACAGCCATACGCCCAAGCCGCCCGTTCTGTTCAAGCCGGGCGGTTCCGATCAATTCGCGGCCATCGGCCGTGCTCCGCCACGCGGCGAGGTGGACGCACACCGGGTCGCGCCCATCAAACTCGGCACGCGGGTCGATGCCCTGCTCGGCAACGAAGACCTCACGGCGCAGATCGGCCAGTACTTCAGCACTTTCGTGCCAATCGACCGCTTCAACGTGGATTTCGTAATCACGCATATTGGGACTCGCGGCGGTTTGACCCTTCTGGTAACGTTCAGGCGGCGCCGCGCCAAGTCTAGCACCATTACGAGGTATCAGAATGCGTAGCTTAGGAATCTTAATCCCGCTCCTTACCTTTTTGGCCGTGGCCACTTTTTCGCTCGGTTGTTCACCCAGTGGAGACGCCCACGCCAAGTTCACGCAGTTCGACGTCGAACAGGTCGCCGACCTGCTAGCGACCAAATCGGCGACCGCCGTAGACGCGAACAGCGCCTCGACGCGCGAGGAGTACGGCGTGATCCCTGGAGCGGTCTTGTTGTCGACCTACGGAGAATACGACGTCGCCAAAGAACTCCCCGCCGACAAAGCCGAGCAACTGGTGTTCTATTGTTCGAGCGAGAAATGTTCGGCCGCACCGAGAGCCGCTTCGAAAGCCGTCGATGCCGGCTACTCCAACGTCGCCGTCCTGCCGAGTGGTATTAAAGGATGGAAAGCAGCCGGACGCGAGACCGCTGAATTCCAAAGCTAAGACGGCGCCGCCTCAATCAAGCGGCGCCGTCAAAATCTTCATCAAAACTCCACCGCCCCCGCCGCGTCGGCTGCGCGCGTGACCGCCGTAAAGCCTCGATAAACACGCCGCGCGACCAGTCCTGCGCACCGAAGCGCGCGAGATGCGCACTTTCGGTTTGGCAATCGATCAGATCAAAATTCCACGCCTCGCACTGTCTCACCAGCCAAACGAAAGCAGCCTTTGACGCATCGTCTTCCAAGGTGAACATCGATTCGCCGGTAAAGCAGCCACCGAGCGAAACGCCATACAGGCCCCCTACCAACACACCATCGCGCCAAGCCTCAACCGAGTGCGCAAAGCCGAGACGGTGCAGCTCACAGTAGGCCGATTTCATTTCATCGGTGATCCAGGTGCCGATTCCGTCACCGCGGTAGGCGCGTGCGCAGCCCTCCATCACCTCGGCAAAGGCAGTGTCCATACGGAGGTCGTAGAACCGTTTGCGCAAGGTCTTGCGCAAACTGCGCGCGACGTGCAACTGCGACGGGCGCAACACGAAACGCGGATCCGGTGAGAACCACAGCATCGGATATCCCTGGTGCGGCCACGGGAATACCCCGTTAGCGTACGCAGCTACCAGGCGTTCGGGGCGCAGGTCTCCGCCAACTGCCAGCAAGCCGTCCTCGGCATGATCGACTGGCGGAAACACAATCTCCGGTGCAAGCTGGTATACGGGCATGTACGACTCTCGGCTGCAGGATAGTCCCGGCCCGCCCGGCTTGCCAGCCGTCGCACATGGGCCCGCAACCGGGTACATTGTCCCATCGACATGCATGTCATCGAAGCCGAAAACGTCAGCAAACGCTTCGGCAACCGTATTGCAGTTGACGCGCTCAACCTGCGGGTACCCAAGGGCGCTTGTTACGGACTGCTCGGCCCTAACGGTGCGGGCAAAACCACGACGCTGCGAATGACCTACGGGGTAACCCGTCCCGATATCGGTAGCATAAAGGTCTTCGGCTTAGACTCCGTCAAGCACGGCCGCGCCGTGCGCTCGCGGATAGGCGTCACGCTTCAAGACACCGTGATGATCGAAGCACTCGATGTCTACGATAACCTCAAGGTCTTCGGCCGCTACCACTTGCTTTCCGGCGTTGAGCTCGACCGCCGTGCACGCGACCTCATGGAGCGACTCGAGCTCGACTCCCACGCAGGCATGCCGGTGAAGACCCTCTCGGGCGGGTTCCAGCGGCGGCTTGCGGTGGCGCTATCCCTGATGAGCAAGCCGGAGCTGTTGATTCTCGACGAACCAACCACCGGGCTCGACCCAGCCGTGCGCGTAACTCTTTGGGAGTTGGTGCGCGAGTTACGCCGCGAAGGCACCACTGTCCTGCTGACAACTCACTACATGGACGAGGCGGAACGTCTCTGCGACGAGCTGGCGATCTTCAGCCAAGGACGCGTGATCGCCGAAGGTGCGCCCAAAGCGCTGATCCGTGAGCACCTCGCACGCGAGGCGGTCGAATTCGAAATCGACGCCGACGACGACGCTGCACTGCTGCAAGGTTTGTCGATCTCAGGCCGTCCGCTCCGCATCGGTCGCCGTACAACCGTCTACCTCAACGACGCCGCCCCACTGTTGGCCCGACTACGCGAAGCAGACCCGGAAGACCTCGGCAACATGGTCGTACGGCCGACCAATCTCGAAGACGTGTTCCTTACCTTGACGGGAACCCGCCTGGAAGGAGGAGCGTGAGCGTTTCGGTGCCGCACGCACTCGCAGTCTTGCGGCGCAACGCCGCGATGTACGCACGAACCTGGAAGACCAGCCTGCTGCCGAACTTCTTCGAGCCGGTCCTCTACCTGGCTGCGATGGGCGTTGGTGTCGGCAGCTACATTACCGAGATGGCGGGTATGTCTTACGTCGAATACATAGCCCCGGGGTTGGTGATGGTTGCCGCTATGCAAGGCGCGAGCTTCGAAGTCACCTACAACATCTACGTACGACTGACCTACGAAAAAGCCTACGATGCGATGCTTACGACGCCGATCGAACCCGACGACGTGCTCGTCGGCGAAGCACTATGGGGCGTTACGCGCGCGTCGATTTACGGCGGCGCGTTCTTCCTTGTCGTTGCGGCGTTTGGGCTCGCGCCGATGCCGCATGCACTGCTGGCGATTCCACTGGTGCCGCTGGCTGGGTTATTGTTCTCAGCGATCGGTATGGCGTACTCGCTGCGCGTGTACACCATCGACTTATTCAGCTTCTACTTCACGTTGTTCCTGACACCGCTGTTCCTGTTTTCAGGAGTATTCTTCCCGCTCGAGGAACGCTTGTCATCCGGGTGGATGATGGTGGCTGAAGTCTTACCGCTGCTGCATCCGGTGCGGCTCGCGCGTGCGGCCTTTAGCGGCGAATTCTCACTACAGGTGTTGTGGGACCTCGCATACACCTTCGGCCTCTCGACCGTGCTGCTGCTGTCGTCGCGGCGAATCATCAGTCGCCGCCTCACCACCTAGCGCGCGCCACCGCCGAAGTCATGGATCGCGGCGCCGTTCAGCCGAACAAACGCCTAATCGCCGCTAAGTCTTGGTCAAAAGCCTCTGCCGCTTCGGGGACCACGCGGCCCATTTGGCTGTACCCGTGGGGCAGTTCGGGATGGTGGCGGTGTTCAACCTCGACTCCGCAGACCCGCAGCCGATCGGCATAGGCGATGCCTTCGTCGCGTAAGACGTCAAACCCCGCGGTTGCAACATACGCACGCGGCAAGCTATCGAGCTTGTCCGCCAACAGAGGCGAACATCGCGGATCACTGCGCTGCTCGCGACGCGGCAAATAGTGATCATGGAACCAGCGAGCCGTCGATCGGTACAACGGTGGAACCTCCGCGAACAGCTCGTAGGAGGCTGTCTCGGTGGAAAGGTTGGTCGGCGGAAAGAACAAGGCCTGGAGAAACGGCGCGGAGCCGCCCTGCCCTACAGCCAGCTGACTGACCACGGCCGCGAGGTTCGCGCCCGCGCTGTCACCACCGACACCTACGCGTTCGGGATCGCCGCCCAGGCGGCGCGCGTTAGCGGCAGCCCAACGAAAAGCGGCGAGCGCATCGTCGACCGCCGCTGGAAACGGGTTCTCAGGCGCAAGTCTGTAGTCGACCGCAAGCGTTATGCAGCGAATCTTTTCGGTAATAGTTCGGCAAATTCCGTCGTGGGTATCGAGATCTCCGATCACCCAACCACCGCCGTGGTAGTACACGAGGACCGGAGCACTCGCGGGCGCAGTGCGCGGACGGTAGATACGAATCGGCACCGGGCCGGTGGGTCCGATGAAAGTCTCATCAACCGCTGAGACCTCCGGCGACCCGACGACACCAACGGCGTGTATGATTTTTTTCAACTCGATGCGCGCGTCTTCAACGGGTAGCGCCTCGGAACGCGGCCGCCGCGAGGCGTTCATCAGCTGGAACAACGCCTGGACATGCAAGTCTAACTTGTTGCGGTCGATCTCCAGCGGTGCGCCGGCAATCGCTGACAACGCCCCACGCGGGAGCTGCATCACAGCGCCGACAGTCATCCCCTGGACGGATTCAAGCAAAGAACTCATGATCAAAAACCGCCGCGGCAACTACCCCTGTACGCGTTATGCTACTCGTCGTCAGGTTGGAGATCGAGCGAGACCGAGTTCATGCAGTAGCGGCGCCCGGCCGGCCCCGGACCGTCGTCAAAGACGTGGCCAAGATGCCCGTCGCACTTAGCGCACACAACTTCGGTACGAGTCATGCCGGCGCTCGCATCCGGCTCTTCGCGTACCGCATCCGAAGATAACGGCTGGAAAAAGCTCGGCCAGCCGGTGCCCGAATCGAACTTCGTCCGTGAACTAAACAGCTCATTGCCGCAGCCGGCGCAGCGATAGACCCCTTCGTCCTTGCAGTCGTTGTACTTTCCTGTGAACGGCCGCTCGGTGCCCCTATCGCGAAGCACCTCGTACTGTTCACGCGTGAGTTCTTGGCGCCATTGACTGTCTGACCTCGCGCCGCAGGCCTCGAACTCGGCTCCGCTGCTGTGCTTTTCGTCTGCCATGTCGTCTCCGCTGCCTGCGCTCAGTACTCAAACACGAGTTTGCCGTCACGCTCGGCAATCGTCACCTGACCGCCCTTGGCGAGTTCGCCAAAGAGAATCTCCGAACTCAGCTTGTGTGATATCTCCGACTCAATCAGTCGGCGCAACGGGCGCGCGCCGTACTGCGCATCAAAGCCGCGCTCGGCCAGCCAGGTTCGGGCTGAATCCTCAAGCACCAGCGTGATGTTCTTGGCTTTCAGCCTGACTTCAAGCTCGCCGACCATCTTTTCGACGATCTGCTCGGCGATCCGCATGTCGAGCGAGCTGAACTGCACGATTGCCGTAAGGCGGTTGCGAAACTCCGGCGAGAACTGACGCTCGATTGCCTTGGTGTTCTTCTCACCGAACGACTGCTTTTGCTCGAAGCCGATCGCGTTGGCCATGCTTTCACGCGCCCCCGTGTTGGTCGTCATGATCACGATGACCTGGGAGAAATCGGTCTTGCGGCCGTTGTTGTCGGTCAGCGTGGCATAGTCCATCACCTGTAACAGCACATTATAAATGTCCTCGTGTGCTTTCTCGATCTCGTCAAGCAACAGCACGGCATGAGGATTGCGGTGGATCGCCTCAGTGAGCTGGCCGCCTTGGTCAAAGCCGACATAGCCCGGCGGTGATCCGATCAGACGCGAGACCGCGTGCTTCTCCATGTACTCGCTCATGTCGAAACGGACGAACTCGATCCCCAGCGTCTTAGCCAGCTGACGGGCAACCTCGGTTTTGCCGACACCGGTCGGTCCGCAAAACAAGAACGAACCGATCGGCCTTTCGGGCTCGCCGAGTCCCGCGCGGGACAGCCGGATAGCGTTGACGACGCCGTCGATCGCGTCGTCTTGTCCGTACACCAGGAACTTCATGTCACGACCGAGCGTTTCCAGGCGCTTTCTGTCGTCGATCTGAACCGTCTGGGTCGGAACCTTGGCAATCCGCGAGACCATACGTTCGACGTCGCGCGGGGTAACTTTCGGAGTTTTCTTCTCGTCGCGGTTGCGGAGCTTCACTTCAGCACCGACCTCGTCCATTACGTCGATGGCTTTGTCGGGCTGGAAGCGATCGTGGATGTACTTGGTCGACAACTCGACCGTCGCCTTAATCGAGGATGGCGAGTAGGTAATGCCGTGAAACTCTTCGTAGCGTGGCTGTAGTCCTTTGATGATCTGCGCGGTTTCATCAGGGGACGGCTCGTTGACTTCGATCTTCTGGAAGCGACGCGACAAGGCTTGGTCCTTCTCGAAGACCTGCCGGTATTCCTTGTACGTCGTCGTGCCGATGCACTTGATTTCTCCGGCGGCGAGCGCGGGCTTGAGCATGTTCGAGGCGTCCATCGCCCCGCCGGCAACAGAACCGGCACCAATGATGTTTTGGATTTCATCTACGAAGAGAATCTTGTTCTCGGGGTCGGCTTTTATCTCCTCGACGACGGCTTGTAGACGCTCTTCGAAGTCGCCGCGGTAACGGGTACCCGCAAGCAGTGCGGTCATGTCGAGTGCGTAGATGGTCGCGCCAAGCAGACAAGCCGGGACCTCGCCCTCGTTGATACGCAACGCGAGCCCTTCGACAATCGCCGTCTTGCCGACACCGGCATCGCCGACGAATATCGGGTTGTTCTTACGCCGACGGGCAAGAATATGAATCGCGCGGTCGAGTTCTTCGGCGCGTCCGATCAACGGGTCGATCTTACCCGCGGCGGCCTTCTCATTGAGGTCGGTACAAAATGCAGCCAGCGGCTCTTTCGACGGCCCCTCACCCTCCGTCTCATCGGGACCGCCAAACCCACCCGGGCCTCCGGCTCCGCCCGGGCGTGACTGCGGCAGTTTCGATACCCGGTGCGAGATATAGCGCAGGACGTCCAAACGGTGGATGTCGTGCTTGCCCAGAAAGTACACAGCGTGGGTGTCCTCCTGGCGGAACAAGGCGACCAGCACGTTACCGCCGTCAACCTGGTCTTTGCCGCTCGACTGCACATGCGCGGCCGCGACCTGTAAAACGAATTGGGCCGAAAGAGTGTACTGGGGGTCCGGAATCTCCGCCGAAGTGGGCAATCCAGCGTGCTCGTCCGCCGCGCTCGGCCCAGTCGGCGCGTGGAGCAGGTGATCGGCTGCGCCGTCGTCGTCGCCGGACGGCTCGAAACCTCCGGGCAGCGGATAGCTCGGCATCGTGTCGTCGAGGAACCCGTCAACCTCGGCGCGCAGCGATTCAAGGTCGGCACCACAGTTGACCAACACATCGGAGGCGACCGGATCGTCGGTCAGCGCGAGTAGCAAATGCTCGGGCGAGATGAACTCATGGCGGCTCGCCTTTGCGCGATCGAAAGCACGGCGCAGAGTGTTTTCGAGTTCTTCTGAAATCAACATCGTATCGTCCCGGCCCTCATCGGCCGGCTCGGCTCAGGCCGAGCCTATCGCCTCGAGCTTTGCTTCCAACGGGTGCTCGTGACGTCGCGCAAGCGATTGCACCTGGATAGCCTTGGTCCGCGCAACATCGTGGGTGAATACACCGCAAACGCCGCGGCCGGTCTGGTGAACCTGCAACATCAAGCGCTGCGCCTCTGCCGCAGGCTTGTGAAAAACCGCCGTCAGCACCCAAGTCACGAACTCCATCGGCGTGTAATCGTCGTTGAGCAATACCACTTGGTACATCTGCGGCTTCTTTATCTTCGCGCGCTCGCGCGTGAGGACTTCTTCACGCGGATCGCTGCTCCGTGGCTGCTTGTCGCCAGGCCCTTCGGCCATCGCATCCTCCCGGCAAAGACGCGGCCCAAGCGGGCCGGATCGCCTCCAAACAAGTCTAAGTTTTCTAAGGCCGGATCGGCTCCCGTCAAGAGGCAAAACACGCACCGTGCGGGCCGCCTCCAATCGCGGCTCTAGTCCGGACCCTACGCCGAGATTATGGCGCAATTTGCCGACAAGAACAGATCCGCAGCCCGCGAACCCCGATCAGGCGCCGCGGCGTACGGTTTTTACCGGTGAAACGCGGTTGTAGCCGGCGATCGTTTCGGCGCCGTGGCGACGTTCCTCATCGAGAAAGCCCTCAATCGCCCGGCGTGCGCCAGGATGCTCGATACGATGCGCACTGTAGGTAGGACTGGCGACAAAGCCGCGTAAGAACTTGTGCTCACCTTGAGCGCCGGCTTCGAACAGTTCGAGTCGCTGTTCAATCGCGTGCTCGATCAGGCGGTAGTAGCAACACTCGAAGTGCAGGTTGGGCACGAAGCACGTGGCCCCCCAATAGCGGCCGTAAAGGTTGGGACCCTTCACGAAGCACAACGATCCGCCGATCCACTCGTCACCAGCCCGCGCCATGACCAGTAACAGAGTGTGGCGACAGTACTCCAGCAGCAAATCGAAGGTCGCCCGGTTCAGATACATCTGCCCCCACGCACGCTGCGCGTTGGCGACGTAAAGCTTCCACATCGCCTCGAGGTGCTCTTCGCGCAGCGCCTCGCCGCTGAAAACCTCGATCTCGACCCCCGAGTTCAGCACCGATTCGCGCTCACGTCGGATTTGCTTGCGCTTCTTTGAGCGCAGCGCGCCAAGATAGTCCTCGAAGGTTTGGTACCCCTGGTTGATCCAGTGAAACTGGTGGGTGAGTCTCGGCGCGTACCCTTGTTCGCCGAGAAGCCTCTGCTCTGCCTCGGTGCAAAACAACGCATGAATACCCGACAGCCCCTCGGCAGCGGAGAACTCGTTCATGAACCCGATCATCGCAGCGGCATCCGCGGGGTTGGAAGCAACGGCCGGATCGGCCAACAAAATCCGCGGTCCTGCGGCCGGCGTAAACGGCGCCGCGACCACGCCTTTGGGATAGTAAGGTATACCCGAGCGTTGGAAGGCCTGCGCCCACTGCCAGTCGAAAATAAACTCGCCGTAGGAGTCCCACTTGATAAACAAGGGGACGGCGCCGACGAGCGTCCCCTTGCGTTCCATGATGACGTAACGAGGTTGCCACGCGGTTGCTTCGCCGACCACGCCGGATTCCTCCATCGCGGCCAGGAAACCGTACTCCAGAAACGGGTCTCCGGACCCGACCAAGCGGTCCCAAGCGCGCGCATCGATGCCCTTGAGGCCGGCCTGAATCCTGAGCTGGACAGCCGTTTCAGGGCACTGCGGGCGGAACGGCATCGTGGCCTTGTAGCCGATGCCGCGTGTAGAAGGCAGGGCCGCCGCGCGGCAACCGGCGCGAGCGCCCAAGGCCGTAGATTGCAGAGCTCAATGCAGCGCAAAGCTCAACGCAGCCGCATGGCCGGCGCGCAACGCGTCTGGACGCCCACCCAATCGGGAGCGCAAACCCACAAAATGGTTATCGAAACGCGCGATTCGGCATTGTTTCCCCTGCGAAACCCTTTTACACTCTGACGCTCGACTCGCTGCAAGCGCGACACTCCCGAATCGAGCCGCTAGAGCCACCCCCATGTCCGGCCACCCAGAGCCGCGGGGGTCGCAAACAGCACCGGGAGACTCGTCATTGCGCGGCCGAACTAGTTTACGCATCGATCTCTTGGAGGCCTGACCGAAGATGTCCAGCAACGACAAGAACCAACATTTTGAGTGGGATAGCGCAGGAAAAGCTACCTTCGACGGCCACGACCTCGCCGAACTCTCCGACACGCACCCAACCCCGTTCTATCTGGTGTCGGTCGGACAGCTCGTCGACAACTACCGGCGCTTCCGCGAGGCCTTCTCCATGGTCGAGGGGTTGAAGTGTTACTACTCGGTTAAGTCGAACTTCGAGAGCGTGGTGATCTCCACAATGCGTAAAGAAGGCTGCGGCGCAGAAGTTTCCGGCGCGCTCGACCTCGAGCTCGCGCGGCGTGCCGGAATGAAGCCTGAGAACATCGTCTTCGACGGCCCGCGCAAAACCGAAGCCGAGATCGAAGAAGCCCTGACCATGGGTATCCACATGATCGACATCGAGTCGATGACCGAAGCCCGTATGATCAACGAGATCGCCGGCCGCCTCGGCAAGAAAGTCAACGTCGGGATGCGCATCGATCCGTCGCTGGCCAAACCCTACTACGACAAGGTCATCTCAACCTACAAGAAGAAGTTCGGATACCCGATCGATCAGGCTCTGACGATGGGCGTCGCGATCAACGGCCTGCCCAACCTGACGTTGACCTGCATAATGACCCATATCGGCTCGCAGGTGTTTACGCCGAGCCGTTACTTGACCACGCTCGACAGGATCTTCGAGTTGATAGCGGACTTCAAGAAACACAACGTCGAAATTGCCGAGATCAACCTCGGCGGCGGCTATCCGGCCCAAAGCATGCGCAACATGCGGTTGTCGCGCCGGATTCGTCTGGCTAAGATTCTTGAGCGGTTCGGACGTCTGGAAGCCGACGTAAAGTCGATCGACGAGTTCGGCCAAGCCATCGGCAACCATTTCAATCAGCTTTGCCGAACCACCGGACTCAAGCCGCAGCTGTCGCTCGAGCCCGGTCGCTGCATAGTCTCGAGCGCAACGTTGATCGTCGGACGCATCGAGATTCTCAAAAACAACTGGCTGTTCACCGATATCTCGATCAACGACATCCCCGAGAACCTGTTCTTCTCAGAATGGCGCTTAGTCGTACCGGGTACGCGCCCCGACGCGACGGTGACCGAGTACAACATCGCCGGGCCGACTCTGGCGACCCAAGACGTGCTCTATTTCGAGAAGGAAGTGCCGGAACCCAAAGAAGGCTCGCCGTTCGTCATCATGGACATCGGCGCGTACTCGATCGCACGTTCCAACCAGTTCACGCGCCCGCGCAGCGCCGTTTATGCGATAGACCAGGAGGGCACGCTCAAGCTGGTACGCCGTGCCGAAACGGTCGACGACGTTTTACGAACGCAAATTTGGGATGACGTCGTCGAGTCGGATGAAAGTGCCTCGGAACGTAAAACTGGTTGAACGGCCGCAGTAGCCGTACCAAAGGGGTCGATAGCTTCTACCAACAGTCCGGGGAAGCGTATTCGACCCCTTTTTCGTGGAGGTTTTAAAATGCCTGATCGCGTAACTATCAACATTGACGGCGGTGTGGCTGATGTGTGTATGAACCGCCCGGACAAGCACAACGCCCTTGACGGCGCGATGTTCAAGGCACTGACCGCCGTCGGCAAAGACCTCGCCGACAACAAAGCCGTCCGCGCCGTGGTTCTGAGCGGCGCCGGGCCGTCGTTTTGCGCCGGCCTCGACTTCGCCAGCTTCATGGCCATGGGAGACGGCAGCGAGACCGGCGCCGGGCTGTTCGCCCGCGACAACGGCGCGATTGCCAACACCGCACAGTCACCTGCCTGGGTGTGGACGGAAGTTCCGGTACCCGTGATCGCCGCCGTTCATGGCCACTGCTACGGCGGCGGACTGCAGATCGCGCTGGGCACCGATATCCGTTTCGTCAAACCCGACGCACGGCTCTCGGTCATGGAGATCAAGTGGGGCCTGATCCCCGACATGAGCGGCACACAAACCCTGCGCCGCCTGGTCCGCGACGACGTCGCCAAAGAACTCACCTTCACCGGGCGGATTTTCTCGGGAACAGAAGCGGTCGAACTCGGCGTGTGCTCACACGCAGCCGACGACCCCAAACACGCGGCGCTGGAAATGGCCCACCTGATTGCGGGTAAGTCGCCCGACGCGATCCGCGCGGGCAAGAACCTGCTTGATCAATCGCGAATCCTCGAGCCCAAAGGCGGCTTGAAGTTAGAAGCGGCGTTGCAGGGCAGGTTACTCGGCTCACCCAACCAGCTCGAATCGATCGCGGCGAACATGCAGAAGCGCGCGCCGGAGTTCTCCGACCCGAAATAGTGTGTGGTATCAAGCGCTAGAGCGCATTTGCAAATTTATTGCGACGCAGAGGGCAGGCGAAAAACTGCTTATCGGACACGGTTCACGATATCTTTCGACAATGTTATCCCAGTATTTTGGCGCAGAAATACGCGTGGGAAAACGTATTTTTATTGGTAATCCATTCAGAATTCCAATTTGTGTCTTCTGGAAAGAACGCCGGCAGTGAATTCGAGTGGGGTTCAAGAATGAAAGTTCGTGCAATATCAATGAAACAAAATTTGTCACCTGCAACTCGGCTGAACGTTCGTGTCGCTTGATCTAGCACAGCACCAATACCATCAATAATAATTTCTCCAAACTGCTTGGATTGAATGGTTATGACGTTGCCAAATCGTCGTATGTCTCTCCTCTTGAGGTCTTCATGAATGACCGTGCCCCTCCCTGCAGGCGAATCGGTGATTTTAAACATGAGTTCGACATTGCAATGTTTTGTTCGCTTATGGTTTGACAGTAATTTAATACAGTTTTTTTGGCAAGCAGTAATGTTGTTTTCGTGTGTATACGGTTGTTTGCGTCACACCATCTTTCTAGAATAATAGCGGATCCTCTGACCGTTCTTGTATTGTTTATTGTTTTTCCGTCATCAGCATTCGCAAAAATATGTTGCATTCGCTCAGTCGACGTCGTTATGTCTGGGATGTTAGTTTTCGTCTGGTCGACAGTGCGGTGAGAGATGGTTTGATTACGACATTCAATGGGAAGAAGAACAGGCTGTCCATTTGCGTCGCATATCCATTCACACTGCGCCTCTGCAGAATGAGCAAGAGTAATTGTGAGTATAAATCCTGTCAGCAGAGCTACGCAAAATGCAATATTTTCTTCATTGCCACCTCCGAGTTTTTATGAATACGCTTATATGCGTATCGCGACGCAGAGGGCGACGTAAGGCTGGTTATCGGACACCACCTCATTTCGAAGTATTCTCGTCGGACGCCTTCGCGTAAGGCCGCGCAGAATCACTGATAACCCCTCTATCCGCCGACTCACGCGTCATGTCGCAAACTCTTCGCCTCGTAAATTCCTCGGTTCGTTTTCGGAAACCTGCGTGCGCCTCGCGTATCGCATGATCGACGCCAACGCCGATAAGCAAGCACCACCTCCCGACGCGCCCGTTGTGCAGACATCCGACCCGCTCAGACTACGCTTATAGTCGAAAACAAAGTCATTGAGAACAACGAAAACGAGTTTCCGATCCCCCTAACGAGCAGCTGTGGTACACGTACCCTGTTTCTAATTTTGGACTTCGCCCCAGATGAGGGGGCGGGAAAATCAGGCGGCGAGCCTACGCGCCGAGTCTAGAGCCTCGTCAGTCTGACCGGCAAAGATTCTTTCCATGAACACGGAGAACTCAACATCCGCAAGCCAATCGGAGCAGCGCGACCATGCCGTGCGATAGTCAAGCGCGCCGAACCGGATGTTGATCAGATGCTCACGCTCGCGGGCGAGCAGCCAACTTCTATAGACGGGCCGCGCCAAGCCCCCGGTGAGCCAATACAAAAACTGTACGTGCTGTTGATACCAATACATGCGCCGGTACGACGACCTGATCGCGATTCTAGAGGTCGACCTCACAGTTGAGGATGAGGGCTGAGTACGTAGTTCCAGCACCACCAGTCGAGACATTTTTCGAGTACCTCCACGCAGACGAAATCCGCGAGGCTACCTAGAGCTTGCCGCGCACGCTGCGCTGTGATGACCTGGTGGCCTCCGGGGCCGGAGGGATGCCATGCCGACCGACCGCTACACCAAAGTGATTTTGACGATCATCGCCGCCCTGCTCGCCGTGCGTTGCGGACAGGGCATCGAATCGGCCGACGCGGAGGGCGTCGTCGACGTAAGAATCGTAGACGTGAAGAGCTTCATCAGAGTGCCACTGCCGGTGGCAATCGCAGACTGACGGCCACCGCCTATTCCGCGGGTTTTTTGGGCTGAGTTTTGGTCAGGCCGGCGACGGCAACGTGCTCACTCGGGCTCCGGAAAAACGACTGCCAGGCCCTGCACATCGGCCATCACGTTGCCGAAATCTAGATCGCCGGCGTGGGCCGCAAGTTCGTCGCAATAATTGCGGTCGCCGCCTACGCACGCCCCCTCCAGACAGCGGTCGGCGAGCGTGCACGAATCATCGTCGTCACAGTCCTGCACGTTGACCTCGTAGATACAGCCAATCGCGAAGTTACATGCGTCTTCGGTGCAAACGTTTCCGTCGTCGCAGTCGGCCGCGATACCGGCGGTGCATTCGCCATCGGCACAGCGGTCGGCGAAGGTGCAAAGGTCTCGATCGTCACACGGTGCGGTGTTGGCTACGGCGAAGCATCCCTGCGCCGGGTCGCAAAAGTCATCGGTACAAACATTGCCGTCGTCACATACGACCGGTTCGCTCTGTGCGCACTCGCCTTCGCGGCAGACGTCGTCGGCAGTACAGAGATTTCCGTCGTCACATGGCGCGGCATTGTTCACCACCAGGCAGCCAACCGAGGGTTCACACGTGTCGTCGGTACACACGTTGCCGTCATCGCAACGCAGCGGCCCTGCGGCTGCGCAAGCACCCCGGGTGCACCGGTCGCCGGAGGTACACGCGTTGCCGTCATCGCAGGGGTCTGCGTTATCGGCAACGGCGCAACCGATCTCCATGTCGCAGAAATCGTCGGTGCAAGGGTTGCCGTCATCGCAAACCAGACGCGAGCCCCCGCCGCACTCGCCATCCCAGCAGACCTCGCCGGTGGTACAGAGATCTCCATCGTCGCACGTGCCTTGGTTGTTACTGTGGGTACAACCAGCCGAAGCGTCACAGGCATCATCGGTGCACGGGTTCCCATCATCGCATACATCGGTCGCAGCAACTGTGCATGCGCCCGCGGAACACACGGTCTCGGCGGTACACGGATCACCGTCATCGCACGCAGCGTCGTTCGGTGCCGCCGCGCACCCGCCTACGGGGTCGCACGTCTCATCAGTACACGCATTGGCATCGTCACACACAACCGGATCGCCGCCCACACACGTCCCAGCCGAGCAGACATCACCATCGGTACAGACGTTTGAGTCGTCGCACGGCACAGTATTGGCGGAGACAACACAGCCCCGGCTCGGCGCACACGTTTCGTCAGTACACAAGTTGCCGTCATCACAAACGAGCGGCTCGCCCGCGGTGCAGGTCCCTGCGCTGCAGGTGTCGCCGACGGTACATAAGTTCCCGTCGTCACAGGTCACGGCGTTGGGAGTATTGAGACAGCCGATCAACTCGCTACAGGCGTCGTCGGTGCAAACGTTACCGTCGTTACAATCAGCAGTCGCCCCTGCCGTGCAAACCCCTGCGGCACAGGTATCACCTACTGTACAAGAGCTCCCGTCTTCGCACGATGCGGTGTTGTTCCTGATCACACAGCCTGATAGCGCGTCGCAGAGATCGTCGGTGCAAACATTTCCGTCGTCGCAAACCAGTGCAGTACCGGCAACACACGTGCCAATCCCATCGCAGGCTTCCGCGCCGTTGCAGGTATTTCCGTCGCTGCACGAAGCGCGTGCGGGCTCGAAAACGCAGTCCGGCGAACAACAGTCAGCGCCGGCGGTGTTGCCATCGTCGCACTGTTCGGACCCCTCGAGAACACCGTCGCCGCACACCGCTCTGTCCAAGCCGAGGACGTAGAGCGCGCCGCGGTCCGACTCGCCGTCGTCGTCATTTAACGCGCCGACGAGAATTTCCGGGCTGCCGTCACCATCGAGGTCTGGATAACCGGCCAATGCCGACCCAAAGTTGTCTTTGTCGTCGAGCAGACCGGGAAAGCCACCGGTCTGATGCGAAACTTTCTGCGACCACTGCACCGAGCCGTCGTCCTTCAGTCCGAGAACATAGTAGGCTCCGCGTTCGAACCCACCGCCGGCGTCGCCGTTAGCTGCAACAGCGATCTCCGATCGCCCGTCGCCGTCCAGGTCACCGATCTTGGCCACCGCATAGCCGAACCTGTCGTTGCTGCTGAGCACGCCGGGAAGGTTGCCGCCGCTACCGTTGATCGAAGTCTGCACAGCAACTGAACCGTCGGCGGTCAGTTGCAACACCCAAACCGCGCCGCTGTTGGAGCCGACCTCGTCGCTGCGCGGGGCACCGACCACGAGATCTCCGATGCCGTCGCCATTGATGTCACCGGCGCTCGCCAGCGCCTCGCCGAATCGGTCGTTGTTGTGCAGGTGCCCGTCTAATGAGCCGCCACCGTCAGCAATCTTACGATATCCAGAAACCGTGCCGGAGGGTGTGAGGAACAAGACATAAGCAGCCCCGCGATCGTTACCGCCGTCATCGTCGAAAGGTGAGCCGACAGCGAGATCCGGCGTACCGTCGCCGTTGATATCGCCGAGTCCGGCCACCGAGGCTCCGAAGTTGTCAGAGCTGTCCAGCAATCCCTTGAACCCGCCGCTGGTCTCACTGATTTTCGTATGTCGCTTTACAGACCCGTCGGAGTTGAGAAACATAACCCATACGGCACCGTTGTTGCGGCCGCCGTCGTCATCCTGCGAAGCACCGACAGCGATGTCTGGGATCCCGTCGTTGTCGAGATCACCGAGCGCGGTCACCGAGCGCCCAAATAGATCCGCAGCGCTGAGCGCGCCCGAGAAGCCGCCGGACGCGGCGCTGATCTTCTTTTGCCCCTTAACGGAACCGTCGCTGTGCAGAGAAACGATCCAAACCGCACCGGTTCCCGATCCCCCGTCGTCATCTCCGACCGCACCGACCGCTATCTCATCGAGCCCGTCACCGTCAAGATCGCCAATCGCCGCCACTGCCGCACCGAATTGGTCGCGCGCCTCGATCGGCGCACGCAGCGACCCGTGGGTAGCGCTGATCTTGCGGACAGTCCGCACCTGGCCGGGCTCCGCGCCCACTCGAGCGACAAAAACAAGGCTCGCGACCAGCATGGCCAGCGTTATGAATACGATACGGCGTAGTTGATCCGCTCCCTGCATCCACCTAACTCCTCGGTCATCGCGCTACTCCAACAGCGTGAAGGGCGTAGCGCCCCCCATGCGCGAGAGCACGGAACTTGCCCACCATTGTATCGACGCGAATAGCGCACCGCGGAAGTTTCTTGCTGGGTAGGATTCGACGACACCGGGCAACGCAGATGCCGTGGCGTCTGCGAGGAAAGCACGGTCAGGTCTAGAAAACTACGCCTGTGACGCAGGGAGAATCGTCCACGCAAAGCGTGGGTGCGCCCGCACCGCAGTCGTGTTGGGTGAGTCGCGATTCGCTCTGAACGTCGCCCAGCGACCCGGTCAAACTACAAGTAAAGAGGTTGGAAATGTCGGGAATTACGCAATTCGGCCCGGAGAAAGACACGTCAAGCTTGCCGGTTGGGCTGAGACTCTGGTCAAAGACACAGGTCGCGAGGAAAACCGTGTCCGGCACGCACGTAGCGTCGCTTAGATCAGTCCCGGTCAGGAACAGATCGAGCGTATCGACCCGGATCGTCAAGGCAGAGCAGGTTCCGCCACTGCCGAGCAGACCGAAATGCACGGTGATCCTGTCACCGCTCCCGCCACAGGCCGGCAAGAAACACGCTAACACGGCAGCGAACAGCAAACGGAACGCTCTCGAATCTCGCCTTCGCACACTGCTACCATACCCACCCCGGAGCAGGTGCCACAGACAAAACACACAAAAAACGACCTCGACCGGAATATTCTCGTCAGATCGCGTCGATCAGTTCGAGGCCGAACAACGCAGCCTTTTGCATGATCGTCTCGGAGATTGTCTGCGGGTCTTCAAGGCCGAGACGCTCGAGATAAGGTGCCGCCGACTTCGGTGCAGAAACCAACGACCCAAGCTTACTCAGATCGGTGAATGAGAACTCACGAGTGTCGAGCTTCGCCGACAGCGCCTTGAGCGCAGCACCTAAGACGATTTCTTCGTCGGTGTAGTCGGTCCCGTAGGGGAACCGCGCGAACATTTTAGGCTTGCCCGGTTTACCCGGCGTAACAGTGGTGCCCAAGTTGCGGTAGGGCGACAGCAAAGTCTCGAGCCGTTCGGGGTTATTGTTGCGGTAGCGGTCTGGGATTCGGTAGCTCTTGGGAAGTTTGTGCGCGCGTATGGCCCGCTTGACAAGTTCATCTTGAAAGCGCGAGTCGGCGATTGAAATCATCTGATCGATCACCGCATCGTCACGCTTGCCACGTAGGTCGGCGATTCCGTACTCAGTCACCACGATGTCGCGCAGGTGGCGGGGAATCGTCGTGTGCCCGTAGTTCCAAACGACGTTCGAGACGGCATCGCCATCGCTCATCCGTACTGCACGAATCATCAAGATCGAACGCGCATCTTCGAGCGCGTGCGCCATCGCCACGAAATTGTATTGGCCGCCGACACCACTGAGCACGCGGCCATCCTCGAGACCGTCGGAGACGATGGCACCGGTCGCAGTCGCCATCAGTCCGGTGTTGAGGAAGCGCGCGTGACGGCGTTGCGCGCGTTTGAGTAACTCGTCTCCGTAGAGTTGGTTCACGAAAGAAATACGCGTCATGCGGAAAAGGTCGCGCTCTGCGACATCCATCCCTGAAAGCGCATCGTAGAAGGCACGCGGCCCCAAGAAGAATCCCGCATGCGCAATCACCCCTCCCCGCAGCGTGGTTCCGAGACAGTGCTTTTCGACTTCGTCGAGCGATCGTATCTCGCTCATGTCGATCGGAACCACGCGGGCATCGGGGGTGCGAATACGGCCCTCGCGGAATTCGAGCCCATCGCGAAATACTCCGGACCGCACCAGTAGCGAAAAGCCCTCCGCATCGAGCTTTTCCGCAACTGCGCCGGACTCGAGCAACGACTCGAGGAGCGCACGATCGACGTACTCGCCGCCGCCGCGCGCGTCGACGGCGCTTTGTATTCCGGCGTCGTCGTACACCGCACGCTTGAGGATCCCGCTACGATACAACTCGAGGTAACCGGCTACCAACATTTCGGTCGATGCATAGAGGCCCTGCTCAAACGGTTCGAGTCCACCCCAGTCTGCGACCGGAGCGCGCCGTGGATCGACGAGATCGGCCGCACCAACGATCTTGCGGAACACCTCGTTCTCCTGGTGCCGCAGTTGCAGCGCATAGGTCACCGCATCAGCCATCGCGCCGATGCCGAGCTGTAGGGTCCCGCCGTCCTTGATCAGACACGCGGCGTGCATAGCGATCATGTAGTCAGCGGTCGATACCGCCGGGTTCGGCGGTCCGTAAAGGTCGAACGTATAACGCTGCGACTCGACCAGCCCGTCGAAGCGTGCGGCTTCGACCTCAGCCTCTCCGCCCATGTACGGCAAGTTCCGATTCACTTCACCCAAGAACGCGATGTGACCGCCGGCTGCGCGCCCGGCATCGAGCCGATCGAGCAGGTCGAGCGACAAGTCGGTGTTGCAGCTCAGGCTGTAGCGCGCCTCTCCGTCCGGATGAGGCGCAACGAGTTGTCCGAGCACGTTGACGCCTAAGGCGGACAGATCGCGAACCACCTGGGTGTAGTTAGCGCTGATATAGCTTTGCTGGGCCGATTCATTGGACAGCAATGACGCGGGCGGGTAAAAGAACTCGACGACCTCCACATTCGGGGGCAACGAACCGTCACGACGCGCGGTCGCGTAGGCAAGATCGGGGTAGTCCCCGAAAATCCGCGCGGCAAGCGGTTCGAGGAATCGCTGTTCGAGCCCGTTGTTCCACCTCGGCCGCTCAAGTGTCAGGCCGGTCAGGATGCGCAGCTTGATCGTCCGGTCGGCGCGTGCGCGGCGGAAGAACTCGTTGGCAATGCGGTTCGGCTTGCCGAGCCCGAGCGGCATCGCCAGCCCGATGCGTTTGCCGACTCGTGTAAGCGTGTTCTCTACGCAGTCCTCAACGTTAGCGTGAATCGCGGGCCGCACACTCATAACAGCAGGCTACAGCCGCGTCCGGATCCGCTCAATCGCTTCTTCGACAGCCTCGCGTTTGCCGAAAGCCGAAAGCCGAAAGAACCCCTCGCCACACGAACCGAATCCCGCGCCGGGTGTTCCGACTACATGGGCTTGGTTGAGAAGCTTGTCGAAGAACTCCCACGAGCCCATCCCATCAGGGGTTTCAACCCACACATACGGCGCATTGATACCACCGTAGACAGCCAGCCCGAGGTCGATGAGGCCCGCGCGGATAATGGCGGCATTGGCGAGATAGTAGTCCACACGTTCGCGAATTTCCCTTTTGCCTTGATCGGTATACGCGGCAGCCGCTCCGGCCTGTACCGGATAAGACGCGCCGTTAAACTTGGTCGTGTGCCGGCGGTTCCAAAGCTTGTGGATCGAGGTCGCGCTTGCGTCCGCGGCGCGGCCGGTGAGTTCTTTCGGGATAACCACATACGCACAACGCGTACCGGTGAAACCGGCGTTCTTGGAGAAACTGCGGAACTCGATCGCGACCTCACGCGCGCCGGGAATCTCAAAAATCGAATGCGGAATACCGTCCTGGGTGATGTAGGCCTCGTAGGCGGCATCAAACAACAAGATCGCACCGCTGCGCTTCGCGTAGTCGACCCATCCGGCCAATGCGTCTCTGCCGGCCACGGTTCCGGTCGGGTTGTTGGGGAAACAAAGGTAGACCAGATCCACTTCGCGGGTCGGCGGCGCCGGCAAAAATCCGTTCTCCTTCGTGCAAGGCAGATAAACGATGCCCTCGTAGCGGCCGTGCCGGTCGGGCTGCCCGGTGCGTCCCGCCATAACGTTGGTATCAACGTAGACCGGGTAAACCGGGTCGGGTACGGCCACCACCGCATCGACATGAAAAATCTCTTGGATATTGCCGCTGTCACACTTTGATCCGTCGGAGACGAACACTTCGTCGGCGTCAACATCGACGCTGCGCGCGCGGAAGTCGTTCTCCGCGATCGCTTCGCGGAGAAACCCGTAGCCCTGCTCGGGCCCGTAACCGTGAAAGTGCTTTTCGGTCCCCAACTCATCGACCGCGCGGTGCATCGCGCGGCGAATCGATTTGGGCAGCGGCAGGACCACGTCGCCGATCCCGAGCCTGATCAGCCGGACCTCGGGATTGTCGGTCTGGAAAGCCGCCACCCGCCGACCGATCTCCGGAAACAGGTACCCGGCGGCAAGTTTGAGGTAATTGTCGTTAATCCGTGCCATGGGCGTTGTTGCCTCCGAGAATGGTTCGCATGAGCCGCGCAACAGTAGCCAAGGAAGGTCGGAGCATCAATGAATGACGCGATCGGCTGAAACCCCTATAATGGCCGCACAACCGGTGAGAGCGGCAAACATATTCATGGCCTGCGTATTCGCGGCTTTTACCCTTGTTCAGTTCAACGATCCGGACCGTTGGCTGTGGTTGGCGCTGTACGGATTCGCCACTCTCGCGTGCGTGTCCTCGGCACAACAGAATTTCCGTTTCCTGGCCCCTCTCGGGCTGCCGATGTTTATTGTGCTGGCCGTTGCCAACTATCCGGGCGGGGACGGCGGGTGGATGGCAGAAGAGGCCAAGCGTGAAACTCTCGGACTGCTCATCTGTGCCGGATGGATGGCGGTGGTAACGGTGGCCCAGCTGCGGGGATCTCAGCCGCCCTTGCGGAACGGTTCCTGATCGGGGAGCGCTTTCGGCAACACGGTCACCGAATAACCTGCGCCTTGTTCGTCGAGCTGGGGGACCGCGAGCGTCTTTGTGCGGTAACCGAGGTTCGCGGCGTACTCTGCAAACTCGTCGGCCTTCTTGCGCGTGAAGAACGTCCGGACTGTCCCTGAATAGATTTCGCTGCTTACGCCTTTCTTGACCATATCGCTTAAGTTTTAACACGCAGTCCTGACTCGGCAAGTGCTCCCCGCCTGGGTATGTACTCAGCGCTCGCCCTCCTGCAACCTGGTGGGCCGATGACTATCAAACCGAAATGGTTCATCGAGGCTCTGGCCGCCTCGAGTGAGGACTGTGCAGTCGAGGTTCGCGGCTGCACCATACACTACCTCCGCTGGGGGGACCGGGAAAAACCCGGGCTGGTACTGGTTCACGGCGGCGCGGCCCACGCACACTGGTGGAGTTTTCTCGCTCCGTTGCTGACCCACGACTACCACGTCGTCGCCCCCGACCTGTCGGGCCACGGCGACAGCGGGCGCCGCGAGGAATACCCGCGCAATATTTGGGCCGAAGAGGTCATGGCTGTTACCGAGCACGCCGGCTTCAAAGCGCCGCCGATCGTCATCGGGCACAGCCTCGGCGGCTTCGTGACGATCGTTGCTGCAGCGCTTTTCGGCGACCGACTTGCGGGTGCAATCGTCGTCGACTCGCCGGTGCGCAAACCCGCACCCGAGAGCGAAGAAGGTGAGCGCGGACGCATGTTCCGCAACCCCAAAACCTACCCGACACTCGAAGAGGCGCAAAAGCATTTCCACTTGATGCCGCCACAGCCCTGCGAAAACGATTACATCGTCGAGCACGTCGCGCGCCACTCGCTCAAGCAGACCGAAGCCGGGTGGACGTGGAAGTTCGACCCGCGCGTGTTCCTTCGCAGTGACCCCAAACCGATGAACGAGTACTTGGCCGACACGCGCTGCAGAGTCGCCATCCTGCGCGCCGAATACAGCGACTTGGTTGGACCCGAGATCGGTGCCTACATGTACGAGCTGCTCGACCGCAACGCACCGATTGTCGAGATACCGCAGGCCTACCACCATCTGATCCTCGACCAACCACTCGCGTTCATCGCTGCCGTGCGGGCACTGCTCGCCGACTGGGAACACTCGATTCCCAGAACTCCCAGAAGGGCTTAGAATGCACGAAGGAGTGCACAACAGTGTTTGGATCGCGCCGGGCGTTCAAATGTACGGTAACATCAAGATCGCCGAAGGGTGCTCGATATGGCCCAACGCGGTAATTCGCGCCGAGTGTGCAAGCGTGTCGATCGGCCGCATGACCAACATCCAAGACTTCGTGATGATCCACGTCGGCTACGACAACCCAACCAGCATCGGCGAGTTCTGTTCGATCACCCACCATGCAACCGTGCACGGCGCGACCATCGATGATCACTGCTTGGTTGGAATCAACGCCACAATCATGGACGGCGCGGTAGTCGGTAAGGGGTCGATCGTGGCCGGCGGCGCGTTCATCACCGAGAATTCAGTCTTTGAGCCCGGCTCAATCATCGCCGGTGTTCCGGCGAAAACGATCAAAAAAGTCGACTCCTCGCGCGCCAACCGCGTCAACGCGTGGCTCTACCACCGCAACGCCGCCGCCTATGCGCGCGGCGACCATCGAACCTGGGTGGGCAAAGAGTACCAGCAGTGGTTGGCGGCGACCCACCGCCGTGTGCAATCCGATGAGGATCTGAAGTAAAATCCCGCCTATGACCGTTTCCCCACTGAAAGTCCTCCGCTTCGTCAAGAACGGCGTCACTTCGATGCTGCGCAAGCCCGAGATGCTCGAAGTCGGCGCCCAGGCCCCCGACTTCACCGTCAAAACGCATGAAGGCAACGAGGTCCGGCTTTCAGACTACCGCGGCAAAAAGGTGCTGCTGTGGTTTTACCCCAAGGCCGACACCCCCGGCTGTACGCTCGAGGGCAAGAAGCTTCGCGACCGGCACCAGGAGTTCGTCGATCGCGGCGTACAGGTGCTCGGCATCAGCTACGACGAGGTTGCTGACAACTGCGCGTTTGCCGAGAAGTTCGAGTTCCCCTTCCCGTTACTCTGCGACGACGATTTCGCAGTCGGCAACAAGTACGGTGCCGGCGATTCCGGATTCGCGAGCCGCATCAGCTACCTGATCGACGAGCAGGGCGTGATTACGCACGCCACGGCGAAAGTCGACCCGAACACCCATGCGGACGAGATTCTCGCATACATAAAGTAGGCCTCAACCGATCTGAACGCGCGTCGCGCGCCCGTACCGGTGGACCGCAGCACTGATGAATAAAATCAGAAATGAATACGCAAGACCGGCGCGATCCGCCGATTTGATCGGATGGCGAGAATGGGCCTCACTCCCCGACCTTGGCATCGACGCCATCAAAGCCAAGGTCGATACCGGCGCACGCTCGTCCTCGCTTCACGCACACAAGATCGAATTTTTCACCCGCGACGACCAGCCCTACGTCCGCTTTCGCATCCACCCCCAACAGCGCACGTCTCGCGGCGAAGTCACCGCAGAGGCCGCCCTTCTCGAACTCCGCAACGTGCGCAACTCGGGCGGAACCGTAGACCGCCGTCCGGTCATTGAGACGCGCGTGGCGCTGGGACGCCATATGTGGAACATTGAACTGACACTCACGGCGCGCGACGACATGGGGTTCCGGATGCTACTCGGTCGCCAGGCGGTGCGCGGCAAAGCTTTGATCGACTCCGGTCGTTCGTTCGTACTCGGTAGACCCACAGCAAGGAAAACAGAATGAAGATAGGAATTCTCTCCCGCAAAGCGAGCCTGTACTCGACTAACAGCCTCAAGCAAGCCGCGCTGGCCATGGGTCACGAAGTCCACGTCATCGATTACCTGCGCTGCTACATGAACATCACCTCGCACAGGCCGTCTGTCATCTATCAAGGGGAGGCACTCGAGGGCTACGATGCCGTCATTCCTCGAATCGGAGCTTCGCAGACGTTTTACGGCACCGCCGTCGTGCGCCAGTTCGAGATGACCGGCGTCTATGCGGTCAACGAATCACAGGCGATCTCGCGGTCGCGCGACAAGCTCCGTTCGCTTCAGCTGCTCGCGCGCCGCGGGATCGGCCTGCCGGTAACCGGCTTCGCCAACTCTACCCAAGACATCGAGGGCCTGGTTAACATCGTCGGCGGCGCGCCGTTGGTGATCAAGCTGATCGAAGGGACGCAGGGGATCGGCGTGGTGCTCGCAGAGACCCATCAGGCGGCAACCTCGGTTATCGAAGCTTTCCGCGGGCTTGACGCGAACATTCTCGTTCAAGAATTCATCAAGGAAGCCGGCGGAGCCGATCTACGCTGCTTTGTGATCGGAGACCGAGTCGTCGCCGCAATGAAAAGACAAGGCGCGGAAGGTGAGTTCCGCTCCAACCTTCACCGCGGTGGAAGCGCCACGACGGTCAGGCTCTCGCCCGAAGAACGTATGACCGCGACCCGCGCGGCAAAGGCCATGGGCTTGAACGTCGCCGGCGTCGACCTGCTGCGCTCCAACCACGGCCCCGTAGTCATGGAAATCAACTCTTCTCCCGGACTGCAAGGGATCGAGGGGGCGACCGGAATGAACGTCGCCGGCAAGATCATCGAGTTCATCGAAAAGAATGCCAAGCACGGCAACACGCGTGACAAGGTTAAGCACTGAGCCGAAGAAGCGCGTGAAAAGTCAGCCCAAAGGCAGCGGCCCGATCACGATCGCAGGAGTCGAAGTGCTGCCCGGCATGCGGCAACGGGTCGCGGTACGTGTCGGTCAACACTACGCCCAGGGGGACGTAGTAGTGCCGACATTTGTGGTGAACGGCAGGAAGCCGGGACCGGTGATGTTCGTTGCGGCCGCGATCCACGGCGACGAAATCAACGGCGTCGAGATTGTCCGGAGACTTCTCAGGCTCAGCGCAATGAAGCGCCTTCGTGGTGCGCTCATCGCTATACCCGTCGTCAACATCTACGGGTTCGCCATGCAGACCCGCTATCTACCCGACCGCCGCGATCTGAACCGATCGTTTCCCGGATCAGCTACCGGATCGCTCGCCGCACGTCTGGCCGACACATTCATGTGCGAAATCGCCCGTCACTGCACACACGGCATCGACCTGCACACGGCCGCGGTCCATCGTACCAACTTACCGCAGATTCGCGCTTGCCTGGACGAACCGGAAACCGAGCGCCTAGCGCACGCGTTTGGCGCGCCGGTAATCCTGAACGCAGACGTACGCGACGGTTCGCTGCGCCAGGCGGTGCTCGAAGAAAAGATCCCGATGCTCTTATACGAAGCCGGTGAAGCACTGCGCTTCGACGAGGTCTCGATCAAGGCCGGCGTCCGCGGCGTCGTTTCAGTAATGCGAGCGATCGACATGCTGCCCGCTATCGAGTCCAAACGCCCGCCGATACGGCCGCTGGTCGCGCGATCGAGCCAATGGGTGCGAGCCCCCTCCGGGGGCTTGCTCTACAACGGGGTCGGTCTCGGCGCGCGCGTCGCCAAGGGCGATACGCTCGTTACCATCGTAGATCCTCTCCAGCAGACCGAGGCGAGGGTCGAATCACCGGTGGCCGGGATCGTCATCGGCCGCACCCAGCTGCCGCTGCTCAACGAAGGCGACGCTCTCTACCACCTCGCGCTTTTTGACCAGACCGCCAAGGCAGCCCGCCGCGTTGAGGCCTTTCAAGCGGCTTACGACCCCGACGACACCCTAAACGACTGAGGTCCCGATCTTGCGCAGCCGCGCACAAATAGACTTGAACGCCGGGGTTCTTGACGCAGGGTCGAGTTCGCGCGGGACGATCGCGTTGGCCTCGGGATAGTACATTGCGATATTTCCGGGCCTAAGCTGCACGATAGATACTTGCACAGCCATGCTGCCGGTATCGGTATCGACGACGACCGATTCTCCTTCAGTCACACCAAGCTCTTCGGCGTCTTCGGCGGCTATCATCACCACGTTGCGGTGGGTGTTTCCCCGGTACAAATCCTCTTCGTCGTAAACGACGGTATTGAACTGGCCTTCAGATCGAATTGTCATCAAGCGGAACTCACCCGGCTTGGGCCGAAACTTCGGAAGCCCGGTGATGACGAAACGGGCCTTACCATCGGGTGTCGCGAAACGCGGCTCGTGAAACGTGCGGCCGTCAATCTGGAACTCGCGGCGCTGCTCGTCTACTTCAGCGATGGCGGCGTAACCTGGAACCACTCGCGCCATTTCTTCACGCAAGCGCCGATGCGACTGCATCGCCTGCCAGTTAACGCCCACCGCCGGCAACAGCCGTTCGGCGAGCGCAGCGATGATCGCTACCTCTGAACGCATCTCGCCGTCGACCGCGGGCGAACCGCCGTCGGAAATGCGTACAAAATTAAACATCGATTCCTGCGTGGTGAGTTGGCTTTCTTCGTCTCGCGCCAGCGCCGGCAACACCAGCGAGGTCTTGCCACGCCCGATAACATGGCCTTCGTTCAACTTGGTGGTCACCGAACACGTGAACGGGATCCGCCGTAACGCCACCGAGGCCCATGCCCTGTCGGGATTACTGGCGAAGAGGTTGCCGCCGAGCAGCAGTGCTGCATCGATGTCCCCGTCGTGCGCAGCCGCCATCGACGCGTAGGTGTGCTGTCCTTGCCCGACGGGCATCTTGAAGCCGTAGAGTTGCTCCATCCGCTCGGTGAACGCCTTCTTCACTTTCGGCGCAACGCCGCACGAGCCGACACCTTGCACGTTGGAATGCCCGCGCACGGGCAACAGTCCCGCGCCGACCCGACCGAGCCAGCCGCGCGCAAGCGCGATGTTGGAAAGCGCGAGAACATTGTCGACGCCATTCTTATGATGGGTAAGTCCCATCGCCCACAAACAAACCCCGCGCTCGGAGCGCGCGATCATCTCGGCTGCTTGCTCGACCTCGTGGCGCGACACTCCGGCAGCGGAGAGGAGTTCGTTCCATGACGACTCGCGGATGTCGTCCTGCACTTCGTCCCAGCCGCCGGCGAAGTGCTCGATGAACCCGTAGTCGAGCGACTCGGCCTCGAGCAAAGCCTTCAGAATCGCCTTGAGGAGTGCAACGTCGGCGCCGATGTGAGGTTGAATGTAGAGGTCGGCGATCTTCGACCCGAACAACATGCTGCGCCAGTCCGAGGGCACGCGAAAACGTTCAAGCCCGAGCTCGCGCAACGGATTGATCACGATGACCTTGCCGCCGCGACGCTTGAGGTGCATGAGCTTGGTCAGCAAACGCGGGTGGTTGGAGGCCGGGTTGCAACCGACCACCAGCGCAAGGTCGGCTTTGTCGAGATCATCGAGCGTGAGCGATGCAGTGGTGGAACCGTATACCTTCGAGAGCGCCACCCCGGATGCCGCGTGGCAGTAGTACGAACAGTTATGGACGTTGTTGGTACCGTACGCGCGCGCAACCAGCTGAAACAGATAGGCGGCCTCGTTGCTCGAACGTCCCGAAGAATAAAAAAACGTGCGGTCTGGTTCGCTGCTGCGCAACGCTGCGGCTGCCATCTGAAAAGCCTTGCCCCAACCGATGCGGCGAAAGTGCTTGTCGTCGGGCCCGGCCACGATCGGGAACGTCAGTCGCCCCAATCGCTCGAGCCTCGCCGAGCCTAGTTCGGCCATCTCCGAGATCGGAGTTTGCGCGAAGTACGCCTCTTCGATTGCGCCGGCCATATCGCCGGCTTGGGCCTGGACCGACTTCTTGCACACCTCGGGAAACTGCCCGGCCTCGTTGACCATGCCTCCGGACTGACCGCCCATGCCGAGCGCGCAGGTCTTGCACGCGTTACGCGAGCGCAGACGCCGGTAAAGCCTGAGCATACCACCGGCCTCGCGGCCTTTGCGCAGCGTGTAAAGAACAGCCGCCAGACCGCCACCGGCTTTTACTCTTGGAGTTGCCATCGTATCCGAAACGTAATCAGCCCGCCCGCGTGGGCGGTTAGGTCAGATCGGGTAACTTGTACCCCCTCTCGGTAAGCCCTACGCGGATCACCTTCTTATCGATCTTGCCCGTCGAGGTCATCGGGATCGAACTCTCGAACAACACATCGTCGGGCAGCTGCCACTTTGCGAACACCCTAGCGCAGTGATCGATGACATTCTCCTTGGATAGATCCGAATCCGGCACCTTCACTACGATCGCGACGGGCCGCTCGTCCCATTTCGGGTGAGGCTGCGCGACCACGGCAGCCTGCGCAACGCCGGGCAACGCGACGATGTGGTTTTCCAAATCTACCGACGATATCCATTCTCCACCCGACTTGATCAAATCTTTGGAGCGATCGGCGATGATCAGGTACTGATCGGCATCGATCTTCGCAACGTCTCCGGTGACCAGCCAGCCGTCGTGGAATTTTTCCGGCTGTGGGTCGTGATAGTACTCCGCTGCAATCCACGGCCCGCGGATCAGCAGTTCGCCCACCGACTCACCGTCGTGGGGCAACGGGTTGAATCCGTCGTCGACAATCTCGATCTCCAAACCAGGGATAACGAGCCCCGCTTTGGCGTTGTTGGCGAACTTTTCTTGGTCGGTTAGCCGCTCTTCCCCGCGCTTTGAAACCCGCCGTGAGATCGTGCCCAGCGGGTTGGTTTCGGTCATCCCCCATCCCTGTATCATCTCGACACCGAGTTCTTCGTAGAACCAACGGATCAGACTGACAGGCGGCGCGGACCCCCCGCAAGTGACACGCGTTAGCGAGGAGAGATCCCAACGCCCCGGCTCGGCCTCGATGGCGTGTCGCACCCCCTGCCAAATCGTCGGTACGCCGGCCGAGAGAGTGACGCGCTCGCCCGCGAACAAATCGAGGACGCTCGCGGCGTCCATAAACCGGTGGGGGTAGACCTGCTTGGCGCCAAGCATCGTCGCAGAAAACGGCAACCCCCACCCCATCGCATGGAACATCGGCACGATGCCGCACAGGCAATCCAGCGCCGAAAGTCCCATGACGTCGGTGATGCTCGTCGAGATGGTATGCAGATAGGTCGAGCGGTGCGTGTACATGACACCCTTAGGATTTCCGGTGGTTCCGCTGGTGTAACACAGCCCCATCGGTGCGTTCTCGTCGAGTTGCGGCCACTCGAAGGTATCGGGCTGGTCTTTGATGAACTCCTCGTAATCGATCGCACCCGGTAGCTTGGTAGAAAACGACCCGTCTTCACAGCAAACGATGAAAAGCTCGACGGTCGGGATCTTGCCGATGAGCGGTTCGAGGATCTTGGCGACGTCCTCGTCGGCGACGATGACCCGATCGGAGGCGTGGTTGACGATGTATTCAAGGTCGCGCGCCGAGAGCCGAATGTTCAGCGTATGCAGCACCGCACCCATCGACGGCACTGCGTGATACATCTCGAGATGACGCGACCCGTTCCACATGAAGCTCGCCACTCGGTCGCCCTGCTTGATACCGAAGGCGGCAAGCGCGTTGGCAAGCCGGTGCGCACGGCGGCGGGTCTCGGCGTGGGTTTGGCGGTGGCTCCCCATCGCGGTCTTGGTTACGATCTCCTCGGTTGGCTGCACCCACGCACCCCTGTCCATGAGCTTCGACATCAGCAGCGGCGTAGTTTGCATCGTCATGTGGACTTCGTCTCCTTGCGAACACGTCGGCTTCGGACGGGCTCAGCCGTTACACATACGCCAGGCGCAGGCCTGAGGGGAGAGGCGAAACCCCCGGCCGGAAGCAGGCCGCTAAGCTGCGGCCAAATAATCCTCGCCTTCGCGCCATCCCCAGCCCTCGAGACGTTCGCGTATCATGTCGCGCGCACCGAGCGAGCCGACCGCAGCAAGGGCAACAACCCCGCCCTGCTTGGGACGCAACGACTCATAGTCAGTCACAGGCCATGCGTTCGGCCGCCGTCCAACCGTGGTCCCGATCTTTTTTGCATCCAGGTCGGCAAATCCGGCCGGCTGCGCACCGCAGCCGGCCAAGCCGGCGCCAAGCCTCTTGCCGACCGGTCCGGCTCCGAGAATCCAGATCTCGCGCCCCGCGAAACAATCTTTAAGGTGTCTTGCCAGATAGTGCGCGCGGGCGCGGGCAAACGCCTTCTCGTCATACCTCGCCTGATGACGGGTCGCCTGGCCGGGGTGCTGGCGCCACCGATACAGCGTCTCGGGAACCCTTAGTATGCTGTAACCGGCCTCGAACGCACGTAGGAATAGGTCCCAATCTTCCGGCCAGTCGTGGTCGCGCCACCCGCCGAGGGCACGTAAACGCTTGGTACCGAGCATGACACTTGGATGTAGAACCGGGGACTCGATGAATCGCGAAACTGCGATCGAGTGCGGATCGAGAAGAGCATTCTGCCACGCGAGGTAGCGGGCCATACCCGCACCGAGCGCATCGGTTGGGAATCCTTCGACCCGGCAGGTCACTGCAAACAGCGACGGATCGCCGGCCAACGCATCACCTTGCGAACGCAGCCGCGTAGGATGCATGAGGTCGTCGCAGTCCAAGCGTGCGCAGTAGGTGCCACGCGCGGTTTCGAGCGCGAGGTTGAGCGCCGGCACAATACCGCGCTCGCCTGCGTGGGTACACAACGTACGAATCCGCCGATCCGCTCGCGAGGCGCGGGCAAGAATCGACGCTGTTGCGTCGGTGCTACCGTCATCGACTACCACGAGTTCCCAAGCGATCTCGTCTTGCGCGTAAAGAGATTCCAACGCCTCAGGGAGAAACGCCGCGCCGTCGCGCACCGGCATCAGGACACTGACAATCGGGGCTGACAGCTCGCGGCCGTCCTAACGGGCTGCGACTGCCGGTTCGATAATGACGTCGATGCGGCGGTTCACGGCTCGACCCTCAGCGTTCTTGTTGCTGGCCAGCGGGTCGGAGAACCCCTTACCAACTGCGGTTATACGCTCGCCGGGCAACACATTGTTGGAAACCAGATAGGCCTTCACGGCTTCGGCCCGCTTTTGCGAGAGGTGTTCGTTGAGTGCCGCCGGCCCGGTGTCATCGGTATGTCCTTCTACTGTGACCGATGAGTCGCCGAACGCGCGAATCGATTTCTGTACTTTCGCGAGTAGACCGTAACTCTCAGCGGAAAGGGTCGCCGTGCCGACCGGAAACGACAGCCCGCGCAGCCTCAGGACCAGCCGGTCGGACTGCTTGTAAACTTTCGCCTCCTCAGGCGCGAAGTACGCGCTGACCTCATCGTAAACCCGCGCAAAACGTCGCTCGTCCTCCAGGTGCTCCAAACGCGCGCGCTCCTCGGCGCTCTTGCCTTCCAAGACCGCGAGGTTGACGCGGAGCTGGGCCAATTCGGCACGTGATTGGCGGTTCTTCTCAACCAAAAAGTCGCGGTCGTTGCGCAGCTCGAGGATCGCATTCTCGACGCCGCGCCAACGCTTCTCGAAGGTACGCTCACGCAGGTCGGGCAGCGACAGCCCCTTGGCCAGCCGCGCAAGGTTAGCGCTCTCCTCGAGAACGACGAGTTCAGGATTCGATACTGAGACGGCACGCGCGCGCCGCGTAATATGCACCAGGCGTTTCGCATCAGCCAGCACCGCGGCCGCGCGTTCGTTCATCTCCGCGCGCGCATAGCGCTGGGCGGTGATGAAAGCTTCCAGGTCAAAGAGCTTGCGTTGCGTTTCAGATAGGGTGACGGGCGCGTATTCCGCTGCACCGTCGGCACGTGCCTGGCCGATCTGCCTACCGATGTCGCTTAGCGTTTTCTCCTTTATCGCTCGCAACTCAAGTGAGCGGTAGGCAGACGCGACATCCCCGCTGCGACGCTTCGCCCAATCGATGTCGCCGCCTTCAACCGCGCGGGTAAGCTCGAGAAAACTCCGTTCGATATCGGCGTATGCCGCTTCGTATTCTGTGGCACCGCTGACACGGGCTGCTTGACGCGCGTCGATCGGCTTAGCCAGGACGTTGCCGGCGATCTCGGCCGATTGGAAAGCCTTGTCGAGCTGTGCGCGACCGCGCGCAACACTGCCAAGAACCTCTGCCGAACCGCGACTCTGGTCGTGTCGTCGGCGCGCGTCGGCGAGCGATTCTTGCGCCTTAGAAAACCAGTCGGGCGCAAGCGCCGCGAGGCTCTCGGCCCTTGCGTGATCGATCTCACGCGAAAGGTTTGAAATCTCGATCGAAGGGTCGGCTGAAGAAGGTAGCGCCGGAACCGCTAATCGGGTGGTGACACAGCCGCCGACAACACTAAACAACACGGCGGTACACAGCGCGACAACCAGCTGCGACCCACTGGACTGCGGAGATTCATTCATGGATATGCTTATAACAGCAGCACGAAAACTTGCGAGGCTCGGGCCCAAGCATCTCTTGCACGCCGGAATATTTCTTGTACGCCGGCGTATCCCCAGTACGAAGGACTTGCCGCAACGCGCAACCCGAGACTATGCTGTTCCTATGGGCAGCACTAAGAGCGAAACCCGCACGCGAAAGTTCTGGGGCTGGGGTTACGAAGAGGAGGCACCGGACCGCGAACACCAGCAAATGATCGGCGGCTTGCTCGCAGCACGGTTCGGAACGCAAGCCCCTGAAATCGTGTCGCCGCCCACCCTGGCCGAGATCGAGTTGCGTAAACCACGCCTGGCCTCGCCTCCGATTCTCGACGGCACGTTTTCCGAGCACCCTTTCGACCGCGCATCGCACACCTACGGGAAGTCGTTCCGCGACATCGTGCGCGCCTTTCGCCGCGATTTCACCAACGCGCCGGACTTTGTCGCGTTTCCGAGCAACGAACAAGACGTCGATGCAGTACTCGACTGGGCAACACACGCCGGTGTTGCCGTGATTCCATACGGCGGCGGATCGAGTGTGGTTGCAGGCGTCGAACCGCGCATCGGCGACGGCTATCGTGGAGCAGTCTCACTCGACCTCTCGCGCTTGGACCGGGTGCTCGAGATCGATGAAGTCTCGCGCGCCGCGCGCATTCAGGCGGGAATATTCGGACCTGCGCTTGAAGACGGTTTGCGACCCCACGGGCTGACGCTGCGTCACTTCCCGCAATCGTTTGAGTTCTCGACTCTCGGAGGATGGATAGCCACCCGTGCGGGCGGCCACTACGCCACTCTGTACACCCACATCGACGATTTCGTTGAATCGCTCAGGGTGCTTACCCCTTCGGGTCTGATCGAATCGCGTCGCCTACCCGGCTCGGGCGCAGGCCCGAGCCCTGATCGTATGTTTATCGGCTCCGAAGGATCACTCGGCGTGATCACCGAGGCTTGGATGCGTTTGCAGGACAGACCGGTGTTCCGTGCGTCGGCCTCGGTGCGTTTCGCCGACTTTTATGCAGCCGCACAAGCCGTTCGCGCGGTATCACAGGCGGGCCTGTATCCTTCCAACCTGCGGCTGCTCGACGCCGCAGAAGCCGAAACCAACGGCGCCGGGGACGCCGGCCACGCGGTGTTGATCGTCGGTTTTGAATCCGCCGATCATCCCTTAGATGCATGGATGCAGCGGGCGCTCGAATGCTGTCGCGACTGCGGCGGTCAAACGGCCGACGGCGCGGGTGCCACCAAGAAAACCGAAGAAGGAGAACGTGACGGGGCGGCGGGGGCATGGCGCAACGCATTCCTTCGCGCACCATACTTACGCGACGCAATCGTCGGCTGTGGCTACATCTCAGAGACCTTCGAGACGGCCGTCACTTGGAATCGTTTCGAAGAGTTGCACCGCGGCATTGTCAGCGAAATTGACGACGCGTTGGCAAGGATCTGCGGAGCCGGCACCGTCACCTGCAGGTTCACGCACGCCTACCCCGACGGCCCTGCTCCCTACTTCACCGTAATGGCGCCGAGCGTACCGTCGAGTCAGCTCGAACAATGGGACGAGATCAAGGCCGCCGCGGGCGAGGCGATCATCCGACTTGGCGGCACCATCACCCATCACCACGCGATCGGCCGTGACCATACCCAATGGTACGAGCAACAACGGCCCGACGGTTTCGGTCGCGCGCTGGCGGCGGCGAAACAAAGCCTTGACGAACGCGGGATCATGAACCCCGGCGTGCTGGTTCGCGAACGCGACTGAACCACTACGCAGCGGTGCGGGCAATCGACCAGGCCTGATGCGCCGCGCCTGCGAGTTCACTGAACACAAACAGGTACATCGCAACCGGTGCGCCGCCTGCTGCCACGTAGAAGACAATCAATAGCGCGACCACGCTTCTTCCAATCGTGTCCGCGACCCCGAGAAAGGTGCTCGGCGCCTTGATGCGCGCCAGCGCCCAGAGCACACCGAGCACGCCTGCCAGCGATACGAAGAACCAATGAATCGAAGCGAACCCCGGCGGAACCGAGTTGCCGCCGAGTGTACCGTTCAACGTGTAGAGGGCGGCAATGAACAACTGGGCGGTCGGCAACAACACGAACAACGAAGTCACCACCAGATCGATCGACGCCCAAAAACGGATCACGCCGGCGGGCTTGGTGGTCGTAGCGAGGGGCCGCTCTACAGTGGTGTCGGTCGGCATACCAGCGGCATCCTACGCGAGTCGGAGCACGCGCACGAGACTTTAGTCCTCCCTCGCCTGGGGATTGTACAAAATTAATACTGAGGGGCTGCCTAGCGGCACACGATATTGTTAGAATCTGGGTATAGACCGACCATGTGGAGGTTAACCATGCGCAACCTATCCGCCGCTCCCATACTTTGTTTCTCGATTCTTGTAGTCGCTCAGCCGGACTCCGCCCACGCCCAAAACGTCGGTGGAGATATGTGTCCGGCTCCGATCTCCGTCTGTCGGCGCTTCCCGGTCGCCGAACTTGATGCGGGCGGGCTCGCACCCGTGCCGATTGCCGAGCCCTGCCCTGACGGCTACCGCTGCGCTTGCGTACCAAGCTGCCCGCTCTGCGCCGACTGCGCGGCCGAGGTTTGTATAGTTGCTGACAAAGAACCGGAATGTAGAACTGCTTGTGACTGCGACCCCGGTCTTGGCTGCTTTGACGGTCGCTGCATCGCGGGATTCGCCCCGGTGTATTGCTGCGACGCCGACGTTTGTCCGGCGGGCGAGCAGTGCCAGCACGCCGACGGGCGCATGGACCATTGCGACAAGACCTGCAACCGTGAGCTTTGGCTGTGCAGCAACGATGGTTCGACCGATGCGCTACAGCAGGCCGACGTATGTGGTGACCAACGTGAGTGCAGATGCACCGCCAGCTGTCCCGACTGCGACGACTGTGGTCCGCCGGTCTGCGTGCCACCGGACGCACCGGCACCTTACCGTTGCGACGCAGGCGGCGGCTGCGCGAACCCAGGTGACATCTGTGCTTGTGCAGCGAGTTGCCCCGAGTGCGACGATTGCGCGCTGGGCGTGTGCGTCCCAGGCTCATGCGCGGGCCCGACCTGCGAAGAGCGCGTAAATAAAATTGTCAAACGCACCAAGACCCTGGTGCGCAAGGCGAACCGATGCCGCAGCGCCGGCCAGTGCGTACACGTGAACACCGATACCGAGTGCATGGGAACCTGCGGCGCATGGATCCGCAGACGCCACGTCAAGCGTTTCAACGCGATCCTCGACCACGCCGACAAGCGCATCTGTGGCACCTACCAAACCGACGGCTGCCCCTATGCAACACCGGGTTGTATCGCCGAGAGACCCGCGTGCATCCGAGGACGCTGCCGCGGCGTACGGTTTTAGGGCTGACGCGAGGGACGCTCTCGGATGAACGCGCCGTCAGCCTCGAGTTCGTAGGCGAGTTCGAGCAGCACACGCTCGCCGCCCTCGCGCGCTGCGAACTGTACGCCGATCGGCAGTCTTGACGAGCTCCATCCCAGCGGGAGCGAGATTGCCGGGTCTCCGGTGACGTTGTGCGGCGGGGTATAGCAAAAGTACTGAGACATGCGTTGCAAAGCAGTGTCGAACGGAACCTCAGGGCCGAGATGACCTATCTCTGGTGCAGGCTCAGAGGTGGTCGGTGAAAGAAGCACGTCGTAATCGGCGAATACCCCCTGCGTAACGGTGCGCATTTTGTGCAATCGGCGCATCGATGAGAACGCCCCGAACGCGCTCGCCCGAAAACGGTCGGAGAGTCCCCGCGTCCACGGCTCTAAGTGGTCGGGGTCGTAGCCACGGCCACGCGACAGGCGGGTTTGGCCGACGCACACCGCAGCGAGAAAACACCAGTACGCAAAGAAATCGTCGGCGACCTCGGTCCCGAACGGGCACGCGATCTCGGTGACCGAATGCCCCAATTTCTCACAATGCAGCGCCGCACGTATAGTCGTATCGCGGACGTCGGGGTCCAATGTGTTGCCCAGAGGTGTATCGGTGAAGAACGCGATCTCGAGACGTTTGCGCCCCGGTCCCTCCACCAGCCCTACCGGCGCGAGCTTGCGTGGCCGAATGCGTTGTTCGAGAGCCGCGACGAGGTGGGCGGTGTCGCGTACCGAACGTGTTACCGCACCATAGGCGACGATCCGCAGCGGTAAGCGATCGAGCAACGCAGGTGCAAACCGCCGACCGCGACTCGGTTTCAACCCGACCAAACCACAGAACGCCGCAGGGATGCGAATCGAACCGCCGCCGTCGCTCGCATGCGCGAGCGGTACAACACCGGCGGCGACCAGTGCGGCAGCGCCGCCCGAGGATCCTCCGCTGGAATGGTTGGTGTCATGCGGGTTGCGCGTCGGACCGAACGCCGTTGACTCGGTGGTGCCGGTCAAACCGAACTCGGGCGCAGCGCTCTTGCCGAGGCTGATCAACCCTGTCGAGAGATACTTCGCGGTGAACGTCTCGGTCTTAGAAGCAACGTTCGCGGTATGCGCGCGCGATCCGAAACTGGTGATCACACCGGCAACGTCGTCGAGGTCTTTGATGAAGGTCGGCACTCCGGCGAACGGTCCCGACGAGGGCGCGGCGGCTTGCCGGACGGCCGCGTCGTAGGTCTCCGCCGTCACAGCATTCAAGACCTTGTCGCACCCACGTGCGCGCGCGACTGCAGCCTCGACGACCTCGACGGCACTTACGTCCCCGGCCCGGATCCGCGCTGCGGTCTCAACCGCATCCCACCACGGAGTTTCGGTCATGCATCATCCCGCAGAAACGCAAAAGCCGCAGCGACGTGGAGCGCAGCACCGAGCGGCAGCGCCCCCTCATCGAGTTTCATCTTATCGGAATGCAGCGGTCCACCGCCTTCGATCTCGGCACCGAGAAACACCAACGCGCCGGGAACGTTCTGCAAAATGTAGCTGAAGTCTTCCGCACCCATCACTGGGCTGGGAAGCTCGAGCACGTCTAAGCCGACGGCGCGAGCGGCGTCGAGCGCTGTTCGCATCGGGACTTCGTGGTTCACCGTCGGCGGATAGCCATGGATAACCCTGACCTCGACCTCCAGGCCGCGGGAGGCGGCCACTCCTTCGGCGACTCGACGCAACTGATCTCCGGCAATCTCGCGACGTGAATCGCTCAAGGTTCGAATGGTGCCGCTACAGCGGGCTTCGGGCGGGATGATGTTGACAGCTGTACCGGCGTCAACACGGGTGACGCTGAATACAACGCGGTCGTCCGGATCGGTTTCGCGTGCCGAGACATGCGAAAGTCCGTCAACAAATGGACCGATCGCCGGAATCGGATCACGCGTGTGGTAAGGCATGGAGGCGTGACCACCGGCGCCCTTAAAAGTAACGAAGAACACCGAATCTCCGGCGAGCAACGCGCCGGTCCGCGAGTAAACCTTACCGCTCCTACGGCTCGGCTCAAGGTGGATCGCGAAGGCCGCGTCAACGCCGTCGAGCACCCCCTCCTTGATCATCTTCTTCGCCCCACCGTAGCCTTCTTCGCCCGGCTGGAACATCAAGCGTACCGTGCCTGCAAAGTTCGCGCGTTCGGCCGCAAGCAGCTCGGCCGCGCCGAGCAGCATCGCTGCGTGTCCGTCGTGGCCGCACGCGTGCATGATGCCCTCGTTCTTTGAAACCCACGCGTCATCGGAATGTTCCGTAAGAGGTAACGCATCGATATCGGCACGCAGCAACACCGTGCGCCCTTCGCCGGGGCCGCTTGCCTCGCCGATAACATCACAGACTACCGAGGTGCACGCCTCGCCGATGCGGGCCCCGGTGACGCCGATGCGCAAAAGCTCGTCGAGGATGAATTTCTGAGTTGCCGGAGTCTGCAGCCCGCGCTCGGGGTTAGCGTGAATCGCCCGCCGGTTCGCTATGATGGTATCAGCGATGCCGCGCGCGCGTTCTAGCAAGTGCCGAAGTCGCGCTTCAGGTTTTGCAGGTTTCTTCTTCTCGCGCACTCAGACGTTTATGCACGAGATGCCGATAAAACGCCACGTCCTGGGCTCCCGGGATCGGGAAGGTATCATCGACCACCACCGCCGGAACCCCGGTAACACCGCGCTCAATCGCCTCTTGGTGATCAGCGACGACCTCGCGTCCGACCGATTCGTCCTTCAGATCGACGAGGAAGCGATCGATATCGAGCCCACACTCTTCGGCGACGGCAACGATCGTATCGGGATCGGTGACGTCGCGGTTCTCGTAGAAATAGGCGCGCATCAGCGGCAAGTGATAGCGCTCGAACCCGCGTTGGCGTGCAGCCGCTTTCACCGCCACATTGGGCGGAACCGAGTGCGACGGCGGTGGTGCATCGGTGGACCACACGCGGAACTCACCCGCATCCGGCTGTTCGGCCGGACGCATCCAGGTCTGCGTATAACGACGGAACTTCTCGAAGGACTTTGGTTCGGGATAGGGCCTGAGCAGGAAGCACTTCCACTGGATCTCGACAATGTCGCCGAACTCTTCTTTGATTCGCGCCAACCGCACCGCGCCGTTGTAGCACCAAGGACACAGAACGTCCGAATAGACAGTCAAGCGGACGGCAACTTGTTCGGACACCGGGTCAGCCTCCCTTAGCGGGGCGAAGTAGGAACGCCGCCCATCTCCCGACAGTAGATCTCTTCGAAATGCCGCACGCGCCGCTCCAGAAACGAGGCGTAATACCCTCCCGGATACGCTTGCGCGTGCATACCCTCGTACACGCGCTCAACGATCGCGATATCTTGCTTGGTCGTGCGGTCGATCGATTCTTCGCGGTACTCCCGCAGCGCCATCGCTTCGCGGTTACGGCGGTCAAAGCTGCGTACGCGCAGTTTGATTCGGCCGGGCCCGGCCGGGTCGATGCGTATATAGGTGAGATCAACGGCGTTGATCACCGGAAGAAGATTCGGAAACACAAAGCCGAACTGCACGAACGGCCCCTTGGGGTTGGTGTACTCGGGAACCATGCGTACGAGATCACGGAACTGCGGCTTGACGGTCGCATGGGTGTAGCTCGACCAGTCCTCCACGAAGTGCTCGGCCGATTTCGTTTCGACGAAATCGTCGAGCATGTCGTGCACGAAGGGCAGGTGGTAGCCCTCCAGCCCGTTCTCCACAAAGAGTTTCCAGCTGGCGCTGACCTCGTAATCGAACGCGCATGCCGGCTCCATCGCTTCGACGTCATCGTGAAGAAAGCGCGAGCCCTGAGAGCCGACCCACACGTCGAAGTCGGGTGCGTCTTCAGACAGGCAAGCGAAAACCAACGGACCGAGCGTCGCCGTGCGCACGGGGATCAGCCCTTGCGCGCGGCTGCGCTCGAGCGCGGCGAAGTCGTCCTTTTCGGGCACACCAAGAAGCTTGCCGTCGCAGGCGTACGTCCATGCGTGATAGGGGCAGACAAACGATTTTCCGCAGTTGCCTGCGCCGCTAGCCACTGTCGCTCCGCGGTGCAGACAAACGTTGAAAAAGCTGCGCACCTGTCCGTCTTCGCCACGCACGACGAGCACCGGATTGGTACCGATGCGGGCGGTTACGTAGTCGCCTGCCTCACGCAACTCCGGAAGGTCGGCGACATGCACCCACGAGCGGTGAAAGAGCGTTCCGATCTCACGTGCGTAGATTGAAGCGGAGGTAAAACATTGCGGCGGCAGCAAACGCCCCACAGGGGGGGTACTTTCATCGACTTTAGCGGTTGCTTCGTGTTGCGCCACCTACGAGGACTAGGTTGCGGGCACAGGCGTGGCAAGGCGACGGCGAGTCAGCTCCACTTGAAGCTCTCTAGATAGTCACGCAAGTGCGCCGCCGTCCGGAACTTCTTCTCGATCAGCGAACGCTTGAGGCCGCAACAAATCGCTTTGACCTCCGGCGGTTGCGTCGGGTACATGCGCGCGCCACCGACCGAATCGTAGAACATTCGAATAAGCGCACAAACGTCGTCGATTACGTGCTCTTGGGTTCGACGGCCCCAGTAGTACAGATCCACGAGCTTGAGTTCGTAGCCGAGCCCAACTCGTTCGACGATCACGTTGTCGTCGTGCAGATCGCCGTGATACTCGCCGAGCTTGTGGATCTGCGCAACGCCGACGGCGAGTTCGTGCAACAGTTTCATCGCCTCGAAGTGGTGCAACCGCTTGCCGCGCTGACGCTTGAGCAACTCGCTGAGTAACTCGCCCTGCACGTACTCACTGACCAGAAACGGAATACGGTGCCCCCGATACCACAGAGATTCTTGCGTATGGTACTGGATGATCATCGGACACGAACGGAGCTTGTTGAGCTTCTTCGCGTAAAACGTGATGGTTTTGTCGCGCGGGTTGCGTTCCGGGAAAAAAAACTTGGCCGCACGCTCAACGCCGGTGGCGGCTTCGGTGACGTGGTATACCTCGCCCTCCCAGCCCTTGCCGAGCAATTCGCCGACAACGTACTTGCCCACCAGCCGGCGCCCGGGTTGGAAGCCGAAGGTATTGAACTCTTGTCCGTTGCTTGCTGACACTGCTTGGCGAAACCCGACTGCGTTAGAGCGCCGCGCTCAGTTCGACGGGCCGATGCGCGCCATGTCTTGCCCGAGCGTTGCACGAATATGCTCGACCACGGCGCGGCGTTCGTGTTTTTTAGTGTTGCGGAATGCAGGGTGTGGCAGCGCCGACAGGCGCTTGGCATCGGCGAACGCAATCTCGGCAAGATCGGCCGCGTCGCATACGGCATCGAGGTAACCGGCCTCCACGGCGGTCTCGGGATCGAAGATTTCCGCCTGGGTGATCGAGCGCGTCAGGTAACGCGGCGACAGCCGCGCGCGCCCCATCTCGACACCGAAGATCGGCAACGTCATCGAAATTGCAACTTCGTTCAGACCCAGTTTGAACGACCCGCGCGCGCCGATACGGCGGTCGCTCGCCAGCAGCATGAGCGCGCCGGCCGCAAGCGCGTGGCCGCTGCAAGCCGCGACTACCGGGCGTGGGTATTCGAAGAGCCGCAGCAGCATTTCGGCACCGGCTGTGACCAGGCCGCGCACCGCATCGGGACCCGCAGTCATCACCGACATGTCGAAGCCCGCCGAGAACTTGCCCTCACGGCCGTGGATCAATAACGCCCCGGCCTCTTGCTCGGCGCGGGTCAGAAACTCACCAATTGCGTCGATATTGGCGTGGCCGAAGGCGTTGGCCTTGCCGTCGTCCATGGTGATGACGGCAACGCCGTCGGTCAGTTCATAGGTTACATTTTCGCAAGCCATCGATGGAGGAATAACCCATTGGCGGGGGGCACGCAACGCGGCCGCAGGCCGGGAATCAGCGCCCCATCGATCTCGCGGACGATTCTACTGCGGCGGCTACTCTACTGCGGCGGCTACGCGCTCCGAGCCGCGTAGCTGTCGTCACAGGTCGCGATAAACGCCGAGGCCGCGCCGCGACGGATACCGAGCTGCCAACGGATACGGCCTTCGGCGTCGCCCTCGGCGCGGACAATTCCTTCGTGTATGCCACGCAGGTGGTGCCATGCACAGATCGATACCCGGTTGGATCGCTCGTTGCCGCCGCCGCGTGAGCGAAACACGATGTGGTGCTCGTGTAGGTTGCGCCGTGAACTGCATGCGGGTGCGCGACAGCGCCAACCGTCGCGCTCGTGGATTGGGTTACGGTGGCGGGGGACATCGGCCCACCAATCAAAGACGTGGCGCAATATGCGCTCGAACGCCTGGTACGGTGCCTCCTCGCCGGTGCGAAAGGTCTCAATTGCGTCGCGGGCCAGCGCAATAACCGACGCAGGTCCGCGGACGCGCAGCACTGCGCCGGCCTCTCGCGCACGGGCGAGGATACGGTCGGCGGTAGCCTCGTCGTGGTGCGAACAGATTTGCCGCCTCACCTCTTGATCGGAGTCATCAAGCGCGACACCGGCGGGCGGAGGCGCGCCGGGTGCGAAACACCAACTACGGTCGCGGATGTAGCGCGCCCACCTGACCTCTTCGATAAGGCGCCGGACCGTTACCTCGCGCGCACGTTTCGTCCACACTGCAGCCGTACTCTCGCAGGCGATCGGCAAGAGCACGAGAGCGCGGAACCATGAGAGGCTGCCGTCGCGATAGGCTTCTGCCAGCGGCGTGCGGTGCTCGGATAACTCGCCGACAAGCCGCGTTAGCGAGCGTGCTTTTCGTGGTGATATGCCGACCCGTTCGCTGACATAAGACGATACAGAGGTGTAGCCAAGGTGGCGGTGTAGCCGCAGCCGCGTAAACGTGTGCAGCAACTTACCCATCTGGTAGTCAACGTTTTGCATCGACGCTAGGGTCGCGCGCAGCTCAGCGTCGAGTTCCTCGGGGTCGAGCGCCTGCGGGTCGTATTCCTGGGGGGCAATGGCCTGCGGGTCGGTCGGCTCGGGATCTTCGCCACGAGTTTGGCGATGGTTTTTGCGGGTTGGTATGCAACGCGCGGCGGCCACGCCGAGTGCGAACTCGGTTGAAGGTCGATTCGGTGCGATCTGATCGCGCAACAGTGCCCGTTCTTCTTCGGTGAACTCGCACGGTGCATCAAACGAAGCTTCGCTCGGGGCGCCGACGCCCAAAACAGTCGAACCGTCGGCCGCAACTGCACGCACGGTGATGTCGGACCTCCGGCTCGGCGTGTGTGTCGGCAAGACAGCCGGGCCCGTGGGTCGCGCCGAGAGTGCCTCGGCGGCGACCAGCTCAAGAGTTTGCCACGCGCTGAGTTCGCTGCCGGCCGTTCGTGAAGCCAGTTCGCTAACCCTACGCCATAGATAGAGGAGTTCCGGAGGACAAGGCAGATTGAGCTCGACCTGCGGCTCGCTTTCGTCAGCAATCGGATCGCTGTCGTCGGCAGTCGGATGGTGGTCGCGTTGGGACCCCGCAGCTGGTTCGGTCGCTCTGTCGGCTGAGCTCGCTTCGGCAACGGCGCGTTCGAGATCGGCGACGGTCGAGCCGGTCGCACGTGTTACCCAGTCTGCAATCGAAGCCTGCGATGCGGCCGTCTGGTCATCCGACGTGATCAGGCGCGCCAGCAATCGGAGCTTCGACCATGACAAGCAACCGTCGGCGAACGCGCGCTCAAGCGCAGGCACTTGGTCAACCGCGCGTGCGACTTGCGCGGCTATCTGCAGCTCGCGCGCACAGATGCCGAGACGCTCGGCCGCATAGTCGCGCAGGCGCGCAAAACCGAGGCGATGATAGCCACGGGCGTCTAGAAGCGCACGGGCCAAACGGCCGAGCCTCACGCGACAAGCCGCTTCGTGTCCGCCCAGTCGCTGCAAAGCGGCATCAACGACCGCGGCAGCCTCGCCGCGAAGAATGTTGCGAAGCTCGTGGCCTCCCGGCGGCTCAAGCAGCTCTGGATCGACAAGGGGATCTACACGGGGATCAACCAGCGGAGCGACTGCCTCGTGCGTCCGCGCGAGCCTGCGGACCTGTGGGTGTGTCAGCGCGGCTGCGGGCGTTGGTGCCTCCGCAGTGGTTACGCAGACGCCGGGGGCGAACCCGAAGTGGTCGCAGGAATCCCGCGGGTTTTCCGCGGTTTGTAGGCCAACACCGTCGAACATCAGGAGGCGAACATACTACGAAAGTACGACCATGGCCAGAAGAAATTGACGGCAAAAAAGAAAATACTCCGACGATAGTACTCAGGTGGAATATTGTCGGTCGGCATAGTGCGCGCGTGACGACGCGCACGACGTGAGTTCTCTTCGTGCACTAGTCGAGGGCGCACCTACCATCTGCGTGATACGCATTGGAATACGCGTGGAAACACGGTCACCGGTGCAGCCATCGCAGAGTTCGTTGCTGGGTTCGTCGCGCGTTCGGCGGATTGAGGTTAGGCCGCGGACTCCAAATTCTCGCGTAAGATCCGGGGATGTCTAGCGGCGATACGTAGCAGGCCGATTGCCGGTCCTTCGGGCTTGCGTCTACCTTGTTCCCAGTTCCTCAACGTGTGAACGCTGATACCCATTGCCTGCGCGAACCGGGCTTGGGTAAGCCCGGTGAATTTGCGCAACGCTGCGACATCGTCGCCTGACTCGAACCTACCTGCCATCAATCGCTTACGAAGCCGTGCAGGGATCGCTCTGCTGAACTCGGCTTCAGTCAATTTGGGAAAGGCGTTCATGAGTGTTGGGCCTCCAGGTAGCGTTGAAAGAATCGCAATTCTCGCCTCGGCGCTCGGCGGGCGGAGATGATTCGTAGCACGTCGTCATCGGGTTCCGTCTTGACCACCACGACAACACGCCGACGGATCGGCCCGATGCAGATGAAGCGGTCTTCGGAGATCAAGTGGTCCTCATCAAACATCTCGCAGTAGCCCGCTCCCGACGTGAACAAGCCGGCAGCTTCTTCGCAGGATACCCCGTGGATCCGACGCTTGCGGACGTGCTGCCGGACAGGCCGTCCGAAACCCATGCAGGCATACCAGCCTCTCCGGAGAACCCAGGGCGATTCAGACCTCCTCGCTATAGAGCCGCGCCACCCTACCCACCATCGGGAAATATACCGCAATCCGAATCTTTCGTTCAGGCTCAGCGGCAGCGAGCATCTCCGCATAAGACTCAAGCTGCGGTCGGTGGTGTTCAAACCGTTCCTTGACGAACGCAGCCGGATCACCCCCCTCAGGAAGCCGATCGGTCTTGTAATCAATGATCCACCGCACCCCATCCTTCACGAACGTCCTGTCAATGCCCGCGTAACCAATCACCGGCTCTTCAACGTCATCACTTCCCCCAACTGCATCACCCCCAACGTAAGAAGTAACCCGCCACTCATCGTGCGCCTCGTCCTGCGCATCCAGAATCCAATTGTTCTCCTCGTCGGCCAGCGTCGAGCTCAGCGCTGACACGACATCGGCAGCGGCCTCACCAAGCTCACCCGGCAACGCACCATGTTTGAGCAACAAACGCTCGATACGCGCGCGCTCCGAAGCATCGCCCACCCGCTGCGCACTCCAAGCCGCCGGCCCCTCACCCGCGATTCGTTCAAGGTAAGCATGCACAACCAGCCCAACCGCAATGCTCGCTCGCGACGGCGACCAAGCCGAATCGCTCGCTGCTTCGTGAGGCTCGACCTCCGATTGTTCGGACGGCCGCATTGCGCGCACACTCTGTAAATGCGGCACCTCCGGCTTGTCGGCGCTCGGATCGCCGAGCCACGCAAGCGATACACGCGAGCGTGGCGGCAACACAGCACCATCAACGGCCTCGGGCGGCTTGCGCCGCGGCCCATCCCCGCTGAACTGCTCGGCAACGGCGGCCCACAACGAATCCAGTCGTGAGCCCTTCGCAGGCGTTCCGTTCTGATTGAACTCGTCGGCTGCGGAAAGAATCAGTCGGTTCTTCGCACGGGTCGCGGCTACGTACATAAGCCTGAGGGCTTCGGCGCTGTCGCGCACGCGCTCACGCGCGCAAAGATACGTGTAAGCGGCATCATCCGAGCCTTGCTTGCCGCGCTCGGCCGAAGGCGCGCAGCAAACGAGTTCGCCGGTCGCAGAGCTGGTTTCAAAGACCAACGCAGCGGATGGCCCACCACCGCCGCCGCCACCACGTATCAACCCGGGCAAGACAACCGTGTCGAACTCGAGCCCCTTGGACTTGTGAATCGTCATGAACTCAAGCTCGATACCCGGCGAGGGATCGGCAACGGCTTCCAACTGGGAAAGCCTCTCGCTCAGTTCGTGAAGATCGATCGAGCCTGCGTTCTCCAACTCGATGAGTAGCGAAAAGAAGCGTTCACTGTCGGCCGGGCCGGTGGCGTCGAGCAATTGCGGACCGCCGAGGCGGATCCAGGCCGAGCGTACGATCATGTCGAGCGGGCGGCGGCCGAGTTGTGCGCGGGCGTCGGACCAAACCGCGTGCCAAGCGCGCACGCGCCCGCGGCCGTCACTGCCGAGAGACGCGAGCGCTTCCTCGTCGGCGAGCAACTCGGCTACCGACGGGACCGCCGATTTGCCCGACACTTCACCCTTCATCGTTTCGGGATTTGCCGACTCAGAGTTTACCGATTCGCCCTCACGACTGCGCGATTGCACAGTGCTTCGATAACGCGCAACTCCGGGCTCAACCAACGCGAACAGATCGGCATCGCCCAACCCGACTAGCGGGCTTCGCAGCACGGACAACGCACCAATGCGGTCCAACGGCGAAACGATCGCGCGCGTAAGCGACTCAAGATCAATAACGGCCGTCCGCTTATCGAGGAAGTCCATGCCCTCGCCGCGGTAACGGACGCCGCGGCTCCGCAGGGCTGCCGTTAGGTGGATCGCAACGGCGCGCTTGTGTACGAGCACGGCGACCTTGCCGCCGCGCGTACGCGCGTCGAGCAAGAGTTCGTTCTCGATGAGATCGGCGAGGCCCTCGGCTTCTACCGCATCGGCTTTCTGACCATCGCCCTTTTCCCAGACGACGGCTTCGGGGACCGCCAGGCCGGGTTTGCCCGGAGCCGCGGCAAATTCACTATAAGCGACCGAGCCGGTATCGACGTCGTTGTGCGCGCCCATCACGACGCTGAACGTGTTGTTGACCCACGCGACGATGTCGGGCGTTGAACGGAAGTTGACGCTCAGCTTGAGCGACTCGGGCTGTATAGCTCCGAAAAGCGGAGCGCCGGCTTCGCTGTCGGCGGCGTGCAAGAACAGTCCGACCTCGGCCTTACGGAAACGGTAGATCGACTGCATGGGGTCGCCGACTAAAAACAACGTGCGCCCGTCGTCGCCCTGCCAGCCGCTGACCAGTGAGCGGATGAGACCGACCTGGCTCCTGCTGGTGTCTTGGAACTCATCGACGAGCACATGATCGACCGACGCATCGATCTTTTGCAAAAGATCGGTCGGCGCAGCGTCATCGACCAACGCGGCGACGGCGCGCGAGGCGACTTCGATGAAATCGACCGCGCCTGCCTCTTGAAAGACCAACCACAACTGCGCGGCCGCGTCGCGCATGACGATGAACAGATCGCGCAGCGCCCGATGCGTGTCTGCCTCGAACTCGGGCTTTGCGGGGAAAATACGGAGTGCCTTCAGCGCGGCCACGACCGCACCGCCGGTTTGCTCGTCCAAGTCCGCGGCGCGTTCGACAGCGGCGAGGTAGGCTACCTTCTCCGGCGAGTCCTGCTTGGTCTTCGGATCACGCGGGGGTGCACCCAAGGCTACGGTGATCCCTCTGGGGTTCAACCGAAAATCATTGTCGTCCTTCAGCAAGAGCGCCACGACGTCAACCCACGCGTCTCGCGCACCAAGATCCCCAGCCAGCCCGGCCCCAGATCCAAGTGTTGGCCACTTGCATTTCTCCAGATTGCCGAGGCCGTCAAGAACGTTGCGCGTCATCCGCGCCAGACTCTCGATCTCACGCAGGAAGTCATCGCCGAACAGTTCGGTGATCGACAAGAGCTGCGCCTCCATCATCCCCGCCAACGCCTGCTCAAAACGCGCGATCGCCTCGTCGGGATCTTTGTTGGAGTCGAGAACCCCGCCAAGCCACTGGTCGCGGCGCGCCAGCATCGAGACGATCTGCCCTTCAACGTCGCGTCCGCGTACTTCGCGGCGCGCGAGCATACCTGCGGCGGCGCGGCCGAGTTCTGAATCCTCACCGGCGTGCGCGAGCACGCGGCGGGCAGCCTCTCTGAAATAAGGAAACGCGTTCTCGACCGTCTTCGGCGCCGAGCCGAGACGGCTGAGCAGCGGCGTGGCGGCGACCAAACGCGCACACAGGCTGTCGATGGTCGAGATCTGCAGACGCCCGGCGTTCTCCAACAACTCCCAGCCTTGCGCTTCGCTGCGCGCCAGCGCCTTGCGCGCAAGCTCGATACGTTCGAGGTGGTGTGCTGGGGGATCGGGCTCGGGCCGGCGTCCCTCTTTGAGCGCCGATACCACGCGCTCACGCATCTCGGCGGCGGCTTTGCGCGTAAAAGTAATCGCGAGCACCGATTCGGGCCGTTTGGCAGTGGCCAGCAACGATAAAAAGCGGCGGACCAACAACTCGGTTTTGCCCGAACCTGCCGGTGCTTGAACGATAAAGCTGCGCGAGGGGTCGAGCGCGGTCGCGCGCGCCGCCGCATCGGGGATTGCGACGGGCTCAGTCGTCATCGCGCGCGACTCCTTCGTTTTCGTCGTTGCCTTCGAACACACCGCCGATCTCGTTGATGCGGCAAAGCGCGGGTAGATCGCAGAACCGACAGGCTTTGCGGGCGTCGTCGGGGTTTATACTAACGTCGCCCGCGAGGTACTTAGCCGCAAGCGCCGTCACTTTGGTCTCGAAGGCCGCTAGTGCGTCCTCCCACGAGGTCCAGTTGTCTCTTTCTTGCGAAGTAGGGGCTCTGCCGACCAACTCGATATCCGGCGGCCCGTTCAGCGAGACTTTGTCGCGCGCACACAGATTGCCGAACGCGACCGCATGGACTTTCATCCCCTCCTTCTTTCGCGCCACTGCGTAGAGCGGGAGCTGCAAGTCGTCGGGCCGATCGCCGTACCATTTGCGCCAGGTATTAGCCTCCGCCCCGGTCTTGTAGTCGATGACAACTTCGCTGCCGTCGTCCAGCGTGTCGATGCGGTCGATCTTGATGCGGCCCAGTGTGAACGTTTCGCCCGGGCTCGGGGCCAGTTCGAGCGAGACCTCTAACTCGCGGGCGGTGACGGCAAAGTTGTCTTCGCGTGCAAGCTCGATCTCTAGCCATTTCTCGATGAGTTCGTAGAGCCACCGTGCAAGCGACGCACGCAATGCGCGCGGCAAGCCGTCTTTCTCCGCTCTGTCGAGTGCCCGCGCAGCCGCAGCGTTAATCGCGCCGACGATCTGCTCGGGCAGCGCCTCTGCCAAAGCGACCTGCGTGCCAAACCAGCCCCAAAACGCCTCGAGTGTTTCGTGCACAAGATTACCGCGCATCATCGCTCTCGGTTGCGGCTCGGGCTCATCCAAAGGCCTGGCGCGCAAACGCGCAGTAGCAGCGCCGTGGAAGTGACAGTTCGAGTAGTCGCGCAGCACCGAGGTTCCGCCGCTGCGGACCTGCGCCGACGCGGTCTGACCTTCTTCAACGCGAGGCTCAACGCGGCCGGCGCGCGCCTGCTCATCGGCAGCGAGATACCAAAGCCCCGCAGGCTGTTCGATATCGGTCGCAACCAAGTCGGCGATCAACGGGCTCGCCAAGTGATCTTCACCCGAAGCCGATTGCTCTGCAAAAGAAACGGTAACGCTAGGCGCCGATGTCAGCAGCGCCTGCCAGCGCGTACGCGCGAGCGAGAGTTCAACCTCGGCCGAGGCGAAAGGCATGCCGTTGTCGCGCTGCCACTGCACCGGCAACAACGGATGCGGACGCGGTGCAGCGGGAATCGACGCCGCGTTCATCCCCAACACGAACATTGCATCGAACTCGAGCCCGACAGTATCGAGGAGCCCCATGGCCTGCACTTGCCATCCGCCCGACGCCCCTTGCACGAGGCGCCGCGCACAAATCTTGCGCAGACGTTTGAGCGCCTCGTAACCGGTCATCAACGGACAAACGGTTTCGAGCGCGTGCAGGTCTGACAACGCTTGGCGCCAACGGCCGAACACGACCCTTTCGTCCGCGTCCAGCCCGGCGGCGCCGTAGCCGAACACAACCAAGCGAAACGCGAAACGCTGGGCCCACGCGTTCGGCGGAAGCTCGGTCGCGAGCGGCGTCTCGTTCAACTCCGCGCGCAGCTTGGCAACGGCCTCTGCGAAAACCTTTGCTCCTACATGGTCAGCGTCGCGCTCCAATACAGACAGCCCGATGCGTAAGCGGTTCTTGTCGCGCAGCCGGGCCTCAACACGCGCGCGGGCAAGCGCCGAGACCTCCTCGCTCCTGCGTTCCCCAGCACGCGGATACCGCGACATCAAAATCCGCGATACACGCGAAAAACTGTTTGCACGTTTGTCGTCGAGCGAGAGCACGTCCAAACACGTGCCGACCAAACCGTAGTCGGACAGTGCCGGTGCACCGGCCAGGTCGAAAACACGACGCGCATGCGTGCCCGACCGCAATAGAGAATCTGGATCGAGCGCGGCGCCGAGGTAGCGTTCAAGCAAGGGCCGATACGACGATAGATCGACGGCCACGATGCCGACGCGCGCCTTGGGCTGTTCACGAAGCAGAGCAATGATGCGCTCTGCGGTGCCGAGAATTTCTTGCTGCTGAGTCTCGTAGCGAATGCAGAGCGGCGCGGCCGCTTGACCTGCGCCGGAGGGTTGCCCGGCATCGCCCGCGTCGCCGTCATCCGCGCCACCGCCCACGCCCAAACGCTCGACGCGGCCGCCGCGCTTCTCGACCGCCTTCGCAACCGCTTCGATGCCGGGCTCGAGAGAATCGAAACCGGCGAAGATCAAACGATCGGGGCGCTCGATGCTCCCCGCCTCCAAGAGCCCGCACACCAGGCCGGGCAGTTCGGCACGGGTTTTCCATCCACCGGCCGCCGGGCCTTCGCTGCAACGCCGGGCGAAAGCCGCGCGCCAGCGTGCAAACGCTTGCGTCTCGGCAGTGGTGTTCAGCGCAGCGGCGGGCGTCCCGAAGCTGCACACACGCTCCCAAGCCGTGGCCGCGCTGTCAGCCAGCCCAGCCAGATTGAACAGTTCAGCCGACCCAGCGCCGGCGAGCCCGGGCACGTCTTCCTTAATAACGCTCTCCCACACCAGCCGCTCGGCATCGCCTGAAAGCAGCAGCGCGTCGGGCCCGCCGCGCTCCCACGCGCTCTCAATCCAGCCACCAAACGTAAGAATTTCAGAGGCTTGAGCGACATTTTTTCCCTTGTCCGCGCGTGCCTCGGTGACCCTGACGCGCAGCTCGCGGGCCAGGCGGTCGGTACGTGTAACCACGGTCGCACCCGCGATCGCCGCATCAATCAAAGTTTCCGCCCCGGCCACCAGGCCTTCGGGTTAGCACTGTCCACGGCGAAGGCCAACGATAGAAAGTTCGGTGATCGGATCAGCGCTGCGTCAAAATGAGGTCGGCACGATAGTGTCAGGCCGTGACGCTTGTCGGCGGTCGGCAAAAGGAGTTCGCATGGCGTCCGAACACGACGAAACCCCCAAGAACACGCAAACTGCACAGGAGGCTGAACCCGTAAAACAGGCGCCTCAGCCCACCGACGAACTAGAAACTCTCAAGCAGTTGGCCGGCCTCGGAACTCTCGTCGGCGGGATCGCCCACAAACTCAACAACCCGCTGATGGGCGTCGTCAACCACATCAGTTACGCGAAGATGAAGGTCGCTAGCGAACCGGCCAAAACCGAAGAAGCGTTGGAGACGGCACTCAAGTACACGCGCCGTTGTGTGGCGATCGTCGAAGAGCTGCTACCGTTCGCACGCCCCGGCATCGGCGGGTTAATGCCGCCGTCGATAAGCGCCGACGTTGTGGCCACCGTCGCACGCTCGATCGAGGCCGCCTACGACAGGCTCGACCGGACGGGCGCTACCGTCGATTCCGCGTTTGCGGATAACATGGCGGAAGTCGGCCTGCAGCAAAGCCTGCTTCAACAGATCCTCGTCGAGCTAATCACCAACGCTTGCCGCGCGATGGACGGCCGCGAGCACCGTATCCTCGATATCAGCGCAGTTACTGCGCCGTCATTCGTCACCATTCAAGTCACCGACACCGGTGCAGGGATGGAGAAAGAAGTGCTCGACCACGCCTTCGACCCGCTGTTCGCCGCAGGCGAGAATCACGGCAGCGGTATCGGACTTGCAATGTGTAGGTCGATCGTCGAAAGCGTCGGCGGAACCATCGGGGCAAAAAGTAAACCCGAGCACGGAACCGCGATTACAATGGCCCTGCCGGTCCACCAAGCGCTAAAGCACTGAAGTCGTCAGCCCTCCGGTCGGGCGGTGACGGATCAGGAATCGAGCGCAGCCAACAATTTACGTATGCGTGCGGCGTTGACGCCGAGATCGCTTTGGCCATCCCGCGATTTCGAACGTATATCGACAATACTACCGGTCCCGTCGGCCTTCACGCGCACGACGATATCATCGACAAACTTGAACAACCCCGAGGTCTGCGTCGCCTCGATGCGGCCTTCGCCTGCTGAAAACGCCACCAGCGTCGAGTCGGGCAAATCGGCGATCACGGCGCGCAAACGCACCAACGTCTCCTCCACCCCGGTATCTACCCGCTTGGTTACAAGATCCGGATAAGCAGCGCTCTGCTGTGCGGCAAAGTCGGCGCCCGGGTAAGCCATGTCTCGCCCCGAGTTTGGACCGTGCTCTTTGGCAGCCACGAACGACGGCGGATTTTCCGTGTCGGTACTGATGTCGTTGATGCGCGGAACATCGCGGCTTGAGAACGCCGGAGCGATCAAGGCAGCAGCAACGGCGAGCGGCGCAAGCGCGGCGGCGGAAGTCCCGCGTCCGCGCAAGCGGGCGATCACGCCCATGAACGTCCCGACCAGCGAGATCAGGACGGCTAGCGCATACAGAACGAACCCGATCATCGGCGCCACTACACCCGCGTAAGCCGACGCAACACCGGCAAGCGCCAGCAACACCGCGGCAAACGCCATTTTCGACCCCATCGTACGCGGCCGTGTTTCTTCTGCTTCTTGCATCGTCATCCTCCTGCGTAGCGGCATCCTGCGCGTAGCGGCATCTTGATTGACGACCGCGGCTTTAGCCAATCAGTCGCCCGCTACCGTATGTCGGCGTCGCGCGAAGACTTCGACGCCACCACCAAGTCGGTGACCAGCTGGCTGTGGTCGGAACGGCTCGTCCACACGTGTCGTTCGCAACGGACTTCGACCTCCGGAGAAACCCAGACATGGTCGATCGCGAGTATCGGCGCCGGCACCGGCCAGGTCGCCGCCAAGCCGTATCCGGCTCTACTGAACGCGTGCTTGAAGCGCGACTTCAACTCGACGAACCAGGTCGAGTCGAGCGGTGTGTTGAAATCGCCGGCAATCAACATAGGGACGCCGTCACGGCCGTGAGTCAAGGGCGTTAGCCCGGCAATGGTAGGCCCGCGCGCGAAAAACGGATTGCTGTCGAGATCGACGGCAATGATATCTACATTCCGGCCGTTGAAAACCAGTTGCGCAGTCACAGCACGGCTGCGACCGCGGAGTTCATGGAAACGCACTTCGGCGAGTCGGCCGCGGGTCACAAGGGTGATGCCGCCGCCGGGCATGGAGATATCGTGACCCGGAAAATGCTTGCGCCACAATTGGCCGAAACGCTCGCTGTCTCCTCCTGCTTCGATAAGCACAAGAAGATCGGCGTCCACCGCTGCTGCGCGCTCGGCGACGGCGTCCCAGCCACCGTAGCCGTGGCTGAGGTTCCAGGTCAGCACCCGCAGACTCTGCGCACTTGCCGGGCCCGACTCGCACGGGGTCCCTTTGACCTCGGCGCTGAGCCCTGCGACCGCGATCGAAAGCCCGCCGACCAACAGCGCCCGAACCACCGTCGGCCTCACACGTCCGTGCATCAACACCGCGGCCAAGAGAACCGTCGCCGCGATCACCGGCGACGGAAAAGCATAGTAGATCGGCGCAAGCCAGGGCAGCGCATCGCGAACGGTCAAGCGCAAAGCGGCGGCAAGCACGCTCAAGCAAAGGAGCACGACGGTGGCAAACGTCCTGAACATCGGAGAAACGTACTATTCTATGCGAAACCGCGCGCAGCAGACAGGGCGGGCGCGTTCACAGAGCGGCACTCAGCCTTCGACAGAATCCCGCGCAATCGGTACTTTCCGGCGGTGACGATCCGCTTTGAAACCCCTTCAGACCGTGCCGGTGTCGCCCTGTTGACCATCGACCGGCCGGACAAGGCTAACTGCCTCGATCCGCCCACGCTCTCAGCGCTCGCCGCCGCGTGGGAACGGATTCGCGACGACGACGGAATCCGCTGCGCGGTGCTCACCGGCGCAGGCTGTAAGGTATTTTGCGCGGGGATGGACATGACACGCACAATCCCTGCCGCGCAGGCTCTGGCGCGCGGAGAGAAGATATCAGCAAAGGACTTCGATGGTCTACGCGCGGTGCGCACAGCAACGCTGGCCGGCTTCGACCTCGGCAAACCACTGGTTTGCGCGATCAATGGCCACGCCCGTGCGGGCGGGTTCGACTTGATGCTCGCCTCCGAGATGCGCTTCGCCGTTCCCGAGGCAACCTTCGCGCTGGAAGAAGTCGCGCTCGGGCTCTACCCGACCGGAAACGCCACAGTACTTCTGCCCAAACAGATCGCTCATGTACACGCGAACAAGCTGCTGCTGACCGCGCAGCCGATAGATGCCGAAGAAGCGCTGAGGATAGGTCTCATCAACGAGATTGTTGCGCGCGACCAACTGCTCGGGCGCACCCTCGACACCGCGGCGGCGATCGCCGCAAATGCACCGCTGGCCGTGCAAGCCACACGGCGCGGTCTGCGCGAACTCGCGCACCTAGCACTCGAGCAAGCTTTTGAGGGTCAGGAAAGAATCGGACGCCCTTTGCGCGCAACCGAGGATGCCCGCGAGGCGCAAAGGGCGTTCATCGAGAAACGCAGGCCCGTATGGAAGGGCCGCTGAGTCTTGATCAGTACCCGCTCCAACCGCCGCGGTTCTCGCTAAGAAGCCCGGGGCGCTCTTGACCGTAACCGTCGCTCGCACCGTACCGGTTTCCGCCGCCGTAACCGCCGTCGCGATAGTCGGTCTGCGGAACCGGCGCGGGCGCAACGCTGCCGGCGCCGTATCCCGGCGTGTAGCCACGCACTGAGCCGGTAGAATACGCGAGGGCACCGGGCGCGGCGTAGGAATCTTCGGCCGGTGCAGGGTTGGATGCTCCCGGTCCGGGCGTGCCGTAGCCACTCTCGTATCCTGTCCCGTAGCCCTGATTCTGCACCGGCGGTACGTAGGTGCCCTGAGGTGCGGCGCCGTAGGACTCGTTGTTGTACGCACCACCGTTGCTGTAGGAGCCGTTATCGTAGCCGCTGTTGCTGCCACTGCCGCGGTCGTCGTAGGTCATGGTACTGCCACGATCCGGCTGCTCGTAGGAACCGTACTGACTACGGTCTTCGTAGGTGTAGTCAGACACTATTGTCAGCCGCGACACCACGCGCTGTACGCCACGGGTTTCTTCGGCTAACGCGAGCGCACGGCGCTCGGCGTTGCGGTCCGGCAACGTGCCGTAAAGGGTCACAATTCCCTGATAGGTATCGACGTTGATGTCCAGGGCGTTTACCGTCGGGTCACGTATATATTTGGCCTTGACGCTGGCCGTGACCGCTGCATCGTCGGCAATCTGCACCGCACTGCGGTCGTCTTTGCCGATGTAATATCCACCCAGGGCTGCACCACCGATCGCCAACGGCCAACAACCGGCCGTAAACGATAAAGCGGCGCCCACCGCTACCACCTGCCACAACATCCTCTTCATAAGGCAAGAGGATAGCGGACCTGGCACCGGAATGCATCTCCGGCGAAGCTTTCAGCATCCGGGTTGCGGAATTTTTTTTAATGTGGCGAGGAACCGGTGTCTACCGCACCCTCGCCACCCACACTAGACGACCGCGCCTGCAAAGTTTCCGTGAAAGCCGAGCGGAATACGGTGCTCGAGATGAACCTTGGCGAGCGGCTCGTCGGCCATGTTGCGTGCGTCCAACACAGCTAGGTAGCTGCCGTCGGTGGTGCCATCGTAGACCGTACAAAGGAGAAACCCGTCGTCTTCGTCCGAAGTGGGCGTGCGCGGGACAAACACCGCCTCGCCGGGCCACTGCCAGGCGCCGAAGTCGTGTGCTGTTGAAAGCCCACCCTGGCGGTCGTACTTCATTATCTCGTAAATCTTAGGGGCATCGGCCGCATAGTCCTGGCGCCAGGCATAACCGAAGCGGTTCTTGTAGCCGACCAAACGGTCATCCAACCGCGGGAACTCGGCACCGCGGTCGTCGAGCTTGGTCGCTTTACATTCACCGGTAGTGAGGTCGAACTCATAGAGATAGGGCACCGCGCGCAACCCGACTCCCCTACCTTGGCGGAACAGCCGCAGCCCCTCGATCAATTGGCCGCCGTCTTCGTACACGCAGGCGTCCATGAAAATCTTGCCGTCTTCCTCATAGGCGTTACCGGGGTGGAACATGTATCCAGCCGGCGCCTGAAACCAGCGGATATCGCCACCCGCCCCGCGCGGACGCAGCGCGAACCGAATACCCTTGTCGGGTTCCCAGCGCAGGCACTCATCGACTGTGGCCTCACCGCTCATGAGTTTTTCACCGTGAAGCGTAATCGCGCCGAGCGGGATGATCGCGTAATTCTCAGTGATCGCCATGTCGTGGCACATACCTACGTAGGGAAAATCGAGCGGCTCGGCCACCGTGCAGATGCCGTCGGCATCCAGCTCGTAGTACTGGGCGTAGGGCTCAAACGGCTGATACCCGTGGATGATCATCTGCCCGGTCTTACGATCGATCTTGGGGTGCGCGGTCGTCGACATGCCGAGCATCCTGCCCTGAAAATCGTTGGTACCGATGGGCGAGAGGTCGCGTGCGTCGATCTCAAACGGCCATGCGTTCTCGACCAGTGCCAGCAGTTTTCCGCCGTGGTAGACGACGTTGGTGTTGGGCTGCTGGCGCATGACGACCTCACCGAGATCGTCGGGTTCGTGGTTCGACTCGCCGAGTCCTCCGATGACACGGCCGAGACGTTTTTCGGCCAGATGGGTAGGGTTCTCGACAAAACGGCCGGTGTAGTCGACGCGGCCGTCGTCGAAGCGGAAGGCGTGAATGAGGGCGTCGCCCTCGAATAGATGCATCGCCGCAAAGCCCTCTGTCGGCTTGATGTTCTGCGAAGGACCGTTGCGGTACAGCGTGCCGTGCAATTCACGCGGGATCTCGCCCTCGACGCGGGTCATACGGTAGCTGCCCACATCATGCGATGGACGCCACGCGTTTTTCCAGAACTGCTGGAAGTCCACGGGGGCTGCGGCGTGGTGGCCGGGTTCCGTTGCAGCGGCGCTGCCGCCGCCTGATGGTTGTTTCGCTTCGAGCATATGACTACCTCCGTTGCTTGGTCGGTTTTTAGGTATCTCGCGGCCAACCGTCAGCCACGCGTGATCTCACCACGTCGGCGTTTTAGGCCGGCGCAGCCACCGGCCTAACCGACTGCAACAGGTCGGCGATCACGCAATCGTAGAGTTCGCCGATCCCGGCGCCCATCTGCAGTTTGCCCGAGAGATGCAGCGTAACCAGGCCGTGGACCTTCGCCCAACACAGGTGGGCGTGGACGAGTGGGTCTCCGGCCAGTTCGCCCTCGGCCACACAGGCGCGGACCGCTTCGTACAACGGCGTCCACGCACGCAACCCCTGCTCGGCGAGCTCGCCGTCAGCGCTGACGCCGGGCTGGGTAAGCTCAAACATCACGCGATAGGAGTCGGGTTCGGCCAACGCAAAATCGATGTAGGCACGACCGAGGGCGGCAAGCTTGGAGCGGGCGTCTGCGTGCTTGGCCCGTGCGATCGCCTCTTGGTTGTCGGCGAAGCGCGCAAATGCCCGCGCACGTACGGAAGTGAAGATGTCGTCTTTGCCGTCAAAGTAACGGTATGCGGTCATCGGACTGCAGCCGATCTCGATCGCGATCGCACGCATCGTCAGCGCCTCGAATCCTTGCTCGGCGAACAGGTGGGTGGCGGCGTCGGTGATTCGCTCGCGGAAGGCCTCGATCTCTTCTGTAGTGAGGGCGCTTCTCGGCACAAGTTTCCGTTTACGTCGTATATTTTACGTTGTCAATCAAAAACTCAACCGGTCCTTTTTGACCGCCGCCCCACGCCTTCGTACACTCGCCGTCGATGACTTCAAACCCTGTACTCCGCTTCAACCTTTGGCTTTCGCAGGCGCGAAAGGCCGGCGAGCCGCTACCAGAGACCTGCGTAGTTGCCACCGTGGATGCCCGTAACCGACCGGCGGTACGCTATATGTTGTTCAAGAGCGCAGATGAGAACGGCTGGGTGTTCTACACCAACACCAAGAGCCGCAAGGGGAGCGAACTCGCCGCGAATCCCCATGTCTCAATGGCTTTTTACTGGGACACCACCGGGAAACAGATCCGCGTTGACGGCCGCGCCGCGCGCGTAGCCGACTCCGAGGCCGACGCATACTGGGCCGTGCGCCCACGCGGGAGCCAGCTCGCCGCGGCCGTGTCTGAGCAAAGCGCGGTGCTCAAAAGCCGCACAGATTTGCTGCGCGCGTACCGCAAGCTTGAACAGAGCCACCACGGCAGCGAGGTCCCGCGTCCTGCGCATTGGAGCGGATTCCGTATCCGTCCTCGACAGATCGAATTCTGGACCCGCGAGGAGCCGCGTCTGCATCGCCGTGAGTTGTTCGTACGCACCAAGGACGGCTGGGAAAAGCGACTGCTGCAACCCTAGACCCGCAGCCGCGCTGTTGTTCGGCGGTTTCGTTCGGCTCGCTGCGGTTATAGGCGCTTACGGCCGTCGCGAATCTCTTTGAACAAATCGTTGTCCAGCCTGACGAAGGTCTGCTTTTCGTCGTCGCGCAGGTAGATCGGATCGTGCACATTTTCGGGGTCGAACCCGTCTCGCATCAAGTCGACTTTGCGGTGCTTGAAGGTCACCGCCGTATCCACCGCGGGCCGCAAGCGCACGAACAACGGACGGGCATAGGGCGCCAGGTTGTCGCGCACGTGCCGGTACAGTCGGTCGACGTCGATGTCCTTATCGCACACCAGCGCCGCCATACCGGCGCGCCCGTCCGTACCAGGGATCTCGACCCCGTACACGTTGACGTCCTGGACGCCTGCGAACGGCGACAGCGCTTCGGCAACCTCGTTAGTCGCAACGTTCTCCCCCTTCCAGCGAAAGGTATCCCCGATACGGTCGACGAAATAGAAATACCCGTCACGGTCGCGCCGCAACAAGTCGCCGGAGCGGAACCACGCGTCACCAGTTTTGAAGACGTCGCGTAGAATTCCTTTCTCGGTATCGGCCTTGCCGGTATAGCCCTCGAAGCGTCCGACCGACACGTCGCTCCGATCGGGGATTCTGCCGATCGCCTCGCCGGTCTCGCCCGGTCCGCACTCGACATAGAAACCGTCTGGAGCGCGTGGATGGGTTTCGGTTTCGACGTTGAATTTGACGAGCTTCACGGCGAACACCCGGCGCATATACGGCGGTATCCGCCCCACCGAGCCGACTTTGTTGTCGATGTTGACCAGCGCGATGTTGCCCGCGGTTGCTCCGTAAAACTCGACGATCTTCGGAATCGCAAAGCGTCGTTGAAACTCCGGCCACACGTCCGGGCGCAACCCGTTACCGAGTGCGAGCCGTACCGAATGAACCGGGTCATTGGGGCGCTCAGGCGTCTGTACCAGGTAGCGGCACAACTCACCGGCGTACTGAAACACGGTGACCCCATGCTGACGGCAGTCGTCGAAGAAAGACGAGGCTGAAAACTTACGCTTGAGCACCAGAGTTCCACCCGCCAGCCAGATCGTGCCGACCGCGATGACTCCACCCGCCGTATGGTAAAGCGGCAACGCGCAGTACATTCTGTCGTCGGCGTCGAGGTCGGCGATCGCAGCGTAGGCCGCACCCGCCGTAAGAAACCTGTGGTGACTGAAGCGTGCCGCTTTGGGGTTGCCGGTGGTGCCCGACGTAAAGATGTAGAAAATCGGATCGCAGCTCTGGATTGAGGCGCGCACAGCGGGAGACGGCCGCACGGCCGCCACGCCCACGAGAACCGCGCCGAGATCCCGGGCACCGTCAATCGGACCTCCCCAAGCCCACACTTCAGGCGGGTCGGCTATCTCTCCACGCAGTTCTTGCCAAGCCGCTGCGAGTTCGCATCCGACGATAATGCGACTTGCGCCTGCAGCACCGAGTGCGTAGGCGAGCTGAGCGCGACGCAGGTTTGTATTGATGAGCGCCGTCACCGCACCGACTTTCGCCAGGCCAAGCCAGGCGAACAGGAACTCGGGCCGGTTCTCCATCAACAACGAAACGACTTCTTTGGGCTTGATCCCCGACTCGATCGCCCAAGCGGCGACGCGGTTGGCGGCCTCGTCGACTTCCGCAAAGGTGTAGCTGCGCTCGTCAAATACCAAGGCCACGGCCTCGGGCGTTTTGTCGGCCCAGCACTCGACAATCTCGGGTACGGTAACGCTGCCGCCGGGCTTGTACTTACGTACCGCAGTCAACGCGCGCGCGAACGTAGCCACCGTCGAGACTTCACGTACGACCTTCTCGAGCAGCGACATACGCGTCTTCTCCTCAGACCGGTAAACCGGCGGCGATACCGAACCCGCCGTCAGCGACCAGGATCTGTCCGGTGATCGTCTCCGCATCGATCAGATTCATCGCGATCCGTGCGACATCCTCGGCCGTGCACACGCGCTTGAGCGGAGTCGCCTGCACAGCCATCTGCTTAATCGGCTCGTAGTTGTCGCGTTCTTTCCACCAGCGCGTATCGATATAGCCGGGCGCAACGGCGTTTACGCGAATCTTCGGCGCGAGCGCTCGCGCCAACGTTACCGTGATGCTGTTGAGCGCGGCTTTTGAGGCGCAGTACGGGATAGAGCTTCCGATAGCGTAAACCCCGGCGATACTCGAAATGTTGATCACACAGCCGGCATCGTGGGCTGCAAGCGCCTCGCGTGCAGCCCGCACCGAGTTAAACGCGCCGATCAGATTGGTGCCGAGAAGGCGCTCCCAAACTTCGCCGGTAACCGAATCGAGGTCACCGTGCGAGATGAACTCAGTCACACCCGCGTTGTTGACCAGCACATCGAGACGACCGAAGGTATCAACGACTCGCCTGGTTGCCGCGTCGATGGCCTCGGCCTCGCGAACGTTGCCTGCCACCGCAAGGCCCTTAACCCCGGCAGCCTCGACCTCCCCGGCGGTCGCTTCGGCCTCAGCACGTGACTTGGAATAGGTTACCGCGACGTTGCAGCCCCGACGGGCCAAATCCAGCGCGATCGCGCGGCCGGTGCCGACCGCCCCGCCGGTCACCAGCGCGGCTTTTCCCTGCAAATCCATTGGCTACCTCCAGGGCCGATAGGGCCGCTGTTGGTACATCTAGTGCACCGCCACAGCGCACTCAACGGTTTGGCGGCTAGTTTGACCGACCACGCCGCAATACAGCCGCAGAAATAGCGCCGGCAGCGATGGTGCCAAGAATGACCGGGGCGTAGTGCGCAAACGCGAGATGATAGTGGTCGTTGACGTTGCAAGTAAACTGCACCGCAAAGGCACCGAGCAAGAACGCGGCAAGGCCGATGAACATCCCGGTCGCCAACTCGCGCAGAGGCGCGAGCCAGCGCAAGACAAACAGCATCGCGAGCCACGGAAACACCGCGATACCGCTGATCTTCGCCATACACATCTTGCCGCTCGCCAACAACGGGAGCATCCCCGGCCAGGCGCCGCCCCAAGGCGAGGTCGCGGACACACCGGCAGCGAGTAACACCGGCACGAGCAGCAAAACGACGGATATCGGCCGTGCCACGCCACGCCCGGGGATTGCGCTTCGTAGCGCTACAAGCGTGCACGCAGCCGCACTCGAGGCCAAGACCCCGATCAACAGCAAGTAGACCGGATCACCCAAGCGGGCAAGAGACTCAACACCGAGGCCGAAACTCCAGAACGCAATGACTGCCACCAGCGCCTGGATACCGAAACAGATCGCGTACAGACGCGCCGTCTTGATCGCTTCAACCGGCTTGAGATCGGCGACCAGTCGATCGATCAGGTCGCCACGGGCGGCACCGCCGGGATGTTCTTGGGTCTTCGACATCTAATCTTCTGAGTCCGGAACCACGGCGCGTTTGACCGCGGTGTAAGCACGGTGCGCACGAACTTTTAACGCCGAAACCGAAACCCCCGCGCGTTCGGCGGCTTCTTCGGTACTGAGCCCCTCGACCTTGAGCATCTTAAAGGCTTCGCGCTGAGTGGGCGGCAACGCCGCGACCGCGTCCTTCAGTGCATCCATACCGCGGACAGCAAGCTCACCAGAGACTTCCGGGAGCACATCAACGGAGATCTGCCACGACTTCAGCCGCTTCTCTTTGCGCAGGTGGTCAATCATGCGGCTCTTCGCGATCGAGTAAAGCCAAGGCTCGAAAGGCCGCGAGGGCTCGTAGGTATGTCGCACACGGTGCACAGTCAGCAAAACATCCTGGCCGACGTCCTCGGCCGCAGCGTCACTGGAGAGGCGGCGCCTCAGGTAGCGAAAAACCACAGGCTGCACCGCCTCAAGAAGGGCTCGGTAGGCCTGCTCGTCGCCCTGCTGTGCGGCGGCCATCAACGCGGCCAACTCGCCCGGGGCACTCATCTTGGCGCTCTTGCTCTACGCATGAAGTTGCGGCCGGTTACGGCCGCAACCGGCTTATACACCGCCGGCGAGGGCGAACATAGTGAGGACGGGGCGGAGAACGGGGGTTCTTAGCAGCAACTCCCCGAGTTCTTCTCAGTGGTTGGGCGGCACTCCTCGCCTTGGCTCTCACCCACGGCACGCCCGCCGAGCGCGACCTCCACCAGCGGCTGAACAGATTCGAACATACCCTGGTAAGGCTCGCGCATAAGCAGCTGGAAAGTCTTGTCACAGACAGCCGTACGCACCCCGCGGCCGATGCGGTGGCCGTCGTCGTCGGCAACCTCAGAAAACGGGCCTTTGTAGATAACCTCCCGATTGCTCTCGATACAAGCGCCCGCTTTGCCCTTGAATGCCTCCACCGTCAGCGAGCGGAACTCGATGCCTTCAACGGTCTGCCAGGGGCGCTGGTCCCTGGCAAGGATACGCACACCGTGAAAACCTGCGCGGACGAAGGCTTGGACAAACTCGTCCTCGCGCAGAGCACCGGAAATGCAGCCGCTCCAAAGCTCGGCGTCTTGCTGCATATGCTCCGGAATATCTTGGTCACTGACAATGTCGGAGATGACAACGCGGCCGCCGTTCTTGGTCACGCGATAGATCTCGGCGAACAGCTGCGGCTTGTCGCGCCCACCGACGAGGTTGAGCACGCAGTTTGACACCACCACGTCGACGCTGTGGTCAGCGATCAGCGGGCTGTCGGCTTTTTGCCGGGCGACGAAAGCATCCAGCGACAAAGCGTCTTGGCTGTCACTTACCGGGTGATCGGCCAGGTAGGCGGTGAGTTGCGCCGGATCAAAGCGAAGGTCTTGGATCTTGCCCTCGTAGAAACGCACGTTGTCGTAGCCGATAGCTGCAGCAACCTTGGGGCTACAGGAACGCGCGAGTGCAAGCATCTCACGGTTCATGTCGATGCCGATCACCCGCCCGCTGGGACCGACGACCTGAGAGGCGATAAAACAGATTTTGCCGGTGCCCGAGCCCAGGTCGAGGACGGTTTCGCCCTCGCGCAGATGCGCGCTGGGATCGCCACAACCGTAGTCGCGCTCAATGATGTCGCTGGGAATCGCCGCCAGGTACTTGCGATCATAGGTTACCGGACAGCAGAGCGCCGCCTCACGCTCACCGGCTGCGCTCGAGTAACGGTCGGCAACCGCCGTTTCCACGTTGAGTAATGCCATTATTTTCCCCATCTCCAAACCCTACGCGTGCGGCGCTGATGCGTTACTTCCACAGGTAACTTTCCCAGATCCAACCCGTAGAAGCTGGACAGGTAAGGTAGCCCTGGAAGACTAACCCCCAGTCTTTCGGGGCCGCGGGCCCCGGCTGCTTGGTCGTCGACGAGCAAGCCCGCCGGGGCCCGGCTTGCCTGATCGTGCGTGCCTGGTCGGATGGCACCAGCAGTGATACAGGTAAATTCCGGATACGGCGCAGTTTCAATTGAACCAACCCGCGATAAAGCAGCCCGACTTCCCCCTGCAGAGATTCGACACCGAGCTTAGGCGATACGGTTTTCCGCACCTCGAACGGCGGTCGGTCAAGACCCTTCAGGTCAATGTCGGCAAACTGTGCAATCAGGCCTGTCACCACTGCCACGTCGAAGCCGGGCCGAAACGTAGCGAAATTATGACGCCGGCCACCGCCGAGAGAATCATCGAGCTGGCCGGCCGGAGCGGGTCGGGCGGCTGGATCGAGGCCATCGACCTTACCGGTGGTGCCCCCGAGCTGAATCCAAGTTTCGCTTACCTAGTCGAATCCGCGCGGGCTCTCGGCATACACGTGATGGTCAGATGCAACCTGACCGTCCTCTACGAGCCTGACATGGAGTACCTACCCGAGTTCTACCGCGAGAACGGCGTCGAATTGATCTGTTCGCTGCCTTGCTACACCGCCGAAAACGTCGATATGCAACGCGGCGTCGGGGTGTTTGGCAAGTCCGTCGACGCACTACGAGAACTCAACGCACTCGGATACGGTATGCCGAATTCGTGCTTGGCTCTGAACTTGGTCTACAACCCACTCGGCGCATCACTACCGCCCGCGCAGGCCGGGTTGGAGGCCAAGTACCACGAAGAACTCGAGCGCTTGTTCGGCATCCAGTTTCACAGGCTGTTCACGATCACCAATATGCCCATCAAACGCTTCTCGGAGCAGTTGGTGCGTAGCGGAGAACTCGAAAGTTACATGAGTCTGCTCGTCAATCACTTCAACCCCGCGACCGTGGACGGCGTGATGTGTAAAGAGCTGATCAGTATCGGCTGGGACGGCACGGTCTTTGACTGCGACTTCAACCAGATGCTGGAAATCCCCGCTCGACCCGCAAATAGCCGGTACGAAGGCGCCGGCCGTGCAGCAGGCGTCTCGATCTACGACATCGAATCACTCTGTGCTTTCACCAATGCACGCATCGCCACCGGGACACACTGCTTTGGATGCACGGCCGGCGCGGGATCGAGCTGCGGCGGCGAACTTAGCCGCTGACGCGGCGTAGCGCAGGCCGCACACGGGCGGGCACTCGGACTGGCGCGCGGCTCAGCGGTCGGCGAGCGGGACCACTGTCGAGATTTGCTTCGCAAATACTTCAGGGTCGTTGGTAGGCAGCTTGCACGTGCGTTTCTCGCAGACATAGGCAGTCGGCTTGCCGGCGATCGCGGTTTTCCCTTCGACCAAAGGGACCAAGCGTGCGAGTTTATCGGCCGCCTCACCTTCTTCGGTCACAGCCAAAACACAGTTGGGCAGATAACGCGCGGCCAGTTCGCCGAGGAACGGCGAGAAGTCGGCTTTTCCACCTTTAGAAACCAGCACAATCTCTTTTGGCGAATCGAGGTAGAAATCCAGCGCACCCATCATCCGTGGGACAGCGATCGAGGCACGCTCGAGATAGGTGCCGAACGCCTTCAGCGACTTCTCGGCCATCTGCAGATACCCCTCGTTGGTGGTCAGCTCGTAGAGGCGCAACAGGTTGAGCAACGCAACCGAGTTACCCGACGGCTCGGCTCCGTCGTAGTAGGGCTTCTCGCGTGTGAGCAGCCGCTCGCCGTCGACCGGGGTAAAGAAGTAGCCGGCCTTTTCGTGGTCCCAAAACGACTCGCGCAGCTCGATTTGCAAAGCAACCGCTTCGGCGAGCCAGCGGGTATCGTGGGTGGTCTCGTACAAATCGAGTAGCCCAGCCGCAAAGAAGGCGTAATCGTCCAGAACACCATTGTGCTTGGCGATCCCGGCGCGCCAGCTCCGTTGCAAACGCTTACCGTCCTTCAAGTCACCGTCGATGAAAACGGCAGCACGGAGTGCTGCTTTGGCGTAGGCGGGCTCGTTGAGAACGCGCGCTCCGCGCGCGAGCGCGGAAATCATCAGACCGTTCCATGAGGTAAGGATCTTGGTATCCTTCCCCGGCGGCGGCCGTTTCGCGCGCGCAGTGTACAGCAGCTTACGCGCGGCGCTCAGCTTCTTATCCAAGCTTTCGGGCGAGAGCCCTTGCGCGGCAGCGAAGTCCTGCCGGTTCTTGGTCACGTGCAAAATGCTGCGACCCTCGAAATTTCCCTGGGCCGTAACGTTGTAATAAGCCGCAAAAACCTTCGCTTCGCGTGAACCGAGAACCTCTTCGAGTTCTTCCGGCGTCCAAGTGAAAAACCATCCTTCCTCTTCGTGACCCCCGGGAGTGGGACTGTCGGCGTCGGTCGCCGAGTAAAAACCACCGCGCTCATCCGTCATCTCGCGAAGCACGTAGTCGAGTGTCGTGCGCGCGACCTCCGCAAAGGAGGCCTCACCGGTGATCTGGTAGGCGTCGAGATACGCCACCGCCAATAACGCGTTGTCGTAGAGCATTTTCTCAAAGTGAGGAACCAGCCACTTGGCATCGGTCGAATAGCGGTGGAATCCACCGCCGACGTGATCGCGCATCCCTCCGTCGGCCATTTTTTTGAGCGTATTGACCGTCATCCGCAGCGCATCTTCATCGCCGGTGCGGCGGTGAATCCGCATAAGAAGCTCAAGGGTCACACTGCGCGGAAACTTCGGCGCGCGTCCGAAACCACCGTTTGCATCGTCGTAGGATCCTTTGAGCCGCACCAGTGCTTCATCGAAGGCGTGCGCCCCGGGGATACCTGCCGCGGACTCCACCGCTGCCTGGCGCTGAATTCGCTGGGTTATCTCCTCAGCGCGCTCCAGCAGTTCGTCACGGTTGTCGGCGTACTGCGCGGCGAAATAGCGCAGGATTGATAAGAAACCGCTGCGTGCACCACGGTCTCCATCTCGAGCGGGGAAGTAGGTTCCCCCGAAAAACGGTCGGCCCGCCGGCGTCATGATGACCGTCATCGGCCATCCGCCGCCGCCCGAAAGTATACGTACAGCATCCATGTAGACACCGTCGATGTCGGGGCGTTCCTCGCGATCTACTTTGATCGGAATGTAGTTGGCATTGATAAACGCGGCGATCTCTTCGTCTTCGAAGCTCTCCCGCTCCATCACGTGGCACCAGTGGCACGTCGAATAGCCTACGCTCAGCAATACCGGACGATCGAGGCGTTCTGCGTCCGCAAACGCTTCTTCACCCCAGGCGTACCAGTTCACCGGGTTGTGCGCATGCTGGAGCAGGTAGGGAGAGGTCTCGCGGATCAGTCGATTGGTATAGACCGGGGACCCGTCCTCGTTTTTGTGCTCGGTGCGCGGCAGGTAGCCCGCTTCTTTGACGGCGAGTTCGCGCGCGAGTCCGGCCTGCAGCTCTTCGCCGTATCTCTGTCCACCCGGACTCGATTCGGGCACCGCCCAGTCGCGTTGTACGGGATCGCGCTCGGCGCTTTCGAGAACCGACACCGATTCGGCTCCATTACCGCCACGGCAGGACGCCGCGCATACCAGCACACAAAGCGAAACGAACAGCCGAAGTTGCAAGGTACTTTGCATTAGAGCGCCCAACTTTGCCCCATTCGTCGATCACAGGCCAATCAGCACGCAAAGCGGACTACGCGACTTAGCCGGTGTCGGCGCAAAAGCCGAGCCGTACAACGAGCGTATGCGCGAAGTTCCGCGCAGCTGTCACCTCCGAAACGGCTGGTTCGGAACTTGCAATGTTGGATAGCGGCGAGACGGTTCCGTCCCTCGACGGGGTGGGCCTCAACAGACCGATGCCTGGCAAAATCTTTATGCGTATGTTCGTAGCGGGCTTTATGCTCGCTGCGTCGCTTGCGGTACTGGTGCCGGCGGTCGCAATCTCCTATTGGGCAACTCCCCAGTGGATCAAGAAGAACCTGCTCCCGCCGCTGGAGAACTATCTCGGACGCAGCATCACGTTTCACGAGTTCAGCATCGGCTTGGACGGTGTCTATCTCGACGGCTTCTCGATGTCGGATGACGTCGAATTTCCACGCCACTACCGTGACTTCATCACCGCCGAACGGGTGGCGGTGCGCCTGGACCTGACCAGGCTGTTCCAAGGCAAAATCGTCATCCAGGAGGTCAAACTCGTCGGTGCCATCATCGCCCTGCATAAGAACAAACAAGGGCAGTTCAACACCGACTCCCTGCTCCCGTGGCACCAGCTCACGATCAGCGACGAGTCCGGATCTGCGATGATGGGTGAGCAAGTCCTCGTCGAAACACTCGACGTCCGCAACGGCTCGCTCCACTACTTCGACGACAGTACCGATCGAGAACTACCGCTTGAAATTATTTTCTCGAACGTCGACATCCGAGCTTCGCACATCGTCGCCAACCGGCCGTTCGACTTGTTCTTCGACGCGCGCCTGGAGCTGACGCGCGCCGAGCCGATCAACATGCGCTCGCGCATCACGTTCACGCCCGATGACGCTCCGCTAAAGATCGATGCCGAGATCGACCGGCTCAACGTCGCCGAGTTGGTCTACGGCCTGAACCCAGTACCGCTGCCATTGCCGCCGCGGACGGGCGACATACCACCTTGCCCGATCGAGATCCCCCACCTGGATGCGCGCATCAGCGTCGGCAGGCTGGAGACCTTACGCAGCGTATTTGAGAACGTGCGTCTCAGTGCCGAGTTGGAACACAATCGAATCTACGCGGGTTCGGCGACAGCCGATCTCGCCGGCGGGTCGTTGTACCTCACCGGCGACCTCGATCTGAACAAACGTGGCTGGGCGTACAACCTAAATCTCAGGATCGCGCACGCAAAAGCCGAGCACATCCTCAAACCGGTGTGGAAGGACAGTTTCGGAAGTATTGCCGGCGCCATGAGTTGCGACGTACGGCTAAAGAGCACCGGGACACTGCCAAAAGTGTTCCTCGACAATCTGTTCCTTGAAGGCAACGTCCGCTTCCCACGCGGTAGGATCAATGGCAACCCGGTTCTGGGTCAGATCGCGAAACTTACCGGGATGGGCAGTTTCCGCGACCTCAATATAAGTGACGCGGGCGGAAACGTGCTGATCCTCAACCGCGTTATCCGTACCGACAAGATGGTTATCGGCGGCCCCGACGCGAAACTGATCTTTACCGGTGCACTCGGCTTTAACGGCGCATTGGAAACTGAGATGTGGGCCGGAGTTCACCCCGAGAAAGGACGCGAGTTCTTTTCCAAGGGCATGCTGCTCCCCTACATCCGCGACAAAGACCGCTGGACCTACATCCCCATCGTCCTCAGTGGCGACGTGCGCGCTCCACAATCGGCGATCGCACCAGGCGCGGTTGCCGAGACCGCGATCAACCTGATCCCGGACGTTACCGAGCAGTTACTGATCGGCGGCGCGCGCACCACGACAAAGATCATAAAGGGTAGTGCACGCAAAACCGGTGAGATCCTAAAGGGCGGCGCCGACGTGGTCGGCTCGATCTGGAGCGGCCTGAAAAACCTCGCAACAGGGGGCGGACCCTCCGAGCAGGAAGACCCCGGCGACACCCCGGAGTGACCGCAGCCGCGTGGCACGCGAGGCGAGGGCTAAGAGCCGGTGCCGGAGACGTACTTGCGCAAGTAGCTGTTCTCTTCGGAGGACTGCTCGAGTTTCGCCTTCACGACATCGCCGATCGAGATGATATCGGCGAAACGGCCGTCCTCGATTATCGGCAAATGCCGGATTCGTCGTTGCGTCATCGTGCGCATCACCGACTCGATGTCATCATCCATGGTCCCGACGAAGACTTCGGTCGTCATGATGTCGCCGACCGGGGTCTTCTCCATCAACGAGAGGTTCTGGCTCGCACAAAAGCGAAGAACGTCACGTTCAGTGATGATTCCCAGCAGTTTTTCGCCGGATTCGTTCAAAACCGGGAGCGCGCCGATATTGTGATGGACCAGTTTACGGACGGCGTCCATCATGGTCCGCTCGGGCGTGATCGAATACACGGAGTTACGATCGGAGTGACTCAGTTCTCTGACCTTCATCGTATACGACCTCCCGCATCCGCCGCCCGCCGCTGATGCGGCAGGCATCCGGGCACAAGTGCCTTTATACACGCAAGTACTTAATAGCGCTAGAGAAAGCTACTTTCCTTTTCGATGGGGGCGGAATAAGGGAAACTGATGAGAAGCACACGCGGATTCGGCGGCCTGCGGGTCGTTTCGCTGGAGAGCCGAATGGCCGAGGAATCGGCCGCGCTGATCCGTAAAGCCGGAGGCGTCGCGATCCAGGCGCCGTCGATGCGCGAAATCCCGCTCGCGGAGAACCACGAAGCCTTCGCGTTCGCCGAGGAACTCACCTCCGGCACATACGACATTGTCATCTGCATGACAGGTGTCGGCACCCGCCACCTCTTCGCCGCGATGGAGACTCAAACCCCGCTTGACGATCTCGTCGCGGCGATCAGCGCAACCTGCGTGGTCGCGCGCGGACCCAAATCTGCGGTGGCTCTGCGTGGGTTCGGCGTTCCGATCGCAGTAACCGTCCCCGAACCCAACACCTGGCGCGAGATCATCGCTGCGATCGAAAAGTCCGCTAATGGTCGCCCGCTCGACGGTGCCTCGGTCGCGTTGCAGGAATACGGCGTAGCAAATACCCGTCTCGAGCAAGCGCTGCGCGAACGCGGCGCCAAGGTCCGCACGGTGCCGGTGTATAAGTGGGCGCTACCCGCAGACACCAAGCCGCTACGCGACGCAATCGCGGAGATCCTCGCGCGAACCGCCGACCTCCTGTTGGTGACCAGCGCTACACAGGTGCGCCACCTGCTGGCCGCCGCGGCGCAAGACGGCTGTGAAGAACAACTGCGACACGCGTTGCGCGAACTCGCGATCTGTTCGATCGGGCCGGTTTCCAGCGAAAGTCTCGCCGAGCTCGGCCTGCCCCCGGATTTTGAACCGGCGCGGTCGAAGCTCGGCGGCTTTGTTAAGGAAGTCGCGGCAAAGGCCGCAGACCTCGTAGATGGTAAGCGCGAACATCTACGCCGGCGTGCCGCGGTAGTAGAGCAAACGGCGTCCTCCGCACAAGCGCCCGGCGAGGAGGGTTTGAATACGCTCGACGACAGCCCGTTCATGCTCGCGTGCCGACGTAAGCCGGTGCCGTACACACCGGTGTGGCTAATGCGCCAGGCCGGCCGTTACATGCAGGAATACCGCGAGGTTCGCGCACGGATCCCGTTCATCGAACTGTGCAAGCGGCCCGAACTGGCCGCCGAGGTCGCGGTTACGGCGCAGCGCCGGATCGGTGCGGACGCGGCGATCTTGTTCTCCGACATCCTCTTAATCGTCGAGCCGATGGGACTCGGACTCAGATACGTCGGCGGAGAAGGCCCCAGCATCACGCAGACAGTCCGTGAGGGTGCCGATGTAGAGCGACTGCGCGAAGTTGACCCATTCGAGTCACTCGCATTCGTCGCCGACGCCATCCGTACGACACGCCGCGAACTCGCGGCCGATATTCCATTGATCGGATTCTCAGGAGCTCCCTTCACGCTCGCTTCTTACATCGTCGAGGGTGGCGGTTCGAAGAATTACGTCCAGACGAAATCGCTGATGTGGCGTGATCCCGGCGCCTGGCACGCGATGATGGAAACGATCTCCCGCTCAGTCGCACGCTACCTCAACATGCAGGCCGAGGCGGGCGCTCAGGCGTTGCAGATTTTCGACAGCTGGGTGGGTTGCCTCTCTCCCGATGACTACCGCAGGTTCGTTCTTCCCCACACCAAGGCGGTCATCGACGCGCTGACGCCCGGCGTGCCGGTAATCCACTTCGGGACCGGATGCCCGACACTGCTCGACATGCAGGCGTCGTGTGGGACCGCGGTGCTCGGCGCCGACCATCGTGTCGATTTGGACGCCGCTTTTGACCGCTACCCCGGGATCGCACTCCAGGGCAACCTCGATCCCGTCGTGCTGTTCTCCTCCCCCCCTGCGATCGTTGACGCCACGGCCCGCGTGCTTGCGTCGGCGGCCGGTAGGCCGGGCCATATCTTCAACCTGGGCCACGGGATCTTGCCCGCGACCCCGGTCGATAGTGTGATCGCGTTGGTCGACGCGGTCCACGAACTGAGCGCGAACTGAGACCGTGCGCAGATGCATTGCGGCGCACGTCGTGCACGGGCATCGTGGTAGCTGAAATGCGATCAACACTTGAAGACACCGCCGTCTTGCTGGTCGGCTCCGGGGCTCCCGGACGCCTCGGTGACGTACGCCCATTCCTGGAGAACCGCTATCGTGGGGCAAACGTTCACCCGGATAGGCTCGACGAGGAGTACGCCCGTTACCAAACCATCGGGGGTTCGCCCTACAACAGTTCGGTAAGGCTCCAAGCCAAAGCGCTTGAACAGGAGCTCGTCGGCCGCAACGCAGATCAGACGCCCATCTACGTCGGCATGCGTGATTGGACGCCGTACCTCCCGCAGGTCTTTGGAATGTTGACCGCCGATGGGGTTGGGCGCGCCGTGACGGTGATGCTCGACCCGTTCGACGACGTCGCTGCGGCGCAACCCGGCCGCAATCTCGTTGAAGTCGCTGCCCGCCACGCCGGACTCAGCGCTCCGGTGGTCGAGTACATACGTGGGTGGCACGACGCCCCCGAGTTCGTCCACGCGTTGGTTGAACGTATCAGCGTTGAGACGATAAGTCTCAATGAACAGCAGCGGAGCGAAGCGGCGTGGATATTTGTGTCGCGGAGTGTCGCCGCCCTGCCCGGAACCGCGACCGGATACGTTCGCCAAGTCGAGACCACGGTTCGCGCCGTCGCCTGCGAACTCGGCATCGACAAGCCGATGTTCGCATACATCGACAGCAATCCCTCGGACGACCCGCGAAGCCCTGCTCAGCTGGGTCCGAGCGTGGAGGCGGCGATTGCCGACGCGACCACGGCAGGCGCGAAAACCGTTGTCGTCACGCCGGTCGGTTTCATCAACGACCACATCGAGGTCCTCTACGGCATCGACATCGAGGGAGCGCAAGCAGCAGCCCGCGGCAATGCGCGGCTGCTGCGGCCGAAAACCGTAGGCGACCACCCCAGATTCATCGCATTGATCGCCGACCGAATCGCCGAGGCACGCAAACTGCCGCTCGGGAGCCGGACCGACGCGGCATGAACGAACCCGCGGCCACGAAGGTGCCGACCGTCGCCATCATAGGAGCGGGCATCAGCGGGCTCGCGTCAGCACATCACCTGAATCGGATTGCCCAGGCCCACCAGCGCCGCGTCGTGCTACATCTGCTCGAATCCGACACCCGCGCCGGCGGTGTGATCCGTAGCGAAAGTGCCGGTGGTTGCACTTGCGAATTCGGCCCGGATTCGATCCTCGCCGAGAAGCCGCGCGGGCGCGCGTTCTGCGAAGAAATCGGACTCGAACCACGCCTCATCTCAACCGAGCCAGCCAATCGGGGGACATCGATAGCGAAGGGAGACCGACTTGTACCGATCCCGAAAGGACTCAATCTCTTTGCTCCCTCACGCATCCTACCTATGCTGCGCTCACCACTGTTGAGTACCGGCGGCAAGTTGCGCATGCTGTGCGAGCCTTTCATCCGCCGCCGCAGGAATGTCACCGATGAATCGCTCGCGTCCTTCGTCCGCAGGAGGTTCGGCGACGAGGTACTACACAACCTCGCACAACCACTGGCAGGGGGCATCTATACCGCCGACCCTGAACGCCTGAGCATGGACGCTACGATGGCGCGGTTCGTCGAGATGGAGCGCAAGCACGGGAGCGTCACCGCGGCCATGCTGCGACGACGAGCCCAAGGCGACGACGACAATGCGTCGGCCACCGGGCCACGCCACAACCTGTTCTTCGCCTTTCGTGACGGTATCGAGGAGCTGCCGAAACGACTCGAAGAACTCTTGCCCCCCGGAGTCCTCAAAAAAAACACCTGCGTCTCTGCGCTGGTTGCGACACCGTCGGGATGGCAGGTGCGAACCAATGACATTGAACTTTCCGTCGATGCGGTCTGCCTGGCACTACCGGCATACCTGACCGCCGACCTCGTCGCCCCGGTTGACCGTGACCTCCACACAGCACTCCGTGAGATCCGCTACGCATCGGCGGCCACGATCAACATCGTTCTAGATCGGAGCGAGGTTCCCAGACCACTGGCGGGCTACGGGTTCGTGGTACCGGCACGCGAGCGCCGGACGACCATCGCTTGCACGTATAGCAGCCACAAGTACGCGCACCGGGCACCGGACGGAAGCGTACTGCTGCGCGCATTCGTCGGCGGCGCACTCGCCCCGGACAAACTGACGCTTGATGATGCGAATCTGACCAACGCGGTCATGGCCGACCTCAGAGACCTGCTCGGTATCACCGCGCGCCCACGCGAGGTCATCATTACTCGTTGGCCGGAATCGATGCCGCAATACGACGTCGGACACCTGCAACGGGTTGCAAAGATCGCAGCGCTGCTCGAGAAACAGCCGGGCCTCTACGTCGCCGGCAACGCCTACGACGGCGTAGGGATCCCCGACTGCATTCGCAGCGGCGAGATGGCAGCCGAAGCGATCTGCAAACTCATCTTCCCCGACGTACTCAAACCTCGGTCAGAATCTCCCGCTTAAACACTTCCGCCTGTGATTCGTTGCGGCCGACTGAAGCGATGTCTTGAAAGAAGAACACCAGGCCGTCGCAGCCTGCGTCTTTCCATTTGCGGATACTCTCGGCGCACTGCTCACGCGTGCCCTTGCAACTGACAAAGTCGAGCAAACGCTCACGATCGAGCTCTTGCGGCGCGATGCGCTCGAAGAAAGCATCGAGTTCGTCTTCGCTATCGTAAGCGATACCGCCGGACATTGCGGTCAAACGAATCTCATCAAAGTCGCGACCGACATCCCGACAGTGCCCTTTCAAGATCTCGACCGTCGGCGCAAATTCATCGAGCGATCCGTTGAAGTTCCAAACGTCGGCGTATTGCGCGACGAGCCGTAGTAAGACCTTGGGGCCGCGTCCGCCGATCCAGATCGGCGGACCGGGCGTCTGCACCGGCTTGGGCTCACACACCGCTTCCTTCAAGCGATAGTGCTTACCGTCGAAGTCGGTCATCTCCTGAGTCCACAACGCACGCACAATCTCCAGCGCTTCCTCGAGACGCGCCAGCCGTTCGCGCGTCGTGCGGAAGTCATACCCGAGTGCGCTGAACTCCTCTTCGTACCATCCCGATCCGAGACCGACATTCAAGCGTCCGGCGCTGGCGACATCGACACAAGCGGCGACCTTGGCCAGATAGGAGGGCTCGCGGTACTGCACGCAGGTGACGAGCTGGCCCAAACGGGCCCGCGTCGTAATCGCGGCCATCGTCGCCATCATCGTCCAAGCCTCGAAGGTCGCCTCGACTTTCTTACGCGGGAAAGTGTGGAAGTGGTCGTAGACCCACAGCGACTCCCACCCCTGCTCGTCGAGCGATACGGTTACGTCCCTGAAGGTGTTCCACTTCGCCGCCGCCCCATTCACACCGGCCAGGTCGAGCCGCCATCCTTGCGGAACAAACACACCAAACTCCATGGGTAACTCTTGCATATTACCGGTGTCTTAACCTGTCGCCTCAGCCTTTGCGAAGAAACCCACTGCGCCGCCGCCGGCGCCGCTATGCGTCAGAAGGTTTTTGGGGTTTTGGGCGAACAGAAGTTGCCGACCGCCAACCGGAGGGTTAGGAATGAAAGCATGGAACGCGAAATCAGAGTCGCGCCCGGCCTGCTGATCGCGATGCCGCAGCTGGCAGACCCCAACTTCCACCGGGGCGTAGTGTTGATGCTCGAGCACGGGGAGCAAGGTTCGTTCGGCTTGATCGTCAACCGACCCGCCGAGAACCAACTCACTGAATTGCTCGAATCGATAAGCGTCGACTGGAGGGGCGACACCGAAAGTGTCGCCTGGCTGGGTGGTCCCGTCCAGCCCGAAACCGGTTGGGTCCTGCACGAACCGATCGAGGGGATGCCCGAGGGCGGCACGCACGAGATTCTGCCCGACTTACACCTGACCTCCGGAGCTGACGCGCTCAAGCATCTGGCAGGTAGCCCGCCACGACGCATCCGTTTCCTACTCGGCTACGCCGGGTGGGCACCGCAGCAGTTGGAATCCGAGCTCGCTCAAGGAGCTTGGGTTAACAGCGACGCGACCGCCGACTTTATCTTTGACACTCCGGCACTGGAACTTTGGTCTGCTGCGGTAAAGAGACTCGGTATCGAGCCTGAGTCACTGGTGCCGGGCTCCGGCGTACACTGAACCGCCGTAAGGCTGCGGACGCTTGGTCGCCGCCGCTTCGCGGCAAGTTTCAAGCGCAACGGTCGCCGCGTGCGTCCACGACAGCCGGCCGGCGCGGCGCGCTGCACACGCACCCATTCGCATGCGCAGCGACGGGTCGTTGAGCAGTGCAAGCAGCGAACCTGTGATCGCACCGACGTCGTGCGGATCAACGAAGAAGCCGCCACCCTCGAGTAGTTGCGGCAACGGGCTTTGCGTCGTCGCAACCACCGGCGTCCCGCAGGCAGCCGCTTCAACCGCAGGTAGGCCGAAGCCTTCGGCCAAGGACGGCAAAACCAACGCGGTGGCACCGCTGTAGAGGTGACGCAGTTCTTCATCGTCGACGAACCCGGGCCATTTGACTGCATGCGAGAGGTTCGCGCCGGCAATTGCACGCTGAACCTCGGCGACTTCATCGTGGAAGCCGTCGCGGCCTCCGGGGCCGACCAGAAACAGATACGGCGCGTCGTCTCCCAATGCTTCTCGGACACCAGAGAATGCCTCGACGAGGCTCGTCAGATTCTTGTGTGGGTTAACGCCGCCGACGTAGATCAGCCAACGGTCCTTTGGATCCATCCCGTGGCGCGCGGCCGCGGTGGCGATCTCTTCGGGTGAGCTCGGACGGTAGACGGGTGCGGGAGCCTCCGACGTCACCCTCATGCGCGAACGTTCGATTCCGAGGTAACGTTCGAGTTCGAGCGCGGAAAACTCCGATACGGTCAGAACACGCCGCGCCTGCCGAAGCGCGAGCGCGACTTTCGCGCGCCAAAATAACCGGTCACGCCGCCCGGGCAGGGTGAGTTCGGGGAAGCGTTCAGCAATCGCATCGTGAACGATCACTACCGACGGGACGCGCGCGGGAACCGGAATCGACAGATAAACCGATGGTATCAGAAAGACGTCGGGTCGTTCCCGTGACACCGCACGGTACAAGCGGAATATGTCGGCAAGCGATCGGCTGTTGCTCGTCGCAGCAGCCCGCGTGGGAGACACCGACTGGTCTACGACTACGCGTTCAACGTTCGGTGCGTCCAGGCCGATGCCGACATTGGCGGCTGCATCCGCAAACAGAACGAACCGGTCGTTGGGGGCGGCTGCCACCATCGCGGTGATCAGCTCCCGGGTATAGCGGCCGTACCCGCGCGGATGGATCCAGCAACACGCGTCGATGCCGATACGTAAGGGTTCGCGCCCCGCGCTATCCGGCATCGGTCACACCGGTGTTGTCTTGGTCGTCGAACACCGGCGCTTCGACCACCTGCCTCTCACCCTCAACAAGCGGCGTGGTCCGCTGCCACACCTTTGCAGCTACCATCGCCCGCGCGAGATGCAGCGGTTGGTAAACGATGCTCGACCACAGGAATACTTCGGTGGTGCAGTAACATTCTTTTGCCGCGATCGATCCGCGCAACGTCTTGGCTTCGGCCGACTCCCAGATCTCAGGAAAGCTTTTTTCGCGCAGGTTCCCGATCGGCTCGTGAATCTCGCACAGACTGACGTCACCGTTGGCGTACACGACAGCACTGAGGACGCCGGCCTTACACGGTACTACCTGGCGTTGCTGCCTGATGGTTTCGGTCTTTCCCCACTGCAACAGCGGCTCGACGATCCCACCGTAGCGGCCCTCTTCGCGCGGCAGCCACAACCGCCTTATGTACTCGAACAGAGCCTCGTACTCCTCGAGAAGCGGGCCCTCCAGAGAAGGGTCCTTGCGATCGCCGCGAATGATCGCAAGGTTGTGGTGATCCATTTCCGGACAGCGGTCGTAGAGATACGTCGTCAACTTACGGATCTCGTCCATGTTGACGTCGGTAGCGGTCGAGATCGAATGAATGCGCAAACGCGGGTCGCGCTCTTGGAGTTCCGCAAGCGCATCGTAGGTGCGCATCGCACGCTCGAAAGAACCTTTCGAGACACGGAAGGTGTCGTGAAACTCCTGCATACCGTCGAGCGAGAGTTCTACGACGAACATATCGAGGTCCGGCTCACGCAGCGTCTGCTCAACCTGCTCGATGGTCTTGTCGGTGAAATAGCCGTTGGTGGGAACGTAAATCTGCCGCACACCGTTATAGCGAATGAACTGGGCGCAGATCTCGGCGAACTCCTTACGCAAGAACGGCTCCCCACCCGAGAGATTGAGATTCTCTATCTGACCAAGCGAACGTGACAGCGCAAAGAGTTCTTCTTTGGAGAGATCGTCACGGCCGTTCAAGCTCTGCCAATAAAAGCAGTGCTCGCACTTCATGTTGCAAATCGAATTGATGAACAGAACCAGGAAGGGCGGGCTCGGACTTTCGCCGCGCGCCAGACTGCTCAGTCGTAGGTGTCGTCCTATACGCTCGAATAAATTCATCGGGGGGTGAACCACTCAGGTTGCCGCAAATACTGCTTATTCACAAGAAAAATCGCCATTAGCCCAGCAGACCCGCACCCACCTGCGCCGCGCGCCTGCGCAACTACTCGAGCGGGCGGCAAGTCAGGGCCCAAGTTGCTTCGCGAAGCTTCCCGAATATACCGCAGATCCCTCGGTACGCTGCAAGACAATCTGGCAAAGCCGCGTGCCGGGATGCACACGCAATGTGCGACCAGAGACGTTGGAGATCTCGAGGACCTGGTGATTGTCTACACCCGGGGCGACAAATCCGGAGGTCACGTGGATCATGACTCCCATGCGGGCGAACCGGGAACGCCCTTCCAGCCATCCACAGATCTGCGGAGACAGCCTGATCCGCTCGCGGGTGATGCCGTGAATCGTCTCACCCGGCGGTAGATCGTAGGGCTCGTCGAGCCTCAGCACCTCTGTGGCCGCGGTGTAATCGGCGGTGTCGTCGATATCAACCGGTGTTCGCGCCGGATCCATGATGCGGATCTCCGTGCCTAGATGAAGGTCGACCGAAGCAGTCCCGACACACGTGGCGTCGAACGGGTCGAACTCAATATTTCCGGCGCGGATCTCATCGAGGATTACATCGTGCGTCAATACCATTTAACTCTACCCTTGCGCGGCTAATCTGCGCACAACTTCGAAGAGGATCTCGCAACCCAATTGCAGATTGTCGATACTGATGCGCTCGTTGTGACCGTGGATCGTCGAGAGTTCCTCGCGCGTCAGCAGCACCGGAATAAACCCGTACGCCTCGGCGCCTGCGTGCCGATACGCATGCGAATCGGTGAAACCGGGCGAGAGCACCGGCATGACAAATGCTTCCTCACCGTAACGCTCCGCGACTACAGCGTTGACGGCGGCGACGACGGGCGTGTCCATTGATGACCCACCCGAATCGTGGCTCAGCACCCGCTCGATCTCGAGCTCGGGTTGGTCGGCGATCTCGTTCAAGTGCGCAACAAAAGCATCCGAGTCGGTATCGGGTAGGATCCGGCAGTCCAGCGTCGCTTCGGCGCTTGCAGGAATGACGTTGAGCTTGCCACCCGAGCGAATCGAGGTGAGGCTGACAGTGTCGTGGGTAAGCGCATGTAAATGGGCATCGACGCTGCCAAGCATCTGAACCGTCGCCTCATCGGTCGGGTCGAGTTCCTCGGGTACAAACCCTTTGGACGCCAGAGTGCGCAGCATAGCTTCAACTGGCGGTGTTACATGAACACGGTGTTCGGCAGCATCGATGCGCGCAAGCGCCACGACGAGTTTCGCAAGCGCGTTCTTGGAGTGCGGCACAGAGCCGTGTCCCGGTGCCCCGCTGATCCGCAGCCGTAGCCAGCACGGGCTCTTCTCACTCGGGCCGAGACCGAAGATCTTCGTCTGCCGGCCCATGAACTCCGAAAATCCGTAGGCACCCTCATTAAGGACGAAAGAAGCGTCGAACAGGCCTGGCGCAGTCCTGGCGATATGGTGAATTCCGTGGTGCCCGCCCTCTTCTTCATCCGCCACCGCAAGAAATACCAGGTCGCGTCTCAGCCTCACGCCGTGACGCTTGGCGAGGATCAGCGTGATCAGCTCCATCACGCCCATTCCCTTCATGTCCAGCGAGCCGCGTCCCCAGATGACGCCGTCTTCGAGATCTCCCGAGAACGGATCGCAGCGCCAGTGCTCAGGTTCGACAGGGACCACGTCGACATGAGACAGCAGCACGATCGGCTTTGCCGATGCGCTCGCCCCGTCGTTCGCAGCCAGCCGTGCGGATATCGAGACGCGTCCGTTACCAGCGTCGTGCAGCTCCGAGTCGATACCTTCACGGGCGAGAATATCGCGCAGATGGATGCAACCGGCCTCCTCCCCACCCGGTGGGTTGGTGGTGTCGATGCGCAAGTACTCGCGTAGGATCGACACTGCTTCCTCGCCGGTATCCAGCCAATTTACCAACGGAGGTGGGCCGCCGGGGCCGGTGTAAGCGCGGTGCGCACGTTGAAAGCCGCCTATTGCCGAGATCGCCATCGTCACACCTTAGGGACCGCCGCGCGTCGAGGGAAACTATCGGGCTAAACTGACGCAGTGCTCAGCTGCGGTTCTTTGCCCGCGAGGCGCGGAACTTCCAAGGCTCGACAAAGTGGCCGACCCAGATCCCCGCACCGGCCCGCTTAGCCGACCTCTCAAAACTAACGTAGTCGTCACCGTATCGCGTGTACGCCAGAGCCCAACCAGCCTTGGCCATTTCGGCGGCGAGATCCTTGCCGTTCACGCGACACACGCACACCGCACGCTTGTAGCGGTCGATTGCCTTGACCCGGCATTCGACCTTTCGCCCCCCGGCCAACTGGTCGAGCGCAACCGTCGCCCGCTGACCGCAACGGTACTTACTGCGGTTCTTGCGATAGCAATACTGAAGAACTTCGGGCGCGTCGATGCCGAACAGTCGGATCGCATGGCCCGCAACGATCAAACCGTCGCCGTCGCTTACCGATGCTATACCGGTCAGCGTCTTGCCGACCATCGGCGCCTGTGTCGATTCTTTCGCCCCAGGACCGGCGGCAAGAGCTTTAGTGGGTTGTGAACCTGCAAAAGCGGTGCAAGAGACAAGCGAACTACAAAACAGCCCCGCGACCAGCGCACCCAACGAGCGCGCTGCCACGGGCTGCCTGCAAACAAGTCTCGGTGATCGCCTGAAGCACCTCTGGGGTAGGCGCACGCGAGATGATCGTATCAACATTGGTTTCTCTCCACTCCGCAACTTTCTTTCGCTCGGCCGGACCGGCCGGCGCCGGCGCATCGACCAGATCATCGGGCCCCTTACCGATCGCCGATGTCAGCGAGCGGAAGATCCTCGCATATAGGTACGCCGCGGCAAAACGTGAGAAAGCCGTTTGACTCACTCGGCGGCCCGCAACTAGATAGTGACGGCGTAGAACCCCCGCGCCCATCCTCGAGGAGCCAATGTGAGCAAACGCACCGGACTTGTCGTCTTCTGGAAAAACTACGACCGCGCAGCCGTCCTTCACGCCGCGCAGCAGGCCGATGAACTCGGATACGACTCGTTTTGGGTTCCCGAAGCCTGGGCTTACGACTGCGTTGCGCTGCTGGCAGAGATCGCCGCTGCAACCAAGAACATCAAGATCGCAACCGGGATCGTCAACGTCTACAGTCGCTCACCCGGCGCGATGGCAATGACTGCGGCAACACTCGACGAGATCTCCGGGGGCCGTTTTATCCTTGGTCTGGGAACTTCGGGGGCCAAGGTGATCGAAGGCTTTCACGGCATCCCCTATGAGAAGCCGCTGACGCGGCTACGTCAGTACATCCAGGTCGTCCAGACGCTGTTGCGCGGTGAACGGCTCAGCGATGCCGGTGCCGACCTGTGGGATTTCCGTCACTTCAAACTGGAGATGACGCCGGTCCGCAAGCGCGTGCCGATCTACTGCGCCTGCCTCAACGACAAGGCCGTCAGAATGGTCGGCGAACTCGCCGACGGCTGGATGCCGACCTTCTGGCCCTACCAACAACTGGACAAAGGCCGAGCGCTGCTGGCCGAAGGCGCCGCAATATCGGGCCGCGACGTAGCCGATATCGCGATCTCACCGTTTACAACCGTCATCCCGATGCCCGACTCCGAGCAGAGCTACCAACACGCGCGCGGGATGATCTCCTTCTATATAGGCGGCATGGGAACCTACTATCATGCGCTGCTTTCGAAGATGGGCTTCGCAGAGAACGCAGATACGGTACGCAACCTCTACGTCGCAAAGAAACGCGAAGATGCCGCGGCCGCGGTCTCGCAAGAGCTTCTCGACGCGCTGGTCATAGCCGGCGATCCGACGTTCTGCGCGCAAAGACTGGAGGAATGGCGCGCGGCGGGGGTTGAACTGCCCATCCTCGGCCTGCCTATGGATTTCGGCCCGGAGATGGCGCAAATGTACATGCAGTTGATGGCCCCAACCGGCTAACTTACACGTGCCCGACCTATGAGAGACGCGATTGCCCGGCCGGCCGCGATCGCGCTGTCGGCGATCGCTTGCCTGGTTGTCTCGCTACGATCCGGTGGCGCTCTTGGCGGTACGCCGCAAGCGTTTGCACTTGTCTACGCGCTGTTCGCCGCACCGGGCCTGCTGTTTCTGCAGTCGACACACCTCGCCAGACGCACCAGCATCGGCGAGCTACCGGCGGTCGCTTTCGTCGCATCGCTCGCCGTGCTGACGCCTGCATACGCCCTGCCATTTCTCGTCGGCGCATCGCTGGGCGCATTTACAGCACCCTACTTCATCACGATCGCAGTTCTGACTCTGTTCGCGGCTCGTGCGCGCGACCGAGACGAACTCACCGCAGACGATGCTTGGCACCAGGATGCACAGCAAGACTCGAAGCCCGACAGCACCGGCACCTTCATTTTCGTGTTGATCGGCATCCTCGTATTGCTGACCACGCTGACGGCGTGGGACACGACGCGCACGGGCAGCGTTGACCGTTGGTGGTACCTCGCCTACATGCGTAAGTTCATCGACGCGGCGGCACTCGATTTCAGCGAACCTTTTTTCGACGGTTCGGTTACGCTCGGACGCTTCGGCTTCAACGGCTGGATCACCTCGATGGCGGTGTGGGCCCGCTCGGCAGGAATAGACCCGATCCTTCTTTACGAACGCGTTGCACCCGTCGTACTTGTCCCATGCGCGTATTCCGCAGCGCTGTTCCTCGGCCATTCGCTATTCGGACGCGGACGGACCGCGTGGCTGATGTGTCTAGCCGCCTCGCTGCTGTGGGTCAGCGGCTCGCTTTTCCCGATTCTGACGCGGATCCCTGAAGACAAGATCCTCGCCATCCTGATCGTTGGGCCGGTCACGATCGGAGCGGCGCTGCGCGCGATCACCGCGGGCGATCCCTACGCACGTTGGTTGTGGATGGCTGCCGCAGCTTTGATCGCACAGTCGAGCGTACACCCGCTGGTGTTCATGATCGTCGGCCTTGCGGTTATCCCCGCAGCGGTCTGGCTCGCAGCGACGGGTTCCGCCGTCAACATTCGAGTGGCTTTGCTCGCGCTGTTCTTCGTCGTCGGTTCGCTGCTACCGATTATCGACGGCAACGACGCGCGTAGCGAGCTGCGCGCCGACGGCGCCACATTCCCGATGCTCGATCACCCGGTGGCGCGCGTGCACCATGCCCGCGCGCGACTGATCGAGTTCGACAGCGGGTATTTCATGGTCAAACCGGCACTTCTGGCCCATCCGCTTACGCTCTTGGCTTTGGCTTGCATGCCTCTGGTCGCGCTGCGCAGCCGCAAGGAACGCGCGTACGTCATCCCCACAACACTGCTACCACTCGCACTCGCGTTCGTTCCTCCACTAGCGACCGCGATGGGCGCGATCGTGCTGCCGTGGATGGTCTACCGGTTGTTGTGGGCGATACCGTTCGCCGCGCTGCTCGCGATCGGTTTAGACGAGGCGTGTAAGCTCGCCGGGCGCTACCGGTGGATCCCGGTTGCTCTGTTCGTGATGGCCGCGATGCCTTGGACGGTCGCAGCGCTCGGCGGCGCTCCTGCGATGGAACGCCTCGAGTTGGCAACACCCGCAAGCGGCCCGTTCCGCGACGTGATGAAAGTCGTCGCTGAACTCCCGCGCGGGTCGATCATCGCGGCGGCTCCCGAACTCAGCGAGCGGATTCCGGCGCTGACCGGGCAACGGGTGCTCGCGGCCTCCGACCGGGCCAGCGTGGTTTTCTCCGGCGACCGCGCAAGGGGTGAAGAACGGTTGCGCATGCGGGCCTCGCTGATGGCCGGCCTCTGGCGGCCTGTGCCGGGGATACCCGCGCCCACGCATATTCTTGTCGAGCCGGGAACCAGCGCCTCCGGCTATTGCGGTAGACACTTGTATCGCGTCGCAAACTTCGAGCTGTGCGAGTTCGCAGCTCGCCCCCCAGCAGAGATCGACCGCCTGCCGCGGATCGATGCTGCTGCAGACCAAGACGCCGAAAGCACACGCCGTGGGCTGCGGCCCGGCCGGCAGAACGCCGGCGGCGACGGCAACGACGACGAACTGACCCTGCACGCGATGCTTGCGGACGACGCCGCGCTACTCTCGGCGGGCTGCACACCCGCCCTCGACCCTGATGCGCTGTTTCACCATTGGGAGCGGCCGGGGCCGTGGTCGCCGCGCCACCCCCATGGTCTCTGCGCGATTCGCGTCCGCGATCCGCAAAGAAACGGCAAAGCGTTCGTGCCCACACGGCTACGTATCGAACCAATCCTTGGATACGCCGTCGAAGAATACACGGTGGTAGTGACCGCACGCCTGGGCGGCCGCCCCGCGTGGCGAGCCGCGTCACAGCTGCGCCTTCGCCACCTCGAGACTGCTGAGTTGGCCTTGCCCGCAACTCCCGTCGATGAGCTGTTCCTGAACATCGTTCCGAATTTCCTTCCGTTCGTGAAACTACGAAAGCTCGCGTTGACTGCGGTACCCGCCGTAAGCCCGCCGTCTGACTGAACGTGGTTCGCCTGCTTCCCGGAATATTGTTCTACGCCTCTTGGGGCTACGCCCTGACTGCAGGCCAGCTGATTCCTGTGCTCGGAACCATCGCGGGAACCTGGGCGGTCGGCGTACCTGCGTTTTTCGGGATCGCCATTCTGCCCGGATACCTGCTCGACCGCGCCGCAGGTATGCGAAAGTTCCTCGGTGCCCATCCGCTCGAGACTCTGCCGCGCTCGTTCGCGATCTCGATCGGAATCCTCGGCTTGTTCGGGCTGATCGCCAACCTTGCCCAGGGCTCGCTCGGCGACGTGCTCGTGGCAGTGGTCGCGCTGGGTACCGCGGTCGCTTTTCTCCCCTACGGGATCGGCACCCCCGCGCTCGATGCGACCGCGCTCGAAAACCGCCGCGCACGTCCGCACCTGGCAGTCACTCGCTGGCCGCGCTGGACGGGGCTGGTCCTGGCCGCCCTGACGCTGCTTTTAGTGGTAATGGCCGCCGGCGGAGAGAATATCGCACGCGACCGAATGTGGTATCTCGCCTACGTTACGCGGATTCCACTGGAGCCTACGGTGACCTGGAGCGAGCCGTTTTTTGGGACACCCCACTGGCCGTTTCGTTTCGTGGCCAACGCATGGATTTTCACACTGGCTGCGTGGAAGAGCATCGCGACCCTGCCGGGCATCTTTTTCTTCGAGCGTGTACTACCGGTGCTGTTGACTCCTCTGGTGGTCTTCGCGTGGCTCGGCTTGGCGCGCAGCGTATTCGTCAGGCCCGAGCGCGCACTCGGTGGTGTACTCGGAACGGTCTCAATATTGCTCGCCACGCGCTTCCCGTTCTTCTCACCCGTAGACTACGCGTTCTTCAACAGAGTCGGTGAAGACAAGTTCATCGCATACCTGATTCTGTTCCCGATCTGCCTGTCGATGCTGATCGACTACCTGCGCACCCGACGCCGTGCGGCCGTGCTGTTTCCCGCCGCGTTCGGCCTCGCATTGATGGGGCTCGGTCTTTCGCACGCGCTGGTATATCTGACTCTACTGATTTGCGCGGCCGGCTTGATCGCCTGGCAGATGATTTGCGGCGGCGGTGCGCGTCCTACCAGGCTCGCGCTCGCCGGTGTCGCGCTTGGCGCAGCCGCAGCCCCTGCAGGCTGGTTCGGCATGAAGGCGGCGACACGCTCGTTTATGGCGATCGACCCGATCCGTCTGCTTCGGGAGTTCCCTGATCATCCGGTGGTACGCAGCCACATTCGTATGGACCGCTTGATCGATTTCGAACCCGGCGGCCCGATCGTAAACCCCGGCCTGCTCGCCGACCCTCTGCTCCTGACCGCACTGCTGGGACTCGGACTCGCATACCTTCACAGGCGCACGCTTTGGGGCGGGTTCGTGCTTGCCTGCGCAGTGCCGGCGCTGGTTGTTTCGTTCGTTCCTTTCATCGCGCCCGCTTACGGCGGGTTCGTGCTGCCGTGGATGGTCTACCGCGCGCTATGGGGCATGCCGATGGGGTTCATGCTCGCGGTAGTATTCATGGACGGCCCCGCCTTCTTCTCAAGAGAGTCGGCGCATGACCGCACCCCGGTCATGGCACGTGGCGCAATCATCGCGCTCGCGGTTACGCTCGCGCTGGTTTCGGCGCGCAATGTAGATTGGACGCGGCTTGACCGGGACTCACTGGTCGCCATCAATACCGTGTTGCCCCTAGACCAAGAAACCCGCGAGATGCTTGCCGCGGTCTCGTCACTGCCGTCGTGGTCGCTGGTCATGACCGGTGCGGCGATGTCGGAGATCATCCCGGCATACACGGGGAGACGCGTCGCGGCGATTGCCGATCGTGGGACGACGGTGTTTGTCGGCTCCTGGAGAGGTGCCGAAGCCCGTATGCGATCACAGGCTGCAGTCCTAGGGTTGCGCGGTGGAAGCCTCGGCATGCGCAGCCAGCACGGGGCACACGTTTATGCGACGCACACTTTGTGGGCGGGCGAAGGCTGCGACCGTAAGGGCATCGAAGTCTTCCGCAACAAACGCTACACGCTTTGCGCCGACCGTATGCAGCGCTCGCGGGTCGCAGGTATGAAACGCTCACGGGCGGCTGCGCCGGCGCAGCCGACAGGCATAAGCGTTGCCGAGATCGGTGATAAGCTGTCGTGTACACCGGCGGCGCGCACGGTTTCGGCCGCTGGAGTACGAACCTGGCGCCGGGCATCGCGGTGGACGGCGCAGCAGATCTCCGTCGCCTGCCGCGCGTCGTTTGATCCGCCCTTGCAGGGAGGATCCGTGCGCATAGAACTCAACCTTCCGCACTCACGCGAATCGCTCGTCTACCGCATTCGCAGCAAAACTGCCGACGGCAAGCACGGACGCGTACAGGGGGCCGTCGATTTCTTCGGCAACCCCCGCGCCGAGATCGCCTTGCCGGGCGAGGCGATCTCCAAGCTATCGCTGAGGATCGCCCCGGCATTACTCCCCTACTTACACATCAAAGCGCTCGAAGTCCGCAAATAGAATCGGTGGTGCCGGTCGGCGTGTTTACCTGTCGTGGTAGGCGGCTCGAATGACCGCAATCTCAGTTGCCACGGTGTCTTCGATGTACGGGAGCGGGACTTTGTCGATCTCGTCGGGATGGGCAAGCACCTGATTGATCTTCGCAACCATGTCGGCGATGTCGTGGTTGCGGTAGGTCACCACACCTTTGGGCCGCGTACGGTTTTCGCTGGCGACAACCGGGATCTTGAGACTGAGCGACTCGAGCACCGAGCTACTGACACCGTCGCGAATCGGCGTGCGCAGGTAGATGTCGGCGCGACTCAGCAGCGACAGGAACTCGTCGTGGTCAAGATCGCCCGCATAAACAACCGAATCCTCGACACCGAGTTCACGGGTGTGCGCAAGGCAGGCCTCTTTATAAATCGCAGCCTCTTCGTTCTCCGGGTCGGTCCCTCCGAGAAAGACCAGTACCGCATCCGGGTGAGTTCGCTTGACGCCGGCTAGAGCCGAGACCGCGTCTTCAATAAAGAAGATCTTGCGGAAAAACGCGTAGCACGCGATCACCGGTTTACGGCCGCCGATGGCTTGCTTTGTGGCGGCGGCGGGCTCTGCGTCTTGGTATTGAAGATACTGCACACTGAAGGCAGGAATCGGCTTTACCTTCGCAGGATCGATCGCGAACGTCGCCACGCCGTCACGAACACCGTCGCTGTTACAGATCACGTAGCGACAGACGGTGAAGATGTACCTGAGAAGCGGATAGAATTTACCGGCACGGTCGGCGGGGAAATAGACCTGCTTCGCGCCCGCGTGCAGGGTAACGATCGGGCGTTTGCAGGTCAGAATACTGATCGTGCACGCAATCAAAGCGAGCATCAGCCCTTTCACCCAATCGGCATTCATATGTGCGTGAATGACGTAGCCCTTGAGGCGAAATCTGAACACTTTGACTACATAGTCGAGCGCACCGAAACACGGTACGAAATCGTGGCCGGTAAGTTCCTTGCTCTGGCCGATGTTGAGAACGTCGCAGACCCCACCGGCCGCTTCGATCTCTTGCTTGAGGTAAGAAACACGCACGCCCCACCCTGCGCGAGGGGGCGGATAAGAAGTGATTTCGAGTACTTTCACGCGCGTTCCAGTCTAATGGAAAGCGCGTTGCGTTGCTGCGCTTCGGGCGGGATCGCGGACTACGCCGTCTGCGCCTGCGCGACAGTCTCGCTGAATGTAAACCCGAACCACTCACGCTCCATGGCGCGGATTTCGTCGAAGACTTCTTCTTCGACCAAGCGATAACGCGCGAGCGTCTCGCGAACCGCGTCCTCTTTGCCCTCTTCGCGGGCCTTATTCATCAGCCAGTCTTCCATCCACGAGATGTGCCATTTTTCGTCTTTGGTGATCTCGACCAACACGGCGCGGGTTTTTTCATCGCAGATCGGGCTGGCGGCATGCTCGGTATAGCGGGTCGCCGAACGCTCCTCGACAATCACCGTCAGCGCGAACAGGTCGATGATGTTGCGGGGAATCCCCAGTGCCTTGCCGAGACGCCGCTGGTAGCCGTCCGGCACCGGGACAGGCAGCCCACCCTCCTCCTTGATCCGCTTGGTCCACATCCATGCGTGGCGAGTTTCATCGTCGATGTGGCGGGAGAACAACACCTGCGCCTCGGGATCCTCGACGCGTTGCATCATCTTCAGGAGCAACCCACAGCCGCGGATCTCCGCGTCGCGGTAGTAACTGAACAGCTTTATCATGGACTCTGAACTCGGCGTCATACGGCACACTCCACAGCAGTTGGTGTCCCCTGAGGCTGACACAAAACGCCAGTTAAATCACTATCTCCCCGCGGACGGGCCGGGCGCCGTGCTCATTGCTCGGCAAGCGCCGACGAGAAAATCAGCAACGTGCCGGCCACCATCAGCACGCCTGAGGTCGCAACGAAGACCGCGGGATAACCCGCGATATCGGCTATCCCTGCCAGAGCGCTCACACCGAGCGCGAGCCCACCGTAAAACGCCGCGGCAAACACCGACATCATCTTGCCTCGACTACCGGCATCAACGCGCGCAAACGCCATCGCGTTGAAAGCCGGGAAGAACATCCCGTGGGCGACGCCGAGCAACGCGCCGATGACCTCGAGGAACTCCGGCCGTACCGCCGCGGCACCCAACACCACGACGGTGTAGAGGTTGAATGCAAACACCGACACCCGCATACGCCCGAGCCGGTCGGGCAAATCTCCGAAGCCGAGACGAATCACGATCGCGGTCGTGGCGTACGCGATAAAGAAGCCACTCACATCGGCGCGTCCCTGCTCGAGCGCAAACGGCTGCCCAAAGGTAAACATCACACCGAAAGCGGCTCCGATCGCGGCTACGACCAACGCATAGTGAAACGTCGCAGGACTGCGCATCATTGCGACCAGCGCGATGGCGTCGGCATACCCGCCCGCCCCCGGGAGGTCGCGCGCGGCACGTCGCGAGGCAGCGTTGGTGTCGGGAATCTTCACCGCCATCAACAGACTCACGACCGCTGAAGCCGAGGCGAGCATGAAGACAGCCTGCCATCCCGCGTACCTTGCGAGCGGCTCTGCGACCCCAGGCGCAACCGCGTTCATGACGAGCATGCTGGCGCCGGCGAGGCCCAAAGCCTCGCTCAGCCGCGAGCCCGGGGCCAGGTCGACCGTCAGCGCGCCAATAGCAACGAACACAATACAAAACGCGATCCCGTGAAAGATACGCAGCGCGATCATTGCGGGACCGATCTCGTCCACGCCGACAAACCCTGCCGAAGACGCAGCCATCAACAGAGCACCAAGCATCATCAGATGTTTGCGCGCGACGCGATCGACCCACGCGGCGACCAAGGGAACCGCAGCCAACGTGGCGATCCCGAAAGTCGCCATCACCGCGCCGACTTGGTGTGGCCCGGCAGCGAACTCCTCGATGAGGTACTTGGGCAGAAGGTAGAAGCAGGACTGCGCGAACCCAAAAGCGGCACTTGCGGCCAGCGCGGACATCAGTCCTCGAGTGTACAGCGATTCCCGCACCCCGGGTGCGGCTCGCGCATTGTCGTCGCTTTCATCCATTGCTCTCTTCCGGTCCATCCGCCTTGCGCGGCCGGGGAGAGTTGTTGCGAGCAACAAAAAACCCTCCGGCCTGCGCGGCGGGAGGGTTCGTTCAACCATCGGGCTGTCAGGGCCTTCAGGTGTTCCGGCGTACCTTTCCCACGCTTCTCGGCGCGCGCGTCCATTTAGCCTCAACGGCTACCGGCTTGAGCGCAGCGGTAATGTGGTAGTAAGTACGCATGATCGTGCTTCAGTCGTAGAGTAAGGTACAGACCGCACCGGCGGCCGTCAAACGGTTTCTGGAACGGGCCGGCGCGCGTGCAGGGTGCCCGCGAATGGAACTCTCGTTTCGGCGCTGCGATCCGCGTCCGAAAATGGCTAGTTTCTAGATGGCGATGTCCGAAAACAGCCAGACAAGGACGGACAATAGCGATAGGGTAGCCGCCATGAATCTCGACCCCATTTCCTGTCATCGCGTTCTCGGCACACGGGACGCGCGCTTTGACGGTCGCTTCTTCGTCGGCGTGCGCACCACCGGGGTGTATTGCCGCCCGATCTGTCCGGCGCGAACCCCGAAGATCGAGAATTGCCTCTTCTTTGCGTGCTCGGCTGCTGCGCAAGACGCAGGATTTCGCCCGTGCCTGCGCTGTCGCCCGGAATCCTCGCCGGGGACACCGGCCTGGGCCGGCAGCAGCGTAACGGTTTCACGCGCGCTACGCATGATCGCCGAAGGTGCGCTGGACAGCGACAATGTAGAAACATTGGCGGCGCGGCTCGGAGTCGGCGAACGCCAACTGCGCCGGCTGTTCATGAAGCACCTCGGCACCACACCGATATCAGTCGCACAGAACCGCCGGCTGTTGTTCGCGAAGAAGCTCATCAATGAAACCGCACTGCCGATGAGCCGCATCGCCTTCGCAGCCGGCTATTCGAGCATCCGCCGCTTCAACGACGCGATCAGCGCTACATATGGTCGTTCGCCACGAGAGTTGCGCGGCAACCAACCCAGCACCCGAAACGGCAAAGCCGGGTCGCCAAAGAGCGCGCCGGGCAACACCGGACTCGCCCTCAAACTTCCCTACCGCGCCCCACTCGCGTGGAAAGAGCTATTGGCTTTCCTGTCTATGCGCGCGGCTGCGGGGGTTGAGGTCGTCAGCGCAGACACATACGCGCGCAGCGTATGCGTGGACGGCGTACACGGAACCATCGCGGTTGCGCAGCCGCCGGGCCAAGCGCACCTGATCGCGCACGTAGTGCTGCCTGAATCCGTGTCGATCATAGGAGTCGTTGAGAAATTGCGCGCGCTCTTCGACCTCGGCGCCGATCCGGAGCAAATCTCGAGGGATTTGCGCGGCGACCCCACGCTACGCCCGCTGCTGCGGGCGCAACCGGGCTTGCGCGTGCCGGGAGCGTGGGATGGGTTCGAACTTGCCGTGCGGGCAATCCTCGGTCAGCAAGTCAGCGTCCGCGGCGCAACAACGATGATGTCTAGAGTTGTACAAACCTGGGGGATGCCACTGGTGCAGACAACCGGTACTGCAGACAAGGCGACAGCGGCCCTAACACACGTTTTTCCCCGCGCAGAGGTACTCGCGAACGCGAAGTTCGAATCGATCGGCGTCGTTGGGGCGCGGGCTCGGACCATAAGGACGGTAGCCGCTCAGGTCGCGACCGGTGAGCTTCGACTCGACGCCCACGCCGACCTTTCTCAAGCAATCGAGCGACTACTTGCGCTGCCGGGGATCGGCGACTGGACCGCGAATTACATCGCGATGCGCGCGATGCGTGAGCCCGACGCGTTCCCGGCCTCCGACCTTGGGTTGCGCAAGGCGGCTGCCGACAAAAACGGCGACACACCGACGGCGCGTGAACTCGAAGATGCAAGCGATGCGTGGCGGCCATGGCGCGCGTACGCGGCCATGCACTTGTGGCGCCGGCATAGCACGAACCTGGCAGAGCCGACCCTAACATCCCGCAAAGCGACAAAGGAGAAGGCCGCATGAAACTGATGACCGATACTATTTCATCCGAGATCGGTGAGATCCTCATCGTCGCGCACCGACGTGCCATGGTTGCGGTAGATTTCGCGGGCTACGGTGAACGACTCAAGCGGTCGTTGCGCGCGCGCTACGGAGAGGTCGAGTTGAAACACAGCAAAGACCCGAACGGCTACGCGAGCAAGATCCGCGCTTATTTCGCGGGAGATATAGACGCTCTCGACGAGATTGACGTCGATATCGGCGGCACACCGTTCCAAGCGAAAGTCTGGAATGAACTGAGACGCGTGCGGGCCGGCACAACCGCAACCTACGGCGAGATTGCCGAACGGGTAGGCAACCCCAAGGCGGTGCGCGCCGTAGGCAGCACCAATGGCCGCAACCCGCTCACCCTTGTCGTGCCGTGTCACCGAATCATCGGCGCGAATGGGACGCTGACCGGCTACGCACAGGGGCTCGACAAGAAGCGCTGGCTGCTGGCGCACGAAGGCGCTGTTTTGGGCTGACCGGCCTGACGAGCATGACGGACCCGACCAAGGCTGAGCCGGGCTTGCCCGGACGCCGACACTCAGACCAACTTGTTGAGTGCGGCAAACGGATCCCAGCGCGCGTCGTCGTGCCACTCGTACTCGGCGGCCTGCGCGAGTGCAGTCGCCGACTCGCGGCTAAACTCCGTTTCGATGACGGCCAACGCCATGTCGATCCCGGCCGAGACTCCTGCCGAGGTAACGAACTTGTCGTCAACAACCCAGCGCGCCTTCGCTACCCATTCAACTGCGGCGCCCTGCTGTTTAACCCAAGCGAACGCGCGTTTGTTGCTGGTCGCACGTCGGCCGTCGAGGACGCCGGCGCGTGCCAACAAGCCGGCACCGGTACAGACCGACATCACCAGTTCTGCAGCGTGCGCGCGTTTGGCAATCCAGTCGAGCGTCCGAGCATCGTCGACAAGCGATCGGGTTCCAATACCACCGGGGATCAACAACCAATCGGTAAGCGGAGCATGCGCGAAATCATGATCCGCGTGGATCATCACCCCCTGCGTGCTCCCAACGTTTCCACCGTGCTCGGAAACCGTGTGGATGCGAATCGAGTCCGAGACGTTACCGAACATTTCGAGCGGACCGCACACGTCGAGAAGCTCGAACTTATCGAACAACAGTACGGTCAGGGTCTTCTGGCTTTTCGGCTTGGACATGTGCGGCCTCCCGATTGCCTCGCACCGCAGCGAGAACCACGTTTCTCCCATGCACACGCGACGCCCCCCATACAGACGTTCATTACGTTGCGCTTTGACCGCCGTCGTTGCGTGCGTGCTGGTGGCCGGCGCGGCCTGCTCGACCAACAAGCCCGACAATCCTACCACCACTGCGAGTAAAGCCCGAAGCATCGACCGACCAGGGATAGAGATCCCCACTTGGATTGACCGCGCGCTCGCCGGGACTAGACTGCCGGGATGGAACAGGTTCAACTCACGCGTGCCTGCCGGGGCGTGCAGATCCCCGCCGGCAACGAGACAACACTGGCCGAAGGCCTTGAAGTCACGATTACGCAGTCGCTCGGCGGCAGCTTTACAGTTTCCGTGCCCGCGCTGGGCGGGCTTTACCGCATCGCCGGCACCGACGCCGACGCGCTTGGGCGCGAGCTCCCCGATGAGGCCACGATCAACGCCGCAGATGACGCCGGTGTGGAAGAAAAGGTCTGGGCCGCCATGCGCACCTGCTTCGATCCGGAGATCCCGGTCAACATCGTCGATCTGGGATTGGTCTACGATATGCGCATCAACCAAACCGAGGACGGGAGACACAACGTCGCTGTTCAGATGACGTTGACCGCACAGGGCTGCGGCATGGGCGCATCCATCGCCGCCGACGCCCGCCTCAAGATCGCATCGCTTCCCGAAGTAGACGATGCCAGCGTCGACATAGTCTGGGATCCGCCGTGGGGCCCGCAGATGATGAGTGACGATGCCCGCGCACGACTGGGTATCTAGACACCGATCCAGGCCGATCCCTAAGGCGTTGCGGCTACCCGGACCGCCTTTAGCGTTAGCCTGTACTTGTGCGTACAGTCACACCCGCGGAAACCCCCAACGTGAACGACGCTAGTAGTGACAAGCTCGGCCGACCGGTGCGCGACCTGCGCATTTCGGTCACCGACCGGTGCAATTTCCGTTGCCCCTACTGTATGCCCGCCGAACTTTACGGAGAGGCTTACAAGTTTCTGCCGCGCGCCGACATCCTCAGCTACGAGGAAATAGAACGGCTCGCGCGCGTATTCGCGCAGCTGGGTGTGACCAAGATCCGTATCACCGGGGGAGAGCCGCTCATGCGCGCCGAACTCCCTTCTTTAATTGGACGCCTGGCAGCAATAGAAGGGATCGATGACGTCGCGTTAACGACCAACGGGATATTGTTGGCCGAACATGCCGAAGCGCTCGCCCGCGCCGGGCTCAACCGTGTCACTGTCAGTGTGGACAGTCTCGACAGCGAAGTCTTCAAAAAAATGAGTGGCCGTGAGCATTCTCCGCAGCAAGTGCTCGCGGGTATCGATGCCGCCGAGGCTGCAGGCCTGCGACCGGTAAAAATCAACTGCGTGGTCCAACGTGGCGTTAACGACCACACAATCGCAGGCCTCGCACGCTTGTTTCGTACACGCGGCAATACCTTGCGGTTCATCGAATATATGGACGTGGGAACCCTCAACGAGTGGAATCTTACTGACGTGGTGCCGGCCAAAGAAATCCTCGCGGCCGTCTCACGCAACGGCGATAGTAATCCCGAGGCCGAACTCGTGGCGGTCGAGCCCGCCTACCGCGGCGAAGTCGCCCGTCGCTATCGTTACAAGGACGGCTCGAATGGACATCGAGCCGCCGAGATCGGCATCATCTCATCGGTAACCCAACCGTTTTGCGGCGACTGCACACGCGCGCGCATCTCGACCGATGGACGCTTGATGACGTGCCTGTTCGCATCCGAGGGCCGCGACCTGCGTGCACCGCTACGCGGCGGCGCATCGGACGATGAGTTGAGGAAGATAGTCGCCGGGGTCTGGGGCAAACGCGAGGATCGCTACTCCGAGTTCCGCACCACGACCAAGCCGGCATCAAAACGCGTCGAGATGTTCCGGATCGGCGGCTAGCCGCCTGACCCAAGACTGCTCAAAGCTTCAGAGACGCTGAGGCAGACTCGTCGGCATGAGCGAGGTGGAGCGGCTCAAGCGGTGCTATGGCCGGCGCAAAACCCAGGGAGAGAGGCCGTTCGATGACAGGCCCGGCTGCACATTCCGCGCGGAATGTGGACCCGCGCCGCGACGCTTGCCCAGCATGAAAGTTCGTCCGTAATCCAGCTCTGCCTGATACTGGTTGTGGGCCCGGCAACGCAGCGCAATATTGCCTGCCTCGTGGCGGCCGCCTTTGCCGTAGGGGATCTCGTGATGGTACTCGATGCAGCTTGTCGCTCGGCAGCGCCGTCCCTGTGCATCGACAAACCTGCAACGACCGGCGTCGCGTCTCCATACTTCGCGGCGGATCGCGGCGGGAATCGCGCGTGTCCGC